>NZ_JAOWGZ010000103.1:0-945329 GCF_030332875.1 Citrobacter sp. Cpo045
GTTCCCGAGCGGCCAAAGGGAGCAGACTGTAAATCTGCCGTCATCGACTTCGAAGGTTCGAATCCTTCCCCCACCACCATCACTTCATAAAGCACCAACAGCAAATCAATCTCTAATGCCCCATATTCTGCCCATGCGGGAAGGATGAGAAGCTTCGACTAAGGTTCGATTCGAGCGTAGCGAGAAAGCGTTGCCACAGGCAACGACCCGAAGGGCGAAGCGCGTAGCGCTGAGTAATCCTTCCCCCACCACCATCACTTCATAAAGCAACACACTCAATTCCTCAGCAATGCCTTTTATTTGCCTGATGCGCTGCGCTTATCAGGCCTACGAACTCGTCACGTGCCCGCAATTTGTCTGCTGCGCTGCGCTTATCAGGCCTACTAACTCGACATGTGCCCGTAATTTGTCTGCTGCGCTGCGCTTATCAGGCCTACGAACTCGACACGTGCCCGCAATTTGTCTGCTGCGCTGCGCTTATCAGGCCTACTAACTCGACATGTGCCCGTAATTTGTCTGCTGCGCTGCGCTTATCAGGCCTACGAACTCGATACGTGCCCGCTATTCGTCTGATGCGCTGCACTTATCAGGCCTACAGCGCTCGCTGATACCTTCGTAGGCCGGATAAGGCGCTTGCGCCGCCATCCGGCAAACAGGCATAAAAAAACCCCGCCGAAGCAGGGTTTTGTCATTCTCAAATATACGATTAGTGACGCGCGCGAACAATCTGGTATTTGCGTGTCAGATATTCGACCGGGACGCTCCAGATGTGTACCAGACGAGAGAATGGGAACAACAGGAATAGCGTCATACCCAGCACCAGGTGCATACGGAAAATGAACGCAACACCATCGAGATATTGAGACGCTCCGCCCTGGAAGGTCACCACTGTCTGCGCCCAGTTCACCAGCTTCATCATCTCGCTACCGTCCATATGCTGGGCGGAAAACGGAATGGTCAGCAGGCCCAGCGCACACTGGATCACCAGCAGTGAGAGGATCAGAATATCCGCCCCGGTGGTGGTGGCCCGCACGCGCGGGCTGAACAGACGACGTTTCAGCAGCAGTACACCACCAATCAGACACATCAGGCCACTGGCACCGCCCGCAAACATTGCCATCTTTTGTTTCACTTCAAGCGGTAGCCAGGCTTCATACATCCAGTGCGGCGTCAACATGCCAAGGAAGTGCCCAGCAAAGATACCCAGGATCCCGATGTGAAACAGGTTTGACGCCAGGTTCATCCCTTTGCGATCCAGCATCTGACTGGAAGCTGCACGCCATGTATATTGCCCATAGTCATAACGCAGCCAGCTGCCGATCAGAAAGACAGAACCCGCGATGTACGGATAGATGTCAAAGAAGAACGTATTCAGGAAGTGCATTATTGCTGTCCTCCGGTGGTGATATTCAGATACTGCGGCGCAACGGCCCCGGCAAAACGACGCTGGTGAGCGGAGATTTCCGACTCGCCACACCCCTGATCGGCGAAGAATTTCACCTGCTCTTCTTCCCAGACCGCATCCAGCGCTTGTGGAGTATCGTCACGGGCTTCATCCGCAATTTTTTCAGCCACTTTATCGCTGTCGATAACGGTATTCGCCAGTTTTAACAGCAGATCGAACAGCACCGCATAACGGCTTTCACGCTGTTGCAAACGAGCGCTGAGCAGCGCCAGAATCGGCGCAATATCCTGTAAGCCACCTAGTGCTTCGCTTTTCGGCAGTTGCGCAAGGTATTCCAGATACAGCGGCAGATGATCGGGAAGTTCGCGGCTGTCGAGCTGTAAACCGTGCTGCTCATACTGTGCCATCAGGTCAACCATAGCCTGACCGCGATCGCGGGATTCACCGTGAACATGTTCAAACAGCAGCAGCGATGTCGCGCGGCCACGGTCAAACAGTTCGCTGTAGGCAGCCTGCACATCCAGCATGTCCTGCGAGGTTAGATCGCGCAGGAAAACGCCCAGAGTCTGGGCATCCTCTTTATCCAGGTTCTCAGATGACGCGAGTGCATCGAAAAGTTCCTGCTGATGCTGCCACAAGGCAGCATCCGGGTACTCGAGCAGACGCGAAACAATGACGAGTTCAATCATTGGTGCGGCTCCGTTTTGCTGGTCACATCGACAGCGTCGATGCGGCGGCTGTTGAACAGATTGAATTTAGTATCAGAACCGTGGCAACCGTCGCCGAAGGTAAAGCCACAACCGCTTTTCTCCGGGAACGCGTCACGCGCCAGTTCACGATGGCTGCTCGGTACCACGAAACGATCTTCGTAGTTCGCGATTGCCAGGTAACGATACATTTCCTGTGCCTGTGCTTCGCTTAAGCCCACCTCTTCCAGCGCACGGGTATCAACTTTGCCGTCAACAGTTTCCGCACGTTTGTAGTGACGCATCGCCAGCATACGTTTCAGCGCCAACAGTACCGGCTGGGTGTCACCTGCAGTCAGCAGGTTCGCCAGGTACTGAACCGGAATACGCAGGCTGTCAACATCCGGCAGAATACCGTTGCTGCCCAGCTCGCCCGCATCAGCAGCGGACTGAATCGGTGACAATGGCGGCACGTACCAGACCATCGGCAGTGTGCGGTATTCCGGATGCAGCGGCAGCGCCAGCTTCCAGTCCATCGCCATTTTGTAAACCGGAGACTGCTGTGCGGCATCAATGACGCTCAGCGGAATACCATCTTTCAGCGCCTGTTCAATAACAGCCGGATCGTTCGGATCGAGGAACACGTCCAGCTGACGCTGGTACAGATCTTTCTCGTGCTCGGTGCTTGCTGCACTTTCGATCGCATCTGCGTCATACAGCAGTACGCCGAGGTAACGGATACGACCTACACAGGTTTCGGAGCAAACGGTCGGCTGACCAGCTTCGATACGCGGGTAGCAGAAAATGCACTTCTCCGATTTCCCGCTCTTCCAGTTGAAGTAGATCTTCTTGTACGGGCAGCCGGTGATACACATACGCCAGCCGCGGCACTTGTCCTGGTCGATCAGCACGATGCCATCTTCTTCACGCTTGTAGATAGCGCCGCTCGGACAGGTCGCCACACACGCCGGATTAAGGCAGTGCTCACACAGACGCGGCAGGTACATCATGAAGGTGTTTTCGAACTGACCGTACATCGCCTTCTGCATGTTTTCGAAGTTCTGATCTTTGGCGCGTTTTTCGAACTCGCCGCCCAGAATTTCTTCCCAGTTCGGACCGCTGGTGATTTTATCCATTCGCTGACCGGTGATCAGCGAGCGTGGACGAGCAATCGGCTGCGCTTTGCTGTCTGCCGGGGCGTTATGCAACGTCTGGTAGTCAAAATCAAACGGCTCGTAGTAATCATCCATGCCCGGCAGATGCGGGTTAGCAAAGATTTTACCCAACAGCAGCGCTTTGTTACCCATGCGCGGCTGCAGTTTGCCGTTGATTTTACGGATCCAACCGCCCTTCCATTTTTCCTGGTTTTCCCAGTCGTTCGGGAAGCCAACGCCAGGCTTACTTTCGACGTTGTTGAACCAGGCGTACTCCATACCTTCACGGCTGGTCCAGACGTTTTTACAGGTCACTGAACAGGTGTGGCAGCCGATGCACTTATCGAGATTCAGCACCATGCCGACTTGTGAACGAATTTTCATTTTACGCTCTCCTGTACCTGGTCATTGCCTTCGCCATCCAACCAGTTAATGTTCTTCATCTTACGTACAACTACGAACTCATCACGGTTTGAACCGACGGTGCCGTAGTAGTTAAAGCCGTAGGCCAACTGCGCATAGCCGCCGATCATATGGGTCGGTTTCGGTGTAATACGGGTCACCGAGTTGTGGATCCCACCGCGCTGCTGGGTGATTTCTGAACCCGGCAGGTTAACGATACGTTCCTGCGCGTGGTACATCATGGTCATCCCGGCCGGTACACGCTGGCTGACAACTGCACGTGCCGTCAGCGCACCGTTGCTGTTGAAGACTTCGATCCAGTCGTTATCTTCGATTCCCAGATCCTTCGCATCGACTTCGCTCATCCACACAATCGGGCCACCGCGTGACAGCGTCAGCATCAGCAAGTTGTCGCTGTAAGTGGAGTGGATACCCCATTTCTGGTGCGGCGTCAGGAAGTTGAGCGCTTTTTCCGGGTTACCATTAGATTTCTCGCCGATCACCGCTTTCACCGAACGTGTGTCGATTGGCGGACGGTAAACCAGCAGGCTTTCACCAAAGTCACGCATCCACTGATGATCCTGATACAACTGCTGGCGACCAGACAGCGTACGCCATGGGATCAGCTCGTGAACGTTGGTATAGCCGGCGTTATAAGACACGTGTTCATCTTCCAGTCCTGACCAGGTCGGGCTGGAGATAATTTTGCGCGGCTGCGCCTGAATATCGCGGAAGCGAATTTTTTCGTCTTCTTTATTCAGCGCCAGATGCGTATGGTCACGACCGGTAAATTCACTCAGCGCAGCCCAGGCTTTAACGGCTACCTGACCGTTAGTTTCCGGCGCCAGCGTCAGGATCATCTCGGCTGCATCAATTGCGGTATTAAGCCAAGGCTGGCCTTTTGCCGGACCTTCAGCCTTGGTGTAATTGAGCTTACGCAGCAGATCCATTTCGCTCTGGGTATTCCAGGCAATCCCTTTACCGCCGTTACCGATTTTTTCCATCAGCGGGCCGATGGAGGTGAAACGCTCGTAGGTTGCCGGATAATCACGCTCAACGGTCATGATGTGCGGTGCGGTAACACCAGGAATCAGGTCACATTCACCTTTTTTCCAGTCCTTCACGTCCAGCGGTTGTGCCAGTTCTGCGGCAGAGTCGTGCTGAATAGGCAGCGTAACGACGTCAGTTTCTTTACCGAGATGGCCCACGCAAACTTCAGAGAATTTCTTGGCGATGGCTTTGTAGATTTCCCAGTCGCTCTTCGATTCCCAGGCCGGGTCAACTGCCGCAGACAGAGGATGAATAAACGGATGCATGTCCGAGGTATTCATATCGTCTTTTTCATACCAGGTTGCGGTCGGCAACACGATGTCGGAATACAGACAGGTGCTCGACAGACGGAAGTCCAGCGTGACAACCAGATCCAGTTTGCCGTCCAGGCCGTTATCCTGCCATTCCACTTCTTCAGGCTTCACGCCGCTCTGCTGGCCGAGATCTTTGCCCTGAATACCATGTTCAGTACCCAGCAGATACTTGAGCATGTACTCGTGGCCTTTACCGGAAGAACCGAGCAGGTTAGAACGCCAGATAAACAGGTTGCGCGGATGGTTTTTACCGTTTTCCGGCTGCTCTGCCGCAAAGCGAATAGAACCTTCTTTCAGGGATTTAACGGTGTAATCCACCGGCGTCATACCTGCTTTCTGCGCTTCTTCGGCGATACGCAGTGGGTTAGTCCCTAACTGCGGCGCAGATGGCAACCAGCCCATACGTTCAGCGCGAACGTTAAAATCAATCAAATGACCGCTGTAGCGGGATTTGTCTGCCATCGGGGAAAGCAGTTCCTGCGCAGTAACCGTCTCATAGCGCCATTGGCTGGAGTGGTTATAGAAGTAGGAAGTGCTGTTCATATGACGAGGCGGACGCTGCCAGTCAAGAGCAAACGCCAGCGGCTGCCAGCCGGTTTGCGGACGCAGTTTTTCCTGGCCGACGTAGTGGGCCCAACCGCCGCCGCTCTGACCGATACAACCGCAGAACACCAGCATATTGATCAGGCCACGATAGTTCATATCGAGGTGGTACCAGTGGTTCAGGCCCGCACCGACGATGATCATCGAACGACCGTGTGTTTTATCGGCGTTATCCGCAAATTCACGGGCAATGCGCACGATCTGAGAACGTGATACGCCAGTGATTTTTTCTGCCCATGCCGGCGTGTACGCTTTCACGTCATCGTAGCTGGTCGCGCAGTTTTCGTCGTTCAGACCACGTTCCAGGCCATAGTTAGCCATGGTCAGGTCGTAAACGGTGGTCACCAGCGCGGTAGAGCCATCGGCCAACTGCAGGCGTTTAACCGGCAGTTTGTGCAGCAGAATATTTTCCAGCTCTACTTTACTGAAGTGCTCGGTACCTTCGCCGCCAAAGTACGGGAAGCCCACTTCAGCGATATCGTCCTGGCTACCCAGCAGGCTGAGTTGCAGTTCGGTTTCATCACCGGACGTACCGTCGCGTTGCTCAAGGTTCCATTTGCCCTTTTCGCCCCAACGGAAACCAATTGAACCGTTTGGCGCAACCATTTCGCCGTTGCTGTTGATAGCGACGGTTTTCCATTCTGGGTTATTTTCCTGGCCCAGAGAGTCGACCAGATCCGCCGCACGCAGCATACGACCAGCAGCATAGTAACCGTCACGCTCTTCGAGCATCACCAGCATTGGCATGTCAGTATAACGACGAACGTAGTCGGTGAAGTACTGGCTCGGGTTATCGAGGTGGAACTCGCGCAGCATGACATGGCCCATCGCCATTGCCATCGCCGCATCGGTTCCCTGCTTCGGTGCCAGCCACAGGTCGCAAAGTTTGGCGATTTCTGCGTAGTCCGGAGTAATCGCTACCGTTTTGGTGCCTTTATAGCGAACTTCAGTAAAGAAGTGCGCATCCGGAGTACGGGTCTGCGGTACGTTAGAGCCCCATGCAAGAATGTAGCTGGAGTTATACCAGTCGGCAGATTCCGGTACGTCGGTTTGCTCGCCCCAGGTTTGCGGGGAAGCCGGCGGTAGGTCACAGTACCAGTCGTAGAAGCTCAGGCAGGTACCGCCAATCAGCGACATATAGCGTGCACCGGAAGCATAAGAAACCATCGACATCGCCGGGATCGGAGAGAAGCCTGCAACGCGGTCAGGGCCATAGGTTTTGATGGTGTAAACGTTAGATGCAGCAATCAGTTCATTCACTTCCTGCCAGGAAGAACGAACAAACCCACCACGACCACGCGCTTGTTTGAAGCTTTTTGCTTTGTCGGCGTCTTCGATGATGGATGCCCATGCGTCTACCGGATCGCTGTGCAGTCTTTTTGCTTCACGCCACATCTTCATCAGACGTTTGCGCATCAGCGGGTATTTCAGACGGTTAGCGCTGTAGAGATACCAGGAATAGCTTGCACCACGTGGGCAGCCGCGAGGCTCGTGGTTAGGCATATCTGGACGCGTGCGTGGGTAGTCAGTTTGCTGGGTCTCCCAGGTCACCAGACCATTTTTCACATAGATTTTCCAGCTGCATGAGCCCGTGCAGTTTACCCCGTGGGTTGAACGCACGATTTTGTCATGCTGCCAACGCTGGCGGTATCCGTCCTCCCAGTCCCTGTTGGTATTGAGAAGCTGGCCATGCCCATCGGCAAAGGTTTCGCCCTTCTGCTTGAAGTAGCGAAACCGGTCCAGGAATTTACTCATCGGTTTTCTCCTGTAGGAGCCTGACGGCTCTCTGATAAATCGACATTGCTTGATTGAGAGCGAAGGTAACGCTCTGAAAGGGCGTGAGAATTGATAACGATCAAGGCATGCAGGGATGAAAAATGAAGGTTGGTTTTTACATACCCCCAAAGTGGGATATTGTTTTTTAACGTAATATTCTGAATTTAAAGGATTTTAAATAATTCACTTATCATACAAATGTTAAATTCTTTATAAGTGGGTATTAAGGGGTATCCCCCCTGCCAGGCATATTACCGGCACCGTTTTCGCAGACTTTCGTCATGAGCTCACATATAAGTATGTTGTAACTAATTTAGAGCAAAAAAAAGCGCGGTCTAACACCGCGCAATGGATAATCAACTGCTACTACTTTTTTACTTTTTAGAATGACGTCCGTATACCGCCCAGGTGATGACCACACAAGCGACATAGAAGATCAGAAAGACTTTCATCGCATCGACCGGCGAACCAGTTAACGCCAGAGACGTACCAAATGCTTTCGGGATAAAGAAGCCGCCAATCGCACCAATGGCTGAGATAAAGCCCAACGCTGCCGCGGTGTCGGTTGCTGCTTCGCGCATTGCTTTCTCTTCTGAACCACCTTCAGCTTTCACTCTGTCCATCGTCAGCTTGCGGAAGATAACGGAGATCATCTGGAAGGTTGAACCACTCCCCAGACCAGCCGTCAGGAACAATGCCAGGAACACCGCGAAGAAGGCGATAAAGTTGCCGCCAACGCCGTTTGATGGCAGCGTCAGGAACAGTAAGGCACTGAAAATAGCCATCAGCACAAAGTTCACCAGCGTTACACGGGTTCCGCCCAGACGGTCAGAGATTGCGCCGCCCGCTGAACGAGCCAGCGCGCCAATCAACGGTCCAAAGAAGGCGTAATGCAGGATCTGTACCTCAGGAAACTGCGTTTTTGACAACATGGCAAAACCGGCAGAGAAACCGATGAATGAACCGAAGGTTGCCAGATACAGCAGGCTCATAATCCACAGATGCCCACGTTTCAGCACCGGCAATTGCTCTTTCAGCGACGCTTTTGAGGTTGCCAGTTCATTCATACCAAACCATGCAGCCAGCGTTAACACCGCAAGGAACGGTACCCAAATCCATGCGGCGTTTGCCAGATACAGCTGCGTACCATCCGGTTGTTCAACCCCGTGGCTACCAAATGCGGCAAAGATTGACAGTGAAACCACCAGCGGCGCAACCAACTGCATCACGCTGACGCCCATGTTGCCCAGGCCACCGTTCAGACCCAGCGCACCACCCTGTTTCTGTTTTGGAAAGAAGAAACTGATGTTTGCCATGCTGGACGCAAAGTTCGCACCGGCGAAACCGCACAACAGAGAGATAATAATAAAGGTACTAAACGGCGTGGAGGTATCCTGCACCGCAAAACCTAACCATACACAAGGAATGATCAGGATACCGGTGCTAAACGCTGTCCAGCGACGTCCACCAAACAGGGGAACCATAAAGGAGTACGGAACACGCAGCAGCGCGCCGGACACCGAAGGTAATGCCGTCAGCATGAACAGCTGTTCAGTGGTGAAATCAAATCCGACTTTCGGTAAGTTCACCGCCACGGCGCTAAATAACATCCACACGCAAAACGCCAGCAGCAAGCAAGGGACTGAAATCCACAGGTTACGGCTGGCGATTCGTTGACCACGCTGCTGCCAGAAGGCGGGATCTTCCGGCCGCCATTCGGTAATTACAGCTCCAGATGCCCTTTCCGGGGCAGATGAGTGACTCATAGACACCTCTGATACTTGTTTCGATGCCTGCAACATTAGGGTTTACAGCTGGAGGTAAGTTGATATAAATCAAAGGAAAAGGTGTCATTATTCATGCCTAAAATTTATCATTACCCTAAATGAGTACATAACTTCGGTAAAAAAGATGTGGTTTTTCACGCTTCTGTCGCCCCCTACTCCCCCTCGCCCAGGATCTCTCCCTCCGCTGGCAATTAAGAGGTAGCCCGTTTGAGGTATGGGTATACTCCAGTGTATCGCCGAGAATAACGCCACTGCCTGCAGCAGAATCGTCATTCAATAAGGTTTTCTGTTCGACGAAAACCCGAAGGAACAAGTCACCATGTTTAAACGTTGTCTCTCCCCGCTTACGCTGGTCAACCAGGTGGCGCTGATTGTTTTATTGTCCACAGCCATCGGCGTGGCTGGTATGGCTGTCTCCGGCTGGCTGGTTCAGGGCGTTCAGGGTAGCGCCCATGCAATCAACAAAGCGGGATCGCTGCGCATGCAGAGTTATCGCCTGCTGGCAGCCGTACCGCTGGACGCTAGCGATCAACCGCTTCTGGATGAAATGGAGAAAACGGCGTTTAGCCCGGAGTTGACGCGTGCCGCAAAGCGAGACGGACAACAGGCGCAGTTAAAAGCACTACAGGATTACTGGCACACTGAACTGGCGCCGGGGCTTGCGCATGCGCAAACGCCTGATGCGGTAGCGCAGGATGTGACGCGCTTTGTAGGCGGTCTGGATAAGCTGGTTACCGCCTTTGACCATACCACCGAATTACGCATTGAACGCGTCGTCCTGCTGCATCGCCTGATGGCCATATTTATGGCATTGCTGCTGGTTTTCACCATTATCTGGCTGCGCGTGCGCCTGTTAGAGCCGTGGAAGCAGCTGCTGGCGATGGCGCGAGCCGTCAGCCAACGTGATTTTACCCAACGCGCGCGTATCAGCGGGCGTAATGAGATGGCCGCTCTGGGCTCGGCACTGAATAATATGTCGGAAGAACTGGCCGAAAGTTATGCCGTGCTGGAACAGCGGGTGCAGGAAAAAACAGCGGGACTGGAGCATAAAAACCAGATCCTCTCTTTTCTGTGGCAAGCCAACCGCCGCCTGCACTCTCAGGTGCCGTTGTGCGAACGCCTCTCTCCGGTACTGAACGGTCTGCAAAATTTAACCTTGCTACATGATATTGAACTCCGGGTTTACGACCTGGAAGATGAAGACAATCATCAGGAATTTACCTGTCAGTCCAATGCCAGCTGTGATGAAAAAGGTTGCCATCTGTGTCCTCGCGGAACGCTGCCCGCGATTGACGGCGGGATCACATTGAAATGGCGGCTGACCGATGCGCATACCCAATATGGTATTCTGCTCGCCACCTTGCCGAACGGACGCCATCTCAGCCACGATCAGCAGCAGCTGGTTGATACCCTGGTTGAGCAACTTACCGCAACGCTCGCGCTCGACAGACATCAGGAGCGTCAGCAGCAGTTGATCGTGATGGAAGAGCGTGCCACCATTGCACGCGAACTTCATGATTCTATTGCACAATCGCTCTCTTGTATGAAGATGCAGGTTAGCTGTTTGCAGATGCAGGGCGATGCGCTTTCAGATAACTGTCGCGAGTTGCTCAGCCAGATTCGTAACGAGCTGAATGCTTCGTGGGCACAACTGCGTGAGCTGTTAACCACCTTCCGTTTACAGCTCACAGAACCTGGATTACGGCCGGCGCTGGAAGCCAGCTGTCAGGAGTACAGCGCCCGTTTTGGATTTACGGTTAAGCTGGATTATCAGCTACCGCCACGCCTGGTCCCTTCGCATCAGGCGATTCACCTGCTACAAATTGCGCGCGAAGCCCTGAGTAATGCACTTAAACACTCTCAGGCCAATGAAGTGGTCGTGACGGTGGTGCAAAATGGCAAGCAGGTCAAACTAACAGTGCAAGATAACGGCTGCGGCGTACCGGAAAACGCCGAACGCAGTAACCACTACGGCATGATTATAATGCGCGATCGTGCGCAGAGCTTGCGCGGCGATTGCCGCGTACGCCGTCGCGAGACGGGCGGTACTGAAGTTGCTGTCACTTTTATTCCCGAAACAAACTTCACAGAAGTCCAAGGAGATACCCATGAGTAATCTGGAACCGGCAACCATCCTGTTGATCGACGATCATCCGATGCTGCGAACCGGTGTAAAACAGCTTGTCAGCATGGCGCCCGATATTACCGTTGTCGGCGAAGCCAGCAATGGTGAGCAGGGTATCGAGCTGGCTGAATCCCTTGATCCCGATCTGATCCTGCTTGATCTCAACATGCCCGGCATGAACGGCCTGGAAACTCTCGATAAGCTGCGTGAAAAGTCACTGTCGGGCCGTATCGTTGTGTTTAGCGTATCCAATCATGAAGAAGACGTAGTTACCGCACTGAAACGCGGCGCTGACGGTTATCTGCTGAAAGATATGGAGCCTGAAGATTTACTCAAAGCCTTACAGCAGTCAGCGGCCGGTGAAATGGTGCTGAGTGAGGCCTTAACGCCGGTTCTGGCCGCCAGCCTGCGTGCTAATCGTGCAACGTCGGACCGTGATGTCACCCAACTGACACCGCGTGAGCGCGACATTCTCAAGCTCATTGCCCAGGGGCTGCCGAACAAGATGATCGCCCGTCGTCTGGACATCACTGAAAGTACGGTAAAAG
This sequence comes from Citrobacter sp. Cpo045, assembly GCF_030332875.1. NCBI lineage: Bacteria > Pseudomonadati > Pseudomonadota > Gammaproteobacteria > Enterobacterales > Enterobacteriaceae > Citrobacter > Citrobacter sp. Cpo045. The sequence goes on from NZ_JAOWGZ010000103.1 coordinate 11,851, forward strand.
TCCATGTGAAGCATATGTTGAAGAAAATGAAGCTCAAATCACGCGTCGAAGCCGCGGTATGGGTACATCAGGAACGCATTTTCTGATAACGTGTTGATGCTTCATTGCTAACGAGGATCATTTTCCGAAACGGTAATAAACGGTTCGGTCAGTGATAGCGTGATCTCATTGGAAGAGACACGCTGACCCTGCTCATCTTCTACCACCACAGACAACCGCCAGCGGTTTGTCGCGCCTTCGCTGCTGTCCCACTTCGGCATAATAATCGTCCAGCCTTGCGCGCTTCGGTTATCGCTACCCGCCGTTAAACTCAACGCCTGGGTATCACCCTGCCAGGTCAAATGGCGGATCCCATGCAAACTACGCACCTGCAGCTTCAGCGCCACCGTCTCACCAGACTTGAGATCCCAGGGCGGCGTGGCCAAAAATACCGACAATGTTTTACGCTGGCGATATTCCAGCGTCGGCAGATTGTTACGCTGCGGATCGTCATAACGACTGCCGCGCAGCGATCGGCTGTTTGCCACCTCGCTGACCATCAGTTGTTTTTTTAGCGGCACGCCAAAGCGGTAATTCAGCGTTAAGCCAAGGTTATTCTGGCTGACTCCGCTTTCGCCCTGCTTATGTTGTGCCGTCACGGTAATCAATGGCACCGGCGTATAGCTCAATCCCAGATTCACCGCCACAGGATTGTGGTACCCGGTTCCGGAATGAAACAAATCCACCCGGTCGCCAAAATACTGTTCCACGCTGACGCTGGTATTGAGGTGTTGATAGAACGGCATGCGCATTTGCGCGGTCAGGTCGTAGCCGCGGGCCATCCGTTGTTCCTGGGTTGCGGAACGCTCCTGCCAGGAGGACAACGGTTGGTAATAGTTAGCGGATAAGCGCAAGTATTCGCCCCACGCCTCGGCGCCAAGGCCTCCCCGGGGCAGATTTTCATCCAACAGGTTGTCATAAAAGGTGTTGTAACCCAGAAACCAGCCGTCGCGTACCCAGCGCTGCCCAATCCCCGCATTGCTGACTAAACCTTCGTCCTGTTGCGTCAGCCCCAACTGGCTCCAGGTTAAATATCGTTGATTGTCCTGCCATGGGATAAACCAACTTCCCCGACTTCCGGTAAAGCTGCCTTCGTTATCCACCTGCAATCCAACGCTGGCGTTTCCCCAGGGAGAGAGCCAGGATTCCAGTTGCTGATTAACCTGTTCGCTGACCGTGTCACGCACCTGACCAAACGCGAACTGCTTCGCCTGTTCACCCGTATCAAGCCCGTTATCGGTCATGCTGGCTTCACCAAACGCTTTGACCATTTCAGCAAAGTGCTTTTCGCCTGCCCGCGACTCCGGCGCCATACCGAGATCGGGTAAGCCATCACTATTGTTATCGAAAGGGTTTTCAGCCTGGGGAATAAAAGATGTCCGTGCGTTGGCAATACCGCCTGCCAATGGCAAGAGTGAGAATACAGCGAGAGAAAAATAAATATTACGGCTCAAATCGTCAGTTGTTTCTTACATCAATTAATTAGACACACTTAACCTAAACCATAACGTCTTCGGCTGTTAATTGCAGCCTTTATCCCCGTTTTCGGGATTTTCTGACATGGATAATTAGAGGTACCCACTCCTGCAACCATGCTTTCTTTCCCACATCAGGAACAGGGAGTAACATACACGCCAGGAATTATCCCTTCCATCTGACAACAGGAGTAATAATGCAAAAGATAGTGATCGTCGCGAACGGTGCAGCCTATGGAAGCGAATCGTTATTTAACAGCCTGCGTCTGGCCATCGCCCTGCGCGAACAGGAAGCGGATCTGGACCTGCGTCTGTTTTTAATGTCGGACGCGGTAACCGCGGGATTACGAGGTCAGAAACCTGCAGAAGGATACAATATTCAGCAAATGCTGGAGATCCTGACGGCGCAAAATGTGCCGGTCAAACTGTGTAAAACCTGCACCGATGGCCGCGGGATCACGACGCTGCCGTTAATTGACGGAGTAGCCGTCGGCACGCTGGTAGAACTGGCTCAATGGACGCTGGCTGCAGATAAAGTATTAACCTTCTGATACACCGCTTCAGGCAAGCTCACTGAAAGTGTCGATAATTTCCGAATTTAATCGTAGATGGGCGCGGTTTCGTTGAACGTTAGCACGCCCTTTCAACCCTTTTGAGGTATTTTGTCACTTTTGTTTAATCGTTATGCCATTTTTTGATCAAAATCAGCATCCTGTTGCTCCCCCTTTGGTGTTATGCAGTGAGTGAAATGTGAACAACATCACGCAGCACTTTCGACAGAAAGTACGTTGTTTTCAAGAACGGGGTGAAAAATGGCATTAGTGAAGGCGAGTTTAAAGTTATTTGGTGGCGATACGGTAGTCGTGCGCTGTTCTGAGCGCTGCCACATCCACCTGATGAGCGAGAAAAATCACGTCAAAGACACGCAGTCCGACATCTTAAGCGTGCAGGATCGTGATAACGCATGGTTAACCGTACCGTATACCGGCGTCTGGAATGTGCTGATCGACAGCCATAGCCAGTCGCTCGAGCATTCGATAAGTTTTATTGCAGCCTAAGCGTTAAACGCCCGATAAGCACCTGGCTTATCGGGCATACAACATCGGGCGATATTAGGCAAATCCTGGACGCATAACACCTTCCGGCAGGTTCTCTCCCAACAATCGTTTGACTGTGATCACCAGATCGTTAAGACAATCATCCTGCATCCCCAACTTGACCAGCTCCTGTTCCAGTGAGAACAGATACTGGGCGTTGGTGCCTAAAGGTCCGCTCGCCGCGGCGATAAGCGGCGCAATAACCTGCGCGCGCGTGTCTGACTCAAACAGCGGATGACGCGGATCCATAATAAAGACCAGTGCGTTCACCGTCCTGCCGTCATCAAGCGCCAACTGACACCAGGTCGGCAGATAACAGCCGGTGATCATTTCTCGCTTCCACAGCAGTGAAAGCTCTTGTTCCAGGGACGCGTCCGGCAAACGGTAGGCCACACCGGTGGTGCGTCCGCCCTCTTTCAGGGCCAGCATACGTCCTGGCTGACACGCCGTTCCTCGCCCCGCCGTCAGGCGCAGGCAAAAGGCACGGTGCCAGCCGACTAACGTCCCGGTACAGGACTCTTCAAATTCTAAGGCCGGGTTCCACATCAACGATCCATAACCGAAGATCCACACCGGTCCATCATCTGGTCGGCATGCAAGCGTGGCGGCCAGTGAGGCTGCCCGTTGTTCCGCTGACCAGAGTAGTGATTCTTCAATAGCACCAAATGCCGTCTTACAGTCGGCATTCAATAAAAAATCACGCGTTAACACCTTACACCTCCGCCACTGCTGCTTCCCTGCGACAACTTTTTTGACGCCTTCCGGGCTTTTTTACTGCTCATTTTGAAACCAATAGCTGGACAATAGGCAATTCACCGCTCGCTTGCAAGGGAACAAAGTGTCAACGGCACTTTATATCCTCTCGGGGTGATACGTCCTGCACTATCATTTGTATCAGTACGCTCATCAATTTTTGTGGATGCTAAAATCTAATGTGCTGTTATTTAAATATTCTCTAAACAAGATATGCAATTTCATTCGCTCGGATGCAAAAAATGGTCCATGCCGTAAAATTACGTAAAATCAGATCGGAAATACCGAAAGTTCTGTTATTTTTTACATTCTTTAATACTTTTATAATTATAAATACCTGCAGAGATGGAGAATTAGTTCAATGACACACGTACATGAGGCGGTAAAAACCCGCCACAAGGAGACCTCTCTCGTCTTCCCGATTTTAGCACTGGTAGTACTGTTCTTATGGGGGAGCAGTCAGTCACTACCAGTGGTCATCGGCATTAATGCGCTGGCCCTTATTGGTATATTAAGCAGTGCATTCAGTGTTGTCCGTCATGCGGACGTATTAGCACATCGACTTGGTGAACCCTACGGGTCGCTGATCCTCAGCCTGTCCGTTGTTATTCTTGAAGTCAGCTTAATCTCCGCATTAATGGCGACCGGCGATGCAGCGCCTACGCTCATGCGCGATACGCTATATTCAATCATTATGATCGTAACCGGCGGCCTGGTCGGTTTTTCATTACTGTTAGGTGGCCGTAAATTTGCCACTCAGTATATGAATCTGTTTGGTATTAAGCAGTATTTAATCGCCCTGTTTCCGCTGGCCATTATTGTACTGGTGTTCCCGATGGCTTTACCGGGTGCAAATTTCACTACCGCGCAGGCGCTATTAGTGGCATTAATTTCTGCGGCAATGTACGGTGTATTTTTGCTGATCCAAACTAAAACGCACCAGAGTCTGTTCATTTACGAGCATGAAGACGAGGGTGACGACGACGACCCGCATCACGGTAAACCGTCAGCACATAGCAATTTGTGGCACGCTGCCTGGCTTATCATTCATCTGATCGCCGTTATTGCCGTGACCAAGATGAACGCCAGCCCGCTGGAGACATTGCTGACTGAACTGAATGCCCCAGTGGCATTTACCGGTTTCCTGGTCGCATTGCTGATCCTCTCTCCTGAAGGCCTCGGCGCGCTGAAAGCGGTTCTGAGTAATCAGGTACAGCGGGCGATGAATTTATTCTTCGGTTCGGTGTTAGCCACCATTTCACTGACCGTTCCGGTAGTGACTCTGATCGCATGGGCAACCGGGAATGATTTGGTCTTTGCGCTGGGCGCGCCAGAGATGATTGTAATGGTTTCATCACTGGTACTGTGCCACATCTCTTTCTCCACCGGACGCACCAACGTGCTTAACGGTGCGGCGCATCTGGCGCTGTTTATCGCCTATCTGATGACGATATTTGCCTGATTAGTCTTTCTGATAGAACCCACGGCCCTTCTCAGGGCCGTTTTCTTTTACCGCTCACAGCTCCGGATAAACCTGTTGACCATCGACAAACGTTAATAACGACTCCGTTTGGTGCAATTTGTCTGCCGGAATAGCCATAATATCCTGATTAAGCACCGCAAAATCGGCGAGCTTACCTGCCTGCAAACTTCCCCTCTGCTGTTCTGCAAAAGCTATCCAGGCGGCATTGAGGGTATACATTTTTAATGCATCTTCTCGGCTTAACTGGCGCGTATCATGACGTACCGAACCGTCGAGCGTTTTACCTGTTACATGATATTCAATGGCATGCCATACTCCTGCAACGCCAATCCGCGTCGCATCCGTACCACCTACTACGATAACCTCCTGCTCTAACGCGGGTTGATATGAGGCACCGCCTGATTAAGTTCCCATTTTCCCCATCATATTTATCTACCTTATCATGTGATGATCATCTGGAAAGCTGATGCCGCACCGCTACGCTGGCGATTCGCGCGCTGGCTAGCAGACGTTCGAACGAATGCCCGCAACGCGCTTTTCCCGACAGGCCAAGCATTGTGGTACTGACGTAATCAGTCAGGCTGTCAGCCTCTTTAGGATGCCGCTGTGCGATAAAGTCGTGAATTTTTTGTTCGGCAGCCGAGTAGAAATTCTGCGCGACCTTCCGCGCCTGCGGATCGTTACTGTGCGTGCCCTCCAGGACCAAACATCCCGGCGCATGCGGATCTGCGGCATAACGTCGCGCCGCCTCCTCAAGCAGATCGGTAAGACATGCAGAAACGGGTTTGTCGGGGCGAAGAATGTCATCAAAAGGGATCGCCTCGGTTTGTACGTAGCGGTCAAGAACTCGTTTATAAAGACCGATTTTGTTCCCAAAAGCCGCATAGAAACTGGGGGGCTTGATCGACAACGCCGCGGTGACATCCGCCACGCTAACCGCGTCATAGCCATGTGCGTGAAACAAGGGTTGTACTTTGGCAACGGCCATTTCTGGATCAAAATTACGTGGGCGTCCAGGTGCACGAGTGCATTTTGTAGTGCTCATTACAAATCCATTGACAGAAAACTGTGCACCCATTATATATCGATCACTACATAATTGTTCAAGGAGCACCTCATGTCTTCTTTTAACGGCAAGTCAGTTCTGGTTCTTGGCGGCAGTCGTGGGATTGGCGCGGCTATCGTGCGCCGTTTTGCCGCGGATGGCGCATCGGTTATCTTTACCTATTCAGGCTCCCCTGACGCTGCCAAAGCGCTTGCTGATGAGACGGGTACCCAGACAGCGCAAACCGATAGCGCCGACCGTAACGCCGTCATCAACCGGGTACGCGAAAGCGGCCCGCTGGACGTGCTGGTAGTTAATGCAGGCATTATTCTGTTTGGTGATGCGCTGGAGCAGGATCCGGATGACGTGGAGCGCCTGTTCCGGATTAACATTCACTCCCCATACTATGCGGCCGTGGAAGCGGCACGACAGATGCCTGACGGCGGACGCATTATCATTATTGGTTCTGTGAATGGCGACCGTATGCCTCTTGCTGGCCTGGCCTCTTATGCGGTGAGCAAATCAGCGCTGCAAGGGCTGGCCCGGGGGCTGGCACGTGATTTTGGACCACGGGGCATTACGGTAAACGTGGTTCAACCGGGTCCTATTGATACCGATGCCAACCCGGAAGATGGCCCACTGAAAGAGGTGATGCACAGTTTTATGGCGCTAAAACGACATGGCCGTCCAGAGGAAGTTGCGGGAATGGTTGCCTGGCTTGCAGGCCCTGAGGCTGGGTTTGTGACGGGGGCAATGCATACAATTGACGGTGCATTTGGCGCCTGACGGCCACCCTTAACACTTTTCTCAAACAGCAGTCCGAAGAGATATCTCTCCGGACTGCAATACTTTCTTAGTTCTCGGTATCCAGCTCGTCGAAGCTTTTAACCAGGTCATCAATCGCTTTAATCTGAGTCAGGAACTGTTCCAGTTTCGCCAGCGGCAGCGCGGATGGACCATCGCATTTCGCATTGGCTGGATCCGGATGCGCTTCAATAAACAGACCGGCCAGACCTACCGCCATACCTGCGCGCGCCAGTTCGGTAACCTGCGCACGACGACCGCCGCTTGCTGCGCCAAACGGGTCACGGCATTGCAGCGCATGGGTAACGTCAAAAATCACCGGCGAGTTGCCAGAAACTTTCTTCATCACGCTGAAGCCCAGCATATCCACAACCAGGTTGTCATAACCAAAGTTCGCGCCACGGTCGCACAGAATTACTTTGTCGTTGCCGCCTTCATGGAATTTGTCCACGATATTGCCCATCTGGCCCGGGCTTACGAACTGCGGTTTTTTCACGTTGATAACGGCACCGGTTTTCGCCATCGCTTCCACCAGATCGGTCTGACGAGCGAGGAAGGCCGGCAGTTGAATCACATCCACCACGTCAGCAACAGGCTGAGCCTGGCTGGCTTCGTGAACATCGGTGATCACTTTTACGCCAAAAGTCTGCTTCAGTTCCTGGAAGATTTTCATCCCTTCTTCAAGGCCCGGTCCACGGTAAGAGTGGATGGAAGAACGGTTGGCTTTATCAAAGGAGGCTTTGAACACGTAAGGGATACCCAGCTTTTGAGTAACGGTTACGTAGTGCTCACAAATGCGCATCGCCAGATCGCGGGATTCCAGCACGTTCATTCCGCCAAACAGCACGAACGGCAGGTCATTTGCCACGTTGATGTCGCCAATGCTAACCACTTTTTGTTTCATAGGATCGCCTTAAACGGTAGGTAAAGTGTCATTAATCAATGCAATACAATTTGCTTGTGCGAAATAGTATTAATCTGCGCACGAATCATTTCGCTGATCGGGTCTTCCGGACACTGTTCAACGAAATAACTTAAATCGGTCAGCGCAACATGTTCACACTCCAGTTGCGCGTAAATTAATCCACGATCGCGTATTTCATACGGATCTTCAGGATTAAACTGTAATAATGCTTCGCTGGCACGCAGCGCCAGCTCCATTTGCCGCTCTTCCATCAGCGATGATTTCAGCGTGTCGAGCAGTTTACGAATTACTTCTGCATTATCCGCCTCATCCAGGTCTTCGTTAAACAGCTCCGCGACCGGGCTGATATTCCCCTTCAGCCACACTTCCAGCGTGTGCTCATTTAACGTTTCGCCATTGAACGGATTGATTAGCCACATTTCGCCATCGAGCGATTCAATACGCAGGATGAGTTGTGTCGGGAAAATCACCGGCACCAGCGGCAGCTCCAGTCGGTTGGCAATCCACAATAAGATCGCGCCCAGGGATACGGCGCTGCCCTGACGATTTTTCAGTACCTGATCAAGCCATAGTGCATCAGAAAGACGATAGACGCCGTGGGTATCCGTAAACCCCCATTCGCCGTAAAAAAGTGCCAGCAGTTTTTCCAGTTGCTCATCCTGAGACAGGAGCTGGCTAATTTCTTCTTGCGCCAGACTGACCAGACGTTCCAGTTCGTCATAGACAGTTTGTGTTGGAAAATCCAGACGGATAGACTCCGACGCCAGGATCATCCCATCACACAATGGCGCTTTATTAAATTCGAAATCAGCTAACGACCTCATGCTTACCCCAGTAACGGTATTTTTGTGGTGGCGAGTTTAATGATGATGTACAGCACCACCAGCGCCAGCGGAAAAGCGATTAATCGCGCCTGCTGACTGCGCGCCCGACGATAATCGAGCGCAATAAAACCCAAAACGATGTAAATGATAACCCCAAACAGCTTTTCAGTCAGCCATGTCCCGTGCTCAGTGAATGGCAGGATGTGCGCTTTAACCATTAACGCTACGCCGCTGAGTAATAAAACGGTATCGACAACCGGCGGCACGATGCGCGTCCAGCGCGCGCAGGCAAGGCGCGAGTCGGTGTAACGCCACCAAAATCGCAGCGTCAGCAAACCAACCGAAAGCGCAATGCTGATGAGATGGACGTTGAGTAACACACCGAAGATACTCATGATGGGATGCGTCCAAGCGTAATTCGCTCGTTGCCGCCATAGTCACGACAGGTTTCAACTGCCACGTAACCCGCACGAGTAAAGGCATCACGGACGGCCTCGCCCTGCTGCCAACCATGTTCCAGCAACAGATAGCCGCCGGGCGTTAACATGCGCTGAGACTGGTCGATGATATGCACGATATCCGCCAGCCCCTGATCGCCCGCCACCAGCGCCGACAGCGGTTCAAAGCGAACGTCGCCTTGCGCCAGGTGCGGATCCTGTTCGTCGATATACGGCGGATTGCTGACAATCATGTCAAACTGCTGTCCCTGCAATGCACTGAACCAGTTACTTTGCAGCACGCAAACATTGTCGATGCCCAGTTGCTGCTTGTTGCGAATGGCCAGTGCCACGGCATCGGGCATGCGGTCTACGGCAGTCACTGCACAATCCGGACGCTCGGTTGCCAGCGCCAACGCAATGGCACCCGTGCCGGTTCCCAAATCAAGAATACGACACGCTGAGGCCGGCAGGCGAGCCAGCGCCTGCTCCACCAGACACTCGGTATCCGGACGCGGAATAAGCGTGGCTGGAGACACAAACAGCGGCAACGACCAGAACTCGCGCACACCGGTTAAGTGTGCCACCGGCTCTCCCCGCTGACGCCGCTCCAGTAGCGTATCAAGCTGTTGACGCTGCGCCTCGGTTAACTCCGTTTCGCCGAAAGCCAGAATAAAGGTGCGCCCTTTACCAGTAACGAACTCGAGTAAAATCTCGGCGTCACGGCGCGGGCTTTCGCTTGCCTGTAATTGGCTAATCGCTTCACGCAGCCAGTGCTGATAATCCATTAATCCTGCTCGGACAACGCCGCCAGTTGGTCGGCCTGGTATTCCTGGACAATCGGCTCAATCAGCATATCCAGTTTGCCTACCATCGCTTCATCCAGACGGTAGAGCGTCAGGTTAATGCGGTGATCGGTCACACGACCCTGCGGGAAGTTATAGGTACGGTTACGATCGCTGCGATCGCCACTGCCCAACAGGTTGCGACGCTCAGAGGCTTCCGCCTGTTGACGTCTTGCCACTTCGGCCGCACGAATTCGCGCTCCCAGCACCGACATCGCTTTGGCTTTGTTTTTATGCTGTGAACGTTCGTCCTGGCATTCCACTACGATACCGGTCGGTAAGTGGGTAATACGGATTGCGGAGTCGGTGGTGTTAACGTGCTGACCGCCCGCGCCTGATGAACGGAAGGTGTCAATACGCAGATCGGCCGGGTTGATGTCCGGCAGTTCGGCATCCGGCAGTTCCGGCATAACCGCGACCGTACAGGCAGAGGTATGAATACGCCCCTGCGATTCCGTCGCAGGTACGCGCTGCACGCGATGGCCGCCAGACTCAAACTTCAGTCGCCCGTAAACGCCTTCGCCGCTAATCTTGGCAATGACTTCTTTAAACCCGCCATGCTCGCCTTCGCTGGCGCTCATGATCTCAACCCGCCAGCGACGCGATTCAGCGTAACGGCTGTACATGCGGAACAGATCGCCGGCAAACAGCGCCGCTTCATCACCACCAGTTCCCGCGCGCACTTCGAGGAAGGCGTTACGTTCGTCATCGGGATCTTTAGGTAATAGCAGGACCTGCAGATGCTGTTCCAACTGCTCACATTTCTCTTTTGCTTCGCGCAGTTCATCCTGCGCCATTTCACGCATTTCAGGATCGTCGAGCATCATCTGAGCCGTCTCGATATCTTCCTGAACCTGTTGCCAGTCCGTAAAACAGCGAGATACATCGCTTAATTGCGCATATTCGCGCGACAGCGCACGAAAGCGATCCTGGTCTGCGATAGTACCCGCATCACCGAGCAGCGCCTGAACTTCTTCATGGCGTTCATGCAGGGCTTCCAGTTTGGCAACGATAGAAGGCTTCATAGGCGTAAATGCACCCTGTAAAAAATAAGATTGGTGTGCTGCTACTCCAGCCCGAGGCTGTCGCGCAGAATATTCAGGCGTTCACTATCCCCGTCACGGGCGGCCTGTTGAAGTGATTTGGTTGGTGCATGAATCAGGCGATTGGTTAGTTTCCAGGCCAGATCCTGCATAATGGCTTGCGCATCACCGCCCTGTTGAAGAGCGGCCAACGCTTTGGCGGTCAGTTCATCACGGATCTGTTCTGACTGACTGCGATACTCGCGGATAGTGTCGCTTGCGCCCTGGGCGCGTAGCCAGGCCATAAACTCGCTGGCTTCCTGCTCCACTATCGTTTCGGCTTCCACCGCCGCCGCTTTGCGCTGGGCCAGGTTATGCGAAATGATGCTTTGCAGGTCATCAACGCTGTACAGATAGGCGTTAGACAATTTACCCACTTCCGGCTCGACATCGCGCGGTACGGCGATATCCACCAGCAACATAGGCTGATTGCGGCGGTTTTTAAGCGCACGTTCCACCATTCCTTTGCCGATAATCGGCAGCGGACTGGCGGTAGAACTGATAATGATATCGGCATCCTGTAAACGCGCGTCTATATCACTCAGTGAAATCACCTCGGCGCCGACTTCATCCGCCAGCACCTGCGCACGCTCGCGAGTGCGGTTGGCGATGATCATCTTCTTCACTTTGTGCTCGCGCAGATGTCGCGCAACCAGCTCAATAGTTTCGCCCGCACCGACTAACAGCACGGTTACCGTGGAGAGCGATTCAAATATCTGCCGCGCCAGGGTACAGGCGGCAAACGCCACCGACACGGCGCTGGCGCCGATGTCAGTTTCTGTACGTACACGTTTTGCGACAGAGAATGATTTCTGGAACATGCGTTCCAGCGCACTGGCGTTCAGGTGACCTTTTTGCGAATCCGCAAACGCTTTTTTCACCTGCCCCAGAATTTGCGGTTCACCGAGCACCAGTGAATCCAGACCGCTGGCAACACGCATCAAATGACTGACCGCGTCGTTGTCCTGGTGCCAGTACAAGCTGTTGCGCAGATCTTCTTCATTGAGGTTATGGTATTCACACAGCCAGCGAACCAGCGCTTCTTGCAGGTTATCCTGCTCTTCAACGCTGAGATACAGCTCCGTGCGGTTACACGTCGACAGCACTACCCCGCCCTGCACCATCGGCTGCGCGAGCAGGCTGTCCAGCGCCTGATCGAGCGTATCCGGCGAAAACGTTACGCGTTCTCGCAGCGATACAGGTGCCGTTTTATGGTTAATACCAAGCGCTAAAAGGGTCATGTGTGCGGGAATAGTACCAGCGTTGATAAGGTTAGACTGGGTGCATCATACAGGATGCGTGCGGTCAATAAAAGAGACTGACCCCTTTTGGAGTAATAGCTTAGTGCACAAATTTAAGCGATTTAAGATAACTTGAACGTAGACGATGTCTGATGGCGGCGCTAGCATTAAGAGTTATAACTGCAACGTATCTCAAGGATTTGTCATCATTATGACCCTGCCTGATTTTCGCCTGATTCGCCTGCTGCCGCTGGCGGCCCTGGTTCTTACTGCCTGTACGCTCAACGCGCCTAAAGGTCCCGGTAAAAGCCCCGATTCTCCGCAGTGGCGCCAGCACCAACAGGAAGTTCGCGCCCTGAACCAGTATCAGACGCGTGGTGCGTTTGCCTATATTTCCGATCAACAGAAAGTGTATGCCCGCTTTTTCTGGCAGCAAACCGGTCAGGATCGCTATCGTCTCCTGCTGACCAACCCACTGGGCAGCACGGAACTGGAACTTAATGCGCAGCCTGGCAACGTCGAACTGGTCGATAACAAAGGCAAGCATTACACCGCCGACGATGCTGAAGAGATGATCGGCAAACTGACCGGCATGCCTATCCCATTAAACAGCCTGCGCCAGTGGATCCTTGGACTGCCAGGTGACGCCACCGATTATAAGCTCGACGACCAATATCGTCTGAGTGAAGTGAACTACAGCAAAGACGGTAAAAACTGGAAAGTGGTCTATAGCGCCTACGACAGCAAAACCCAGCCAGCGATGCCAGCAAACATGGAGCTGTCCGACGGCTCCCAGCGTATTAAGCTGAAAATGGATAACTGGATTGTGAAATGATGACCCATTGGCCCTCTCCGGCAAAACTGAATTTGTTTTTATACATCACCGGACAGCGTGCGGACGGTTACCACACGCTGCAGACCTTATTTCAGTTTCTTGATTATGGCGACACGATAGATATTACGCCGCGTAGCGACGGCGAAATTCACCTGTTAACCCCAGTGGAAGGCGTTGCGCATGAAGACAATCTGATCGTCCGTGCGGCACGTTTGCTGATGAAAGCGGCATCTGAAAGCAATCGCCTTCCCAAAGGGAGCGGTGCGGACATCAGTATCGACAAACGCCTGCCGATGGGCGGCGGTCTTGGCGGAGGTTCGTCTAATGCGGCAACCGTTCTGGTGGCGCTGAACCATCTCTGGCAGTGCGGACTTTCAGTTGATGAACTGGCGGCACTCGGCTTAACGCTGGGGGCGGATGTTCCCGTATTCGTGCGCGGCCATGCGGCCTTTGCCGAAGGCGTTGGCGAAATTCTGACGCCGGTCGAGCCTGAGGAAAAGTGGTATCTGGTTGCTCATCCGGGAGTCAGTATTCCGACACCGGTGATTTTTAACGATCCCGACCTCCCGCGCAACACGCCAAAAAGGTCAATAAAAACGTTACTAAAATGTGAATTCGGCAATGATTGCGAGGTTATCGCAAGAAAACGTTTTCGCGAGGTTGATGCGGCGCTTTCCTGGCTGTTAGAATACGCGCCGTCGCGCCTGACTGGTACAGGGGCTTGTGTCTTTGCTGAATTTGACACTGAGTCTCGTGCTCGCCAGGTGCTTGAGCAAGCCCCGGAATGGCTCAAAGGCTTTGTGGCGAAAGGCGTCAACCTCTCCCCATTGCACAGAGCGTTACTCTAAATCCTTCGGATTTCAGGAAGATGGCGAAATGACGAATCGCCAGGTGCATACAACTTCAGTATGTAACTGGTGTGAGGAATTGATGCCAGCGCAAATGAAACGCGAAGGACAACGAGTAAGCCGGGCAAGCTGAGTTGCGGTGACAACGTCACCCTGTTCCAGACGTTGCATCGCGCTCTTTAATACACCGCATGGAGAGGATACTGCCTGGCCCGCACAGTTTTCGGCAGATTCTTTCCACCAATGGACGCATGCCTGAGGTTCTTCTCGTGCCTGATATGAAGCTTTTTGCTGGTAACGCCACCCCGGAACTAGCACAACGTATTGCCAACCGCCTGTACACTTCACTCGGCGACGCCGCTGTAGGTCGCTTTAGCGACGGCGAAGTCAGCGTACAAATTAATGAAAATGTACGCGGTGGTGATATTTTCATCATCCAGTCCACTTGTGCCCCTACTAACGACAACCTGATGGAATTGGTCGTTATGGTTGATGCGCTGCGCCGTGCTTCCGCAGGCCGTATCACCGCCGTTATTCCTTACTTCGGCTATGCACGTCAGGATCGTCGCGTACGTTCCGCTCGTGTACCGATTACCGCTAAAGTCGTCGCTGATTTCCTGTCCAGCGTTGGCGTTGACCGCGTCCTCACCGTTGACCTGCATGCTGAACAGATCCAGGGCTTCTTTGACGTACCGGTTGATAACGTATTCGGTAGCCCGATCCTGTTAGAAGACATGCTGCAGCTGAACCTGGACAACCCGATTGTGGTTTCTCCGGATATCGGTGGCGTCGTGCGTGCCCGCGCTATCGCTAAACTGCTGAACGATACCGACATGGCTATCATCGACAAACGTCGCCCTCGTGCGAACGTTTCTCAGGTGATGCACATTATTGGTGACGTTGCAGGTCGTGACTGTGTTCTGGTTGATGACATGATCGATACCGGCGGTACGCTGTGCAAAGCAGCAGAAGCACTGAAAGAACGTGGTGCTAAACGCGTATTTGCTTACGCCACTCACCCGATCTTCTCAGGTAATGCGGCAAACAACCTGCGCAACTCAGTGATTGATGAAGTCGTTGTCTGTGACACTATTCCACTGACTGACGAAATCAAAGCGCTGCCAAACGTGCGTACATTGACCCTGTCGGGTATGCTGGCCGAAGCGATTCGTCGTATCAGCAACGAAGAATCCATCTCTGCTATGTTCGAGCATTAATCGAGCCCGGCTCAAAAACCCGCTGCGGCGGGTTTTTTTATCTGCAATACTTATTTGTATGACTTATGCCTCCTTCACCTGCCATTTAGTTGACAGATGATGCGCTCATGGATGAAACATTATTGTGAACAGATTATTTTCCTCACATGTGATGCCTTTCCGCGCCCTCATCGACGCTTGTTGGAAAGAAAAATATACTGCCTCTCGCTTTACCCGTGACCTGATCGCCGGGATAACCGTTGGGATCATCGCCATTCCGCTGGCAATGGCCCTGGCAATAGGCAGTGGCGTTGCGCCGCAGTACGGCCTGTATACCTCAGCCGTCGCTGGGATTGTTATCGCCCTTACCGGGGGATCGCGCTTTAGCGTATCTGGCCCAACTGCCGCCTTCGTGGTGATTCTGTATCCGGTTTCGCAACAGTTTGGACTGGCAGGCCTGCTGGTTGCCACGCTCATGTCCGGGATATTCCTGATCCTTTTCGGCCTCGCTCGTTTTGGCCGCCTGATCGAATATATCCCCGTGTCGGTAACGTTAGGTTTTACATCGGGTATTGGTATCACCATCGGTACCATGCAGATTAAAGATTTTCTTGGCCTGCAGATGGCCCATGTCCCGGAGCACTATCTGCAGAAGGTCGGCGCGCTATTTATGGCCTTGCCGACCATCAACGTTGGCGATGCCGCCATTGGCGTAGTGACGCTGGGGATCCTGATTTTCTGGCCGCGCCTGGGGATCCGACTGCCGGGTCACCTTCCCGCACTGCTGGCAGGCTGCGCGGTAATGGTTATCGTGAACCTGACCGGCGGCCATGTCGCCACCATTGGTTCTCAGTTCCACTACATTCTGGCTGACGGCTCACAGGGTAATGGTATCCCGCAGTTGCTGCCGCAGCTGGTCCTGCCGTGGAATATGCCGGAGTCAAACTTTACCCTGAGCTGGAGCTCGTTACAGGCGCTGTTACCGGCAGCCTTCTCGATGGCGATGCTGGGGGCAATTGAATCTCTGCTGTGCGCCGTCGTACTCGATGGAATGACCGGCACCAAACATAAAGCTAACAGCGAGTTGATTGGCCAGGGGCTGGGTAACATCGTGGCACCATTCTTTGGCGGTATCACCGCCACAGCGGCAATTGCCCGCTCTGCGGCAAACGTCCGCGCTGGGGCGACCTCGCCAATCTCTGCGGTTATCCACGCGATTCTGGTGATCCTTGCCCTGCTGGTACTTGCACCGCTGCTTTCCTGGTTACCGCTTTCCGCCATGGCCGCCCTGCTGCTGATGGTGGCATGGAACATGAGTGAAGCGCATAAAGTCGTGGATTTGCTGCGCCATGCACCGAAAGACGACATCATTGTCATGCTGATGTGTATGTCGCTGACGGTACTGTTCGACATGGTTATTGCCATCAGCGTCGGTATCGTTCTCGCCTCTCTGCTGTTTATGCGTCGTATTGCGCGCATGACTCGCCTGGCCCCGGTCAACGTAGACGTACCGGACGATGTGCTGGTGCTGCGCGTTATTGGTCCGCTGTTCTTTGCCGCGGCGGAAGGATTATTTACCGATCTCGAGTCGCGTATTGAAGGTAAACGCATCGTAGTCTTGAAGTGGGACGCGGTCCCGGTACTGGATGCCGGTGGCCTGGACGCTTTCCAGCGCTTTGTAAAACGTCTGCCGGAAGGTTGTGAATTACGCATCAGTAATCTGGAATTCCAGCCTCTACGCACCATGGCGCGCGCGGGTATTCAGCCGATCGCCGGGCGTCTGACGTTCTTCCCGA
This sequence comes from Citrobacter sp. Cpo045, assembly GCF_030332875.1. Classification (NCBI taxonomy): domain Bacteria; kingdom Pseudomonadati; phylum Pseudomonadota; class Gammaproteobacteria; order Enterobacterales; family Enterobacteriaceae; genus Citrobacter; species Citrobacter sp. Cpo045. The sequence continues at coordinate 28,576 of NZ_JAOWGZ010000103.1, forward strand.
ATAAAGATGCTGCGCTAGCAGATATCCGCTGACGTGTAGCCCGGCCAGACGAAACGCCGCCGGATTACAAATGACAGACAAAAAAATGGCTCCCGTACGTGGGAGCCATTTTTATAACAAGCTTATTGCTTACGCGTTCAGCAGTTGCTCAGCCGTTGCCTTCACGCTTGCCAGCAGGACTTTAACATCCTCCAGACATACCGTCGGATTGAGCAGCGTTAGCTTCAGGCAGGTGACACCATCTGCTTCGGTCACGCCGACGTTGGCGCTACCTGAAGCCAGAAGAACGTCGCCAATACGCTGGTTCAGCAGCGCGACAAATGCCACGTCGTCACTTTGCGGGCGGAAGCGGAACAGCACGCTTGCCAGCTGCGGCTCCATCACCAGTTCAAGATGCGGCTGGGTTTTGACAAACTCAGCAACATCACGCGCCAGCGTCACACCGTTATCAATGATCTCGGCATACTGCTTTTTGCCCAGCGCTTCGAGGCCCATCCACAGCTTCAGCGCATCGAAACGACGCGTGGTCTGCAGCGACTTCGATACCAGGTTTGGTACGCCAGCCTCTTCATCGAAATCAGAGTTCAGGTACGCCGCCTGGTAACGCATCAGCTCGTAGTGGCGCGCATCTTTTAACAGGAACGCACCGCAACTGATGGTCTGGAAGAACTGCTTGTGGAAATCCAGCGTCACGGAATCTGCCAGTTCAAGGCCGTTCAGGAAGTCACGGTACTTATCAGAAAGCAGTAACGCCCCGCCCCATGCCGCATCCACGTGCATCCAGATCTGATGTTCTGCAGCCAGCGCTGCAATATCCGCTAACGGATCGATTGCGCCCGCATCGGTAGTACCGGCAGTGGCGACGATTGCCATCACCTGCTCACCGTTGGCTTTCGCCTGGGCCAGCTTGTCTTTCAGGTCAGCCAGATCCATGCGTGAAAACGCATCGGTCTTCACCTGGGTGACGGAACGGTAGCCCAGCCCCATCAGCGCCATGTTCTTCTGCACGGAGAAGTGCGCGCTTTCAGAGCAGAACACTTTGATTTTACTCAGATCACCGGTCAGACCATCCTGCTGAATGGAGTGCCCCTGGCGAGCGAAGAAAGCATCACGCGCCAGCATCAGGCCCATCAGGTTACTCTGCGTACCGCCGCTGGTGAATACGCCCGCATCGCCTGTCGGGTATCCAACCTGCTCACGCAACCACTCGATCAGCTTGATCTCAATGATGGTGGCCGACGGGCTCTGGTCCCAGGAGTCCATACTCTGGTTGGTGGCGTTGATCAGCACTTCCGCCGCCTGGCTAATTACCAGGCTCGGGCAGTGCAGATGCGCCACGCACTGCGCATGGTGAACCAACAAGCTGTCTTTGAGAAAGTATTCAACCGCACGCTCAATAGCGGCCTGGTTGCCCAGGCCCTGAGACGTAAAATTCAGGTTGATACGTTCACGCAGTTGCTCAACGGTTTTACCCTGATACATCTCAGGCTGCTTCAACCATTCAACGACCGCTTGCGTACTCTGCTCGATAGCGTCCTGATAAGCTGCAATGCTTTGCGCCGAGCCGGACAGAATCGGGTTTACGTCTGACATTCGATCCAACTCCGTTTAAACCGGCTTCACGCCAGCGCCCAGCAGGGCGTTTTCGAATTTATCGAGGAAGATTTCCAGCTCAGCGTTGGTGATCAGCAGTGACGGCAGCAGGCGCAGCACGCAGCCGTTGCGGCCACCTCGCTCCAGAATCAGCCCATTTTCGAAGCATTTTTTCTGCAGCAACGCGGACAGCTCGCCATCGGCCGGGTAGCAGCCCATGTGATCCTGTGCTTCGTTCGGCTTCACGATTTCCAGGCCGATCATCAGACCCAGACCGCGCACCTGGCCAATAACCGGGTAGCGTTTCTGCAGGTCAGCCAGTTTGCCTTTCAGCCACTCGCCCTGGGCAGCAACTTTATCGGCAATCTTGTCATCTTTGAGGATCTTCAGCGTTGTCAGACCGGTCGCCATCGCCAACTGGTTGCCGCGGAAAGTACCAGTGTGGTGGCCCGGAGCCCACGCATCGAACTGCTTTTTAATGCCCAGCACCGCCAGTGGCAGACCGCCGCCAACCGCTTTGGACATCACGATGATATCTGGCTCAATACCGGCATGTTCGAAGGCGAACAGTTTACCGGTACGTGCAAAGCCCGCCTGAACTTCATCGATGATCAGCAGAATGCCATGTTCCTGCGTCACTTTACGAATGCGTTGCAGCCACTCGACCGGAGCCGGATTCACGCCACCTTCACCCTGCACCGCTTCAAGGATCACGGCAGCCGGTTTACGCACGCCGCTTTCAACGTCGTTGATCAGGTTTTCGAAGTAGTAGGTTAATGCTTTAACGCCAGCGTCGCCGCCGATACCCAGCGGGCAACGGTATTGATGCGGATACGGCATAAACTGCACTTCCGCCATCATGTTGCTGACCGCTTCTTTCGGCGACAGGTTGCCGGTCACGGACAGCGCACCGTGGGTCATCCCGTGGTAGCCACCGGAGAAACTGATGATGCTGGAACGGCCGGTGACTTTCTTCGCCAGCTTCAGCGCCGCTTCAACAGCATCAGCGCCGGACGGACCGGTGAACTGCAGGCAATATTCTTTGCCCTGACCCGGTAATAAAGAAAGTAAATATGATGAGAATTCATCTTTTAACGGCGTGGTAAGGTCAAGCGTATGTAACGGTAAGCCGCTTGTGATGACACTTTGAATGCTCTGCAGCACTTCAGGATGGTTATGACCAAGCGCCAGGGTTCCGGCACCTGCCAGGCAATCAAGATATTGATTATTTTCTACATCAGTAATCCAGACGCCCTGCGCTTTAGCGATCGCTAATGGCAGTTTACGTGGATAGCTGCGGACATTAGATTCAAACTCAGCCTGTCTTGCTAAAAAGGTATCATTGCTCTGCGGTAATGAATTAGCACTTAAAGTATCAATACGGACTTTATCCGTCATCATATCACTCCTACAACCAGGTGTAGATTAACGCCTGATTGAATAAATGGTTATAAGGATTACCTGTAAAAAAGCGCGGCTAATATATGTTGTTTTAGCTTAGGACTCAATCATTTATTTTTCGGCATTAAAAATAACAACCTTTTCCTTTAAATTCAAAGCGTAACAACTATTTACCACTACTAAATCCTAAAGAAATATATCTATTTAATTAACAATGTTGTAGCTAATTGCAACGCAGACAATCTAATAAAAACCATGGGATTTTCGTGTTTTTATTATTTTTTTACACGTTTTTACCATTAATGATGCTCGCGACATCTTGTGATGGCATGATTTTTCACTTATTTGTCGATAAATCGAATAAAAAAGTCGATCCCTAAATATAAATCACTTAGTATGGCGCGCTTATTTGCAGGCTATGTAGATAAAATTAATGCGCAGCACCCGATTACGCGTACAGGCGACACGCGTTATCGACAACAGGTATTCCCTGGGTTGTCAGCAGAAATGTTCGCGGGCGGACATTTCGTAAGGCGAACGTCGTTCCCTTATGCCGAGAATGAAAATTTTCTAGCCATACTTTTATGGCGCCCTGATATGAGATTGTTATGACTCGCATTTATCCACCATCCGTCGTTGCCAAATTTGGCGGCACCAGCGTCGCTGATTTTGATGCGATGAACCGCAGCGCCAGCATTGTCCTTGCTGATCAAGATGTCCGTTTAGTTGTTTTGTCTGCTTCTGCAGGCGTGACAAACTTACTGGTTGAGCTTTCTGAAGGTCTGGAAACACATCAACAATTAGATAAGATTGAGACTTTACGCGCCATCCAATACAACATTATTTCCCGCCTGAAGCAGCCGTCCGTTATCAGCACGGAAATCGATAATCTTCTAAACAATATACGTCGTCTTGCACAAACGGCGATGGTTTCGCCGTCTGATGCGTTAAGCGATGAATTAGTCAGCCATGGCGAGCTGATGTCCTCGCTACTGTTTACTGAAGTCTTACGTGAACGGCATGCCGAGGCCGGGTGGTTTGACGCCCGCAGCGTGATGCGTACTAACTCGAACTTCGGCTGTGCCGAACCTGAGCTTGGCACACTACACCACCAGGTGGAGACTCACCTGCGCCCTCGTCTTGAGCAAGCGATTATGGTGACTCAGGGATTTATCGGGCGTGATGCCGCAGGGCACACCACAACGCTTGGACGCGGCGGTAGTGATTACACGGCTACGCTTCTCGGTGAGGCGCTTCACGCCACACGCGTTGACATCTGGACCGACGTCGCAGGGATCTACACCACCGACCCACGCATTGCGCCGCGGGCCAAACGAATCGACCATATATCATTTTCCGAGGCCAGCGATATGGCCGCCTACGGTGCGAAGGTCCTCCACCCAGCTACACTGCTCCCGGCAATGCGTAAAAGCATTCCGGTCTTTGTTGGCTCAAGTAAGGATACTGCCGCCGGAGGTACGCTGGTGCACAACACCACCGATAATCCACCTCGCTATCGTGCGCTCGCCGTGCGTCGTAAACAGACGCTGTTGCGGTTACACAGCCTGGAGACGCAACCTTCCTGTTCTTTCCTGGCACAGTCTTTCGCCATTTTAGCTCGCCATGCGGTCGCGGTGGATTTGGTTACAACCTCAGAGAATAGTATTGCGCTTGCGCTGGACGCCACTCATGCAACCTCAGGTGAAGACCATGTGCTGACCACCGCATTGTTTACCGCCTTGTCCTCCCACTGTCGTGTGGAAGTGGAAACCGGGCTGGCGCTGGTCACTTTGGTGGGGAATCAACTCACACAGGCTGCGGGAGTTTGCAAAGACGTTTTTGCCTGGCTTGAAGAGCATACGGTACGAATGATTTGCCATGGGGCGTCAAACGACAACCTGAGTATTCTGTTGCCGGCTGACAATGCAGACAGCGCGATCAAAGCGTTACATTATCGGTTATTCGAATAACGCTTCTTTGTAGTATGCCACCAAGGGTAGAAGTCGTTTAATCCAGTACTGACGAACAAGCAGAGCCCTGGTTTTTAAACCAGGACTTTGTGTTCAAACAACTGCACTCCGAGTTGGGAGAGCTATTTAGTTATGCCGGTGATTGGTATCACCGCGACGGCAGCGTTTGTCATAGTGGCGCACCCACCAGTAACGATCGCTGATTTGTTCGTGCCCCCCCACTCTGGCACCCGCCAACCAGAGGACACCACCAACAAAAATACTGAGCACGGCACCATGTGCGAAAAACTGTGGCAGATTAAATTGCGGCAGTTGGTTTAAAATAGAGTAACCAACACCACCCACCATCACCACCAACCCTAAAGCCATGAGCACGTTACCGAGTAACGAAGCGTTTTTGCGTTTCATGTGTCACCTCCGGAACTTTGGGTTGTTACAGGGAATACCCCTAATCCTTATGTGTAAAGTATAGACAACACTGCCGTTCGCAAGTGCGGGAGCGATCACAATTACAAACACTCATGCAACAAAACTTTACAAATAAGCTACTGAACATACTCATTTTCTAATAGTCCATTTGTGCAATTATTCAGCTTTTGGCGATAAGCACGCAGTTTTTTGTCAACAGCAGCGTCAGACAGTAAACTACACGTCGTTTATCGAAACACTCAGGACAAAACACGTGGCGATTAAATTGATTGTCGGCCTGGCAAACCCCGGCGCAGAGTATGCGGCAACGCGACACAATGCAGGCGCATGGTATGTCGATCTGCTGGCAGAAAGATTACGCGCTCCCCTGCGCGATGAGCCGAAATTCTTCGGCTACACCTCCAGAGTTACGCTTGAAGGTGAAGACGTCCGTCTGCTGGTGCCAACCACATTTATGAATCTGAGCGGCAAGGCTGTCGGTGCGATGGCCAGTTTTTATCGTATTAACCCCGATGAAATTTTGGTCGCACACGATGAGTTAGACCTGCCCCCTGGCGTGGCCAAATTTAAGCTTGGCGGCGGTCATGGCGGACATAATGGCCTGAAAGACATCATTAGTAAGTTAGGTAATAACCCCAACTTTCATCGTTTACGCGTTGGAATTGGCCATCCGGGCGATAAAAACAAAGTTGTCGGATTTGTTTTAGGCAAACCGCCTGTTTCAGAACAGAAGTTAATTGATGAAGCAATTGACGAAGCGGTACGTTGTACCGAGATATTGTTCAAAGACGGCCTGACCAAAGCGACGAGCCGGTTACACACCTTTAAAGCGCAATAAGCAGCGATGTGCGGCATTTTTCTCGCGTGCTGTGTATAATAGGCAAAGTTATTTACATTTCTACAATCTGTTTTCCATAACAGGTTGAATATCAAAAGATTAAGGTGATTTAAACATGGGATTCAAATGCGGTATCGTCGGTTTGCCAAACGTAGGCAAATCCACCCTGTTCAACGCGCTCACAAAAGCGGGTATTGAAGCGGCAAACTTCCCGTTCTGTACTATCGAGCCGAACACCGGTGTTGTCCCGATGCCCGATCCGCGTCTGGATCAGCTGGCCGAAATCGTCAAACCGCAGCGTATCCTGCCAACAACGATGGAATTCGTCGACATCGCCGGTCTGGTAAAAGGCGCGTCCAAAGGTGAAGGTCTGGGTAACCAATTCCTGACCAACATCCGTGAAACCGAAGCTATCGGCCACGTGGTGCGTTGCTTTGAAAACGACAACATCATCCACGTTAATAACAAAGTGGATCCGGCTGACGACATTGAAGTTATCAATACCGAGCTGGCGTTGTCCGACCTCGACACCTGTGAGCGCGCTATCCATCGCGTGCAGAAAAAGGCCAAAGGCGGCGACAAAGACGCTAAAGCAGAACTGGCTGCGCTGGAAAAATGCCTGCCACAGCTGGAAAACGCTGGCATGCTGCGCGCGCTGAAAACGCTGACTGACGAAGACAAAGCGGCTATCAAATACCTGAGTTTCCTGACGCTGAAGCCAACAATGTACATCGCCAACGTCAACGAAGACGGTTTTGAAAATAACCCGTACCTCGATAAAGTGCGCGAAATCGCGGCTGCCGAAGGTTCTGTTGTGGTTGCCGTTTGCGCAGCCGTTGAAGCTGACATCGCAGAACTCGATGATGCTGACCGTGAAGAATTCATGGCTGAAATGGGTCTGGAAGAGCCGGGCCTGAACCGCGTTATCCGTGCTGGCTACGAATTGCTGAACCTGCAGACCTACTTCACCGCTGGCGTGAAAGAAGTCCGGGCATGGACCATTCCTGTCGGTGCCACGGCTCCGCAGGCAGCCGGTAAAATCCATACCGACTTCGAGAAAGGCTTTATCCGCGCACAAACCATCGCGTTTGAAGATTTCATCACCTATAAAGGTGAGCAAGGTGCGAAAGAAGCTGGGAAAATGCGTGCCGAAGGTAAGGACTATATCGTCAAAGATGGCGATATCATGAACTTCCTGTTCAACGTCTAAATAAAATGTGTTGTCTCATGAGGTTGCAACGAATCTCATGAAAATGACAAAACCTATAAAATCCACGCAATTGCGTGGATTTTTCATTTCATAATGTCTCAACTTATTGAACAGGCCCCGTCGTGAGGAAAGAATTTGTCTACGAGCGTGGGGTCAGTCCAACCAGCAGGATTGCCAGGCAAACCACTGGTTGCCTGGCAAAAAGGTCAGGAGACGATTATCAGAAGTTCCATTTCGCGCCGATCATTGCCGCACTGTCATTATAGCCTTTATCACCCAGCTGCACGCCGACATTGCCCCACAGGTTGAAACGTGGACTGACCTGCCCTTCGACACCCACTTTCACCTCACCCAGGTTTTTCGTTCCGGCCTGGCTGACGTTAACGCCGTCCATCCGGGTGCTGAAATCACGGGTATTGTGCAGCCAATTAACTTCGGCAAACGGCTGGAACTCACGCGCTTTACCGTTATCGAGCTGGCTGTGGCCTTTGATCCAGGTTTTCACACCAAGACGCGTTTGCACATTACCGTCACCGCTGCTGGTGATGCGGGTGCCGTTGCTTTCACGGTGATCGTCGGCTTTCACGCCCATCCACACGGCCTGTGCCTGCGGCTGGATATACCATTCGTTGGTCGAACCTTCACGCGTCTGGTATTCCCCCATTTTCCAGGTGTAGCCGGTTTCCACCGAGGCGTTCACCCCTTTCGATTTATAGGATTCGCCCTGCAGACCTTCACCCTTCACGCTGTTGTTAAACCAGTTGTACTGTGCCCAGGTATCGACATACAGCCCGCTGTGCGTCTCGTCGTTGGCATACCAGGTTGAGTAAACCCCGGCGGAATAGCCGTTCACAGACCCTTTCGAACCATACTGCGTACGTGACGTGTGGGTATTGCTGTGGTCGTTGCCGTAACCGGCCATCAGACCAAGATGCCAGCGGTCAAGACCACTCTGGCTCCACTGCGCCACATCACCGCCCAGTTGAACGGCGTAACGGTTGCTCTGCGTTTTGAGCTGCCCGCTGCCATCACGCCAGTTGTTGTGGCCGCCCACGTGACGCATCCACATGCTGGTGACTTTTTGCTCGCCGGTTAACGCGTCGATGAACTGTGTTTCACCCAGGCGATCGTGCAGACGGGTCACAAACAGGGTGTTAGCCGCCGCCAGGTTTGCGGTGTAGCTGCCGCCTTCCGGACGCAGATCCGGCGTTTCTTTATCACCCGGATCCGTGCCCGGGTCCGTTTTGCTGCTGTTCAGAAACCAGTTACTGCTGTTTTCACCGGTACCGCGGTTCAGGGTGTAGTCATACGCCCCGGCAACAATACGGCCTTTCTGGGTGAAATCACCGTCGGACGCCCCCTCAACGGTAATAACTTCAATACCGTTGATGGTCGCCGCCCCTTTGCCCCCGGCGTTTGTCACCGTGACATACGTGTTGCCGGAGGTATCGCCTTCCACCACCAGCTTATCGGTGACGGATTTATCGTCGCCGAGCGCGGTGTTAAGCGAAAGCAGCCCGTCGTTACCCGCATAGTTACCCTTAATCACCAGCTGGTTTCCGGCCTGCTTCCCGGAAACCCCGGTAGCCATCGTGCCGCTGTTAGTGACGTTTCCACCCACCGTAAAGGTGTGAGTGCCTGTGCTTTCAGCGGTGCCAACCTGAAGCAGACCGGCGTTGTCGATATCACCCGTCACGCCGCCGAACCCGGATAATTTCCCCTGATCTGCGATAGTGACCTGCGTGCTGCTCAGCACCACTGAAGCGCTCTCGCTGCCCAGTTGCAGTCCGCCCTGCTCAATGTGTGTGCTACCGGTCCACGCGGCATTGTCGCCCACGGTGATGGTGCCGCTGCCGAGTTTGGTGACACTGCCTGCGCCGGTAATGCTGTTGTTCAGCTCCCAGCTACTGGCGCTGTTGAGCACCAGGGAACCGGCGTTTTTCACCGCCGCATCGCCCAGATGTTCAGCCACGGACGCGGTAAGCTGCGATCCACCATCAATGTCAAAGGTTCCGGTAAACTCGCTGTTGTTACCGGCCAGCACCACATCGCTGTCGGTCAGTTCGACACTGCCGTTATCGCTGATGGCGTTGTACAGCACGCCTGCGGCATTACTTAACGCCAGCGTACCGGCCGCCACGATGTCACCAGTACCGAGGCCCAGCGTAGAGTTCAGCAACGCCGTGGCCCCTTCGGCAATCGTGGTTTTCGCGGTCATAGTGCTGTTTTCACCCGTGACAGTCAGCGTTCCTCCGTTCAGGTTGAGCGCGCCGCTACCTGTTAAGGTGCCGTTCGCCTCACCGCCATCCGCAATCGTCAGGCTGCCACCATGGATATTCAGCAAAGAATCGACAGCGGCCGTCAGTTTACCGACCGTCTGGCTGTAGCCGTTCATATCAAAACCAGTGTCAGATGCCAGACGCAGTTCGCTGGTCTGCCCCAGCACGTCGTTGTTATTCATCAGCAGGTTGCCGCTACGCACATCGGTGATGCCGGTGTAGTCGTTATCCATATTGGAAAGTGACACGGTCTGGCCTTTGGCGCTGTCGAATGCCAGGTCGCCGGTGCCAGTGACGCGGGCGCTGAGGTCAGCGGCATTACCTGTTTTATCGTTGGCATCCAGCACCAGCGCGTTACTGCCGGACGCTAGCAGTTCAACCTGCGTCAGCCCGTAGCTGATATACAACCCGTCGTCGTTTTCTCCACCGGTCAGGCGGTAGTCATAAGTGCCTTTGGCCACCACTTCATCATTCTGCTCGATGTCGGCCACCACGCCATCGCTGATGACGTTGCCGTCTTTGTCGGTTAACGTCAGGTTGCCCGCGCCACCCTGCACAGCGGAGTCAGAGGTGGCCAGTTTGATCAACTCCTGTGCGTCGTCCTGCTCAAGCAGGGAGAGCGTCGTATCCGCCTGTGGACGATCATTGCTGACGCTGCCGGTATCCACCTGAACGGTCCCGCGACCACTCAGATCCATTTTACCCGCATGGATCGTACCATCCGCTTGCGTTTTGCCCGGCGTAACACCGTCGAAACTCACCGTGCCCCCGTTAAACGCCAGCCCGCCGATATTCTGTTCGCCCTTGCCGACATGCGTGAGGCTACCTTCACCCGCGCTCAGCGTCGCTTTAGCCAGGGCCTGAGTATTTAACCCGGCCAGTTCAAGGGTGCTGTTTTGCAGCGCAAGCGTGCCCTGGAAACCGTCTGCGGCATTGTTGGCGGTAAAATCAAACGCCTTGCCGGACGCATCCACAGACACGGTCCCGGTTCCCGAGAGGTGGCTGTTGAACGCCATATCGCCGGTCGCGTTCAGTTGCAGCGTACTGTTCGTATCAATGCTGTAACCCGTATTCGCTGCATCATCTTTTGCGTCACCCAGGACGAAGTCGACGTTATTGACGGTAAACACGGAGTTGCTGGTCAGATCGATATGCTCCATGCCGGTAATGGCGTCGGCACTGTTCAGAGTGTACTGTGCGTTCTGCAACCGGAGCGTGTCTTCACCTTCTCCACCATTCAGGCTGGTGAAGAGCGAGGTTTCCGTCGCCTTGATGTCTTTCAGCAAGAAGAGATCGCTGCCGTTACCGGTGGTGATATCGGTTGCCGTACTGCCGGACTCCAGCGTGACGGTGTTATCGCCACTCAGTAAATTTACCATCCCGGTGATGCTGGCTTCCGCGGCATTGGTAAAGGCAATGCCCTTCCCTTTAACGATTTCCAGCGCTTTTTGCGAAGCATTCAGCGCGCGGATCACCCCTTTATTAAGGAAGCTTTCCAGAGAGCCGTTATCTGCATCGACCACCGCATGCGAAGTGGAAACTGACGTCAGCTCGCCCGACTGTTCAATATTTTTCGTGGTCCCGCCGACAACCAGCGCCTCTGCGCCATCGCTGTCCAGCACGTTGACGCTGGCACCTGTTTTCAGGTCTGCGGAGGAATTGGTGACGATCCCTTTACCACCCGCCTGCTGGACGTTGATGACCAGATCGCGCGAGTCGGACATATCCAGGGTCTGATCGGTTTGCGAACCGTCCATACTTTCAAACAGGATGCCGGTTCCACTACCGGTAACGTTGATGGTGCCGGAGTTGGTCTGCGCCATGGAAGCCCCGGTATGTACCCCAATGCCGTTGCCGACGGTAATGTGGGTCTCTTTGAGCTGAATACCGACAAGGTTAGCCTGGTTTTCAATGGCGTTACCGCTGCCGCCCGCGGCCATCGTGATGGTTGCGCCATCAACGACCAGCCCTTTCGCCCCGCTTGCCAACAGAATGGCGTGCGCCGTGCCGTCAGCGGTAGTTTGCCCTTCACCGGTCAGGTTAAGCGTTGCGTCGCTCTCGACCAGATACGCCGCGGTGCCATCGGTGGCAGAAACGGTCGCGCTATTGTTCACCACGGAATCTGCGCCCTGAATATTGACCGCCACGCCATTCACCTGAATATCGCCGTCGTTGTTCAGCGTACCGCCGGAAATCAGCACCCCGGTACTGTCAGGCTGATCAAAGTCAATGGTACCTTTGTGATTTAGCGTACCGCCATTGCGGGCGATATAGCCGAAAGCACCGTCAGCGGTGTTGGCCGTTTCAAGGGTGGCATAGCTGGTTAATACCGACTCACCTTTTTTGGCTTCTACGACTTCGCCGTCCAGGGCATAGTAGTTTCCGTCAACAACGCCCGCCGTTGTGCCCTTACCGGCGACTTTAACAATATCGGCATCCGCCGTGATTGTCCCCGTCGCGCCGCCTTCAATGCGAACACCAGTTGAGCCTTCGCCTATAATGCTTAACGCCAGCTTGCCGGAGTTAAAACTGCTGCCTGCGTCCGTCGTAAGGATAATGGTGGAGTTATCACCCGTTGCATTCATTTGTGACATATTGGTGTTGGAGCCATCAAACGCAGCGCCGCCATCGACACGATAAAGCGTCGAATCTGTCGTCGAAACCGTTTGATTACTCGTGGAATTATCGATAATTGACGATCCAGAACCGTAGATGTAATACCCTGTCTGGTGACTCCCGTCATTGAAAGTGACCGTTCCGTTATCCATCAGGGTGATAGTGCCTTTATCACGCGCCTGCACACCGATGGCATAATCGCCATTGAGATTGACTTCGCCTGATACTACCGCGAGGGCATCCTCACCGCTTGCCCGGATACCGTAGTTAGCGTAATGCGTACCCTCATCAATACCGGAGTTGACGTTAATGACACCAGCGTGCGTGATTTTCCCACCGGCTTCCACATCAATACCGATACTGTTTTGCCCGTTCTGATTGATAATACCTTTGTTCACGACCCGGTTTTCACTGGTACCTGATTTTACGTTGAGCCCCACGTTGGCAATCGAGGATTCGCCAGGCAGTTCGCCATTGATCTCTATCGTGCCATTTTGATTCAACGTCGCGGTATTTTTAACAACGATGGCTGTTGCGTTCGTTGTCTGAGAACCTATTACGATTTTTGAGGCCGCATCTCCGTTATACGTCGCATTGCCTGATAACAGAACACCGATGGAGTCTCCCGAAATACGAAGGTCGTTAGTCGCATCCGAACCCTCACGTTGAGCCTCCCGGCCAATGTACAACATGCCGTTATGGTTGAATGTTGATTGCTGGCCGGCCTCAACACCTGTTGTGACCGGTGTGCCAGTGGTACTCGTCTGCGCTGTTGATGCGACATTGATCGTGCCATCATTTGTCAGCACCGCAGACGAAGAGAGTAGGACACCTTTATTACTGTATTGAGAAGAGCTCGTTGCCAGGTTAATCACACCAGTGGCATTGTTATTAACAGTGGATGTGCCGTTTGCCAGGATAGCCGTGTGCTGGCCTGCTGCGACTAATGCTGCGCTCGAACCCAATTTTTCAGCCATGTCAGGGTTAGTCCCTGCATCAACAACCCCGTTGTTCTCAAATACAGAACCACTGTGAACGGCGACGACATAGGCCCCACGAAGCGTATTGTTATTCGACCCTAGTGTGCCCTCATTGATTAAGGTTGCACCATTTTCCAGGTTAACCAGCGATGCATCAGACCAAAAAAGTTGCAGATTAGCGTCTTTATCAATGTTAATAACGGCATCTTTGCCGGTTCCGTGGATGTAGGAGACGGTATCACGATTAACCGTTCCTCTAACTGCATCATCAGACGCAATCCCATCCTCATTCGCATAAATAGGGATAGACCCGGTAGTTCGCGCCAAATTCAGTTCAGCGTTGTACTCTGCACTGGTCATTGAGAGCTCACCTTTTTCAATCGCTGCGATTAACGCAGCGTTGTAAGCTTTAAACTCCTCCACATTTGTCACATTTTGTGGCCCAAGTTTGCTGGTGAACTCACCTGTAAATTCGTCAATCACTGGGTACGCAATAGCCGTGCCACCACTGTGATTGTTGTAATCATTACCTAACTGGGCTATTGTTTTAGAATGGTAATTAAGCTCTGCTTTGTCACCAGACTCACTGGAAACATTAAAAACTGATGATTTATTTATGCTACTCGTATTTGAACTTTTGAAAACAGCGCTAAATAAGTTTTCCCTATCATTAATCCAGTTGGCATCCTGACTTCCAACAGTGACATCAAGAGTGGCTCCACTATTAACGTTGTATAGATTACGATCTATATACTGGCCGTTAGCACCCACGGCATTTGAAATCGTAACATTAAAGTCGGCGAGAGAGTTAATGACCATCGCATCATTATCGTAGACCGCTATTGATGTCGTATTCCCGGTAACTGGATCTATAAAGTCAATTACTTTGCTTTGCGAGCCGATGTTAAATATGTTGTTATTCTTAACATACTCACTATTAGTACCTAGAAGACCTTTATCATAAGCCTCACCCAGAGTCATATTGGTGTAACCACTATTACCATACGAAACATTCGAAAAGCTACCTGACAATGTATTATCCCGTCCACTCACTGTTATCTCTATGGCATCTTGTGGGGTCATGGAGTCTACTACATAATCTGTTGCCTGTGATTTCGCTGGAAAAAGTGCAAGCATTAATAAAGCGACAGGTGCCATTCGAAAAACATATGCATTCTGGAATTCTGCGCTGTATTGTTCTTCCGTAATAAGCGAAGAACTGCTTGATTGTACGTTTCCACGTGCCAGTTCGGAAACAACAACGGCACACGAGCGGGCTACGCTCCAGATAACCTTAAATACTTTGTTCATCATCTCACTCACTTTTAACAGCCCATTTTCTTTCGCGATTACTTCACAGGTGAATTTGGGTCAAAATTATCAGTACCTGATTTTTAGCTCAGGCGTTTCGTGAGTGATTTTACTTGCTGCCCCTTTCCCAGGGTATATATAATGAATAATGCGTTATTTATAGATACATCATCTATAAAAATAGATCTTTAAAGATTATCGTGCTGAATTTTAAATGGTGTTACACGACATTTTATTGGTTAGCGGAAGTATACATTCTGGTGAGTACATATTATCGATATATATTTTCAGCATGTCGTTAACTAATAGCTTCATGATTAAAAAGCTCCAGGGGGGATTACCACCCTGGAAAAATTTTTTTGAGAGTAATCCTATTTATTAAACCTGTAAACAAAGAAGTGCAGGTTGGCGGTGTTTTTAAGATTATACCTCTTTGCTATAGCGAGTGTACTTCTCAAAAAGTTTTTATAACTTACGCCTGATTTTTTTGCAGCCAAGAAAATACTCTCTGAAAGTTTTAGTGATTGAATTGTTTTAACTTCACATTGGCTCATTCCTTTGAAGTCCTTGAAGAATTCAATTTTTTCAATTACATTACTCACCGATTTTAGTTTAGCTATCGTTATAAGGTGTCGCCATTTGTTTAAATCATCATACACAGATAAATCAATTTGAGATGAGATAACCTTAGAGATCCATAACCCGCGAGAGATCAAAATCGTTCGAATTTCATCCTCTTTGGAAAAGTGATATAGGGTGTCATTCAGTTCTCCAAGCGAGTTAAATGAATCGACATCAATGAAACATATTCTATTTTCACAACAAATTTGTTTCATTAAAGCGAAAATAGACTGACGAAGAAAAGTATCATGCGTGATGACCATGAATGTTTGCCTATCCATCATGAGTAAATCCTGATAATGCCCTTCATGATGTTCTCAAAATTAATTGACAGAACCTTCACGAAGAGCCTCGTTACTGGGAGGGTTTGAGACGAAAATAATAATACAACAACACCTTACCCAGGAATCTATAGAAGTAATGTCATGTCATATAGGTAGATATTCTGATAAAGCAATAGAAGAAATGGTTTTATAAAATATCTAACTGCAAAATGCGTATGCGTGATAGAGCACAATGTCAAAACGTGAAATATCAGCTAAAATAGAGAGGAACAATCATATGCAGATGAATACACATATGCTTTACCAAATTTACAACGAAGTAACATTCAGAACTGATGATGGTGTCCTTGCCAGTCTTTCATCACCCGAAAATTCGGTTGTACTTTCCATCACGGCGAATCGTATTTTTTCGTTCCTGCTTGAGCAACGAGGTAAGGTCGTTTCCCGTGAGGATCTTTTAGTTAATGTTTGGGATAAGAATGGGTTTCAGGCCTCGAATAACTCTCTGAGCCAGTACATTTCATTTATACGAAGAGGACTCCACGATCTCGGCTGTAATCAGGAAGTCATTCAGACTATACCCCGGGTGGGCTTCTTGGTTCCTGATGACTCTATATCTATCAGAGAGACTGATAACTACCGTGAAATCAATTCATTAAATGTTAAGGCATCGGTGCAAATAAAAAAAACGCAAGTATCGGCAAAAATCTGGATTTTGGTAATGACTTTGTTGCTGAGTTCACTGGTTATAGCCTTTTACCCAGTACAAAATGGTGCTTCTGATATGATTTCAGCTATAAAGACTTGGAAACTCGGTAAGATTGATCAGTGCCCTGTGTATACTTTTTATAACAACTCCCCAGAAATGATGTCCGTCAAACTCGAAAAAGCCAGATTGTTAACAAACACTTACCTTCCGTGCATTCAGGGTGCGACCTACTTCTTCCAGCCTGACGATCTATACACCTACGGTGAAAAAGGACGCGTATTTTTGTCCCGCTGCACCTGGAATAACAAAGAACAAACTAAATTTGCAGGTTGCAAGGATATCTATATCCATGAAAATTAATAAGAAAAAAACACTGATAAGCGTCTCAGCAATTGCGTTTATTTCAGCAATTGCTGTTCGCGCGACAGGAATCGCTGACTGGGCACCCAATAATGGGATAAGCATCAACTGTGTATCGACGATCTCGATGCCAGAATTACCTCATGGGGTGAAATTCAATGGCAGTGTATACGTTCAGATTTATAAAGACGGATCCGGTGAGGTTGATTTTTCTGGTGTCGTTACGGAAACAGGAGAGCATGGCGTTGGGAAAAGTAGCGTCCAGCGTACCATTGCGTTTGAATACGTGATGCTAGATTCTGGCACCGTAAGGCTTTCTGAAGCACGACTGAGAAAGAAATCAGCTGACACAATGCCTGATGATTTTTTTACTAAAGCCATCTACGATAGCTCTGAACCAGAGAAACGAATGCATGTATCAAAACTTCAAAATGCATATTTGATAGGCAACATTTTTTCACCATCACTTTTATGTGTCAGTAAATCCTAATACCTTCAACGCCGCCACGCATATGCCCCAATATAGCCTCAGCTACCTCGTTTGGACATTGCAAACGAGATAGCCCTGTCCGTACAGTACGGCACAGATCATGGGACGTCCAATGAGGTATATCAAGCATTTGACCACTTTCATGTAAACGCAATGAGTTTTCAGTTAGATACTTCTGTTGGATTGGCTTCTTAGTAGCCTATGAAGGGAATAGTTTGTAGGGTCTGAATTTATTTGAGAACGGGAACATGACACTCAGCTATGCCATGCTAAATAAGTACGCCAGTAAGTACGCGGGAGAGAAAACAGTAAGATTATATGCAAATAAGAAACTGTAACCTATTGATTTAAATGGCCGATAATAGGAGTCGAACCTACGACCTTCGCATTACGAAAGCGAGCCAACTCCATAATGAGTACATATTGACGCTGACCCCTCCGTGAAGCATACCGCCCTACATTTTCTCCAGAATTAAACACGCTTCACGATTAAGCGTAATAAACTCCTGCCAGCTATATTGCTGTTGGTAGTTAAGCTGATACTGCTTTTCTACCTGGCAAATAAGCGGACGTGTTTCATAAATCGCGCACAGCTTTGTCTCCATCTGATAGTGACGACAAATGCCGTCACCGCGATCAAGAAATTGCGTTTCACTGGCGCGATCGACGTGGCGACAACAAGCGCCACACTGGTTACAGGGAAACGCAGGCGTGAGCGTCATAGCTTACTTAACCAGCTACGTACAGAGCGAGTCTTCCCTGCTTCAAACGGTAGCGCAATATTACGGCGCTCAACCTCTGCTCGCAGCAACAAACCACGCTCAATTTCACTGTTCACCGCATTAAGATGCAGCGAGAAACGCGATAACGCTGACGAATCAATAGCAAACTCTAACGCCGAAAGCTCCAGTAGATAACGATCGAGTTCAGCATTCACCTGCTGATAATACTCTAGTGCTTTCTGATACTTATCTTTAAACGTATCCAGAAACGCCCAGACCTTTTTCATCAATGCGCTGTGTTCCAGGAAGTAGTTCATTACCAGCGTCAGAATACCTGTCGCCAGCGCACCACAGAAAGCGGCCAGTTCCGGACCAAAAGGAAAGACGAGCATCTTGGCTAAAGCTTCGTTAACCACCACACCAGCAGCCACGGCCACACCCGCAGCCACCAGCTTGCTTACCGCTTTAGCGAGCTGCCCCGGCGCTAACCCTTCAGGGTTAAAGACCATAACTTTAAAGGCCTGTACCAAATTGTTCCACATCTCACGAATCAGGCGCACCATCATCTTCTTAGTTGTAAAGAAGATATTGAAGAGCGTCGTCGTAATGCTGGAGAGCACGCCACCGATGGCACCGTCTTTAAAGGACGTCAGGAAAGTGCTGAATTTACCCTGCACTCGCTGCCAGACTGCGCGTAATGCCTCCGCCGCATCTTGCAGGAAGTCTCCGGCATCGAATGAATGACGATGCTTCTCAAACATCACGGGAATACGCGCGCGGAACTCAAACCAGGTCTCTGCCAGAATCAGTCCCAACATCTGCCGCGTTCCCATGCGAAACGCATTGTTCATTGTGGCGGTGGCGACATTCTTCGCAAACTTACTGCTGGTATAATATTCCTGATTGATCGTACTGTTGTATTTTGCCCGCGCCTTTTTGTCGGCCTCTTTCATCCGTTCAAAATCGGCGGCGGCTTTATTTTCCAGCTTATTCAGCTGTTTTTGCTCTTGCTCGGAAAGCATTGGCTGGCTGCGTAAACGGGCAATTTCCTGCGTGGTCACAGCATGCTGTTCTTGTAGCGTTTGCACGAAGGCATCCATCGTTTTCGCCTTCTTCGCCTTATTCAGCGACTCATTCGTGAAGGTCAGATTTGATGAATCATTAGCCAGATCGGCACCATCGCATTCGGCAAGGATACGCCCAGGATCGTTGTGAATTTCATGGGCGGCAATAATATGGTCGAGGTTCTTTTTATCATTAGCCGCAAATTTCTCACCGGTGTAGGTATCGGTCAACGTACCGGCCTCGTGCGCCTTTTTTCCCGCCCGGTTGGTGGCAATGTAGTTTTCGTGGCTATGGTAATGATGAGAATCATACCCTTCACGTTGCTCGTACCGTTGACGCTCGGCATCGGTGGCATACACTCCCTCGCGAGCGTTATGAATAGTATTCACATCGCCGCCGTGTTTATCCTCCAGCAAGAGAAAATCCAACCCAAAAGAGGTGGTCAGACTCTTAACCACCGTCTGATGTAACTCTTCACCCCAGTCAAACCTGGCTGTGTTCATTGTGCTCGCCCATAGCAATGCCGGGCAGATTCGCCCGGCGCGTCGATTAAATACGAGAAGAAAATGCGTCAAACTCAGAAGCAGAAACCGCCAGTTTTTCGTCCAGAATCTCTTTGTTCAGCAGGTTCATACCGTTGCTGTCGGTCTGCAGTTGGATCACGCCATCTTCGATAACGGCTTCACCGTTTTCCTGCGTCACCGGCTTGAACAGCGGCGTGGTGATCACGTCGGTCATGATGGCGGCTAATTCATAACCATGGTCGATAATCGCCATGATCTCTTCCGACTCACTAATCTCGGTGGTTATATTCTTCTCATGACGTTCAACAATGATGGCATGCATCGCTTTCAGCGGTTCAAAGTAGTGTTGAACAAAGACGCTATGCATACGGGTTATTGATTCATAAATGCTATTTACATACTGCTGCACCTTCGTCAGCTGCGCTTCAGCCGCATTCATTTTTTCCACCGCAGCTGTCACTTCACGGGAGCTTTGATAAGCATTGTTAAGCGCCTTTTCGGCATGGCTATCGTAAGCCCAGCCTGCGATAGCAATCAACGGAGCCACTACCGCGCCGCCAAGTACCATCGCACCGCCCGCCATTCCCCAGCCGCCTGCGGCCAGAGAACCGCCGCCGATAGCCGCCATTGTGGCGTTATACGCCGCCGCACCAGACAGGGCGGCAATCGGCGTACCGGTAGACGCTGCGGCAAACGCCATCACGCCGCTGTACACGGCAAAACCAGCGGCAGCACCGGACACCCCGGCACCGACGACCGTCGTCAGGTATTCCGTGGCGGAAATCGCCAGACTCTGAATTTTATTGATGTTGTGCTGCGGTACCTTCAGACGAAGATCTTTATGTCCATCCTTAGCCATACGCGCCAACAGATCGTCGGCAATCGTTTTAAATTCATTGAAATCTTTACCGATCTTCAGTTCTTTTTCACCCAGCTCGGCCAGTTTTTTCGACGTTGTTTCATTCGCCAGATCAAAGCTCTCTTTATGCTTATCAAAGCGACGCTGCGCGCGATCTAAAACATCGTCGGCTTCAGATTTTTTCTGGTAGCCATCATAAGCTTTTTTGCCACCAAACGCCGTTGCCGCTGCCGCGACGCCCAGAATAATGAAAGGTAATGCCATAAATAAAAATCTCCTGTGCAATAAGTCGTAGTTACCCGCTACACATCACATTCCAGAACAGGAACAGAGTCGCGATCGCCAGTGATGTAGTTATGCAGTATGTTGATGACCGTTTTTTTCAACCATTCAGGTTCCAGAATTTCTATATTCGGTAACCAGAATAGAATTAGTGGAATAATTTGATTCTGATGTGCTGCCTTGCAAAGCAAAGTCACGCCATCATTCTCTTCACGCACTAATTCTTGCTGAGGCAGTAAATCTCGTCTTGCGAAGTAGCCTGCAATGCTGTGTTTAATACGCACCCGCACCTCAAACGTCTCTTCACTTACCCAAGGATCGCGATGCTCATCAATTAATGACAGTGTGGGTGTATCGACCGTAAAATGCTCTTTCCGGATATCCAACCACCGAATTTTACTTAACGAAAAAGACTTTAGCTTTCCGTCCTCGGTCGCCTGCAGATACCAAATATTTTTCTGGTTAACTAATTTATAAGGGTGAACGGTGCGCGTTTTGTCTTTATATAAAATATGACAGACACTGTTTTTCTGAATCGCTTTTTCTAATAAGTTAAAATACTTTCGCAAATCATTTCTGACTGAATGTTCAGGGCGACCAAACTGAACTCTAACATGCTGTTCTACCGCTCGTTTTTCTAAGCTAAGCCAAAAATCCTCATCTCTATCAGGAAAAACCGCGTCGGCGTCCAGCAGCTTTGCCAGTGGGTCATGAAGGGCATAGGCGCTATTATTCTGCGCGCGAATCGGTATCAATCGATACTCTCCTCCACCACACCCCTCAATAAAGGAGGAAAGCATATTAAGATCACGATAGACCGTTCGTTCAGTGATATTAAATTTCTTCATCAACTGATAGCGATTCACTACGCCACAAGTTTGCAGCTCTATTAGGATATCGACTAAACGTTCTGCTGAGCAACTCCTTGCTGAATCAGCCATAAGCACCTACTCTTCTGTTTTCCTGACATGAATTATATATAAAATGCTGACATATCCTGTCAGTGTATCGGCACGCTGATCATTTTTTTTAGAGAAATCGACAATTTATTTGACCATTAGTCGCATTGGACAATTTTTAGGGACAAAAAGCTCTCCTCATCAGGAGTAAATGCCAGAGACATGGCGGCCAAAAGAGCGCCTGCATACATCCTCATCAAACGGGCTAACGGCTATCTCTTCCACTAAGCCAAATTCAACGTTGAGTTTGCAAAGGTGGATTGTCAGGAGAGTTTCTTAATGATGGCCAGTATCGTGGTATGAACGCCAGTATTTGGTTTCTTCACGCTGAGTAAAAAAACATCATCTGCAGAAGGATGTGGATGCGCTGGCAGCTGTTAGTGCTGCTGACTGAGTCGTTGAAACACGAGCTAATTCGTTGTACAACCGGGCTTACCCATTGATTTCATAGTGACAAGGGGCTAATTTGTATCTCATTAAACATGATTATGACCCTCATTAAAGCCAGACTATGAACATCAGCGAAAAAACATATCATCAATTGAAGGCCAAAATCATCGCCAATGAGTTGGTGGGGGCTATCTCAGAAAATGAGCTATGTCAGGAACTTAATGTCAGCCGTACGCCGCTGCGCGAAGCTTTGTTTCGCCTGATGACTGAAGGCTGGATTGAGCCTTCCAAAAATAAAACGAAAACCATTAAACCCATTACGCTCAGTGAAATACGTGATATTTTCCAGATCAGAAAAGATATTGAAATAATGGTATTGAATTTGTCATGGGAGAACCAGGACCCGCAACGGTACCAGACGATTAAAGATAAAATTGAAGTCGGCTTTCATGATTCGAATGTGTCTTTATTACTCGAAGCTGATAACGAGCTACATGAACAAATGCTATCCGATTGCCACAACGCTATTGTGACTAAAACGCTGACCTTCATGTATGACCGGTTACGCATGCTGCGTTCAGACAAAATGAAAAATGATTCAATCATTGATTCATCCAAAGAACATTTGAAAATTTGCGCCGGTATTATTGCCCGCGATATAGAACAAACCCGTGAAGCCATTGCCCATCACGTCAACAACTCCTACAACCGCCTGTTCTCCAGCTTTAAATAGACTATGCATATAACATGGCCGGTATTTCTACCGGTCATGTGGGAAGTTAAAAATTAGTAGAGATGTCGGTACAACGCTTTAATCTCTTCAATACAGGTATCTCGAGGGTTTCCACCGGTACAGACGTCCGCCATTGCCGCGGCTGCCAGAGCATCGATATCTTCATATTTCATGCCGATATCGCGCAGTCGGGCGGGAATATTTACGTCGCGGTTAAGTTGCACCACTGCTTCTACAGCCGCCTGACGCGCCTCTTCAATCGGCATCACCATGGCCTGAGTATTGCCCAAAGCCTGTGCAATTTGGCGATATTTGTCTCCTGTAAACTCGGCGTTGTATGCCATGATATGCGGCAATAGCACTGCATTGGCGACGCCGTGTGGCGTACCATAGAATGCACCCAGAGGATGGGCCATCCCATGCACCAGGCCCAATCCGACATTAGAAAAGCCCATCCCGGCAATATACTGCCCCACCGCCATGCCTTCAGCGTCCTGGGCGATTCCCTGTATCGAACCGCGTAGCGAACGCCCTATCATCTCAATCGCCTTTAAATGAAGCGTATCGGTTAGTTCCCATGCCCCTTTCGTAATATATCCTTCGATTGCATGAGTCAGTGCGTCAACACCGGTTGCCGCTTTTAAACTGGGCGGCATGCTGGCCATCATGTCAGCATCAATAATGGCAACGATCGGAATAGCATGAGGATCATAGCAAACGAACTTACGTCGGTTCTCTACATCGGTAATCACATAGTTAATAGTCACCTCAGCTGCCGTACCCGCGGTCGTTGGAATGGCAATCATCGGTACAGCGGCATTTTTAGTGTCAGCCCCACCTTCGAGGCTGCGGACATCGGCAAACTCAGGGTTGTTAATGATTATCCCTACCGCTTTGCACGTATCCTGCGGTGAACCGCCACCAATAGCGACCAGGTAATCCGCGCCCGCCTGACGAAATGCCTCAACACCTTGCTGCACGACGTCAATCGTCGGGTTAGGTATGACCTTATCAAAAATTTGGTAAGGCAACCCTGCGCTATCAAGAATATCAAGTACCTTGGTCGCTACATTAAACTGGATAAGATCGTGGTCAGTAACTACCAGCGCTTTTTTAAAACCTCGCTTTTTAACTTCATCAACGATAGCGTTAATTGAACCCACGCCAAAATATGAGGTTTCATTTAATATCATTCTATAAGACATATTCTATACCTTATAACAGAGAGGTATAACAGCAATACAGCATTGCCGTAGCATAATGTATGCTGTTATTGATTTTTGATTATTTGATACTGAACATTATGTCAATCTGTTGCGATTCCTGACGAGTTAGTTCCCCCGCAAAGCTTCTTGATTTCTCCCCAGAATACTGAAACTTATGAGCCACCGCGGTTTTAATTGTAGTAACAAAATCATTACCAATATTATAAATAGCAGAAAGTCGGCTTATCTCACGCTGTATGCCAGTAAGCTGGGTAAGATCATTTTCATCCCAGGCTTTAATTGCCTGCACAAAAAGTTCGGGACAAATATTATTTAATCCTGAAATAACTCCCGCGCCCCCCGCCAGAAGATTTGGGATAAGATATTCATCATAACCGGACAGAACAACAAAATCGTCTCTAACGGACGCGACTGACTGAATAATTGCGCGAGTATGAGAGAGACAATCAACAGTATCTTTAACACCCACAAAATTGGGAAATTCTGCCGCTAATTGCGCTACCAGTACCGCGTCCAGATCGCATCCAGTTCGGGCAGGAAAGTTGTATGCGAACCATTTTCCATTCAGGCGCTGCCCCAGATCGCGGTAGTATGCCAATAGTTGGGCCGGCGTTTGTTGAAAATAGTAGTGAGGTAGAATCATCACTGCTTGATACCCGCAATGCCAGGCCTCTTCTGCCAGACGTATCATATCCGCCATACAGGTAGCTGAGATATTTGCCACCAGCGGCAGCGATGACATTTTCCGTGCCTCACGGATAAGCATCAGTCGTTCATCCAGCGTTAATGCGGTGAACTCCCCAATACTTCCCATTAGCAATACGACATGAGTCCCAGCCTCTTCCAAACGTCGCAAATGCTGCTGCAGTGCCGATAAATCAATATTTCCTTGTTGATCAAAAGGCGTAATTGATGGGCACCATGCACCGTGAAATTGAGCATGATTTTCAGACATAATATATTCCTGAGAAAATAAAAATTGTTTTATTCAATGACATGGTAAACAACAGTATCAGCCTGTATTTTCTGCCAGTCCCACTGAATACCCAAACCAGGTTCTTCTGGTGGGAAAGCATATCCCTCGCGAATATTCACCTTATTCAGAGTAACACTATCGAGCTGTGGAATATATTCCAACCAACGGCTATTAGTAATGGCGCAACATAATGATATATGCAATTCCATCAAGAAATGCGGACAGACAATTTTATTAAAGCATTCCGCCATATGTGCAACTTTAAGCCATGGTGTAATACCACCAATACGAGCCACATCAACCTGAATAATATCTGCGGCATTATTCTGTAAATACTCTTTGAAGTGCTGGATAGAATAAATGGACTCACCCACCGCGACAGGAATGGTGGTTGACTCACACAATTTTTGATGAGAATCAACATCATGTGCCAGAAACGGCTCTTCAATCCATGAAAGTTTAATATGCTCCAACAACGCTGCTCGCTGTTTGGCTTCCGAGAATTTAAACGCCTGGTTGCAATCAGTCATGATCACGTACTCATCACCCACCGCTTCACGTACAGCAGTCAAACGCTCGATATCACGCACCGGACTTTCAGAACCAATTTTGATTTTAGAACCGCAGAATCCCTGCGCCTTAACAGCCAGCGCATCATCAACTAATTCCTGAGTGCTTAAATGCAGCCAGCCCCCTTCGGTGGTGTATAACTTCATGCGCGACTTCGCACCACCTGCGACTTTATACAGCGGCAAATTCATGCGCTTACACTTCAAATCCCATAATGCGGTATCAATGGCTGCCAATGCCAGAGACGTAATGGCGCCAACCGAGGTCGCATGAGTTGAGAACAGCAATGATTCCCAGATGCCCTCAATCATCGTCGCATCCTGACCAATCAATTTCGGTAACAGGTGATCTCGTAACAGCGCAACCACAGATGAGCCGCCGGTGCCAATTGTGTAGGTATAGCCCTCACCAATTTCTCCACTCGATGTTGTTAAACGAATAATCGGCGTCTCTTGTGAGACAAAAGACTGAATCGCATCGACACGTTTTACTTTAGGTTTCAAATCAACCATAAAGATTTCGGCTTTAACTATTTTCATTACATCCTCAATATCTGTTAATTTTTTCGCAAAGTTACAAATGATGCTTACTGAATACCAATGCTGGCCAGTTCATCCCACAATTCCTGCGGAATATCCCAGTTAGCCCAGGCAAAATTAGTCAACGCTTGTTCTACGGATTGAACGCCGCAGGTTACGGTGACCACATTTTGGTTTCTTAATGGGAATTGCAGCGCCGCAGCACCAATCGGCACGGCATGTTTTGCACATAGCGCTTCTATCGCATTTACTTTTTCAATAACCTGCGCTGGCGCGGAACCGTATTCATACAACGCCTTCGATTTATCTTTCGCGACTAAAACTCCGGTAGCGAAAGGTGCAGCAACAGCCACCGAAACATTGTTGCTTTCACATTTGGCAAAGAACGCCTGGCGGTCTGTTTCCAGCAGGTTGTAGCGGTTGGCGAGCATTAAGATATCCGGGGCAGCGTTATCCATCACCTCCATCAGGATTGCCTCTTCATTCGCGCCTGCGCCCCAGGCTTTGATATCACCATTGCGCTTTAGCTCTTCTAAAGCCTTCTGCCCTGACTCGCAGAAGGTTTTAAAATGTTGGCGTTCCAGTTCCGTATTGCCGTAGGTATAAGTGCCGAGATCGTGTACATAGAGAATGTCGATATAACGGGTTCCCAGCCGCTGGATAGAGTTTTCGTATGAGCGCATGATGCCCTCATAGGAGTAATCAGCCTGTCGGTTAAAAGGGTTCTCATCATAAAAAAATTCCCCTGCTTCAAGGCCTGGCTCTTGTTTCCGGGATTGCAGCAGGCGACCAACCTTGGTGGACAAAACATATTCGCTACGCTCCAGTCCACGTAATCCCAGACCTAAACGCAGTTCAGAAAGTCCGCTGCCATAATGTGGTGCAGTATCAAAGTAGCGCCAGCCAACCTGAATTGCCTTATCAACAATGTCCATGGCTTCGTTATTGCTCAGCGTTCTGAATAAATTAGCCAGGCTGGCTGCGCCGAAGGTTAAAGAAGGTACACTAAGCTCTACACTTTTAATTGTATTCTGAGTAATCATAATATTCCCCTGATGTTTATCAGTATTCCTAGTCAACTTTGTTAGCAGTTAATGAGGCCGCAGTCGTTGATTTATTATTAATATTGAAAATCAACTTCAGCACATAAATAATAACCCCGGTCACTACAATAGAAAAAAGACACAAGAGTGCAGGATTCATTCCTTTTAACAGTTCGAACATTTTGTAGAAGATATAAGATATAGCATGTGAGCCACCATCAATTGATGAGGCCATCATCTCTTTTGGCACATTCAGTTGCGCCTTTTCGGCCAAAGCCTGCGACACAACCGCGAGATCCGAACCAAACCACAGGATCCCACACACGATGACAATGCCATTAATTAATCCACGAAACATGTTTCCGTTGCATGCAACCGTGCCAAAGACAACAAATATCGGCAGATAAGGAATATCAGCGAATGGCATCATGGTATTAAAAGGCAAAATAGTACTAATTAGGATCATGAGTGGCACCATCAAAATACCTACAGACAATACCGCAGGATTTTTAAAAGCAATTTCACCACTGATACCAAAATAAAGTGACTTTGTTGGAAAACGTTTCTTTACCCATTCAGAAGCAATTTCAGTAATCGGTACCAGACCACTGACCAACACTCCCGCCATCGTCGGTAATAACACCATGACCGCAGCAAAATTCATCCCACTCTTAATAATATCGCTGAACGGTAGCGCGCCAAGCATACCGATGATCACCCCCAGAATGGCCCCCATCGCTAACGGACTACCAAAAAACCCTAGTTTGGCTTCAATTTTGCTGAGATTAAGGTCAATTTTGTTAATCAACGGAATGCGATCAATTACACGGTCCATTAAAAATGCCAGCGGGGCCCATGCGACGATCTCCGCCTGAGTAATGGTCACGTTTGGCGTGTCACAGAATTTCTGCACATGTGGGGCAATGTAATCGGCGATTTTTAGCGTAATAATAAATGTGATCCAACTTGCAAAAATTCCCATCCAAAATGAACCCGTCACCTGTTCAACGATGATTCCGGCAAATACAAAGTGCCAGTAATTCCAAAAATCAACGTTAAGGGTTTTGGTGGTATTGGTTGAAATCATCAACAAATTAGTGGCAAAACATAACGCATAAACAATCGGTAGAGAAAGCGCAGCCAGACTGAAGGCGCTAATTAACGGCCAGCCCAGATCCAATACTTCATAATGAAGATTGAGGTTTTTTACCATCGCTTCTGTCGAGCTGCTGAGTGATGTCACCATAAAACCGATCAGCAACGAAAGACCGAGAAAACCAATACCTACCGTCATTGCATTTTTCGCCGCATCGGCAAGTTTCGCGCCAAATAGCACGGCAAATAAAAACATAATCATTGGAATGACCACTGCCGGGCCAAATCCGAGGATATATTGAACGACTTCCATAAGTGCCCCCCTGTTACTTTAATGAGTAAACCTTCTCTGCCACGCGATAAAAAAAGTTATCGCTGGAAAGAGCCTGGTGAGATTGCAGGTAGTTCTGGTAAAGCCCTAAAGTGTCGGCATACGGTAATGCCAGTAGAGAAACAGGCCAGTCGGATCCATACATCACTCGCTCATCACCAAATGCGGCAAAAACCGAGCTAAAATAAGGTTCAAGCTCCTGGCTCGCCTGCCCAGGTCCCGTCCAGCGGGCATAATCTGCTTCCGTGACCAGGCCTGATAGTTTGCAAAAAACATTGCTGTAAGCCTCACCAATCAACATTAACTGTTCACGCCAGCGGGTAATTTCTCCGTCGCGAACTGCGGGTTTTGCCGCATGTTCGATAACAAAGGTCACTTCCGGACAAGCAGAGATAAGCTGGCTTGCCGCCTCCAGCTGTTGGTGCGTAACCAGCAGTTCATACACCAGCCCCTGCTCTCCAACGCAACGTACCCCCTGGATAAATTGCGGGGTCACTAAATGGCTCTCAGGCAAGCCCTGAGACATATAGCGGATCCCTTTCAGATAGCGGGATTTTCTCTGCAGTCTCTGCAAATCCTCTGCGATCCCAGCCCCGCGGTTTATATCCACCCATCCCACAACACCTTTTACTTCATCGTGATGCTCAGCTATTTCCAGCAGCCATTCGGTCTCCTCAATTGAAGGGATGGCTTGTACTAAAATGGCGCCTTCGATGTGGTTTTCAGCCAATACGGCCTGCAAATCGTCAATAAGAAAATCACGGCGAATTGCCGCCAGATCGTCTGTGATCCAGGCAAAATGTTCTCCCTGGCAATGCCAAACATGGTTATGGGTATCAATCACTTTCATACTCACTCTCCTGTATTTTAATTGTATACAATGAGAATACAATAAAAGTCTATGGTTAAAAGGCAACCACGGAATGCACTATCTGAGTACGGGATCACAATTTTCACGGTTTATCTGTAGGCTAAAAAAGGGACGTAAAAGCCTATAACCGCCGTAGAATCCGATGTCACTGAGCTGAACTATTGCATGTGGTTAATGTGGTGGACGCTTGTGCGTCCCGCTGAAGTTACAGAAGCAGAATGAGCAGAGAAGAGCGATAGATGGGTAAGTACGAACTAAAATCTAAACGTTTTGTAAGTTACGATGTATTGATACGTTAACATTAATAAATAACGGTTATTTTATTGAAACCCTAAATTACGACGAGAGTTTAATACACGCCCCAACTTTGAGCCTTGCGCGCTAAACCGTGACTTAGCAGTACCCCCACGTTTCAGTTTTGTAACATCCACCAGCAAATTAGCGATACCCCCCACATAATTCACACATCCCTCCGGTTGATGAAACGAAGCAGTTAGGTTAATCATATTGAGGCGCGCGGAAGCCAGGGGCTGTCTACCCGCACGGTATCCCGGTGATCGAGCCCCTGGATTAGATGCAGCGCGCTAAGACGACCGATTTCATAGTGCGGCAGCTGTACCGTTGATAGCGGCGGCAAAAAAAGCTCGCCGGTGCCCACCATATTGTCATAGCCCAGCACAGCGACGTCCTGCGGAATGCGCAGCCCTCGCCCCAGCAAGACCTGGTAAATAACAAAAGCCACGCGGTCGTTACCGCACACCACCGCATCGAACATCGGGCGCGCGCCGCTCAGGTAATGCCCGGCAATCTCCGCCGCATCAATATGGTGGCGCTCGCCCGGCGGAAGATAGTGGTGGAACATTGCATCAGGGTCGACACCCGCTTCACGACAAGCCCTTTCCATTCCCGCCCGACGGCGATCGGTCGCCACAATTCCTTTCGGCAGGTGGATGCACAGCAGTCGGCGATAGCCTGCGGCCAGCAGCGCTTTCACGCCAAGATATTGCCCTTGTTCATCATCGGGAATATAGGTGGGAAAAGGGCCGCTTGTGCTTTCACAGTTCGCCAGCACGCAGCGATACTTATGCAGCTTTTCCGGTACCGGTACCTGGCGCAGTCCCATCGCGGTGTAGATAATACCGTCCGGGCGATGCGCCAACAGCAGATCAACCATTTTCTCTGGCTTGTCATTGCTGAACATATTCACCACAAAGCTATTCCAACCGTGCGCCCGCGCGGTCTCTTCGATAGAGAGCGTTATCTCGACGGAAAATGGCGTAGTCATGGTGTCAAGCGCCAGCACCCCAATCGTGTTAGCCGTGGTTTTTGCACCACGAATTTTTTTAGCGGAGAGATCGGAGACATACCCCAGCGCATCTACCGCTTCCATCACCTTTTTATAGGTTTCAGGCCGTAGTCGTTCGGGCTCGTTAATCGCCCGCGATACGGTCATTAACGAGACGTTAGCCCGCTGCGCCACATCCTTTAAAGATGCCATACCCTCTCCTTCGCCGATGTTCACTTTGCCGGGGTCTGAAAATGCGATCTCGATAACGCCCGCAAAATGTTAACGTTAACTTTTGTGATTAACATCGATATTACCATCAAATCTGCGAGAAAACCGAGAATGTTAACGTTATCTTTTGATCAATTCACTTACAGGGACAAGCAAATGACGTCACTACTTTCCAAAGCCAACGAAGCCTTAAGCCAGCAGAAAGACCTTGTAAACCCGCGCTGGTATCCACGCTATCACCTGGCGCCACCAGCGGGTTGGATGAACGATCCCAACGGCCTGTCCTGGTTCGATGGTTACTACCATGCGTTCTATCAGCACTATCCGTGGCAGCCGGTCTGGGGACCAATGCACTGGGGCCATGCGCGCAGCCGCGATATGGTGAACTGGGAGCACTTACCCATCGCACTGGCACCAGAAGGGCCGGAAGATAAAGACGGCTGTTTTTCCGGTTCAGCGGTGGTTGAAGGTAATAAGCTGGCCCTGATCTACACCGGACACAAGTTTGACGGCGAGGCGAAAGAGGAAAACCTGTATCAGGTACAGTGCCTGGCCACCAGCACCGACGGGATTCACTTTGAACGCCAGGGCATGATTCTGGATACCCCGCGAGGCGTACACCATTTTCGCGATCCGAAAGTCTGGCAAGAGGGAGACAACTGGTACATGGTGGTGGGCGCCCGGGTCGATGACGTGGGCGAAGTGCAGCTCTATCGCTCGCAAGATCTACAGCACTGGCAGTTTGCCAGCACGCTCGGCAGGGCCGATGACGGCATGGGCTACATGTGGGAGTGCCCAGACCTCTTCCCACTCAACGATAAGCTCGTCTTCATGTTCTCGCCGCAGGGCATCGCCGCAGACGGATACGATTGCCGTAACCTGTTCCAGAGCGGCTATATGGTCGGCGAATGGCAGGATAATCTCCATTTTCACGTCACCCACGCCTTCCAGGAGATGGATCACGGGCATGATTTTTACGCCCCCCAGTCATTTACCACCCCGGATGGGCGCCGCATCGTGATTGGCTGGCTGTCGATGTGGGAATCGCCAATGCCAGAACAAGCCGACGGCTGGGCGGGCATGCTTACCCTCCCCCGCGAGGTGACGCTCGATACCGATCAGCGGCTGCGCATGAACCCGGTCAAAGAGCTGGAATTATTACGCGGTGAGCTTCATGTCTGGCCGGTCAGCGAACTGCACAATCGCATCCTGATGGTAGAGGAGCAGGCGCACGCTATTGAAGTCGAACTGAGCATCGATATCGCCCGCAGCAGTGCTGAAGAATATGGTATCGCGCTGGGTGGCGGACTACGGGTCTACGTCGATGCTCAGGCACAGCGTCTGGTGCTGGATCGTCGCTACCCGCAGCATAGTCTCTCTGGTTATCGCAGCGTGCCGCTGCCAGTTGGTGACCGGCTGGATCTGCGCTTATTTATCGACAGCTCCTCGGTAGAGGTATTTGTCAATCACGGTGCATATACCCTTAGCAGTCGTATTTATCCTGAACCTGACGATCGCCAACTGACCTTATTCAGCCAGAACGGACACGCCATTTTTAATCAAGGGCATGCCTGGCCGCTCAGCGCCAAATAAACACCCGTCTTACTGCTTTGGGGAAAAATAATGACTATCTGGACGCTCGGAGACGCTGTGGTGGATTTATTGCCGCGCGACAATATGCAGTTTGAAGCCTGCGCGGGAGGCGCTCCCTTCAATGTGGCAATCGGCGTGGCTCGCCTTGGCCGCGCCAGCGGTTTTATTGGCCGTGTGGGCAATGACACTTTTGGTCGCTTTCTGCATCAGACGCTGGAAACAGCGCAGGTGGATACAGGAAGTCTGGAGTTTGATGCACATC
This sequence comes from Citrobacter sp. Cpo045, assembly GCF_030332875.1. Lineage (NCBI taxonomy): Bacteria > Pseudomonadati > Pseudomonadota > Gammaproteobacteria > Enterobacterales > Enterobacteriaceae > Citrobacter > Citrobacter sp. Cpo045. The sequence continues at coordinate 61,223 of NZ_JAOWGZ010000103.1, forward strand.
AGCACACCAGTACCGTACTGGTTTCACTGGCTCCCAACGGCGAGCGGCAGTTTGAGTTTTTGGTCAATCCGTCTGCCGATCAATTTCTCAGCCCGGCGAGCCTGCCCGACTTTGGCGCCGATATTCTGCACTTCTGCTCGCTGGCGCTGGTTGCCCCTGACTGCCGCGCCACCCTCGCCCAGGCTATGGCCGCATTGCGACAGACCGGCGGTACTCTGAGCTTTGACATCAATCTGCGTCCGCAGATGTGGAGCAACGAGATGCAGATGTTTGACCTTGTCAACGAGTTTGCCCGGCAGAGCGACATTCTGAAGATGTCGGAAGAAGAGCTGCTGTGGCTAACGCAGACCAACTGTCTCAGTAGCGCCTGCGAACGTCTGGTTGATTTTCCTGCACGCCTGAAAATCGTCACCCGCGGTGCCGACGGCGCTATCGCTTTCTGGCAAAACACCAGGCTAACTTTAAGCGGCTATAACGTCGAAAGTATCGATACCACTGGCGCCGGTGATGCCTTTATGGCCGGGTTGCTGGCGGCACTCGCCGAGGAAGGCTGGCCCAAATCGACGTCAACGCTACTTCCACTTATCGAGCAGGCCAGCGCTTGTGGTGCTCTGGCGACCACCCGGCGTGGCGCGCTAAGCGCGTTTCCCGACAACCAACACCTGAGCAGCTTTATTCAGTCACAACCGTCGCTACGGAGGACGATTACCCCGTAATAAAGCGCACTCGTTACGTCGTATCAGAAAGACCTTACAATGACCTGATCTGGATTGGAAAAATCATGAAGATAAATATGCCGTTCAGTAATGACAAATATCGGTACTCGTCCGGGTATCTGCTTTTTTTCTTTGCCGCCTGGTCGTTGTGGTGGTCTTTTTATGCGATATGGCTAAAAAATAAACTTGGCCTGTCCGGAACGGAGCTGGGAATGCTGTATGCCGTAAACCAGTTCTTTAGCATGCTGTTTATGCTGGTCTACGGTTTTCTGCAGGATAAGCTCGGCACCCGTAAACACCTTATCTGGCTGATGGGGATAGTCATCACGCTCAGCGGCCCGTTCCTGATTTATGTTTACGAACCGCTGCTGACCTCCAACTTCAAACTTGGTATGGCGCTGGGAGCCATTTTCTTTGGCCTTGGCTACCTCGCGGGTTGTGGTCTGGTAGAAAGCTTCGTCGAAAAAGTGAGCCGCAAATTCAACTTTGAATTCGGCACCGCCCGCTTGTGGGGATCGCTTGGCTACGCCGCAGGGACATTTGTTGGCGGTATCTTCTTCAGCATCAACCCACACATTAACTTCTGGTGCGTATCGGTAATGGGGGTGTTATTCCTGTTGATTAACGTGTTGTTCAAAACCAACTCACCCGCCCCATCTTCTGTAAAAACGCGTTCTCCTGAACCTGACGCGCTGACCCGAAATGATTTTCTCACTATCTTTAAAGATACGCAGTTCTGGTTTTTCGTTATCTTTGTCGTCGGCACCTGGTCGTTCTATAGCATCTACGATCAGCAGATGTTCCCGGTGTTTTACGCCAGCTTATTTGACGATCCCGAACTGGCACCACGCGTATACGGCTACCTCAACTCGGTACAGGTCTTTATGGAAGCCGTCGGTATGGCGCTGGTTCCATTCCTGATTAACCGCATCGGGCCTAAATCCGCATTGCTGCTGGGTGGCACAATCATGACCTGTCGAATCCTGGGTTCAGCACTGTTCACCGATATCTATATTATCTCCTTGATTAAAATGCTTCATGCGCTGGAAGTCCCACTGTTTGTTATTTCAGTGTTTAAATTCAGCGTAGCAAATTTTGATAAACGCCTGTCATCAACGATATATCTTATTGGCTTCAATATCGCCAGTTCCATTGGCATTATCGTGCTGTCACTGCCTGTCGGTAAGTTGTTTGATAAAGTGGGCTATCAGGAAATCTTCCTGATTATGGCCAGCATTGTGGTAATAACGCTAATATTTGGCTACTTCTCGTTGAGCAAAAAACATCATCAGCAGAAGATGGGAAATGAACTGGTGACAGAGTAGCGAAGTTTAAAATATATCGGACAGGGCCATTGGCCCTGTCGTATCCCCCAAAAGTAAGTACGAACTGTCGATTTATTCAGGCATGTTCCAGCCAGTTGCGGAATATTTTCGCTCGCAGTATTCCCTGAAAATCAATCAGCCCAGAACAACCAAGCTTCTTGATCAGATTCTGCCTGGCCTGGTAAATCGTTTTCAAATGTAGATTTAACAAGGCGGATATCTCAAAAATAGTTCGACCTTCTCCTAACTGCGTTAGAATATATTTATCTCGCGCAGTCAGCGAAATATTTAGTTCTGACTGATTGTCGTGTATACCGCCAGAACGAGTAATATCAATAATAAATTGTTTGAATGTGGCAACGCTAACATCTATTGGCAGTCTGTAAAGTGATAAATCATTGAGATATCTGTACAGATGACCATCAATCAGCAGTACCAGACGATGCGTTTTCAGATCGTAATTTTGCCTTTTTACCGCCTCAAAGTGATTGGCGGTGAAAAAAACCAGATGCGTCTTATCATCTTCGAAAACAATATCTGCAAGAATATTCTTTAGCCCTTGCCTGATAAAAATATCATCAATCCATAACTCTGCGTTTCCAGTGTGTTCCTGAACGATGTTCATCATTATGGCCTCAATGAAAAATCACAATTGTTCTAGAGAGGGTGCTATGTATAGTCTTAATCAAAAAAATGCTCAGCATGAGTGCTTTCAGCATATAACAAAGGTACTGTACATATTATATTAACATGAAGACTTTTTAGACGTCGTCAGCTGTGTAGCGCAGCACTATTTCCAGGGTTTTTCTGATAACATCTGCCTGGACAACGTCAACTGTTGATTCCAGAGAACTAATCAGGCTTAAAATGATGTTTTTATTATTAACATTATCACCTGCCAGAATTACATTTGTTACCGCCTGTCCCAATACCACAGACTCATCTGCTAATAGCTCACCTGCATTATGGAAGTAACTTGATAAAGCTTTATCCGTCATTACACTGTGGACATTAATTTCATGAAGCATGGTAACCTCGCTTGTATAGTCTGGAAGATTATCTTTAATGTAATTTAGGGTTTTTGCTGGCACTGAAAGCACTCTCATCTCTGGTTTTATCCGGTTTTCTACTTATCTTCCCCGGATTAATGTTTGTAAAATCATTGATAACGCTGTCAATTAATTGCTTGCGTGTGCCATCTATTTCACTGGCCTGCATAAGTCGCAATTGCTTAATCACTGCGGCTAACGAAACGTCTGTATGCATTCGCAAAATTTCTAGCACAGCCAAACCTGTAATTTCATGTTTCAGGCGTTCACTATCAGTTTTCTTCATAACTCCTTCACTACTTACCCCTATAAGTAAGGGGTTTATTTTATTCAAAAAGCAGACCAATTAACGCATTGTAATGTTTCTGTTCTTTCTCCCCGGATGCTTTTTCAAGACGACACAGAAGCTTGGTGCAAAGTGATTTGCGGTTCAGATTTCGTCCATCCTTGAGTATCTCAGTGACGATTTCTCCCAATGTTTCCTGTTGAGTTGGCAGATGCGCCTTCGCAAAGTAACGAGAAATCGCGCTTGCAGTATCAGTGCGAACGGTATGCTGCTGCATGTCATGCTCCTGTAACAAAATGCTGGTGAATATTAAGTTTTATAACAGTAGCAAAGTTGTACCAAAAATGTGTACAACGCGAACCATCATTTTTTATCAAAAAGTGCTAAATCAATATAATCAGTAACTTATATCAATATCAAACTACATAAAATCAAATTCAGTTGTACAATCCACTTCGTTTAACGAATGAATTCGATCTTTTTAAGGGCCTTTGTTTGTAAAAATAAAGTTAGAATAATGTATTAAAATCAGGACATAAGATGGTTTGTTTGATACTGTCCATATCTCTTCCCTTCCCTTGATCCCGGACTGTCCATGCTCACGACCATTATTTACCGTAGCCATCTACGTGATGACGCCCCCCTCAGAGCGCTTGAGGATATGGTGACAGCCGCAAATCTAAAAAACCGGCGATCCGATGTTACGGGAATTTTACTCTTTAATGGCCACCACTTTTTCCAACTGCTTGAAGGACCTGAGGAGCAGGTAAAAGAGATTTATCGTTGTATATGTAACGACCCACGGCACCACAATATCGTTGAGCTGATGTGTGATTACGCGCCTGCGAGAAGATTCGGAAAGGTGGGAATGGAGTTATTTGATTTACAAAAACATGAACGCAATGACGTCCTGCAAGCGGTACTTAACAAGGGAACATCAAAATTTCAGCTCACCTATGATGACCGGGCATTACAGTTTTTCCGCACATTTGTCCTTGCGACGGAAAAATCGAGTTATTTTGAAATACCTGCGCCTGATTACTGGAGTTTTATTGCCGACAACTCTTGTACTCTCCTGGATGAAAGCACACTCCAGTCCAATATCGATTTCAGCTTTGCTTTTCAACCCATTATCGATCCTATGTCGCAGCGCGTCATTGCTCTGGAAGCACTTATTCGTGGTAGAGACGGTGAAACGCCCGCAACTTATTTTGGCAACTTAACTCCTGAAGAACTGTATACCGCGGATCTGCAGAGCAAAAAGACTGCTTTTGCAATGGCAAGCGCGCTGGGACTTAACGACAAAATGCTGTCAGTCAATCTGCTCCCTATGACCCTGGTAAACAAACCCGATGCAGTCAGCTTTCTGATAAACGAAATCGCGGCGCACGGACTGGTGCCTGAACAAATCATTGTAGAGTTTACCGAAAGCGAAGTTATATCGCGCTTTGATACGTTCGCGCAGGCCGTAAAGTCACTCAAGGCTGCGGGGATCTGTGTGGCGATAGATCATTTTGGGGCAGGTTTTGCCGGGCTTCAGCTTCTGTCTCGTTTTCAACCCGACCGAATTAAGATAAGCCGCGAGCTGATCACGGATGTGCATAAAAGTGGACCAAGACAGGCCATCATTCAGGCAATTATCAAATGTTGCACTTCACTGGAAATCATGATTTCCGCAGTCGGCGTTGAAAAACCTGAAGAGTGGATGTGGCTTGAGTCCGCAGGTATTGAAATCTTCCAGGGTAACCTTTTTGCACAAGCCTGCCTGAATGGTATTCCGTCTGTTGCATGGCCAGAGAAAAATGATTTCTCAGCGTCAAAATAACTAACGCATTGTTATAAATAAACAATCACCACAACCGCCCTCATGCTGAACATAAAAATTCAGCATTTACTCCCTGCGTAATAGTAAAGTAAATCTTAATTTTGCTAGAATCCTCTGTATGTTTTGTACAATTTGATGCATGTTGTACAAAGTAACAGGAACCGCATATCGGTGACGGAGAATCAGGAGTGTCCGGGGGAACTATGGCTTATTACAGCATTGGGGATGTCGCAGAACGTTGCGGGATAAATCCTGTCACCCTTCGGGCATGGCAACGACGTTACGGTTTACTCAAACCTCAACGCAGTGAAGGTGGCCACCGACTCTTTGATGAAGAAGATATTCAGCGTATTGAAGAAATAAAACGTTGGATTAGCAATGGCATACCTGTTGGGAAAGTTAAGGCATTGCTGGAAACCAGTACCCGTCAAGCTGACGACGACTGGAATCAATTACAAGAAGAGATGATGAGCATTCTTCGCATGGCGCATCCGCCGAAGCTGCGAGCCAAAATTACCGCACTCGGTCGCGTTCACCCCGTAGATGCGCTGATCGATCACGTTTATCTTCCCGTACGTCAACGGCTGATACTTGACCATAATACATCCCGCATAATGAACAGCATGCTTGATGGCGCATTGATTGAATATGTTGCCACACTGCTGTCTGAAACGCGGCGCAAGTCAGGAAAGGATGCCCTCCTGATGGCCTGGGATGTTGAAGACAGAACCCGTCTGTGGCTCGAAGCCTGGCGCTTATCGCAATCTGGTTGGCATATTGCCGTTCTGGCTGAACCCATTGAATCGCCAAGACCTGAACTTTTCCCTGGGCAAACCCTTTTTGTCTGGACCGGTATTACGCCAACCCGCAGACAAAATGAACTGCTCCAACACTGGAATGAACAAGGTTATAAGGTCATTTTCCACAGCCCGTAACCTACACGTAATACGTGTAAGATAAATCATACAACTCTCATTTTTTGGCTGGTTATTTTGAGTACCCCCCAAGGAATATGTTGCCCTCTATCCTCCTGACTTAACCCCGGCCATAGCATAAAAATAAAACAATATACTAACCCATTGGTATTATTTTTTTGCAGACGACATCACCTTTTTCCTAAGTAAAATTCATTAGATCAACTGGCGTACGTCTAATACTTATTCTAGGGTTAAATTATGTCTTCTTATGCCACATTATTGTTTTTCTAAAGTAATAAATGTGGTTATTTGAAAAAGGTAAAGGATATGGCTCTAGTCTTAGACAAACGCTTAATTCTTTGTTGCTGCGCCTTTTCCATTATTTCTGTGGCAAATGCAGCAACCGTTAACGGAACATTTCAGGTGCTGATGACGATTCAAAAGGCCTGTACCGTAACTGCCGGTTCGGCTTCAAATATTACGCTTGGGCCCGTCAATACTACGGCAACTAACACGAGTGGAAACAACACGATTTCTGTCAACTGTTCAAAGACGACGCCCTATTTTATTGGCCTCGCGCCTTCAACGGCTAACGGCGGTAATGCCCTCGGCGCCGGGGCGATGTCCTCAGTGGCTAATTCGGCGACGAATACCGACAAAGTGCCCTATCAACTCAATCAAACATCAGCAACAGGCCCGGTTTGGGGGAATACTGCCACCACTACCGAACCAGGAAACGGCGTTGCGGCAACCGGAACTGGGCTGGCGCAGACTTTTACCGTTTATGCCACCGCACCGAACGCCAACTTCACGCCTGACAACTATGCCGACACGGTAACGGTTAACGTTAACTACTAATTTCAGGAAGCCATATGAGAGTAAAACTGCCTGTAAAGCAGTGTGCCTGCGCATGCCTGCTAGGGATGGTTGCGAGCATCAATCTTGCCACCGCCAGCGGACTGCAAATAGCCCCGGTCACGTTAACGTTGCAAGCGACGCAAAATGCCGATGGTATCTGGCTGAGTAACGCGGGTGACAATGTGCTCAATGCCCAGGTTCGGGTTTTTCGCTGGAGTCAAAGCGCTTATGACGACAAACTTTCTCCCTCTCAAGGGCTGGTGATTAGCCCGCCGATGTTAGCATTAGCCCCTGGAGAACGTCAGTTGATTCGTGTTATTCGCACAAACCCTCCCTCGGCACATGCCGAAGACGCTTATCGTTTGTCGATAGATGAGTTACCGCCTGCAAAAGTAGAAAAAAACAAGCTTCAGTTTGTGCTGCATTATTCTGTTCCCGTTTTCATTCAACCAACATCAGCGGCACAAACGCAGGCAAAACTGCAATGGAAATTACAGCAGCTGGATGGCAAAAAATTTATTGAAGTCAGTAATCAGGGAAATGGGCATGCACAGTTATCTGCTGCAACATTTATAAGCCCTGACGGTACTAAAAAAGTCATTACACCCGGACTATTAGGCTACGTTTTACCCGGATCAACAATGCGCTGGATAGTTTCCCCGTCAGCCAGGAATAATCATTACGGCGGGAAAGTTGAAGTCACAATCAATGGCCAAAAAACAGTACAAGATCTGTAACAGATCCTGGCTTCTGGTGAAATATTGCTTTCTCAATGGAGTATTAATATCGGGAATGGTTTGCGCACAAACGCTGAATAATAACCAGAACGAAAATGTTGTTATTAATAGCACCTCGCAGATTACGGGAGTCGATTTGTATCTCGACGTCACCTTAAATGGGAATCCCGTTGGGCTGGTTCATTTTGGCTACGATAATGGAAAGCTTTATGCAGGAGCAGATACTCTGCGTAAAATGGGCTTTCGCTTTGCTCCAGACGCCACTAACGCCGTCTGCCTGAACGATATCCCCCAGCTAACCATTGACTACAACGTTCAGTTGCAAACGCTCTCGCTTACTGCGCCGCTCAGTTCACTCGATCTTGCGACCACGCAGCTTAACTCGCCCACCGAAACCGCGCCAACGGCAACAACATCACGCGGGGCGCTGCTCAATTATGATATCTATACGCAACAGGGGGATGAAAGCGCAATCAATACCTTCAGCGAAATTCGCGCCTTCAATGCGACCGGCGTGCTCAGCACCACTCAGTTGACGCAGTACTCTACCGAGGAATATGCCGATAACAGCGTTGAGCGCCTCGACACCAGCTGGCGTACGTCATTTCCTGATTCGATGTTGGCGTTAACCGTTGGCGATACCCTGACAAGTTCACTCATCTGGTCCCGACCGACGCGAATCGGCGGCATTCAGATAGGCACCGATTTTGGGTTACAGCCCTATATGCCAACCACCCCGCTTCCAGCATATCTGGGATCCGCGACGTTACCGTCAAACGTTGAGCTGTACGTCGACGGCGTCAGGTACTACAACGGAGAAGTCCCCGCAGGTAGCTTTCAGATCAACACAATGCCTAACATCAGCGGCGCGGGAACGGGTCAGGTGATGATGACAGATGCGTTGGGCAGAACGAGCGTACAAAATTTCTCGTTCTACAATGATCAGCAACTCCTGCGGGAAGGATTAACCGCCTGGTCGGCAGAATTAGGCACGGTACGCGAAAATTATGGTTACTCCTCTTTTGATTATGCCAGCGCACCAGTATTGAGCGCTACGTGGCGTCGCGGGTTTAGCAATACGTTCACCGCCGGGACTCACGCGGAAACCAGCGATGGACTGATTAACGCGGGCTTCAGTAACGACTGGATCCCAGGAACCCGCAGCGGCACGTTTTCGACCTCACTTGCCGCAAGTACCGACTCAGGAAAGAACGGGTTTTTGTACAGTTTTGGTTACCGTTGGTCCGGCGAACGGTTTAATTTCAGTACCAGTACCACGGCAACTTCCGGCGATTATCGCGATGTCGCCACCCATTACGGTGAGCCGCCCCCCACGCTTAACAGCAACACTGTCATTGGCTATTCGCTGGAAGCAGCTGGAAATGTCAGCCTGAGCTATTTGCAGTTTCGTTATCCACACGAAAATGCGGTGCGCTACGCCAATGCCAGCTGGTTTAAATCTCTCACCGACAACATCTCACTCAATGCCGGATTCAACCAGAACATTGACGACAACCGCGATCGTAGCCTCTATCTGATGGTAACCATCACGACCGACAACAATCTGAGCGCCAGCAGCACCCTACAACGTACCAACGACGAAACCGGTTACCAGCTCAACGCCAGCCTGACGCCCCCTGCCGACGGCGGCTGGGGCTGGAATCTGGCTGCCAGTCAGCAGGCTTCCCGGCAAAGTGGCCAGGGAGAAGTGGGATATCTGGGACGTTATGGTAAAGCGTACGCGGGATTCAGCCGTTTACCGGATAACCATTACGGTTATGCAGGCGCAACCGGATCGCTGGTGACTATGGGAGGCGGCCTGTTTGCAGCAAGAGAAATCAATAATGGTTTTGCCGTCGTCTCAACTGACGGCGTGCCTGATGTTCCGGTCAAATTGCAAAATAACCTGATTGGCCGCAGCGATGACCAGGGACTACTGCTGGTCACACCGCTTAACAGTTATCAAAAAAACCTGATCAGTATTGACCCGATGGATCTCCCTGCCAATATGCGGATCGCACGCGTTGAGACGAATGCCACGCCAGCCGATCGTTCCGGTACTTTGGTTAGCTTTGGCATCACCCCCGTCCACGCTGCGCAGATTATCCTCGTCGACAATCAGGGTAAGCCAATTCCTGAAGGCAGCATGGCTTACGCCATCAACGGAAAAGGACAATCGTCTGTCGTTGGCTTTGATGGAATGACATGGTTCGACACCCTGGAGCAGCACAACACGCTGCGCGTTGATACGGACACCGGTAGTTGTCGCGTGCAATTTGACTATCCCGCGTCAGCAAAGGGGATTGTGCAAATAGGTCCACTGGTTTGTCGCCCACACTAACAGGAGTGCGCTCATGAGGTTAAGACATCTGCTACTCATCGCTGCCGTACTTTTTTGTCCGGCAATTAGCCATGCGGTAACCTGTTCGGTGAGCAATGTGCAAGCCATAAATTTAGGTTCGGTCAATCCACTGTCTGCGACAGGCGCAACGTCATCAATGACGTTCAGTTACACTTGCGCCAAAGAGCTTGGTGACGTGCTGGCAGGGATCAATCTCTGTTTTAATATTGGCGCCTCGGCCGTCAGTGGCCAGGTGACACCGCGAAATATGTCGTTAAGCGGAAACCCCGCCAGAACGCTGGCATACCAGCTTTACCAGGATCCCGGACACAGCAAAATTTGGGGGAGCCAATACCAGGCCGGAACCACTTTTCCGATGGTACAGCTTAACCTGCTGAATCTGACGCCAGTGACGGGTTCACTCACGGTATCGGCGCAGATCGTCACGCCACAAACGGCAGCCGTCCCCGGAAATTATCAGGATAGTTATACGACGGCAACAGCCCTTGTCACCCTTAATCCTGGATTGCTTTTCCCGCCGACCACCTGTGGTGATACCGTTGCCGCCAGGTTTCCTTTCACCGTCACAGCTGCTGTCAGCAAACAGTGTAATATCACCTCCGCGACTAACATCAGCTTTGCCCCCACCAGCGGAACGGGTCGTAATCTCACGGCGTCAAACACCGTTGGCGTAGCATGCTCTAATAACACCCCTTACACCATCGGACTTCAACCCTCCAACGGCAATACGGCAGGCAGCGGCGTGATGGCAGGCACGGGGTCAAATACGGATAAAGTCCCCTACCAGCTTAGTTCGACGCCAGGTCCTTCCGGTACGATCTGGGGCAATACTGCGCTTAATACCGTTGCAGGCAACGGCACGGGGACAACGACTACCTACCCGGTTTACGCCACCGTTCCCAGCGCGAACTACACGCCAGACAACTATGCCGATACTGTCACCATCGCCGTGACCTACTGACGCCCAGCTTAACAGCAATAAAGCAAACACATTTTATTATCATATTATTTACTTTTAGAGGTGCGTCATAAATCTGACAAATTGCGATTTTTACAAGTTATGCATATTAAACTACATAAACCGCAAAACAACCGCGATGACAGCCAAAATAAAGAATAACTATTCACTACCAAGCCAAAGCCCACACTACTCATACCGATAATCCGTGTTAGCCAGGCAGGCTGTTCTATGAAAAAAATGTTAAATTTAGGTTTATATGGTGAGATTCACTGTATACCACGGCCAAATTAAGAACATATTACTTTTATAACTAAGGTTTATCATGGATAAGTTATCTTACGCTTCAGATAGCAGCACATCTGCCTGGAATACCTACCTGCAACAAATCGAGCGTGTGGCCCCTTACCTGGGCGAACTTTCCCATTGGGTGGACACCCTGCGCCACCCAAAACGCGCGCTGATTGTCGATATCCCGGTGCAGATGGATGACGGCACTATCCGTCATTTTGAAGGGTATCGCGTGCAACATAACCTCTCCCGCGGTCCGGGCAAAGGCGGTGTGCGTTATCATCCTGATGTTGATCTTAATGAAGTGATGGCCCTGTCTGCATGGATGACCATCAAATGCGCAGCGTTGAACCTGCCGTACGGCGGAGCCAAAGGCGGTGTGCGCGTCGATCCGTTCTCACTTTCTGAAGGTGAACTGGAGCGTTTAACCCGCCGTTATACCAGCGAAATCGGCATTATCATTGGGCCGCAGAAAGACATTCCTGCGCCGGATGTAGGTACGAACGGAAAAGTCATGGCCTGGATGATGGATACCTACTCCATGAACCACGGCACCACCGTGACCAGTGTGGTCACCGGTAAACCTATTCACCTCGGCGGCTCGTTAGGCCGTGATAAAGCCACCGGTCGCGGCGTTTTTGTCAGTGGTCTGGAAGTCGCGCGTCGTGCGAACATTGAAGTTGAAGGCGCTCGCGTGGCGGTACAAGGTTTCGGTAACGTCGGCAGCGAAGCCGCCCGCCTGTTCGCCGCAGCGGGTGCGCGTGTCGTCGCTATTCAGGATCACACCGCAACGCTGTTTAACTCCACGGGTATCGACATGACCGCGCTATCTGCCTGGCAGTTGGAGCACAAACAGATTGCCGGTTTCCCAGGCGCTGAAACCATCGCCAGCGAAGCCTTCTGGAGCGTGGAGATGGATATCCTGATCCCTGCCGCGCTGGAAGGGCAGATTACCCGTCAGCGTGCAGAAATACTGACCTGCAAACTGGTACTTGAGGGCGCTAACGGCCCGACTTACCCGGATGCCGATGATATGCTGGCAAGCCGCGGTATCATCGTGGTACCTGACGTCGTATGTAACGCAGGCGGCGTAACCGTCAGCTACTTCGAATGGGTCCAGGACATGGCAAGCTTCTTCTGGAGTGAAGAAGAGATCAACAATCGCATGGACAAAATCATGACTGATGCGATGGTGCACGTATGGGAAAAAGCAGCTGAGAAATCCTGCTCCCTGCGTACCGCAGCCTACATTGTTGCCTGCGAACGTATTCTGCTGGCACGTAAAGATCGCGGAATTTATCCGGGCTAATACGACGGCAGATATGCCAACGTTTTTGACCGACGATAAACGCCAGTCGTGAGTTACGCCAATAATGCTGCATTATTTGTGGCATTATTGGCGTGTAGTAGCCTGATTCATCTGCCCCGCTTTCTGCGTTTTACTTACCCAATATCTGCGCATTTTGTTAGCCAATAAACATTAAATTCCATCGCTGCAACCATAATTTGCGTTAAGAACCCATAGCAACGCATTATTGGTTGCAATGTCTACTACCAATATTACGCCCCCCATATATATTGACGAACCGATTAAAAATCCCGAATAATTGTCGAATTATGGCATTCTGGCTGCAGGGAAAGTTGCCTGACACAGTGCGATTAGATCGGGCCGGGAAAACTCAGCGAATAACCACGTGAGAATATAATGGTCGATCATTCATCTGCTTCTGAGCACAACGATTTTACTCGTTGCCTGTCTCTTTTCGACAGCGCGTTTCCACAAATTTTATCCCTGCTGGGTATGCCAGCCCCCACGCAACTTTCGCCTGATACGTTTTATTATTCACTTGATAAAGCCCGAGAGAGATTGGGCAACTGGAGCAGTGTAGCGGCCCGGTTTAACTATAATGAGCAGGAAATGGCGAGCTTTCTTGCGGCATTACGCACCTTGAACAAATGGCTCGGCAGAAATACAGATGGCCAGCCTGCCGACAGAAATCTGACCATTGCCGCGTTGCGTTTTTTGTGGCAGCTCGAATATTTGCGAGAAAAACAGCCTCAATTAACTTATTCAACGACGCTGCATAACGAAGGCGAAGAAAAGCAGTTACGTAGTTTGCAGCAGGTACGAGCATTAGAGCTGACCATTCGTAGTTTAATTAATGAAGCGTACAATAACCAACAAGCCCTACTTGAGCACCTAAACAAACTATTTGGTCAGGAACGTGTAAAAAAATGGCTCAACGTTGCCGATCGTGATGACGTATTGAGCGGTACCCTTTTCAGTGAACTCGCCTCACTATTTATTGATAAAGACGAATATCCCATCCACTACTCTCCACTTTATCAATATACCCCTTTGCTCAGCTTTGTTAACGATAAACGTAGAACACTGAATACCTTTCTTGACGATATTCGCGTAATTCGCAACCGTCTGGCGCATCATAAGCGGGTAACCTCCGTCCAAACAACATTGATGAATTACTATTACCAAGAAATTACTGAGCCGGTACAGGAGGCCTTCGACGAAGGCCGGGTAAAAGTTAACCCTGATCGCTTTTTTGATGACAGCAATGCTGAGGTTGCTCACTATTTCGAACAGACAGCCCAAAAAATTGAAGATCTCGGCGGTGACGTTCAGGAAATAAAGGATGATCTGGTGGCTCAGGCTCAGGATATTGGAAAAATCAAAATTGATACGCGCATCATTCGCAATCGAGTAGCCTGGGTGCTGGGCGGTATCGTCGTCATTATTGTTGGCTCAGTACTGACTTTCGGAACCTCAACCAAGACGCTGGTGAATACGGAGTCCATCCGTAGCGATCTCGGGGAAGTGGGTAAAACGGTTGCTGGGGCGAAAAAAGAAACCAGTAACGATCCGCGTAAAGAACTGGCGAATATCGGCATTGCCTGGGATGAAAAAAATCTTCGCGCCGCTATCGACCGCGGTGATACCCAGGTTGTCAATCTGTTTCTTGCCGGAGGCATGCGCTGGAAACTGTATTATGCCGAAGCCGCATTACAGGAAGATCGCCAGGAAACGTTGAATGCCCTATTACAATCAGCGTCGTTGATGGATGAAAAAAACGGCTGCCTCAGAATGGCCGGTAAATTACGTCAGCAAGCGGACCACAATGGCACGCTGACCCCCATACAGATTCGTTATTTAAAAACATTCTGTTCTTCTGCCAAGGATGTTCAGGGTATTAAAGCGGAACTGGACAGAGCGCTTAATTTTGAGAAAGCCCAGAAGAAAGCTTACGATGAAGAAATGGCCAAAAATGAACCTGCAGGTCGCTGTGAGCGCCGTCTGATGGCCGATAATGCGCGTGAGTTACTGGCTGACGCGGCGCAATTTTCACTGCAAAGACCGACCACTTATTCACTCCATGATGTGTTATTGAAAGAACTGAATACGCGTCTGATGTTCGGCACACTCAACGAGGCAGAGTTAAAAAGCCTGGTTAAGAACTACTGCGTAAAACAAGAAAACCATGAGCCCAATATTGCGATTGGCGATAACTGGAGTCGCTCACAACGGGTCATTTATAACGTAGTCAAATAATGAGCGATCCAACAACACATTCATCGAAAGAGAATTATATGTTCGCATTCAATAATGCATGGCCGCTGTTTACTTTCGAGTTCAATCCGTCGCAGCGTGATGCACCGGCAGGCAGCCTACTGATCGGATTGGGCGACGGCAATGATACGGAAAGCCAAAAGGGTGTCGCGCTCAATAACAAAGGATACCGTGCAGGTCACTACAATTCGGTGAGTGAACTGGTGGCAAATGCCGACGATCGTCAATGGTCTATATGGCGCAGTAAACTCTCAAGTGTCCAGGGAATACAACGAATCGTTATCGAAGATTTCTCTCTGGATACCTGTTTTACGCTGTTGCTGTTTTTGAACCATCTCGATGCCGCTGGTTCGCTGTCGCTATCAACACATCCGTGGCTGGAATACGTCACCGCATGGGAAAGCGGTATTTATCTGGACGGTGATGATACAACTCGTTCTGCCGCTTGCTTGTTATCCGCACTCGCGCATAGCAGCCTGTGCGAGCAATCCATGGATGATACTGCCGTTGTTCGCCACAACATGCTGGCCTGCCTTCGCCTGTTGAGCGATATGATGATAGCCAACCCAGACCCCACCGCAGGCATTATGCCCATGCACACGCAATGTTATGCAAGTGCGGTCGCAAGTCTGGCGTATGAGCAACAGATTTACCAACACGTTATCAAGCGTTCGGTTACCTGCCAACTCCTGCTGGATCTCGGCACAGGCCGGCGGCAAACGGTGGTTGATGCACTGTTTATTACCGAAACGCTCCCCTCTGGTATGTTGAAAATTCTCGCGCGCTGCGATAAAGAACGCAGTTGGACGCACAATGGATTTGGGTTGCTGGCCATTTATCGACCACGAGAAGTGGGTACGGGAAATGATATCGTTATTTCGCTCAACCCGATTCAGGGGACACGCCTTGATGCCCTGTGGTCCGCTCTGGAACAACGTGAAGATGTGGCCTGGCAAGGACTACGCCCGCACGATACTCCGCGTTTTCTCGAAAGCTATCGCCTGGCCGGAAGCGATAAATTGATCCCAGGCGCACCGAACCAACCCTGGTACGACGATCAAGGCAGAATGACGCTAATTGCGGCACCGAAGCAGCTTGCTCCCGGAGAGCCCGGCTCGAAACTGACCTGGCAAAAAGACGTTTTGCCCGCAATCTGGGAAAATTATTTTACCCGTTATCTTGATAACGCCATTGTGCCAATAGCTTTACCCGAACTTGATTGCCGCACAAAAGGTAAATGCATTCGTGTCTATCAGCATCGCATCCCGGAGGGTGGTGATATTACGATCGTCCCGCTGATGCGAATGATCGATACCCCCACCTTTCATGCCTGGCTGGCAGCACAGAGCGATAGCACGCGCGTCGTTAGGAGTCCTGCGGATCTCCCCCCCACCAGCGAGTACCACTGCCAATGGTACAGCAATATTCTGGTTGTCGCTCACCGTCATGGCGTCACAATCTTCTGTCGCGAAGAAGAGGATAAACATCTGGCGATACTGATTAAAGCGGCCATTTCTGTAGCGGATGTAAGCCATGAGTATGAAAATTTTCTGGCGAACTCTGCCCAACAGATTGAACAGTGGCTCAAGGATCTGCTCGAGTCGCAGCAAAAACACAACCGAAAGGGAAAAATTCGTCGTCTATCTGACTGGTCCGAAATGATGCTGGAAACCAAAGCCCAGGCGCTAAAAGCCATGAATAAAGGTGCTTTAGTCGGCAACGATGCCCTACATAACCAGCTGAGTGAAGATCTCTCTCGGCAGTGGGGATTGTCTGAGCAACGTCAGGAGCTCATGACGCAGATAGAGCAATTGGATCAGCTCATGCGCCAGGCTATTAGTCAGCGTCAGGAAAAACGCCAACGTATTTACGGCGCACTGTTTTCTGCTTTAGCACTCGGCGCGGCGGCTAACCATATTTGGGAACCGATTAAAGAGATAAAAACAACAAACCTTTATGAATGGCAACTCATGCTATTCAAAGAGCAGCCAGCCCCGGCAATGGACAAGTTACAGACGATTGCTGCAGATGCCGCGCGATATGAAGTCTATACCCTGGCTATTCTGCTAATTTTTGGTTTTATTGGTTTTATCTTGTTCTGGTTTTTCGATTTTAATGGCAAAGAAGAGTAAGGAATAACGTTTTACTCATGATGCCGTCAGCATAAACTTTGCCGCATCTCTCACTTCCGCTGTTTTATGCACCACCACGTTTCAATATGGAACATTAAAAGATGCTAATGTTCCGTATTGAAACACCAATCACATCAATTTTCTTTTGACTACCCGTGTGCAAAATTACCTTATCGGCAGCGAGCGGTCGCCGTGACGTTGAACCAACCGATACCCTACATCAGATGCCTGCCCGAATTTGGCAGCCATCCAGGACTGTCTGCGGAGCATAAATAATGAAAAAATTGATCAACCGTGTTGAAGACGTACTGAATGAACAACTCGCCGGACTGGCGAAAGCGTATCCTTCCCTGGCACTGCATCAGGATCCTGTATATGTCACCCGCGCAGATGCGCCGGTGATGGGCAAAGTGGCTCTGCTTTCCGGTGGCGGCAGCGGACACGAACCTATGCACTGCGGCTACATTGGTCAGGGCATGCTCTCTGGCGCCTGTCCAGGTGAGATTTTTACCTCACCCACGCCGGATAAAATGTTCGAATGCGCCATGCAAATTGACGGTGGCGAAGGCGTGCTGCTGATAATCAAAAATTACACCGGCGACATTCTTAATTTCGAAACCGCCACCGAGCTGCTGCATGAAAGCGGTGTCAAAGTCACCACCATGGTGGTGGATGACGACGTGGCGGTGAAAGACAGTTTGTATACCGCCGGTCGACGTGGTGTGGCGAATACCGTATTGATCGAAAAACTGGTCGGCGCGGCCGCCGAACGCGGTGATTCGCTGGAAGCCTGTGCGGCGTTGGGCCGTAAGCTGAATAACCAGGGCCACTCCATTGGCATAGCCATTGGCGCCTGTACCGTTCCAGCCGCTGGACAACCGTCGTTCACGCTGCAGGATAACGAAATGGAGTTTGGCGTAGGTATCCACGGGGAACCCGGCATTGACCGTCGCCCCTTCACCTCTCTCGATCAGACCGTTGATGAAATGTTCGATACCCTGCTGGAAAACGGTAACTACAGCCGTACACTCCGCCACTGGGACAACGTCCAGGGCGCGTGGCAGGAAGGTAAAGAAAGCAAGCGTGCGTTACAAAGTGGCGATCGCGTTATTGCGCTGGTCAATAATCTCGGCGCGACGCCGTTGTCTGAACTCTTCGGCGTGTATAACCGCCTGGAAAGCCGTTGTCAGGATGCAGGCATCGTCATTGAGCGCAACCTGATCGGTTCTTACTGTACCTCTCTGGATATGACCGGTTTCTCGATCACCCTGTTACAGGTAGATGACGAAACGCTGAGATTATGGGATGCACCGGTTCACACCCCTGCCCTCAACTGGGGTAAATAAGGAGATTCATGATGTCCCTCAACAGAACGCAAATTGTTAACTGGCTCTATCGTTGCGGCGAGATCTTCACCACAGAAAGTGATTTTCTCACCGGACTTGACCGAGAGATCGGCGATGCCGACCACGGTCTGAACATGCATCGTGGTTTCAGCAAAGTCGTTGAAAAGCTGCCGTCCATCGCAGACAAAGACATCGGCTTTATTTTGAAAAACACCGGTATGGTGCTGCTCTCAAGCGTCGGCGGGGCCAGTGGACCGCTGTTTGGCACCTTTTTTATTCGCGCCGCTCAGGTGACTCAGGCTCATCAAAGCCTGACGCTTGAAGAGCTGTATCAAATGATGCGTGATGGCGCAGAAGGTGTGATTAGCCGCGGTAAGGCTGAACCTGGCGACAAAACCATGTGCGACGTCTGGCTGCCAGTAGTCGAGTCCTTACGCCAGTCCTGCGAGCAGAAACTGAGTGTACAAGCAGCGCTGGAAGCGGCAAGCCAGCAAGCGGAAGCCGCAGCACAAAGCACCATCACCATGCAGGCTCGCAAAGGCCGTGCCAGCTATCTTGGTGAGCGCAGTATTGGGCATCAGGATCCCGGCGCAACGTCGGTCATGTTTATGATGCAAATGCTAGCTCAGGCGTCCAGAGAGTAAGGATAAAGCGATGGTAAACCTGGTTATTGTTTCTCACAGCGCCCAACTGGGCGAAGGCGTCGGTGCGCTGGCCCGGCAGATGTTAATGGGCGGTGATTGCAAAATCGCCATTGCCGCAGGCATTGATGATCCTGAGAATCCGATTGGCACCGATCCGATCAAGGTGATGGAAGCCATCGAGTCCGTGGCCGATACGGACCACGTGCTGGTGATGATGGATATCGGTAGTGCATTACTGAGTGCGGAAACCGCGCTGGAACTGCTCGACCCTGGCATTGCCGCCAAAGTGCGTTTGTGCGCAGCACCACTGGTTGAAGGCACACTGGCCGCGACGGTTAGCGCCGCCGCGGGTGCTGATATCGATCGGGTCATCCGTGATGCCATGAACGCCCTCGACGCCAAATGTGAGCAACTGGGTTTACCTTCGCCATCCGCAGCGAAACCCGCATCTGCTGCACTGTCTCCCGATGCAGATGCCCGTTCTGTTGCCATTGTGGTGAAAAACCCTAACGGCATCCACGTTCGCCCGGCTTCGCGGCTGGTTTCCGCGTTGTCTGGTTTTAACGCCGACATGTGGCTGGAGAAAAACGGCAAGTGTGTGGTTCCTGATAGCCTGAATCAGATAGCTCTGCTGCAGGTACGCTGTAATGACACGCTGCGCCTGATTGCCAAAGGCGAACAGGCAGAGGATGCGCTGGCCGCATTTAAACAGCTGGCAGCGGAGAATTTTGGTGAATCGCTCGAGTCCGCTAATGCTGATAACAAGGCAACTCAGGCTCCCTCAAAAGTCACGGGGACGGCATTCTGTCACACGCCGTTCTCGCCCGAGGTAAACCCGCAGCCAGCCGCATCACTCCAGGCTGAGCAACAGCGATTACAGACCGCCATCCAAAGTACGCTAAACGATCTGAGCGAACTCACTGCACTTGCTGAAGAACGATATTCCGCAGATATCGCCGCCATCTTCTCCGGTCACCATACGCTGTTGGACGATCCTGAACTGTTTGAAATGGCCTGCGATGTAATGCGCGAAAAGCAGTGCAGCGCCGCCTGGGCCTGGCATCAGGTGCTGAGCGATCTCAGCCAGCAGTATTTACAGCTCGATGATCCTTATCTGCAGGCGCGATACATTGATATTGAAGATTTGCTGTCCCGTTCACTGCAGCATTTGACGGGAGAGAGCGCACAAATTCCCGCGTTCTTGCGCCCCACTATCCTGGTCGCTGATGTCATTTATCCGTCTACGGTACTGCAACTCGATCCGAAGACCATCAAAGGTATCTGCCTGCGGGACGGCAGCGAAGCCTCGCATCCGGCGATTATCGCTCGTGAAATGGGTCTGTGCTGGATGTGTCAGCAAGGCGCGGCTCTCGATAGCATCAAGATGGGCGATACTCTGACCATTGACTGTGTCACACAGCGGATAACCCGCGCAAACTGATTCCGAAGCACATCCTTTCCAACAAAGGGTGTGCTTCTTCTCTATTCACGCCGGGAAATGTCTGTTTATTCGCAAAATGGGGAGCCGATCACGCGCAACGGTCATTCCTGAACTAAGGTTTTCTCATGGTAAATGCCGCTACTTCGGCACGCCGCTAAGGAGATTAACCGATGATAACGCCAGCAACTCGCCATCCTGGCCTGCTCTCTGTTGCAATAAAACTGACGCTCGCAAGCACCTTTTTTGCCCTTTCCTCTTTTACCGTCAACGCCGAGGACGCACCAGCCGCTACGCCTGCGCCGCCTGATATTCTGCTTGGCCCCCTGTTTAACGATGTACAAACAGCCAAACTGTTTCCTGACCAGAAAACCTTTGCGGACGCGGTGCCAAACAGCGATCCATTAATGATCCTTGCCGATTACCGGATGCAGAAAAACCAGTCCGGATTCGACTTACGCCATTTTGTGCAAGTGAATTTCACCTTGCCGAAAGACGGCGAGAAATACGTGCCCCCGGCCGGGCAATCATTACGCGAACATATCGATGGCCTGTGGCCGGTACTCACCCGTTCGACAACCGACGCTGAAAAATGGGATTCGCTGCTGCCGCTCCCGGAACCGTATGTGGTACCTGGCGGGCGTTTTCGCGAAATATATTATTGGGACAGCTATTTCACCATGCTGGGGCTTGCCGAGAGCAATCACTGGGATAAGGTCTCGGACATGGTGGCAAACTTCGCTTACGAGATTGATTCCTGGGGACACATTCCTAACGGCAACCGCACCTACTACCTGAGTCGTTCGCAACCGCCGTTCTTTGCCTTTATGGTTGAACTACTGGCGCAGCACGACGGGAATGACGCGCTGAAAAAATACCTCCCACAGATGCTCAAAGAGTACAGCTACTGGATGGAAGGCGTCGAAACACTCCAGCCCGGTCAGCAAAATAAGCGCGTAGTTAAACTGGATGACGGCACCATTTTGAACCGCTACTGGGATGAGCGCGATTCGCCTCGGCCAGAGTCGTGGGTAGAGGATATCGCCACCGCTAAAAGCAACCCGAACCGCCCGGCCACAGAAATCTACCGCGACCTGCGTTCAGCTGCCGCGTCCGGCTGGGATTTTAGTTCCCGCTGGATGGACAATCCTAATCAGCTGGGCACTCTGCGCACCACCAGCATCGTTCCGGTCGATCTCAATGCGCTGATGTACAAAATGGAAAAAATGATCTCCCTCGCCAGCAAGGCTGCTGGTGATGATGCCAAAGCGGCGCAGTACGATGGCTTCGCTAATGCCCGACAAAAAGGGATCGAGAAGTACCTGTGGAACGACAAAGAAGGCTGGTATGCCGACTACGATCTGAAAAGCCACAAAGTACGCAACCAGCTCACGGCTGCCGCCCTGTTCCCGCTATATGTCAATGCAGCGGCAAAAGATCGCGCCAGTAAAGTCGCCACGGCCACCCAGGCACATCTGCTGCAACCGGGCGGCCTTGCTACCACGTCGGTGAAAAGCGGCCAGCAGTGGGATGCCCCCAATGGCTGGGCCCCGCTCCAGTGGGTAGCAGCATCCGGGTTACAGAATTACGGTCAGGATACTGTCGCCATGGACGTGACCTGGCGATTCCTCACCAATGTTCAACACACCTACGATCGCGAGAAAAAGCTGGTTGAGAAGTATGACGTGAGCACCACTGGAACCGGCGGTGGCGGCGGTGAGTATCCGTTGCAGGATGGTTTCGGCTGGACCAACGGCGTAACGCTGAAAATGCTCGACCTGATTTGCGCCAAAGAAAAGCCCTGTGACAACGTACCCGCGTCGCGACCTACCCCGGCAAGTACTGCGCCAGTCGAGTCTAAAAAACAGACTCAACCGACGCCATAACATCATAGCCTGAGCCGTTTTACTTCCTGAATCCGCGCTTCGTCGCGGATTTTTCTTTCTTATATTTCCCCCTTCCAGCTGTCTCTATGGCCTCTAGCCCTTATGGGGTATCCGGGGTTTTCATCCGTGAGAAATTGATTCTGAACATGTTTTTATTCGCTGTATATGTAAATATATAGCGATTTTGTAACCTTCAGGATAACAATAATGCCACTGACAAGACGGATGTTTGCCCAACTCGTGGCATCTGCACTGCTGCTACGTCATCTTCCCGCGTTTGCTCAAACCTCGCTGACTGTGGCCATTGGAGACTCTCCGAAGCCAGAAACGACCCAACGCGTGGTCAGCGCGGGCGCGCCTGCTGACATGCTGCTGCTGGCCGTCGCACCGGAAAAACTGGTGGGGCTTTCCTCCTTTGATTTCTCTCGCCAGACCGCCATCCCGTTTAACGATAACATTCGGACTTTGCCGAAACTCGGCAGGCTGGCGGGGCGCGCCAGCACGCTCTCGCTTGAAGCACTCCTGGCGCTTAAACCTGACCTGGTTATTGACTGCGGTAATGCCGATGAAACCTGGCTTTCTCAGGCCAGACAAGTGAGCGCACAAACACAGATTCCCTGGCTGCTGATTAACGGCGAATTGCGTCATACCCCAGAACAGCTGCGCGCAGTCGGTGAAGTATTGGGCGTCGTCTCGCGAACCGCAATGCAGGCCGCGCTGGCCCGTCGATTTATCGATGATGCAATAGCTTTCTCGCATTCACCCGCGGCGAATCTGCGTTTTTATGCCGCGCGCGGTGCCAGAGGACTGGAGACTGGTTTACAAGGTTCTCTGCATACCGAAGCAGCAGAACTACTGGGGTTGCACAATGTGGCGCACATCCCCGGACGACAGGGGCTCACACAGGTCTCAATGGAAAATCTGCTCAGCTGGCAGCCGGATATTATCCTGGTGCAGGATGCAGTGACAGCGCAGTTCCTACGAGAAGATCCGGTCTGGCAAGGGGTCAAAGCGGTTGCTGACCGGCGCATTCTGTTTCTCAGCGGTCTGCCGTTTGGCTGGCTGGATGCACCTCCTGGCATCAACCGTTTACTGGGGTTACGCCGCCTGCACGCCTGGCTTGATCCACAGGTTGAAGCGAGCTTTAAAACCGATATGCAGCACTACAGTGAATTGTTCTGGCACACCACACTAAGCGACGCACAGTATCAAAGGTTGGTGGCAGTCTGATGAAAACATCAACCCTCGGTTTTCTGATGATTGCGGCGGTGGTACTTTGCGCGAGCGTCGCCGCGGTATCAGGCGCGTATCGCCTGGATGCACAGCAGGTTCTGAATCTCGTGGCCGGCGCAGATGGCGTTCCAATGCAGGACAGAATCGTCTTCTGGCAAATCCGCCTGCCACGCATACTGGCTGCATTGCTGCTCGGCGCGGCGCTGGCGGGCGCAGGAACCACCTATCAGGGCATGTTCCGCAACCCGCTGGTCTCGCCGGATATTCTCGGCGTGGCGGCGGGTGCGGGTTTAGGTGCCTGTTTAGCAATCCTGTTAGGTTTACCGATCCTGTTCATTCAGCTGTATGCGTTCATGGGCGGTTTATTCGTGGTCGCCGGTGTCTGGTTGATTACCCGGCGAGTCAAGCGTCACGACCCGGTGTTAACGCTGGTGCTGGTCGGGATTGCGCTGGGCACGGTATGCGGCGCGGGAATTTCACTCATCAAAACGCTGGCCGACCCGTATACCCAACTCCCGTCTATCACCTTCTGGCTGCTTGGCGGTTTATCGACGATCACGCTGCACGATCTGTGGTTCTCGGCACCGCTGATCTTCGCAGGACTGATCCCGCTATTGCTGCTGCGCTGGCGCATGAACCTGCTCACCCTGTCGGATGATGAAGCACGATCGCTTGGGATCAATGTCTCGCGATTACGACTGGGACTGATCGTCTGCGCAACGTTAATCACCGCCTGTACCGTTGCTATCGCGGGCATTATCGGCTGGATTGGGCTGGTTGTACCGCACATCGGCAGACTCCTCAGTGGCAATAACCACCAGCAGTTGCTGCCCGTTTCTATGGGGATCGGCGCCATTTTGCTGCTGCTCACCGATACTCTTGCCCGCACGCTGAGCAGCACAGAAATCCCGCTGGGGATCCTGACGGCATTTATTGGCGCACCGTTCTTTTTGCTGCTTTTGCTACGGGGAAATCGCCCATGACGCTTCTGACCCTCCGCCATGCGTCGTTGGGATACCACAGTCACCAGCCCGTGTTACGCGATGTCTCATTTCAGGTTTCGCCCGGCTCCGTCTGTTGTCTGATTGGGGCCAACGGCAGTGGAAAAACCACCCTGATGCGCACCATTCTCGGCGTTCTTTCGCCGCTTCACGGTGACATTCTGCTTGATGGCGTCGCCATAAATCATCTCAGCGATCGGCAACGCGCCGCCGCTATTGCCTGGGTTCCTCAGGCACATGACGGCGCGTTTGCCTTCACTGCGCTGGACATGGTGATGATGGGGCTGGCCCCGCAACTGGCGGCATTTGCGGTTCCCGGCGCGAAAGAGCGTGAAAATGCGCACCAGCAGATGACGATGCTGGGAATCTCTCACCTGGCGCCCCGACGCTGGAACACGCTGAGCGGCGGAGAGCGGCAACTGGTGTTAATTGCCCGCGCGCTGGCGCAGCGTCCGCGTCTTTTGTTGCTGGATGAACCCGCTTCCAGCCTGGATTTTGGGCATCAAATCCGTCTGCTCGACACGCTAGTGACGCTGAAAAACTCGGGTATGGCCCTGCTGATGTCGACCCATCATCCATTGCACGCCCGGGCAATCGCCGACAGCGTGGTACGCGTTGAACCGAACGGTGCAGTGTCGCAGGGGCTTCCTGAACAGCAGCTCGCCACCGATCGTCTGGCGGAACTGTATCGCGTTACACCGTCACAAATCGCTCGCCATCTCTTTGGCTCACATAACTAAGGAATAATAATGCTCATTGACGACATTGATTTTGCCGATCTTTACCGTAAACAGTTACAACTGGCGAACAGAACCGAGAAAAAGCCGGAGCACTGGGATAAACGTGCGGAAAAAATGGCGGAAAATTGCGCCTCATTAACCGACAGCTATCTGCTGCAACTGCTGGGGAAAATCGACCTGAAAGGGGCGGAGTCGCTGTTTGACATGGGTTGCGGTCCCGGTACCGTCTCGCTGGCGCTGGCTAAAAAGATGCCAATAATTTACGGCGTAGATTACAGCCAGGGCATGCTTAGCGTAGCTGCCCGCCGCGCTGCGCAAATGAACGCCCGTCACGTGCAGTGGGTGCAGCGGGCCTGGGAGGAACACTGGGATGATTTACCCCAGTGCGATATCGCCGTCGCTTCGCGCTCTACGCTGGTTGCCGATATGCGCCAGGCGATGACCAAACTGAATAATCAGGCCCGACTGCGGGTTTACACCACTCATCTCGTCAGTTCATCTTTCGTTTCCCCCACCATTCAGCGTGCACTGGGCCGCGAAGTGATTGAGCTTCCCAACTATATCTATGCGCTTAATGTCCTGTATCAGATGGGGATCCACGCGCATGTTGATTTTATCCGCGGACCCAACTGCCAGCAGGACAACAGCACCTGGACGCGTTTTCTGGAAAACGTGCGCTGGAGTATGGGTGAACTGAGCGCCGACGAGGTCGAACGTCTGGAAACCTGGTATCAACAGCAGGATCCACGCACGATTGCCCCCGCCAGCCGTGACTGGGCGCTTATCTGGTGGGACAGCGTGCCGCGGGAGGCGCTGCGATGATCTACTTTTCGCAGGCGCAAACCGACGCGCTGCTGCTGGAAGATATTCAGGGCGGCGACCTGACTACCCGCGCGTTGGGTATTGGCGCACAGCCGGGCGTTATGGAATTTTACCATCGCCAGGGCGGATGCGTTAGTGGCACCGCCGTTGCCAGACAAATGCTCACCTCATTAGGGCTGACCGTCAGCGACATGGTGGCCGATGGTGAACAGGTAAGTGCAGGACAGCGATTGATTTGCGCACATGGGAATGCGGCGGCGCTGCACCAGGGCTGGAAAGCGGTACAAAATGTCCTGGAGTGGAGCTGCGGGGTTTCAGGCTATCTTGAGAGCATGTTGAGCCAACTGCGCCAACGCTATCCTGATGGGCAGATTGCCTGCACCCGCAAAGCCATTCCCGGCACGCGTTTGTTGGCGACTCAGGCCATACTCGCCGCGGGTGGTATTATCCATCGCGGAGGATGCGCCGAAACGGTACTGCTGTTTGCTAATCACCGCCATTTTCTTACCAACCCAAACGACTGGACAGGCGCGATTGCGCGCTTACGCAGCCATGCGCCAGAAAAAAAGATTGTGGTTGAAGCAGATACGCCAGAAGAGGCATTAGCCGCGCTACGCGCCGCGCCAGATGTCCTGCAACTCGACAAATTTACCCCTGAGCAAGCAACAGAAATTGTCCGCCAGGCCCCTTCTCTGGCCCCCCATTGCACGCTGGCGCTGACTGGCGGCATTACCCTCGCCTCGCTGGCGAGTTATCTCGACTGTGGCATCAGACTTTTCATCACTTCCGCACCTTACTACGCTCCACCCGCGGATATCAAAGTTAGCCTGAGCCCGGACACACGTGGCATATAACATTAATAAATGGACTAAAAATAATGAATTTCAACAAAAGTTGTCTTTACACAGCCCTGTCGTTTGCTTTCGCGCACAGTGCTTTTGCTGGGCAGGAAAGCGAAACCATGACCGTCTGGTCAAGTCCGGCCTCCGCCGCAACCACTACGGTTCTCGGCCAGGAAACGATGCAGCAACTGGATAAGCAAAACGTGGCGCAGGCACTGAGCGTTGTTCCCGGCGTCGTGCTGCAAAAGTCAGGCAACCGCAATGAACAGCAGGTGAAAGTCCGCGGTTTTGACAGCCGTCAGGTTCCCGTCTATTTTGACGGCGTGCCGGTATACATCCCCTATGATGGCAACCTCGATTTAGGCCGTTTTCTGACCTCAGATATCGCTTCGGTTGAAGTCTCCAAAGGCTACTCGTCGCTGTTACAAGGGCCGAACCAGATGGGCGGTGCCATCAATATCACCACCCAAAAGCCCACCAAACCGATTGAAGGCAGCATTGGCTATCGCCAGGGCTGGAGTCGTAGCAAAGACAATGCCCACGATATGCACGCTTCATTTGGCGCCAGCAACGATCTCGGCTACATCCAGCTCAGCGGCAGTCAGTTGAAGCAGGATTTCCTTGGCTTACCGCACGGTGTGGACAACCCTATTGCGGGCAGCAACGGCAAGATGATTAACTCCTCCGCCGATGACAAACGCGGCATCGTGAAGCTGGGCTTTACCCCACGTGGTAATGACGAATATGTGCTGACCTATATTAATCAGGACGGTGAAAAAGATAACCCGCCGTACGCTGGAACCAGCAGTCAGAAATCACGCTACTGGCAATGGCCACAGTACGATAAAGAGAGCTATTACTATCAGGGCACCACCCATCTGGGCGATCGTTTCACCCTGAAAAGCCGTCTGTATCGCGATACCTTTGAAAATACGCTGATGATGTACAACTCGCTTGCCGATCTGAAAAACAAAAAAGGCAGCTACAGTCATTATTCAGACTATAGCGATGGGGCTGGTCTGCAGCTCGCTGCGGATATGCGTGAAAACGACCAGCTCTCTTTCGCGGTGAACTGGAAGGATGATGTTCACCGCGAGAAAGGCGCACCGAATGCGGCTTACGATCGCTACGAAGACCGCACCTGGTCCGTTGCCAGCGAATACCAGTGGGCAGCAGCGGATAACGTCGATGTCGTGGCGGGAATAAGCTATGACTGGCGCGACAGTCTGGAAGGCATGAAGCACGAAAAAAATGGTAGCGTCACCCACTATGATGACAACAATCAGTCGGCCTTCAACTGGCAGATGATGACCAAATATCACTTTGAAAATTCAGACACATTAGCGCTGTCCTACTCTGACAGAACACGTTTCCCAACACTGAAAGAGCGCTACACCACCTCGAAACCGGCCTATAACCAGGTGGCGCTGGTCAATCCGCAGCTTAAACCGGAACGCGCCCGCAGCGTGGATCTGACCTGGAATGGTTCACTTGGTAAAGACTGGGGATTCGAAGCCAGCGTCTATTACAACCGCATCAGCGATGCCATTCTTTCACACAATATTGATGCCG
Organism: Citrobacter sp. Cpo045; assembly: GCF_030332875.1. Classification (NCBI taxonomy): domain Bacteria; kingdom Pseudomonadati; phylum Pseudomonadota; class Gammaproteobacteria; order Enterobacterales; family Enterobacteriaceae; genus Citrobacter; species Citrobacter sp. Cpo045. Next base: position 89,786 of record NZ_JAOWGZ010000103.1, read on the forward strand.
ATACCATCCAGAATCAGAACAGCGGCCGGGTGGATTACACCGGTCTGGATGCAGGCGTTAAAGGTAAAGTCTTTGATATGCTGGATGTTGGGCTGAGCTATGGCCTGATTCATGCGGACGTCAAACGCAGCGACATCGGCAAAATAACCGATTTGCCAACACAAACCCTCACCGCCTGGATGACGCTGAAACCGTGGGATCCGCTGAGCATTACGCTGTCTGAAGAGGCCCGCTCATCGAGCTATAGCAATAGCGACGGCTCGCAGAAAGCCGCAGGTTTCGCCATTACCCATTTACGCGCCGACTACGCCATCGGTCACGGGCTTAGCGTCAACGCTTCGGTCAATAACCTGTTCGATACACAATACGTGTACAGCGAAGGATTTATCGAAGAAGGCCGTAATTACTGGGCGGGAATTGAGTATCAATTCTGACTTAGCGACATAGAGAAACGGCCCCCACAGGGGCCGTTCGATTAATCTCGTCGTACAAGCCGGAAGACACCCAGCACAACAATCGCGCCGACCACGGCCACCAGGAAGCTGTGGAGATTAAATCCGCTGACATCGCCGCCAATACCAAACATCGTTGCCAACCATCCACCGACCACAGCACCGACAATACCGAGAATACAGGTCAGGATAAACCCACCGCCATCACGCCCCGGCATAATCAGTTTGGCGATAACCCCCGCAATCAGACCAAAAATAATCCAGGCAATAATTCCCATTTTCAGGCCCTCTTTCCAGTGAACGCACGCGCAAGACTTTCCTGCGCCAGCACTTAAAGTATAGGCAAGCCATCGCGACATGCTTTTATCACTCAGACTTAATTCATTGGGTTTGGTAAAAAATTTCATCCATTTGTATTAAGTTCCGTCGATTAATGCCGATAACCCAACGACAAACCAGGCATCCAGGAGTCATTAGGTGTGAGTAACTACAATGAGCAGTTCCTGAAGCAAAATCCGTTAGCGGTGTTAGGTGTACTTCGGGACTTAAAGTCGCAGCAGGTTCCACTGCGTATCTCCTGGTCAGGCGGCCAGTTCATCAGCAAAATTCTGACCGTCAGTCCCGATGAACTGATCATGGATTTTGGCAGCCAGGAATATGAAAACCAGGCCGTACAGCGGGCCAGCCAGATCTCAATTATCGCCGAAACGCAGGGAGCCAAAGTAGAATTCACCCTGCCACAGCTGAAAAAAGGCGAGTATCAGCAACTGCCGGCCTTTATTTCATCCTTGCCGCCTTCTCTGTGGTTTGTGCAGCGTCGGGAATATTTCCGCATCGGCGCTCCGCTGCATCCTCCCTATCGCTGCACGGCAAAAATGCCGGACAACAGCATTCTGCATTTTCGCTTATTCGATCTGTCTCTCGGCGGCATGGGCGGGCTGTTAGAAGTGGCAAAACCAGAGGGGTTGGCAGAAGGTATGCGCTTCTCGCAGGTTGAACTAAATATGGAGCAATGGGGGGTGTATCACGTTGACGCCCAACTTATTTCCATTAGCGAACGCAAGGTTATCGATGGGAAAAACGAAACCATTACCACTCCCCGCCTGAGCTTTCGTTTTCTCAACGTCGGCCCGGCGGTGGAGCGGAACTTACAGCGGATTATTTTTTCCCTTGAACGTGAGGCCCGGGAAAAGTCGAACAAGGTGCGCGATTAGCATCACCTGAATTACATCACATCCAGCGCTTGTTGAAGCTTCCAGATATAGCGCGGGGCCTGCGGCGCCGGATGATTGTCCGCAACATGTTCAATAAATTCATCCGGGCTGAGGTCGTTGATTTTATTGATCGCTTTTTTCCTGTCGGATGAGAACGTGCGTAACAGTGCGCCCGCACCGTTGGCGTACGATACTACCAGCGCGTACTGCATCACCTGCGGATCTTCAATCCCGGCCAGCGGCCCAGTTTCGAGAATACTCAGGTATGCGGCCCCCATTGAGATATTGCGCTCAGGGTTTTTCAACTCGCTGGTCGACGGCTCTCCGCTCCAGCCCATGCGGCGATAAACATCGCGTCCTGAAGTTGAGGCTTTCAACTGCATCAGACCAATCGCATTGGACTTACTGACCGCATTCGGATTTCCGCCTGATTCAATGGCGATAATAGCGGTAATCAATTGTGGACTGACACCCCAGGCCGCACCGGCTTTTTCACTGATCGGCATCCATTGCATTGCGCGTTTAACCGGAACTTCAGCATTCCACGGCGGGTTTTTGTAATCCTGTTTTGAACTACAGCCCGCAAGTAATACAACCAAAAAAGCAAACCATCTCAATTTCACGTCATCTATCCTTATAGCCGGAACCTGTCGCTGAGGTGACAACGACATACCTACGCGGCATGATATACATTTGGTTTTAGTTGTAGCAAGGAAATGCCATGTCCCGGTTTCACTTAATTGCCCCATCGGGCTACTGTATCAATCAGCAGGCTGCCTTACGTGGGCTTGCGCGTCTTATTGAGGCCGGTCATCAGGTCGACAATTCAGTGGTCATTGCACGCCGCTGCCAGCGTTTTGCGGGGACAGAGGCAGAAAGGCTTGCTGATGTGAACTCGCTCGTTAATCTGAAAACCCCCGATACCATTGTGATGGCGGTACGCGGCGGCTATGGCGCGAGCCGTTTACTGGAAGAAATTGACTGGCAGGGGCTGGCAGCCCGCCAGCAACAAGATCCGCTACTGCTGTGCGGACACAGCGATTTTACGGCGATCCAGTGTGGTCTGCTGGCACAGGGGAAGGTGATTAGCTTCAGCGGCCCGATGCTGGCGGCGAACTTCGGCGCCGAAGAAATGAACGCATTCACCGAGCACCATTTCTGGCAGGCTTTGCGTAATGCCCAATTTACCCTCGAATGGCAGGGTGACGGTCCGCAGTGCGCAACTGAAGGTACACTGTGGGGCGGAAATCTGGCGATGATCATTTCGCTGATGGGTACACCGTGGATGCCGGCCATCAAAAACGGCATTTTGGTGCTGGAAGACATTAACGAGCATCCATTCCGTGTCGAGCGCATGCTGCTGCAGCTGTACCACGCCGGAATATTGGCCCAGCAAAACTCCATTATTCTCGGCAGTTTTAGCGGTAGCGCACCCAATGATTACGATGCCGGTTACAATCTTGATTCAGTTTGTGATTTTCTGCGCACCAGATTGTCAGTACCGTTGATCTGCGGCCTCGATTTTGGCCATGAACAACGCACTGTCACCCTGCCTTTGGGGGCCAATGCGGTGCTGAAAAATGATAAAAACGGCACTCAGCTCACCTTAAGTGGGCATCCGGTACTAAAATCGTAAAAAAAGCGGCTAATGGGGCTAAGCAAAACGCTGTTTCTGTCGTTATTATGGTAGGGTTTATTAATACGAAACAGCGTAATTCAGGAGTAACCGAACGTTGGATGCCGCAGCAATTATTAGCCTTTTTATTTTGGGTTCCGTTCTCGTCACCTGCAGTATCTTACTCAGTTCATTCTCATCACGTCTTGGTATCCCTATCCTGGTGATATTTCTCGCTATCGGTATGTTAGCGGGCGTAGATGGTATAGGCGGCATACCTTTCGATAACTATCCATTCGCCTACATGGTGAGTAACCTGGCACTGGCAGTTATCCTGCTCGACGGCGGGATGCGCACCCAGGCCAGCTCTTTTCGCGTTGCGTTAGGCCCGGCGCTATCGTTGGCGACGGTCGGTGTGCTGATTACTTCCGGACTCACTGGCATGATGGCCGCGTGGCTGTTTCATCTGGATCTTATCGAAGGACTCCTGATTGGCGCGATTGTTGGTTCAACCGACGCCGCGGCGGTCTTTTCCCTGCTTGGCGGTAAGGGGCTTAACGAACGCGTTGGCTCTACGCTGGAAATTGAATCCGGCAGTAATGACCCGATGGCCGTATTTTTGACCATCACGCTCATCGCCATGATCCAAAACCACGAAACCGGTTTAAGCTGGATGTTCGCGGTGCACATTATCCAGCAGTTTGGCTTAGGCATCGTTATCGGTCTGGGCGGTGGATATATGCTCCAGCAGATGATTAACCGCATTTCTCTGCCTGCCGGACTGTATCCGCTATTGGCGTTAAGCGGTGGGATCCTGATTTTTGCCCTGACCACTGCGCTGGAAGGCAGCGGTATTCTGGCAGTTTATCTGTGTGGTTTCTTGCTGGGTAATCGCCCTATTCGCAACCGGTTTGGCATTCTGCAAAACTTCGACGGTCTGGCCTGGCTGGCGCAAATCGCCATGTTCCTGGTGCTCGGACTGCTGGTTACGCCGTCCGACCTGCTGCCTATCGTGGTTCCTGCGCTGATTTTGTCTGCGTGGATGATTTTCATTGCCCGCCCACTTTCGGTTTTCGCCGGACTGCTGCCGTTTCGCGGCTTCAATCTGCGCGAGCGCATTTTCATCAGTTGGGTGGGGCTGCGCGGTGCGGTACCCATCATCCTCGCCGTCTTCCCAATGATGGCGGGTCTGGAGAACGCACGCCTGTTCTTTAACGTCGCGTTCTTCGTGGTACTGATCTCGTTGCTGTTTCAGGGAACCTCTCTTTCTTGGGCCGCTAAAAAAGCCAAAGTGGTGGTCCCTCCTGTTGGCTGGCCCGTGTCGCGCATTGGCCTGGATATTCATCCGGATAACCCGTGGGAGCAGTTTGTTTATCAGCTCAGCGCCGATAAGTGGTGCGTAGGAGCCGCATTGCGCGACCTGCATATGCCGGAAGAAACGCGAATAGCCGCCCTGTTTCGTGACAACGTGCTGTTTCACCCCTCCGGCAGCACACGTCTGCGTGAAGGCGACGTATTGTGTGTTATTGGCCGCGAGCGCGATCTCCCGGCTCTTGGCAAGCTGTTCAGCCAGTCGCCACCTGTGTCGTTAGACCAGCGCTTCTTCGGTGATTTTATTCTTGAAGCCAGCGCAAAATATGCCGATGTGGCGCTGATTTATGGCCTGGAAGATGGCACCGAGTATCGTGATAAGCAGCAAACGCTGGGTGAAATTGTCCAGCATCTGCTTGGTGCCGCGCCGGTCGTCGGTGACCAGGTGGAATTCGCTGGCATGATCTGGACCGTAGCCGAGAAGGAAGATAATGCGGTGCTGAAGGTCGGTGTTCGCGTTGCTGAAGATGAGGATGAGTAAAGCGGATGTTTTGCCGGGTGGCGGCTGCGCCTTACCCGGCCTACAAAATGCACTGACTCTGGAGGCCTGATAAACGCAGCAGCATCAGGCAATGCTATATAAAGTTACACCGTCACAACTGGCACGCGCAGCGCCAGAGAACACATTAACTCGTAGCCTACCGTACCTGCGGCGGTGGCCACATCGTCAATTTTAATCTCTTTCCCCCACAGCTCTACCGGCGTCCCGATCCCTGCCTGCGGGCATGGTGTCAGATCTACCGCCAACATATCCATTGAGACTGTCCCCACCGTCCCGGTACGTACACCGTCCACCAGCACCGGAGTACCACTTGGCGCATGGCGTGGATAACCGTCTGCATAGCCGGTCGCTACAATGCCAATGCGCTGCTCGCCGCTGGCAGTGTAGCGTCCACCGTAGCCCACCCGATCGCCAGCTTTCAGCGTCTGTATGCCGATGATCTCACTGCTCAGCGTCATCACTGGCTTCAGGCCGGTGTTAGCGATGTCCCGCCATTGTCCTGAAGGCGACGCACCATACAAAATAATGCCCGGACGAACCCAGTCATAATGCGCTTCAGGGTGCCACAGCGTGGCTGCCGAATTCGACAGCGATCGTCTGCACTCCAGCCCTTCAGTTGCCTGCGCAATACGTGTCATAGCCTCCTGGATACCTTCCGGGCGCTCTGCATCGGCAAAATGCGACATCAGCGTCATTTCACCGACGTTGGGCATCGTCCGCAGCTGTTGCCAGACCGTGGGAACTCTTTCCGGTAAAAAACCAAGGCGGTTCATACCACTGTTCACCTTCAGGTAAACATCGAGCGGCGCCTTCAGGCGCGCATTCTGCAATGCTTTTAGCTGCCAGTTACTGTGTACACAGGTGGTGAGTCGATAATTGTCATATACCGTCAGGTCTTCGGCGTGGAAAAAACCCTCCAGCATGAGTATCGGGCCTTTCCATCCGCGCTCGCGTAGGGTTATCGCCTCTTCAAGATTGAGCATGGCAAAACCATCGGTTGTGCCCAGCGCATTCCAGACGCGTTCAATACCGTGTCCATACGCATTGGCTTTCACCACCGACCAGACGCGGGCGTCCGGTGCGGCCTGGCGGGTAATGGTCAGATTTTGTTTCAACGCCTGCAGGTCAATGCTGGCCAGTATCGGGCGGGTCATCTCACGTCCTTATCAGTTATGTGCGCCATGTAAATGCCGTGGACGAGATGGGGTAAACCCCGGACTGTAACGCGCCACGCTCAGATCGTCATAAGGTATGGCTGGCGTGCGGCCAGAAAGGATATCGCTCAGTAGCTGACCGGAGCCGCAGGCCATGGTCCAACCCAGCGTGCCGTGGCCGGTATTGAGCAGCAGATTCTTAAAGCGGGTGCGCCCCACCACCGGCGTTCCGTCCGGCGTCATCGGACGCAGTCCGGTCCAGAAGGTTGCCTGCTCCACATGACCGCCGCGCGGGAAGAGATCGCGTACGACCATTTCCAGCGTTTCACGACGAGGTTGTAGCAATTCTGTATTAAAGCCGACAATCTCCGCCATGCCGCCAACGCGAATACGATTGTCAAAGCGGGTAATAGCGATTTTATAGGTTTCATCAAGGATAGTAGAAACCGGCGCACCGTCGTCTTGCGCCACCGGAATAGTCAACGAATAGCCTTTGAGCGGATAGACCGGGATATCAACGATCCCTTTCAGCATTGCCGTGGAGTACGAACCAAACGCCATCACATAGGCATCGGCTTTAACTATCTCTTCGCCGCACTGGACGCCATAAATCTGCTCACCATCGCTCAGCAGCTTATCGACCGGGGTGTTAAAGCGAAACTTAACGCCCGCCTGCTCCGCCATCTGAGCCAGACGCTGGGTAAACAGCTGGCAGTCGCCGGTTTCATCATTCGGTAAGCGCAGACCACCGGTCAGTTTATGGGCCACTTCTGCCAGTGCGGGTTCGACTTCCGCCAGACGGTTTGCTTCCAGCAGTTGATATGGCACGCCAGCGTCTTCGAGAACGGCGATGTCGCGGGTGGCGTTCTCATACTGTTGGGCAGTACGGAAAAGTTGCAGGGTTCCGCCCTGGCGCCCTTCGTACTCGATACCGGTAGAAGCGCGCAGCGCTTTCAGGCAATCACGGCTGTATTCCGCCAGTCGCACCATGCGTCCTTTATTTTCCATATAGTGGCTGGTGTCGCAGTTGCGCAGCATCTGCCACATCCATTTCAACTGGAACTGGGTTCCGTCAAGACGGACGGCCAGCGGAGCGTGGCGCTGAAACATCCACTTAATTGCTTTTAGCGGTACGCCTGGTGCCGCCCATGGTGCTGCATAACCTGGAGAGATTTGCCCCGCGTTCGCCGCACTGGTTTCCAGTGCCGGACCGGGCTCACGATCAATGACGGTGACATCGTGTCCAGCCTGACTTAAGTACCAGGCGCTGGTCACGCCAACGACACCACTTCCCAGTATGACAACTCGCATAGCCACTCCGTTAACAGTAAAAGAACAATCATCTAATTACATCTTGATAACTCAGTTGAAAATATTATTCAACATATGGCTTTTTTATGGTGACTTACCTCACATATAGCGGTGATGGCTGGGGACTCTCCGCTTTGGCATCTCCTGCTGTGCGTTATTTTTATCCAGCATAAAATTTTGCGGCCATGCCATTTTTCGACGCCTCGCTAACGTGAAATCGCAAAGAAAAAATTTCTGCCGCAGCACGTTTTTTAACACCATGATCTATGCTTGACATGAGGTACTCCAGACAGAGAGTGCCGCCAACAATGAGGGTGCGCGAATGGCTACGATTGATTCCATGAACAAGGACAGCACACGGTTAAGCGATGGACCCGACTGGACGTTTGATCTGCTGGATGTCTATCTGGCAGAGATAGACCGCGTGGCGAAACTCTACAGACTGGATACCTACCCGCACCAAATCGAGGTGATCACCTCCGAACAGATGATGGACGCTTATTCCAGCGTCGGGATGCCGATCAACTATCCTCACTGGTCGTTTGGTAAAAAGTTTATTGAAACCGAGCGCTTGTATAAGCATGGTCAGCAGGGGCTGGCCTATGAGATCGTTATCAACTCCAATCCGTGCATCGCGTATCTGATGGAGGAGAACACCATCACCATGCAGGCGCTGGTGATGGCGCATGCCTGCTACGGACACAACTCCTTTTTCAAAAACAACTACCTGTTCCGAAGCTGGACGGATGCCAGTTCCATCGTCGATTACCTGATCTTCGCGCGAAACTATATTACCCAGTGTGAAGAGCGTTACGGCGTGGATGAAGTCGAAAAGCTGCTCGACTCCTGCCATGCGCTGATGAACTACGGCGTTGACCGTTACAAACGCCCGCAAAAAATCTCCCTACAGGAAGAGAAAGCCCGTCAGAAAAGCCGTGAAGAGTATCTGCAAAGCCAGGTGAATATGTTGTGGCGCACGCTGCCGAAGAAAGAGGAAGAGAAAACCGTGGCGGAAGCCCGGCGTTATCCCTCTGAGCCACAGGAGAACCTGCTGTACTTCATGGAGAAGAACGCCCCGCTGCTGGAGTCCTGGCAACGCGAAGTGTTGCGCATTGTACGCAAGGTCAGCCAGTATTTTTATCCGCAGAAACAGACGCAGGTGATGAACGAGGGCTGGGCCACTTTCTGGCATTACACCATCCTGAACCACCTTTATGATGAAGGTAAAGTCACCGAACGGTTTATGCTGGAGTTTCTGCATAGCCATACCAATGTGGTATTTCAGCCGCCCTACAACAGCCCGTGGTATAGCGGGATAAACCCTTATGCCCTGGGGTTTGCCATGTTCCAGGATATCAAACGTATTTGTCAGTCGCCGACCGAGGAGGACAAATACTGGTTCCCGGACATAGCGGGTTCCGACTGGCTGGAAACCTTGCATTTCGCGATGCGCGATTTCAAAGATGAGAGCTTTATCAGCCAGTTCCTGTCACCGAAGGTGATGCGTGATTTCCGTCTGTTCACCGTGCTGGATGACGATCGTCACAACTATCTGGAGATTTCTGCGATTCATAACGAGGAAGGATATCGTGAGATCCGCAACAGGTTGTCGTCGCAATACAACCTCAGCAACCTGGAGCCGAATATTCAAATCTGGAATGTCGACCTGCGTGGCGATCGTTCGCTCACCTTACGCTATATTCCGCATAACCGTGCACCGCTGGATAAAGGACGCAAAGAAGTGCTCAAGCACGTACACCGGCTTTGGGGTTTTGACGTGATGCTGGAGCAACAGAATGAAGATGGCAGCGTGGAGCTGTTGGAGCGTTGCCCGCCAAGGATGAACGGTCTGTAAATCTTATTCCCGGAGGCGGTGTAAACACCATATCCGGCCTACGAAGTGCACGTATTGTAGGCCGGATAAGCCGCTTTGGCGTCGCCATCCGGCTTTGAGCAATTAACGGCCCTGAATCGCCAAATCGCCCGGCAGGCTCTTTTGCATGCGATGCCAAATTTCGCCACTGTCGTGACCATAGCGACGCACCGTTTCATACACCTGCTCATGAGCGCCCTGCTCGCAGAGTTCTGACAGTTTACGGTAGAAGCTCAGCGCCAGCGCGCGCGCTTCCGGATTGGCAAAATAATGACGACCAATGCGGGTATATAATCCTTTCATACCGTTGAGGATCAAACCGTAAATCGGATTGCCGGAGGCAAATGCCAGGCCGCGGAAAATGTTATAGTCCAGATCGGCAAATGCGTCAGCGTGGTCGGCCACCTGATTTGCCGTCGCCAGAACCTCCTGTGCTTTATCAGGATGCTGGCGAAACGCAGTGCGAACAAAGATCGTCGAAATATTGGTACGCACGGACAGCAGATTATCAATCAACTGCGGGACACTCTCGTGATCGAGACGCGCCAGCGTTTCAAGAATATTCAGCCCGGAGGTTTCCCAGAAGTTATTCACCTTCGTCGGTTTGCCGTGTTGAATGGTCAACCAGCCATCTCGCGCCAACCGCTGCAATACTTCGCGTAGCGTGGTACGTGTCACCCCAATAAGTTCGGAGAGTTCACGTTCAGCGGGCAAAATAGTGCCAGGTGGGAAGCGGTTATTCCAGATACTTTCAATGATGTACTCTTCCGCGAACCCAGCCGGGCTTTGCGCCTTAATGACCATAGTAAAAATTCCATTACACAGCAAAACATAGTTACACACATCATACCAGATGGGTATCTTAGCTGATAGCTGACGCAATGAAGAAAAAGTGGATCAAGGCTTCATTTTCCAAATAACGCTACAGTACAGCCAACCTTGCCAGTCTCGTGAATAGCTTGCCTGTACTCCCTCCTCCCGCTAAGCTTTGCGGTCAAACATAAAAACATGATTTCATTTTTAAAGGTAGGGAAATCACCATGGAGCTATCATGGGGCCGCGCGATGTGGCGCAATTTTTTAGGTCAATCACCAGACTGGTACAAACTTGCACTGCTTGTCTTCTTAGTCGTTAACCCGATTATTTTTTTCATCAACCCTTTTATCGCCGGCTGGTTGCTGGTGGCCGAGTTCATTTTCACGCTGGCGATGGCGTTAAAATGCTACCCACTGCTGCCAGGCGGGCTGTTGGCTATCGAAGCTGTCATTATTGGTATGACCAGCGCCACGCATGTGCGTGAAGAGGTTGCCGCAAACCTTGAGGTGTTATTGCTGCTGATGTTTATGGTGGCAGGCATCTACTTTATGAAGCAGTTATTACTGTTTATTTTCACGCGTCTGCTGCTCACTATTCGCTCCAAGACGCTGCTGTCACTGTCTTTTTGTGTTGCAGCCGCTTTCCTCTCTGCGTTCCTCGATGCGTTGACCGTCGTTGCCGTGGTAATCAGCGTTGCGGTCGGGTTTTATGGTATCTACCATCGCGTTGCTTCTTCTCGCGCGGAAGACAACAACATGCTTGATGACAGCCATATCGATCAGCACAATAAAGTCGTACTTGAGCAGTTCCGCGGTTTTCTGCGTAGCCTGATGATGCACGCGGGTGTCGGTACGGCGTTAGGCGGCGTGATGACCATGGTGGGCGAGCCACAAAACCTGATTATTGCCAAAGCGGCTGGCTGGCATTTTGGCGACTTCTTCCTGCGCATGTCGCCAGTTACCGTCCCGGTACTGATTTGCGGCCTGTTAACCTGTGTACTGGTCGAGAAATTGCGCTGGTTTGGCTATGGCGAAACGCTGCCGGAGACCGTCCGTGATGTCCTGCAACAGTTTGACGATCAGAGCCGCCAACAACGTACCCGCCAGGACAAAATCAAACTGATTGTCCAGGCGATTATTGGCGTCTGGCTGGTCGTTGCTTTGGCCCTGCATCTGGCAGAAGTCGGATTGATCGGTTTGTCGGTCATCATTCTGGCAACCTCGTTGACCGGCGTCACCGACGAACATGCGATAGGTAAAGCCTTTACCGAGTCGCTGCCGTTCACCGCGCTGCTGACCGTGTTCTTCTCTATTGTCGCGGTGATTATCGATCAACAACTCTTTTCACCGATTATTCAGTTTGTGTTGCAGTCGTCTGAACATGCACAACTGACGCTGTTTTATCTCTTCAACGGCCTGCTGTCTTCGATCTCTGATAACGTTTTTGTTGGTACGATTTATATCAATGAAGCCAAAGCCGCGATGGAACATGGGACCATCAGCCTTAACCAATTTGAGCTGTTGGCGGTGGCGATCAATACCGGGACCAACCTGCCTTCGGTGGCCACGCCAAACGGCCAGGCTGCATTCCTGTTCCTGCTGACCTCTGCACTGGCGCCGTTGATTCGCCTCTCTTATGGTCGCATGGTGTGGATGGCCCTGCCTTATACTCTCGTCCTGACGCTCGTCGGCCTGCTTTGCGTCGAGTTCACACTAGTTCCGGTGACCGAGTGGATGACCCAAACGGGCTGGTTAGCTACACTTTCATAACAATTAACCGGGCAAATCACTGCCCGGTTTGACTTTTTGCATGATAAATATCCGATTACGCAAATTTTCAATTCCCGCTAGTGGCGCATAAAGTGAATTGGTTTAAACTGCGGTCTCTACGCATGTTGCAGGGAAATGATTATGTTGCGATTTTTAAACCAGTGCTCCCGAGGTCGTGGAGCATGGTTATTGTTGGCGTTAACCGCCTTTGCGCTGGAGCTCGTCGCGCTGTGGTTCCAGCACGTCATGCTGCTAAAACCTTGCGTGTTGTGTATTTACGAACGTAGCGCATTATTTGGCGTGATGGGTGCAGGGCTGGTGGGTGCTATCGCACCAAAAACACCGCTGCGCTATGTAGCGATGATAATCTGGATTTACAGTGCCTGGCGCGGACTTCAGTTAGCGTATGAGCACACCATGATTCAGCTGCACCCATCCCCGTTTATGACCTGTGATTTTGCCGCACGCTTCCCAAGCTGGCTGCCGCTGGACAAATGGCTGCCGCAGGTGTTTTTAGCGTCCGGTGACTGTGCTGAGCGCCAGTGGTCTTTTTTAACCCTGGAAATGCCGCAGTGGCTGTTGGGGATCTTCGCCGCCTACCTGGTGGTCGCCGTGCTGGTTGTGATAGCACAGCCGTTCAAACCGAAAAAACGTGACCTCTTCGGTCGCTAACAGAGACGCTCCTTCGGGAGCGTTTTTTTTGCCTTAAATTCATTGCCTGCTGGCATCTATAAGATTTATATTAAATACATCTTATGGATGCCACACCAAGGAGATGTCTTATGTCCCATTTACGCATCCCGGCAAACTGGAAAGTTAAACGCTCTACTCCCTTCTTCACGAAAGACAACGTCCCGGCAGCACTTCTTTCTCACCATAACACTGCAGCAGGCGTTTTTGGCCAGCTTTGTGTGATGGAAGGTACGGTAACGTATTACGGCTTTGCCAATGAAGACGCAAAAGAGCCTGAAGTAAAAGTGGTGATTAATGCCGGTCAGTTTGCGACCAGTCCGCCGCAGTACTGGCATCGCGTTGAATTAAGCGACGACGCCCAATTCAACATCAATTTCTGGGTTGAAGATGACAACCATGGCGATGAGATGTATCAGGCGAAAAAGTCTTAAGCCTTAACGCCTGCTAATCGATGGGCGGCTTAGTCCGCCCATGAAGGTTTGTTCAAAATATGATCCTGCCAGTCACGCACTTCCGATTCTTTCACTGCAATATGACGTACTGAAATACGTTCACCGTGCATCGCCGCTTTTGATCCCGTCAGCAGTGGATGCCACTCCGGCAGCCCTTTACCTTCCGCTAGCAGACGATACGCACAGGTCATCGGCAGCCATTCAAAGGTGGGCAGATTATCGCGCGTCAGTTTGATACAGTCAGGCTCGTACTCGAATCGGCGTTCGTAATTACGGCACTGACAGGTTTTGATATTGAGCTGCTTACACGCGACGTTAGTAAAATAGATTTCGTCGGTGTCTTCATCCATCAGCTTATGCAGGCAGCATTGACCACACCCGTCACATAATGACTCCCACTCGGCATCGGTCATTTCATCCAGGGTTTTACTTTGCCAGAAAGGTATGTCGCTCATCAGGGTATCCGCTATTGCAATAAAGCTGCACCTTATAACCAGTCTGGCACGCTGATGCAAGTTTTGCCGCCCGAAAAGGCGGCAAGAAGAGATTACAGCACGCGTGTCGTCAGCGTTTGACCATGAAAACTGATAGCCAGCTCATCACCGCTGTTTAACGGCCCAACTCCTGCTGGCGTCCCCGTCAACACAACATCGCCCGCTTTGAGGGTAAAGAAACGACTCATGTAGGCAATCAAAGGAACGATGTGATGGATCATATCCGCCGTGGTGCCGTGCTGGCGCTGCTCACCGTTAACCGTTAACCCGAGCATCGTATCCTGAGGATCACCATTAAATTCCGCCACCGGAATAAACCCTGACAGCGGGCAAGAGTTATCAAAGCCCTTCGCTTTTTCCCACGGTTGCCCCGCCTTCTTCATTTTGCCCTGAATATCACGCAGGGTCAGATCCAACGCGACGCCATAGCCCGCAATGGCTTTGCGCACATGTTCTTCCGTCGCCTGACGTAGGGTCGCGCCAATCAAAACAGCCAGCTCAACTTCATGGTGAACCGAACCCATATCAGATGGGATCACCAGCGGCTGGCGTAAATCGCACAGCGCGGTTTCCGGTTTAATAAACAGCACCGGTTCTTCCGGAGGCGTTCCACCCATCTCTTTAATATGGTTGGCATAGTTACTCCCTACGCAAACCACCTTACTCACCGGATAATCCAGCAGAGCACCATGCCAGTTATGATGTTGATACATTACTTTCCCCTAACGTAGTTATCAATTTCAGGTACTGCATCGATGGGGCGTGCTGCTGCCGGATGCAGTTTAACGTTTATCGTCTGGTGTATTTTGTTTCGTCGCGGCCAGATGCTGTTTAAGTAAATCTTCTGGCGGCGGTGGTATTTGTAAATAATAGCCCTGCTCGGTGAGTGCCTGTTTTACTTTTTCCAGATCGGCATTAACCAGCTTTTTACGGCCATCAAGCGGCAACATCATTGCCAGCGTCGGCTGACCAAATCCTTTCATCAGTTCTTCTGGAACTCGCGAGAAATCGTCTTTTTTTTCGACATATAAATAGGTCTGGTCACGTTTACTGCTTCGGTAGATCACACAAAACATATCTTTTACTCTGAATTCACGGAATGGTGGCTTGCCTCAATATAATACTGACTATAACATGCCTTATAGTCTTCGGAATATCACCCCGCGCTGGGGATGATAAATAGCAAATTGAGTAAGGCCAGGATGTCAAACACGCCAATCGAGCTTAAAGGCAGTAGCTTCACCTTATCAGTGGTTCATTTACATGAAGCAGAACCCGAGGTTATTCGTCAGGCGTTGGAAGACAAAATCGCGCAGGCACCTGCTTTTTTAAAACATGCTCCCGTAGTGGTTAACGTGAGTGGTCTTGAAAGCCCGGTAAACTGGTCAGCGCTGCAGAAGGTTGTCGCGTCTACCGGATTGCGCATTATCGGCGTTAGCGGATGCAAAGATGCCAGACTCAAGGCAGAAATCGACGAAATGGGTCTTCCTTTACTGACTGAAGGTAAAGAAAAAGCTATTCGTCCTGCGCCCGTTGAGGCCCCGGCTCCCGTCGCTCCGCCACAAAACGTTACTCCCATCACAAAAACACGATTAATAAATGTGCCGGTTCGTTCCGGTCAGCGCATTTATGCACCACAATGTGATCTGATTGTTACAAGCCACGTCAGTGCAGGCGCAGAGCTTATCGCTGATGGCAATATTCATGTTTATGGAATGATGAGAGGCCGTGCGTTGGCAGGCGCAAGCGGTGACCGGGAAGCGCAAATTTTTTGTACCCATCTGACGGCAGAACTGGTGTCTATCGCAGGTGTTTATTGGCTGAGTGATAAAATCCCAGCAGAATTTTATGGCAAAGCGGCACGTCTGCAATTAGCAGAGAACGCTTTGACAGTTCAACCGTTGAATTGATCCCTTTTTAACAAGGAATTTCTATGGCACGCATTATTGTTGTTACTTCGGGTAAAGGGGGCGTTGGCAAAACCACCTCCAGCGCGGCCATCGCTACAGGTTTGGCCCAGAAGGGAAAGAAAACTGTCGTTATTGATTTTGATATCGGCCTGCGTAATCTTGATCTGATTATGGGTTGTGAACGCCGCGTCGTTTACGACTTCGTCAACGTTATTCAGGGCGATGCGTCGTTAAATCAGGCGCTAATCAAAGATAAGCGTACCGAAAATCTCTTTATTCTTCCGGCCTCACAAACTCGCGATAAAGACGCGCTGACGCGTGAAGGCGTCGCGAAAGTTCTGGACGATCTGAAAACGATGGAATTCGACTTCATCGTCTGCGACTCTCCGGCGGGTATTGAAACCGGTGCGCTGATGGCCCTGTATTTTGCCGATGAAGCGATTATTACCACCAACCCGGAAGTCTCCTCTGTACGTGACTCTGACCGTATACTGGGTATTCTGGCGTCGAAATCTCGTCGCGCGGAAAACGGTGAAGATCCAATTAAAGAGCATTTGTTGCTGACGCGCTACAACCCTGGCCGCGTTAATAAAGGTGACATGCTGAGCATGGAAGACGTACTGGAAATTCTGCGAATCAAGCTGGTTGGCGTGATTCCTGAAGATCAGTCAGTCCTGCGCGCGTCTAACCAGGGTGAGCCGGTTATTCTCGACATCAATGCTGATGCCGGTAAAGCCTATGCTGATACCGTAGACCGTCTGTTGGGAGAAGAACGTCCTTTCCGCTTCATTGAAGAAGAGAAGAAAGGTTTCCTCAAACGCCTGTTCGGAGGATAAGTTATGGCATTACTGGATTTTTTTCTCTCGCGGAAAAAGAGCACAGCGAACATCGCTAAAGAGCGACTGCAGATTATTGTTGCGGAACGTCGTCGTAGTGACGCCGAGCCACATTATTTACCGCAGCTGCGCAAGGATATTCTCGACGTTATCTGCAAGTATGTACAAATTGATCCCGAAATGGTCACAGTACAACTTGAACAAAAAGACGGCGATATTTCGATCCTCGAACTTAACGTGACATTACCTGAAGCGGAAGAGTCTAAATAAGCTCTTTTGTCGCTAAATCATGGTTACGAAAAAGGCAGATTATTCTGCCTTTTTTATTTTCTGTCTCTGACTAACCTATCGAGCATTTATTCCAAAGTAAACTTTGGGTAGTTTTCGGCAAAATAGCGGCGTAAATACTCAACCGTAATACGGATTTTTGCCGACGTCGCCAGCCGGGAGACATAAACCGCCCATATATTGGCGGGTTGATAATACTCAGGCAATATATGCACCAGATGTCCGCTGGCAATGTTGTCGCAAACGTCCCACCACGAACGCAAAGCAATTCCCTGCCCATCCAGACACCATTGATGTACCACTTCGCCATGGTTAGACGACAGCGGCCCCGTAACCTTTATTGAGTGTGCGCCCTCTTTATTACGCATTTGCCAGATACCAAACGGATGGTCACGTTCTTTAATAACCAGGCAGGGGAAAGTAGAAAGATCGTTCAGTTGTTTCGGCACTCCATGCCGCGCCACAAATTCCGGCGAGGCGCACAGAATACGATAGTTAGTCGCCAGCTTGCGGGCAATCAGGTTCGGCGCGATATCATCCCCGATACGAATATCGAGATCGACGCCCTCATTGACCATATCGACCAGACGGTCTTCAACATCGAACCTCAGTTCTAACTGCGGGTACTCTTTTGCCAGCGCAGACAGCGCCGGAGCGACCACCCGGCGGCCAAAACCAAAGCTACTGATAATTCGTAGCATCCCCTGCGGGATCTGCCTGGCATCGGACAGCTCGTCCATCATCTGATCGACATCCTGCAGGATCCGCTGTGCCCATTCGTAGATCCGCTCCCCCTCTTCCGTGATGGTTACGCGCCGCGTTGTTCGGTGCAACAGCACCACGTTCAGCGTTTGCTCCAACAGGGCAACGCGCTTACTGATAAAAGCCGGAGATACGCCCAGCTCTTCGGCAACGGCGGCAAATCCCGCACGACGTGCAACCAGCATAAAGACGCGTAAATCATTTAGCAGCGGCAGATTATTCATGATCTGTGTTTTATGTTTCACCAGTTAGGGGGATTAACTATTAATCAGTCAATTATAGGATACGGGGAAAGTCAATTTTGATGGCGTACAAGTGAGAGCTGCTATGAAGAAAACCTGTCGTATTGCCGCTATCCCCGGAGATGGCATTGGTAAAGAAGTCCTGCCTGAAGGCATTCAGGTGTTGCAGGCAGCCGCCGAGCGTTGGGGGTTGTCACTCAGCTTTGAGCAAATGGAATGGGCCAGCTGCGAGTACTACGCCCATCACGGGAAGATGATGCCGGATGACTGGCACGAGCAGTTACAATCCTTCGATGCTATCTATTTTGGTGCCGTTGGCTGGCCGGAAACCGTACCGGACCACATCTCATTATGGGGCTCGCTGCTTAAGTTTCGCCGCGAATTCGACCAGTATGTCAACCTGCGCCCGGTACGCCTGTTTCCGGGCGTACCTTGCCCACTGGCAGGTAAGCAGCCTGGCGACATCGATTTCTACGTGGTGCGCGAGAACACCGAGGGAGAATACTCTTCACTCGGCGGACGCGTAAGCGAAGGTACAGAACACGAAGTGGTTATCCAGGAGTCGGTCTTCACCCGTCGCGGTGTCGATCGTATATTGCGTTACGCTTTCGAGCTGGCACAAAATCGCCCGCGCAAAACCCTGACCTCGGCGACCAAATCCAACGGCCTGGCCATCAGCATGCCGTACTGGGACGAGCGCGTGGAAGCAATGGCGGCTCACTATCCCGAGATCCGTTGGGATAAACAGCATATTGATATACTCTGCGCCCGCTTTGTGATGCAGCCGGAGCGTTTTGACGTGGTGGTTGCCTCCAACCTGTTTGGCGACATCCTCTCCGATCTCGGTCCAGCCTGTACCGGAACGATCGGCATTGCGCCTTCAGCCAACTTAAACCCGGAACGTACCTTCCCGTCTCTGTTCGAGCCAGTACACGGTTCGGCCCCCGATATCTACGGCAAGAACATCGCCAACCCTATAGCGACTATCTGGGCTGGCGCCATGATGCTCGACTTCCTTGGCAACGGTGATGCTAACTATAAAGCCGCCCACGACGGTATTCTGGCGGCAATTGAGCAGGTTATTGCCAGCGGCCCGAAAACACCGGATATGAAAGGCAATGCCACCACCCAACAGGTTGGCGAGGCCATCTCTCGGGCATTGCGTTAGAGGTCAAACCACGGAATATGAGCCGCGTCACTGACGCGGCTTTTTTATGCTTTTTATGGCGCCAATAACCTGCGCCAATTCACCTTTTATTATTTCCGTTCCGTGTTTTATTGCTTCACGCATCGGGCAATTGTTTAATTCATGTAAAGAACAAATAATAAAATTGTTAAACACAAAATCACTGATTCCCTACAGCATGATAACAACGACAGGCTAATGCCATACGCGGGCAACTGTGCCCAGGAGATCCCATGTTGAGCAACGTTAAGAAAAAAGACATGCCGCTGATAGCCATCAGTCTGGTGGCTATTCTTTTCATCGCCGCCACACTTAGTCTCTTCCCTCAGCAGTCTGCACAAGTCGCAAATACCCTTTTTAACGGCGTTACCCGGATGCTGGGTTCCGCCGTGCAGATCCTCGTTCTGATGGCGATGGGTCTGGTCGTCTGGCTGGCCACCAGCAAATACGGCAACATTCGTCTGGGAGAAGGAAAAGCGGAATACAGCACGCTGTCCTGGCTGTTTATGTTTATTTGTGCCGGACTAGGTTCCTCCACGCTCTACTGGGGCGTTGCTGAGTGGGCCTATTATTACCAGACCCCGGGTCTGAATATCGCTCCGCACTCGCAAAAAGCGCTGGAATACAGCTTACCCTACTCTTTTTTCCATTGGGGAATCAGCGCCTGGGCGACCTATACGCTGGCTTCATTAACCATGGCCTACCACTTTCATGTGCGGAAAAACAAAGGGCTGAGCCTGTCCGGAATAATCGCCGCTATCACCGGCGTGCATCCGCAGGGCGTCTGGGGCCGGCTGGTTGATTTGATGTTCCTGATCGCCACAGTTGGCGCGTTAACCATCTCTCTGGTTGTCACCGCCGCCACCTTTACCCGTGGTTTATCTGCTCTCACAGGTTTACCGGATAATTTCACCGTACAGGCGTTTGTTATCCTGTTCTCTGGCGGCATTTTCTGTCTGAGCTCCTGGATTGGCATCAACAACGGCTTGCAACGTCTGAGCAAAATGGTCGGCTGGGGGGCGTTTTTACTGCCGCTGCTGGTGCTGATTGTCGGCCCGACCGAGTTCATCACCAACAACATCATTAACGCCATCGGTCTGACGACACAAAACTTTTTGCAGATGAGTCTGTTCACCGACCCGCTCGGCAACGGTGAGTTCACCCGCAACTGGACGGTGTTCTATTGGCTGTGGTGGATCTCCTACACCCCTGGCGTGGCAATGTTTGTCACTCGCGTATCCCGTGGTCGCAAAATCAAAGAGGTTATCTGGGCGTTAATCCTGGGTAGTACCGTTGGCTGCTGGTTCTTCTTTGGCGTGATGGAAAGCTACTCCATTCACCAATTTGTGAACGGTGTGATCGACGTACCGCAGGTTATGGCCACGTTAGGCGGCGAAACAGCCGTACAGCAAGTGTTGATGTCGTTGCCTGCCGGGAAACTGTTCCTGGTGGCGTATCTGGCGATCATGATTATTTTTCTCGCCTCGCATATGGATGCCGTCGCCTACACCATGGCGGCCACCAGCACGCGTAACCTGCAGGAAGGGGAAGATCCGCAGCGTAGCTTACGTCTGTTCTGGTGCGTGGTCATCACCCTGATCCCATTATCAATTTTGTTCACCGGCGCGTCCCTGGAAACCATGAAGACCACGGTGGTTCTGACCGCACTTCCCTTCCTCGCCATTCTGTTGGTGAAGGTTGGCGGTTTTCTTCGCTGGGTACGGCAGGACTATGCCCACGTTCCTGCACATCAAATTGAAGGTCATCTCCCCGAAACGCCAGTGGACGTCCCCGTCGCACCATCGGCCGGGACATTACTCAAAGGCGACAATTAAGCGCCAGTAAAAAATCCTCTTACTCACAAATTAAAGGTATTCCAATGAGCAATCTGAGCCCTGAGTTTATTCTGCCGCAAAATTTCTGTGCCAACCCGCAGGACGCCTGGACTATTCCTGCCCGGTTCTATACCGACCATCAGGCCTTCGAGCACGAGCAGGAGAAAGTGTTCGCTAAGAGCTGGATTTGTGTAGCCCACAGTAGCGAACTGGCGAAACCCAATGATTATGTAACCCGGGAAGTGATTGGCGAGAACATCGTGCTGGTACGTGGTCGCGATAACGTGTTGCGCGCGTTCTACAACGTTTGCCCGCATCGTGGTCATCAACTGTTGAGCGGCGAAGGGAAAGCGAAAAATGTGATTACCTGCCCTTACCACGCCTGGGCATTCAAGCTTGACGGTAACCTGGCGCATGCACGTAACTGCGAAAACGTTGCCAACTTCGACAGTGAGAAAGCACATCTCACCCCGGTACGGCTGGAAGAATATGCCGGATTCGTGTTTATCAACATGGATCCGAACGCGGGCAGCGTAGAAGAACAACTCCCAGGTCTTGCAGACAAAGTTATCGAAGCCTGCCCTGATGTGCATG
Organism: Citrobacter sp. Cpo045; assembly: GCF_030332875.1. Classification (NCBI taxonomy): domain Bacteria; kingdom Pseudomonadati; phylum Pseudomonadota; class Gammaproteobacteria; order Enterobacterales; family Enterobacteriaceae; genus Citrobacter; species Citrobacter sp. Cpo045. The sequence goes on from NZ_JAOWGZ010000103.1 coordinate 111,155, forward strand.
ACCTGAAGCTGGCGGCGCGCTTTACGACCCGAACTCCAGCCAACTGGAAGAATATTGTCGATAACTATCTGGAGTGCTACCACTGCGGCCCGGCTCACCCTGGTTTTTCCGACTCGGTTCAGGTTGATCGTTACTGGCATACTATGCACGGCAACTGGACGCTACAATACGGTTTCGCCAAACCGTCAGAGCAGTCATTTAAGTTCGAAGAAGGTGTTGATGCCGCCTTCCACGGTTTCTGGCTGTGGCCGTGCACCATGCTCAACGTTACGCCAATCAAAGGCATGATGACCGTTATCTACGAATTTCCAGTGGATGCAGAAACTACGCTGCAAAACTATGACATCTACTTCACCAACGAAGAGCTGACCGAAGAGCAGAAACAACTGATCGAATGGTATCGCAACGTCTTCCGCCCTGAAGATTTACGTCTGGTTGAAAGCGTCCAAAAAGGGTTGAAATCGCGCGGGTATCGCGGTCAGGGCCGCATTATGGCCGACACCAGCGGCAGCGGTATCTCCGAACATGGCATTGCCCATTTCCATAATCTGGTCGCGCAGGTGTTTCAGGAATAACCAGAGGCTGTAACGACAGGTTCCGGCGCATCGTTAAGCCGCGCCGGACAGATTTTTTAGGGAGTGCCGCAATGTCTGATTATCAAATGCAAGAAGTCCGGGTCAGCCGGATTGAGACGATTACCGCGCAGGTAAAACGCTTTACTTTAACGGCGACATCAGGCGAGCCGTTGCCCGCGTTTCAGGGTGGCAGCCATATTATCGTGCAGATGCGCGATGGCGAGAATCTGTACAGCAATGCTTACTCGCTGATGAGTTCCCCCTTTGATACGAGCGCCTGGCAAATCGCCGTACGACTGGAGGAAGCATCCAAAGGCGGCTCACGATATCTGCATCAAAACGTGAAACCCGGCGACACGCTCACGATCTCCACACCAAACAATCTGTTCGCCCTCGCCCCTCAGGCACAACAACATCTGTTGATTGCCGGAGGTATCGGCATCACACCGTTTTTATCGCATATCCCGGAACTGGAACACTCTAAGGCGCAATGGCAACTGCATTATTGCTCTCCCAGTCAGGACAACTGCGCGTTTTATGACGAACTTCTGCAACACCCCAGCGTCGATCGTATTCATCTGCATCTGTCAAGCGCAGGGACACGCCTTGATTTATCTCGCCTGCTGGCCGATATCGAACCCGGCACACATATTTACACCTGCGGGCCAGCAGTGCTCAACGATGCCGTCAGAGAAGTGGCTTCCCTCCATAGACTGGACAGCAATACGCTACATTTCGAACAATTTGCACTGGAAGATAAAAGCGGTGATGCCTTTACCCTGGTTCTGGCGCGTTCCGGACGCGAGTTTGTGGTCCCGGAAGAGATGACCATTTTGCAGGTTATCGAAAATAACAAAGCCGCGCGCGTTGAGTGCCTGTGCCGGGAAGGTGTTTGCGGCACCTGTGAAACGACGATTCTTGAAGGGGAAGCGGATCACCGCGATCAGTATTTCAGCGACGACGAAAAAGCCAGCCAGCAAAGCATGCTTATTTGCTGCTCACGCGCCAAAGGTAAGCGCCTGGTGCTTGATTTGTAGCGTTGCGCAGGCCGGGTTAGCAATGGCGCAACCCGGCGAGCCTGGTGACTTACTGCGGATATTCCTGCAGCAGCGCGTTGAGACGATCGGACATCAGTTCGCCACGCCAACCGGAAACCAACTCCGGCAGGGTCTGCTGCGGCTTTAATTTCCAGTGCCAGTTGAGTAGCTGGTTGATTTGACGGCGTGAAGCCAGCAGTTCGACGCTAAGATTATGCTCAGTACTCACCTCGGCAACCAGCGCCTTAATGGCTTTAAACGCTTTGCGGTATCCAGGCATATCCATCAAATTCAGCAGCGGCTGTGGCAGTGATTCTTCCGGTAAAGCCTGCGCTTTTTCTACCAGAGAAATCAGCGTTTTGCCGTGGAAGCGAATTTCACTACCGGAAAGGCCGAGGCTGTCCAGTTCACCCAGACTCCCTGGCATATAACGAGCGACCGACCACAGGTGTTCTTCACGCACTACAAAGTTCACTGCCAGATCGCGCTCACGTGCTTTACGCAGTCGCCAGTCGGCAAGCAGTTGCAAGCAGGCCAACTGACGGGTACGCAGCTGCCAGGCGTTAGTGATATCGCGCCATGCGTCTTCAGGCGCCAGAACTTCCTGGCGACGCTGCTGCATTAAGCGACATTCGTCCAGTGCGGCTGGCAGCCAGCCGCTGGCTTCAGTTTCGACCATCAGTTTTGTGGTGATCGGTAATAGATACCAGACATCAGCCGCCGCGTACTCACACTGACGCTCGGTCAGCGGTCTGGCCAGCCAGTCGGTGCGGGATTCGCTTTTGTCCAGCGCCACCCCCGTAAACTCTTCCACCATCGCGGCAAACCCCCACGACAGCGGACGACCGCAAAAAGCAGCCAGAATTTGTGTATCAATCAACGGCTGCGGCAGTTCGCCAAAAGCGTTGAGAAACACTTCCAGATCTTCGCTACCTGCATGCAGGAATTTGGTGATGGCAGTATCACGCAGAATATCGCGCAGCGGCGACCAGTCGGTGATCCCCTGCGGATCAATCAGAGCAACGTGTTTGCCATCAAACAGCTGGATCAGCCCCAACTGCGGATAATAGGTACGCGTGCGAACAAATTCTGTATCCAGGGCTATCGCCGGAAATTCACGGACGGCTTCGCACAGCGTGGCCAACGCGTCGTCCGTGGTGATCATTTGATAATTCAAATCGTGCTCTCTTAGGTTTGCGCCAAAAAAAACGCCGGATTTCCCGGCGTTTTCTACTGGCTGACTTAACGCTCAGCCTTTATTGTCCACTTTGGCACGCGCTTCGTCACGTAATTCTCGTCGCAAAATTTTACCAACGTTAGATTTCGGCAACTCATCGCGAAACTCCACCAGCTTTGGTACTTTATAGCCCGTCAGGTGACGACGACAGAAAGTGACCAGTGCGTCATCGGTTAACGAGGCATCTTTCTTCACTACGAAAATTTTCACCGCTTCACCGCTGCTGTCGGACGGAACCCCAACCGCAGCCACTTCCTGCACGCCAGGGTGTTGCATAACCACGTCTTCAATTTCGTTCGGATAGACGTTAAAGCCGGATACCAGGATCATGTCCTTCTTACGATCGACAATACGCAGGAAGCCTTCATCATCCATCACCGCAATATCGCCGGTGTGCAGCCAGCCGTCTTTGATGATTTCGTCAGTGGCGTCCGGTCGCTGCCAGTAGCCCAGCATCACCTGTGGACCTTTCACACACAGCTCACCCGGTTCTCCCGGCGGCACTTCGTTGTCGTCGTCGTCCACCAGCTTGACCTCAGTGGAGGGAACCGGTAAACCGATACTTCCGCTGTGGTAGTCAATATCGTGAGGGTTAACACTCACCAGCGGCGCGCACTCCGTCAGGCCATAACCTTCCAGAAGATACTGCCCCGTCAGCTTCACCCAGCGCTCAGCTACCGCTTGTTGAACCGGCATTCCGCCACCTGCCGAGAGATGCAGTGACGAGAAGTCCAGTTGCTGGAACTCTTTGTTATTCAGCAGCGCGTTAAACAGCGTATTGACGCCGGTCATCGCGGTAAACGGATACTTCGCCAGCTCTTTTACCAGCCCCGGAATATCACGCGGGTTAGTAATCAGCAGGTTTTGACCGCCTAGCTCAATAAACAGCAGACAGTTCATCGTTAGCGCAAAAATGTGATACAGCGGTAACGCCGTCACCACTAATTCTTTACCCGGATGCAGCAACGGACCGTAGGTAGCATGAACCTGCTCAAGGTTAGCCAGCATGTTGCGGTGTGTAAGCATCGCGCCTTTCGCCACGCCGGTTGTCCCGCCGGTATATTGCAGAAACGCCAAATCTTCCGACACCACTTCGGGCTTCACATACTGCATACGATAGCCGTTTTGCAGCGCACTGCGAAATGAGATGGCATCCGGCAGGTGATACTTCGGCACCAGGCGCTTGATGTACTTCACGACAAAGTTAACCAGCGTTCCTTTGGCGGTAGACAGCTGATCGCCCATACGCGTCAGGATCACGTGTTGCACCGACGTTTTGTCGACCACCTTTTCCAGCGTATGAGCAAAGTTAGATACGATGACAATCGCCGACGCGCCGCTGTCGTTGAGCTGATGTTCCAGCTCGCGAGGCGTATACAACGGGTTCACGTTCACGACGATCATGCCGGCACGTAAAATCCCAAACAGTGCGACCGGATATTGCAGCAGATTCGGCATCATCAGCGCGACGCGATCGCCCTTTTTCAGCCCGAGTCCCTGTTGCAAATAAGCGGCAAACGCACGGCTACGCTCTTCAAGCTTGCGGAAGGTCATCACCTCCCCCATGTTTACAAACGCGGGCTGATCGGCATAGCGTCTTACTGAGTGTTCAAAGAGTTCCACCAGGGATTGATAACGGTCAGGATTGATCTCCGCAGGAACACCAGCGGGATAACGGTTAAGCCAAACCTTTTTCAATACATCACCTCTAAAATGCGTATTCGTCGTCATCACAACCCCAGGCAATAAACAAACTGTTAACATAATATTAACTCAGCGTACCAGTTTGTTTATTACACAACGACAAGGTTGCGAAGCACGTCACTATTTATTTTTCTTATATCCACGTTAATGCAGAAACAGCGGACGAGCCGCTGTTTCTTTTACCAATAAAACAAAGAGTTACTCTGTTACTATGGTCTGAACCTGTGCCGGGCCGGGATTGTACCAGCCCCATCCGCCGTAGCCACCGTAAGGCCAGCCACGCGCACCGTAGAACCAGGGGTCGATAGGCTGAGGCGGCATGACAATCTGCTGAGTAATATGCCAGCGTTTATAACCAGTTACCTGCATCAGCATGAATTTATACGGCGTATTACCGATTTTTCCGTCCACTGTACCGCTTATCGGGCCGACGACAGTGACCAGTTGCCCGCGAAAGTCCACCGGGTCAAGGAAGCCATTTACATCAGCATATATCCGCCCACGAGAGGCTTCACCCAGCACGGGGCGTGCACCGCTATCGAGCGGAACGGTGGCAATTTCCAGACGGGATTTTCCCTGCTGGTTCTGAATATCCACCACTTTGCCGCCGAAACGCGCTTCCTGTCCGACATACAGCTGCGGCGCATTCATCACCCGCACCAGATCCTGCTGCGGCATCGGGCTCGAACCTTTAATCGCATCCGGGATGGTGACGCAGCCGCTAAGCATTAACGCTAAGGCCCCCGCCAACACACCTTTCAATAACTGCTTTTGCACCGCCATATTGTGACTCCCTTTTCTTAGCTTCTGCCCCGGCCTGTTCACAATGCTGTGCACTGACGACTGTACGTCTTAGCCGGGGTTCTACTACTAAGATTCATTCTTTACCGGGAAGTTTCTTCCACGCCACGGTGTTACGTAAATAAACCGGTTCAGCGTGTTCGACCGCTACGGTCTCACCCGCAGCCAGCATTTGCGTGGCGACGGGCAGCATGTCTTCAGCCGCTGGAAGCAGCACGTCACCATCGCTGAGCGTCAGCCCGCTGTCTTTACCAAGCTCAGGCCATGCCGGCCAGCCCGTCCCGACCGTCACCCAGTCGCCAGACAGCTGCAATAAACGCTCATGTACCTGCTCGGGGGTTAACACCGCTTCGGTTTCTTCACCGTGCCAGTTACCGTTGTCATCACGCTGGTATTCGGCCCAGTAGACTTCGCCCATTCGCGCGTCAATCGCCGCCAGCACGCGAGTCGCGCCCGACTTACGCCAGGCGCCCTGCGCCATGGTAGCCAGGGTGGAGACGCCGATCATCGGTAAGTTTGCGCCTAACGCCAGCCCCTGAGCAATGCCAATACCGATACGCACGCCGGTGAAACTGCCGGGACCGCGACCAAACGCCAGGGCGTCGATATCGGTTAACGTGAGATCGCCAGCGGCCAGGATTTCCTGAACCATCGGTAAAATTCGTTGGGTGTGTTCTCGTGGGCAAAGCTCAAAGTGAGCCTTGATAGTACCGTCATTCCACAGGGCAACAGAGCACGCCTCTGTGGCGGTATCGATAGCCAGAATTCGCATGGGTGTTTGTGATCAGATCAATAAATTTGGCGCGCATCTTACCACACTCCGTAACAAATTACTCAGTCGTTGGTATGGCAAGAAAGCGAACCGCGCGAGCGATGTCACGCGTCCGCGGCGCAGGAGGAAGACTCGCCAGGAAGGTGGCGCCGTATGGCCGCATAACCAGACGATTGTCGCAAATCACCAGCACGCCGCGATCGTCAGCATCACGTATCAGACGCCCTACCCCCTGCTTCAGGGTGATTACCGCATCCGGCAACTGGACGTCTTCAAACGGATCGCCGCCGCGCAGTCGACAATCCTCCATTCGGGCTTTTAACAGCGGGTCGTCCGGCGAGGTAAACGGCAGTTTATCGATTATTACCAGCGACAGGGTATCACCGCGCACGTCCACGCCTTCCCAGAAGCTGCTGGTGGCAACCAGTAGCGCATTACCTGCGCTGACAAACTGCTGTAGCAGTTGTCCTTTGCTGGTTTCGCCCTGCAGCAGTACGGGAAGCGTCATAGTAGCGCGGAATTGTTCCGCCAGATCGCGCATCATCGCGTGCGAAGTGCACAGCATAAAACAGCGACCGTTGTTCGCTTCGATAATAGGTCGCAGCATGGATGCCAGCTGACGCGCAGCCCCCGGCTGGTTGGTTTGCGGGAGATTACGCGGTACGCACAGCAGCGCCTGACGCGTGTAATCAAATGGGCTTGGCAGCAGCATCGACTCGGCATCTTCAATACCCAGTCGTGCAGTGAAATGATGAAGGTCATCGTTTACCGACAGCGTCGCGGAAGTAAAAATCCAGCAGCCCGGCTTTTGTTCCATCACTTCTTTGAATTTATCCGCCACCGTAAGCGGCGTCAGCGCGAGGGTGAAATGGCGGGAGGTGCATTCATACCAGTAGCTGAAGCCTGGCTGGTTGATCTCTTTCAGGCGCTTCAGACGCGCACGATAAAGCGTGGCGCGCTCAAACGCGGCATCCAGCAATGCCGAACGTCCGAGAGACAGCTTCGCCACGTCATAACACAGCTCCAGCGTGTCATCGAGCAGCAAAAACGCGCGCTGTACGCGCTGGTCGGCCAGCAGTTCCCGCAGGTTTCCGCGATAGCCCGGCTCACCAAGCTGCAAGCGGAAGTCCTGAGCGCTTTGTGCAAGGCGATCGGCGCACTTTTGCAGCTGCTGAGTGTCTTTCAGCTCGGTGCGATAGGCAATGGTGATGTCTTTCGCCAGGTCTAACAGCTGGCGACTGGAGAGCGATTGACCAAAGTACTGGCTGGCGATATCCGGTAACTGATGCGCTTCATCGAAGATCATCACATCAGCTTCCGGGATCAGTTCGCCAAACCCGCTCTCTTTTACCACCATATCGGCGAGAAACAGATGATGGTTAACCACGACGACATCCGCATCCATCGCTTTTTTACGCGCTTTAACGACAAAACACTCTTTATACAGCGGGCAGTCGCTGCCCAGACAGTTGTCATTAGTGCTGGTCACCAGCGGCCAGGCCTGAGAGTCTTCCGCCACGCTGACGCAGGTGCTGATGTCCCCATCAAGGGTTTGATTTGACCAGGAGCGCAGCAGAATGACGTCGCTTAACGTTTGTACCGGCAAGTCGCCACCCGCCAGCGCCTGCTGTTCGAGACGCTCAAGGCACAGATAGTTTGAACGCCCTTTCAGCAGCGCCAGTTTACCGGTGAACTTCAGTGCTTTCGCGACGGTCGGGAGGTCGCGGCTGTATAGCTGATCCTGCAACGCCTTCGAGCCCGTGGAGACAATGACCTTCTTTCCGGCACGCAGCGCTGGGGCAAGATAAGCGTAGGTTTTACCCGTTCCGGTTCCGGCTTCTACCACCAGCGGTTGTGATTTTTCGATGGCATGACTGACAGCGATGGCCATCTGCCGCTGTGGTTCTCGCGGTTTAAAACCCGGTATCGCTTTAGCCAACTGACCGTCTGCTGCAAAATCGTCCGTCACACTGCCCCCTGTTCATTTGAACAGGGATTATGTCAGGCCAGCGGGTCTTTCGCCAGTTGAAGAGGTGACGTGGGCACAACATTATGGCAGTCTTGGCGCAACCCAAAGCTATTATGAAAAAACGTAAACGAGGAATGATTTATGACGATTGTGCGCATTGATGCCGAAGCGCGTTGGTCCGACGTGGTAATCCACAACAACACGCTGTATTACACCGGCGTGCCGGAAAATCTGGATGCAGACGCCTTTGAGCAGACGGCAAATACGCTGGCGCAAATTGATGCGGTGCTGGAAAAACAAGGCAGCAACAAGTCACGTATTCTTGATGCCACCCTGTTTTTGGCAGACAAAAACGATTTTGCCGCCATGAACAAAGCCTGGGACGCGTGGGTCGTTGCTGGCCACGCGCCGGTACGTTGTACCGTTCAGGCCGGATTGATGAACCCGAAATACAAAGTTGAGATTAAGATAATCGCTGCAGTTTAAGCGGCGTTATTCGTCTTCATCTTCAAAACGCGCCACGATCCGCTCGCCGGTATGACTGGCGCGTAACTCTTCAGCAACCAGAGCAATGGCTTGTCCGCTGCTCATCCCCTGCGACATCAGCTCCTGAATACGCTCTACCGCTTTTTGCTGCTGCTCATGACTGAGTGAAGGTAAACCTGCAAACATTGTTAACTCCTGCTAAATTGTCTGCGCTAATTATTTCATGCTACCGGGCAGTTAGCCAGTAGAGTAGCAACGAGTCAGGACTGATGAAGACGTTATCTCCCGCAGTAATCACATTACCCTGGCGTCAGGACGCCGCTGAACGCTATTTTTCGACATTAAGCCATCTGCCCTGGGCGATGCTGCTGCATTCAGGTCAAGCCGACCATCCGCATAACCGCTTTGATATTCTGGTGGCGGATCCCGTCACCACGTTGGTTACACGTGCTGAAGAGACCGTAGTGCAGGACGGGCACGCAATCACGCGCTCGCTTGATGATCCAATGACGGTATTACATTCCGCGCTAGCTGCACACAAGATTCACCCCGACTATCACCCGGATCTGCCGTTTCAGGGCGGCGCGTTAGGTCTGTTTGGCTACGACCTTGGCCGACGCTTTGAATCTCTGCCGACTATTGCTGAGCGCGATATTACGCTACCGGATATGGCCGTTGGCATTTACGACTGGGCGCTGATTGTTGACCACCAGTTGCAGACCGTATCGCTGCTCAGCCATACCGATGTCGAGGCTCGCCTGAAATGGCTCGACGCGCAACAACCGCCAACGCGTGAGCCGTTTACATTGACCTCGGCGTGGCAGTCCAATATGAGCCGCGCCCGGTATGGCGAAAAATTCCGCCAGGTACAGGGCTATCTGCACAGCGGCGATTGTTACCAGGTCAACCTCGCGCAGCGTTTTCAAGCGCATTACGAGGGGGATGAGTGGCAGGCATTTGTCAAACTCAATCACGCTAACCGCGCCCCGTTCAGCGCGTTTATTCGTCTTGAGGAAGGCGTTATCCTCAGCCTTTCGCCAGAACGTTTTATTCTGCTGGAGAACCAGCATATCCAGACCCGTCCTATTAAAGGTACGTTGCCCAGGCTTGAAGATGCCGATGCCGATCGTGAGCAGGCCCGGCGGCTGGCGAATTCGCCGAAGGATCGTGCGGAGAACCTGATGATCGTCGATTTGATGCGTAATGATATTGGCCGCGTTGCCGTACCGGGTTCGGTACAGGTTCCGGAGCTGTTTGTCGTCGAACCGTTCCCTGCCGTTCATCATTTGGTCAGCACCATTACCGCACGTCTGCCAGAGTCATTACACGCCACCGATCTGCTACGCGCAGCCTTCCCCGGCGGCTCTATTACCGGTGCGCCGAAAGTGCGGGCGATGGAAATTATTGACGAACTGGAGCCACAAAGACGTAATGCCTGGTGCGGCAGCATCGGTTATCTGAGTTTCTGCGGCAATATGGATACCAGCATCACCATTCGCACACTGACAGCCACAAACGGACAAATTTATTGTTCCGCTGGCGGCGGCATAGTGGCGGACAGTCAGGAAGAAGCTGAATATCAGGAAACATTTGATAAAGTGAATCGTATTTTGCACCAACTGGAGAACTGAGACGTGGAATACAGCAGCCTGACGCTTGATGATTTTTTATCGCGCTTTCAACTCCTGCGCCCGCAGGTCAATCATGCCGCGTTAAACCAGCGCCAGGCCGCCGTACTGATCCCCGTCGTGCGTCGTCCACAGCCCGGGTTGTTGTTAACCCAGCGTTCCGTTCACCTGCGCAAGCACGCCGGACAGGTCGCCTTCCCCGGTGGGGCGGTGGATAGCAGTGATGCCTCGTTAATTGCCGCCGCCCTTCGCGAGGCACGGGAAGAGGTAGCGATCCCACCTTCATGCGTAGAAGTGATCGGCGTTCTGCCGCCGGTCGACAGCGTGACCGGTTTCCAGGTCACCCCAGTGGTAGGCATTATCCCGCCTAATCTGCCGTATCGCGCCAGTGAAGATGAAGTTTCAGCAGTGTTCGAAATGCCGCTGGCCCAGGCCCTGCATTTAGGTCGTTACCACCCGTTGGATATTTACCGTCGTGGCGATTCACATCGCGTATGGCTTTCCTGGTATGAGCAATATTTCGTCTGGGGAATGACTGCCGGAATAATTCGTGAGCTGGCGCTGCAAATTGGCGTCAAGGCCTGACTATACTTATCTTTACGCGCGCCATAGACAACTTGAAACTCAGGTCACAACATTAGTAAAACCGCGGTTATCTATTAGTTTAATTCATGTGAATAGTTAAGCCGATCGCCGCGTTCCCTCTTACACTATGCGCAGTTATAACATCGTTACTGGAAAGCCCAGTCGCCCTGTAGGAGTATTATCGTGATTAGTCTATTCGACATGTTTAAGGTGGGGATTGGTCCCTCATCTTCCCATACCGTAGGGCCTATGAAGGCGGGTAAACAGTTCGTCGATGACCTGGTCGAAAAAGGATTACTGGACAGCGTTACTCGTGTCGCCGTCGACGTGTATGGTTCACTGTCGCTCACGGGTAAAGGTCACCACACCGATATCGCCATTATTATGGGTCTGGCGGGCAATGAGCCTGCTACCGTGGATATTGATAGCATCCCCGGATTTATCCGCGACGTAGAAACGCGTGGACGCCTGCTGCTTGCACAGGGTCAGCACGAAGTGGATTTCCCGCAGAATGACGGGATGCGTTTTCACAACGGCAACCTGCCGCTGCATGAAAACGGAATGCAGATCCATGCGTACAATGGCGAAACCGTCATTTATAGCAAAACCTACTACTCAATCGGCGGTGGATTCATCGTTGATGAAGAACATTTTGGTCAGGATGCCGCGGGCGAGGTCAGCGTGCCTTATCCGTTCAAATCCGCGACTGAAATGCTGGAGTACTGCAACAGCACCGGCCTGTCTCTCTCTGGCATGGCGATGCAGAACGAACTTGCTCTGCACAGCAAAAAAGAGATTGAAGAGTACTTTGGCCACGTCTGGCAAACCATGCAGGCCTGTATCGATCGTGGCATGAACACCGAAGGTGTGTTGCCGGGTCCGCTGCGCGTTCCTCGTCGTGCTTCAGCTCTGCGTCGTATGCTGGTTTCCAGCGATAAGCTGTCCAACGATCCGATGAACGTGATCGACTGGGTGAACATGTTCGCGCTGGCCGTTAACGAAGAAAACGCCGCGGGCGGTCGCGTGGTGACAGCGCCAACCAACGGTGCCTGCGGTATCGTGCCTGCGGTACTGGCCTATTACGATCATTTCATCGAGTCCGTCAGCCCGGATATCTATACCCGCTATTTCCTGGCGGCCGGTGCAATTGGCGCGTTGTACAAAATGAACGCCTCAATCTCTGGTGCAGAAGTAGGTTGTCAGGGTGAAGTGGGCGTAGCCTGCTCCATGGCTGCCGCTGGTCTGGCTGAACTGTTGGGCGCGAGCCCTGAGCAGGTGTGTGTTGCTGCCGAAATCGGCATGGAACATAACCTCGGCTTAACCTGCGATCCGGTTGCCGGTCAGGTACAGGTTCCGTGCATTGAGCGTAACGCCATTGCTTCAGTGAAGGCGATCAACGCTGCGCGTATGGCAATGCGCCGTACCAGCGCGCCGCGCGTCTCGCTGGATAAAGTCATTGAGACCATGTACGAAACAGGTAAAGACATGAACGCCAAATACCGCGAAACGTCACGCGGTGGCCTGGCAATCAAAGTTCAATGTGACTAATACTTAATTTTCGCCCATCTGCGACGGATGGGCGAATTTGCCCCCTCTCCCTCGTCTACTGTAATTTTCCCCACTACACTTGCTCTGTTGCTGTTGGCTTCTGTGACCAACGGCTTATCGGGCGGCCCGCATGCAAACAGCACAACGGATCATTAAAAATTATCGCCGGAATCGCTTAATCGTCTGCACAGTATGTGCACTACTGACGCTCATCCTCACATTAACTGTTCGATTTATTTCGGAGCGTAATTTAAATCACCGAAATATCGTCACCTTTGCCAACCATGCTGTAGAAGAACTGGATGACGTGCTTTTACCCTTGCAGACCGGACGTGATGTATTGCTGCCGTTAATTGGCCTCCCCTGCTCAGTGGCACGTTTACCGTTAAGCAAACATGCCGCAAGACTGCAAACGGTGCGTTCTATTAATCTGATTCAAAGCGGGATCCTCTATTGCTCCAGCATTTTTGGGTATCGCAATGTCCCCATTCGTCAACTACAGCCCGAATTACCCAGCCGGGAACCGCAACTGCTGCTGTCTACTGACCATTCGCTGATTAAAGGCAGCCCGATTCTGACGCAATGGTACCCGTCCTCTGCCGATGGTGAAGATGGCGTGCTGGAAATCGTCAATATTGATTTATTGTCGTCTATGTTGCTTGAACCCCAGCCGCCGCAGATCACCGATGCCAGCTTAACCGTTGGTAATCGGCATCTACTGTATGATCAAGGTGTGGTCGATACTCTGCCTAAGCTAAATGATGAAAAACGCTACCAGCTGTCATCTCAACATTTCCCGTTTACCATTAGCGTCACCGGCCCCGGTCCCAGTGAACTGGCGATTAAACATCTGCCAACACAGCTGCCGCTGGCGGTGATCCTAAGTTTATTAGTAGGTTACCTGGCATGGCTGGCGACTGCCAGCAGAATGAGTTTTTCCTGGGAGATTAATCTGGCCCTTGCTGCTCGGGAATTCGAGCTGTTTTGCCAGCCGCTGCTTAATGCGCAAACCCAGCAATGCATGGGCGTGGAGATTCTTCTACGCTGGAATAACCCACGCCAGGGTTGGATCTCTCCGGAAGTGTTTATTCCCATCGCTGAGGAGCACAACCTGATTGTGCCGCTAACCCGTCATGTCATCGCAGAAACCATTCAGCAAAGACACGTTTTCCCGATGAGCAGTCAGTTTCATATTGGGATTAATGTCGCCGCCAGCCATTTTCGTAACGGCACGCTGCTAAAAGATCTTAATCAGTACTGGTTCAGTCAGCACCCAATCCAGCAGTTGGTTATCGAACTGACCGAACGAGATGCGTTACTGGATGTGGATTATCGGGTCGTACGCGAATTAAATCGTCTTGGCGTAAAACTGGCAATTGATGATTTCGGTACCGGTAACAGCTCGCTCTCCTGGCTGGAAAAACTCCGCCCGGATGTGCTGAAGATCGATAAATCATTTACTTCGGCAATAGGAACAGACGCCGTGAACTCAACCGTCACAGACATCATTATCGCTTTGGGGAAAAAATTGAATATAGAACTGGTGGCGGAAGGCGTTGAAACCCAAGCGCAGGCTCAGCATTTGCGCCGACACGGCGTACATTTGTTGCAAGGTTTTTTGTACGCAAAGCCAATGCCGCTGCGTGATTTCCCAAAATGGCTGGCGGGCAGCACGCCGCCGCCCACCCGACATAACGGGCGACACAGTATGCCCGTCATGCCGTTTCGCTAAACCCAGTTACTCATCTTCGTCGTGAGCGGGTTGTTCTTTAACAATGCGAACTAAATCCACACGATAGTCATTCGCTTCGACAATCGTAATGCTCAGCGGTGCAACCTCGATAACATCACCTACGCGTGGAATATGGCCGTTAGCCGCAATGACTAAACCTGCCACCGTGGCGATATCTTCGTCTTCATTCACTAACGTATCCACGTCCAGCGCCTGTTGCAACGCATGCAGATCGGTACCGCCTTTGACCAACCAACCACCTGCATCAGCAATAATTTCAGGTGTTTCATCGGCATCAGGGAATTCACCGGCAATGGCTTCTAATACGTCCAGCGGCGTGACCAGACCCTGTACTACGCCAAACTCGTTAGTGACGATAACGAAGCTACCGCGGGCACGACGCAGTACGCCTAACAGATTGATCGGGTCCAGCGTCTCCGGAACAACAATAGCCGGAGAAGCAGAGGCAATCGCCGCCACATCCACACCGTCTTCCAGCGCCACCAGCAGCTCTTTAGCACGCACGATACCGATGATTTCATCCAGTTCCCCACGACACACCGGGAACAGGCTGTGAGGTGATGAGAGCAACTGCTCGCGAATTTCTGCCACGCTCAGGTCGGCATCAACCCAGCTGATTTCACCACGAGGCGTCATAATGCCGCGTAACGAACGCGACGCCAGGGAGAGGACGCCGTTGATCATATAGCGTTCTTCTTCCACAAACGCGCCTTCCGGGACAGGAACCGGCACCGGGTTATCGGATTCCATCTGCACGCTGGCCTGACGTTTACCGCCCATCAGACGCAGGATTGCATCGGCAGTACGTGCACGCAGCGGCAGCGTCGACTGGTGGCGAATAAAGTTACGACGGGCAATCTGGTTAAACAACTCGATGATGATCGAGAAACCAATCGCCGCATACAGATAACCTTTCGGAATATGGAAGCCAAACCCTTCGGCAACCAGGCTCAGACCAATCATCAACAGGAAGCTCAGACACAGCACCACCACCGTCGGGTGTTGGTTCACAAATCGTGTCAGCGGCTTAGAGGCCAGCAGCATCACGGCCATGGCAATCACTACTGCCGCCATCATCACTGGCAGATGGTTGACCATACCGACCGCTGTAATCACGGCATCCAGCGAGAACACCGCGTCGAGGATGACAATCTGCGTTACGACAACCCAAAAGCTCGCATACCCTTTCGTCTGCCCGGTATCATGTTCACGGTTTTCCAGCCGCTCATGCAGCTCTGTCGTAGCCTTGAACAAGAGGAAGATACCCCCCAGCAGCATAATCAGATCGCGCCCCGAGAACGCATAGTCCATTACCGTGAACAGCGGCTTTGTCAGCGTCACCATCCACGAAATCACGGACAACAAGCCCAGACGCATAATCAGTGCCAGTGACAAACCGATTAAACGCGCTTTATCACGCTGTTTCGGCGGCAGCTTATCAGCCAGGATCGCAATGAAGACCAGGTTATCAATACCCAGAACAATTTCGAGAACGACAAGCGTGAGCAAACCCACCCAAATCTGCGGGTCCATTAATAATTCCATGACAAGCTCCTGCTTAAGGAATGACCAAACTGCGCGCTGAGGATCTCAGGCGTTAAAGCGATATGCAGAGAAAATTTGTGGCAAAAAGTGCCAATCTGACAGGCTTGATACGGCCTGAAGGTGAAATGACGTCGGTGACGATCCATATGGTGGGCTACTGCCCTATACTCCTGAGTAATTAAACAGATGCTAAACATAACAGAGAGAAGCTGTTTTTAGCAAAGATTTACCTTCCTTTGCAATAAGTTGTTTCGGAGATATTTTACCCTTCGAAATTTCTTTTTATCGGAAGTTAAATTACGGATCTTCATCACATAAAATATTTTTTTCGATATCTAAAATAATTCACGAAAATCATAGGTTTTTCTTTGTAACCCTTATCTGAATCGATTCGATTGCGGACGACGATTCAAATACATCTTCACGTTGATGTGTTAACGATAATAAAGGAGGTAGCAAGTGACCATTGCTATTGTAATAGGCACACATGGTTGGGCTGCAGAGCAGTTACTTAAGACGGCAGAGATGCTGTTAGGCGAGCAGGAAAACGTCGGCTGGATCGATTTCGTTCCAGGCGAAAATGCTGAAACGCTGATCGAAAAGTACAACGCTCAGTTGGCAAAACTCGATACCAGTAAAGGCGTGCTGTTTCTCGTTGACACATGGGGAGGCAGCCCGTTTAACGCTGCGAGCCGCATTGTCGTCGATAAAGAGCATTACGAAGTAATCGCCGGTGTGAACATTCCCATGCTGGTTGAGACCTTCATGGCGCGTGATGACAACCCAAGCTTTGATGAATTAGTGGCACTGGCCGTTGAAACCGGTAGCGAAGGCGTGAAAGCGCTGAAAGCAAAACCGGTGGAAAAAGCCGCTCCTGCCCCCGTCGCGGCACCGAAAGCAGCAACCCCCGCGAAACCGATGGGTCCGAACGATTATATGCAGATCGGCCTGGCGCGTATTGATGACCGCTTAATCCATGGTCAGGTGGCAACTCGCTGGACCAAAGAAACCAACGTAACGCGCATTATCGTCGTCAGTGATGAAGTTGCCGCCGATACCGTGCGTAAAACGCTGCTGACTCAGGTAGCACCTCCGGGTGTGACGGCGCATGTGGTTGATGTCGCGAAAATGATCCGCGTCTACAACAACCCGAAATATGCAGGTGAGCGTGTGATGCTGTTGTTCACCAACCCAACCGACGTAGAACGTATCGTTGAAGGTGGTGTGAAAATTACCTCCGTGAACATTGGCGGTATGGCTTTCCGTCAGGGTAAAACGCAGGTAAACAACGCAATTTCTGTCGATGACAAAGACATCGAAGCCTTCAAGAAACTCAACGAACGCGGTATTGAGCTTGAGGCCCGTAAGGTTTCTACCGATCAGAAACTGAAAATGATGGATTTGATTGCCAAGGTGAAATAATTCCCTGGCATTTACTTAGTTTTCACACTTAAGTCTGTATAGCAATAGGAGAAGTACAATGGAGATTACCACTCTTCAGATTGTGCTGGTGTTCATCGTCGCATGTATCGCGGGTATGGAGTCGGTACTCGATGAATTTCAGTTCCACCGTCCGTTGGTGGCCTGTACGCTGATTGGTGCCGTTCTTGGGGATATGAAAACCGGTATTATCATCGGTGGTACCCTGGAAATGATCGCCCTGGGCTGGATGAACATCGGTGCTGCGGTTGCACCAGATGCCGCACTGGCCTCAATTATCTCTACCGTTCTGGTTATCGCGGGTCATCAAAGCATTGGTGCCGGTATCGCGCTGGCTATCCCACTGGCAGCAGCAGGCCAGGTACTGACCATTATCGTTCGTACAATCACCGTAGCATTCCAGCACGCAGCGGATAAGGCAGCCGAAAACGGTAACCTGACTGCGCTCTCCTGGCTGCACGTATCCTCGCTGTTCCTGCAGGCTATGCGTATCGCTATCCCGGCGGTAATCGTAGCGATTTCTGTTGGTACCAGTGAAGTTCAGAGCATGCTTAACGCCATTCCGGAAGTCGTAACCGGTGGTCTGAACATCGCAGGCGGTATGATCGTAGTGGTTGGTTATGCGATGGTCATCAACATGATGCGCGCAGGCTATCTGATGCCATTCTTCTACCTCGGCTTCGTCACCGCGGCATTTACTAACTTCAACCTGGTTGCTCTGGGTGTGATTGGCGCAGTCATGGCCATCCTCTACATTCAGCTGAGCCCGAAATATAACCGCGTAGCCGGTGCACCTGCTGCGGCGGCTGGCAATAACGATCTCGATAACGAACTGGACTAGCAGGTGAGCGAAATGGTTGATATGACTAAAACTACCACCGAGAAAAAACTCACTCCGAGTGACATTCGTGGCGTGTTCATTCGTTCTAACCTGTTTCAGGGTTCATGGAACTTCGAACGTATGCAGGCGCTGGGTTTCTGTTTCTCCATGGTACCGGCTATCCGCCGCTTGTACCCGGAAAACAACGATGCACGTAAGCAAGCGATTAAGCGTCACCTGGAATTCTTTAACACCCATCCGTACGTAGCGGCTCCAGTACTGGGCGTTACGCTGGCAATGGAAGAACAGCGTGCAAACGGCGCAGAGATTGACGATGGTGCCATCAACGGTATCAAAGTTGGTCTGATGGGTCCGCTGGCAGGCGTCGGTGACCCGATCTTCTGGGGTACCGTACGTCCGGTCTTCGCCGCACTCGGCGCAGGTATCGCGATGAGCGGCAGCCTGCTGGGGCCACTGCTGTTCTTCATCCTGTTTAACCTGGTTCGTCTGGCAACCCGTTATTACGGTGTGGCATATGGCTACCGTAAAGGTGTCGATATCGTTAAAGATATGGGCGGCGGCTTCCTGCAGAAACTGACCGAGGGGGCGTCAATCCTCGGCCTGTTTGTCATGGGGGCATTGGTTAACAAGTGGACGCACGTAAACATCCCGCTGGTGGTTTCCACTATCACCGGTCAGGATGGCCAGACTCGTGTTACCACCGTGCAGACTATCCTTGACCAGCTGATGCCGGGTCTGGTTCCTCTGCTGCTGACATTCGCCTGTATGTGGCTGCTGCGTAAGAAAGTGAACCCGCTGTGGATCATCGTTGGCTTCTTCGTCATCGGTATCGCGGGCTACGCTGTCGGACTGCTCGGCCTGTAAGACTGTTGTACATCACCGGGGGCTTGCCCCCGGTTTTTCTATTTAGAGGGTTGAGGATTCATGACTATCACGGACCTGGTGCTGGTTCTATTTATCTTTTCGCTGCTGGCGTATGCCATTTACGATCAGTTCATCATGCCCCGCCGTAATGGCCCTACTCTGCTTACTGTCTCCCTGCTTCCCCGCAGCAGAGTTGACAGCGTTATCTTCCTTGGCTTGGTAGCTATTCTTATCTACAACAACATCACCAGCCACGGCGCGCAATTTACCACATGGTTATTATGTGCACTGGTATTGATGGGGTTGTATCTGTTCTGGATCCGTACGCCAAAAATCATCTTCAAGCAGAAAGGTTTTTTCTTCGCCAACGTCTGGATTGAATATAACCGCATTAAAGAGATGAATTTATCTGAAGACGGTGTATTAGTGATGCAATTAGAACATCGAAGATTGTTGATCCGCGTACGAAATATAGACGATCTTGAGAAGATATATAAACTTTTAATTTCAAATCAATAGTTTATAAATATAGCCTGAACTATGTTTTTTATATATCAGTATAAAACCAACATAGCCAAGGCTATATTTAACTGTCCACAATGTTATTTATTTTAACGTTTTATTTATAAATAAATCTAAATGAAAATCGTTTTCAATTAGAAGTCAAATATTATTTCTGCGTTTCTTGTTTTATATTCTCAAAATATGTTAAGGTTGCGCCCGTCGTTGGGGAGTAGCCGATTTCCAGACTCCGGAAATGTACGTGTCAACATACTCGTTGAAAAACGTGGCGCGTACGGACTGAATTTACAGGTTCAGTCAGGCGAGACCATAGGCACATCAACTGCAATGCATATCTGAATGGCGCTGTATTTACAGTGATTCCGGCCTGTATGCATGGTTACTGGGGGCAGTGATGTGTTTTATGGATACCCCGGTCAGGACGCTGTTATGAATCTCACCGCTACCGTTCTTCTCGCTTTTGGCATGTCGATGGATGCTTTCGCTGCATCAATTGGCAAAGGTGCCACCCTGCATAAACCCAAATTTTCTGAAGCATTGCGCACAGGTCTGATATTCGGCGCAGTTGAAACGCTTACGCCGCTGATTGGTTGGGGCATGGGTATGTTGGCCAGCAAATTCGTGCTGGAGTGGAACCACTGGATCGCCTTCATTCTGCTGATCTTTTTAGGCGGGCGAATGATAATCGAAGGTTTTCGCGATAACGGTGATGAGGATGAAGAACCGCAGCGCCGTCATGGTTTCTGGCTGCTGGTTACCACCGCCATTGCCACCAGTCTCGACGCAATGGCCGTCGGGGTAGGTCTGGCTTTCCTGCAGGTCAATATTATTGCCACTGCGCTGGCCATCGGCTGCGCCACATTGATTATGTCCACGCTCGGCATGATGATTGGTCGTTTCATTGGCCCGATGCTGGGCAAACGAGCAGAAATTTTGGGTGGGGTGGTGCTGATTGGTATCGGTGCCCAGATCCTCTGGGCACACTTCCACGGTTAATTCAGACGCTGCCAGACATGAATACTAAAGTCGGTCTGGCAGTCAAACGTCTTTTTCTCCGCTAACGTTTCCCACACCTCCGGCTTTGCCCGCCAGGCGAACGGCGTCATTTGCAGTAACGCAACGGCCTCGCTGCCCTGAAGCTGCATCTGATACCCCAGCGCAATACTCTGTTGCAGAACAAAACCGTCCAGTTGCTCTGTGTGCGGCGCATGCAAACGCACCTCATCATAAATAAGCCCTTTCAGTTCCATTAAATGACGCGGTCCCGGCGTGGCGGTGATAACCCATCCCCCCGGTTTAACCACGCGTGCCAGCTCTTGCGCTTTACAGGGCGCGTAGATCCTGATGATGGCATCCATTGACTCATCTGCGAACGGCAGACGATGGCTGGAGGCAACGCAAAAGGTCACCTGCGGATAGCGTCTGGCTGCAGCTTTAATTGCCACTTTGGAGACGTCAAGACCAAAGGTTGTACAACCCGTCAGCGCGTCGGCAAACGCATGGGTGTAATACCCTTCCCCACAGCCAATATCCAGGATCGCTGCATCTTCTGAAGTCGACTTCTCTTTCAGCACATTCACAATCGCATCACGCAACGGTTGATAGTGCCCGGCATCAAGAAATGCCCGTCGCGCCTGCATCATCTCAGCGCTGTCACCCGGATCGCGCGATCGTTTATGCTGAACCGGCAGTAAGTTGACATACCCTTCTTTCGCCACGTCAAACTGGTGCCGCCCGGGGCAGACAAAACTGTTATTCGCTTGAGTAAGAGGCTGGTGGCAAAGAGGACAGGAAAACGACATGACAACTCCGGCAGGTGACTTAAGGGCGCAAGTGTAACGCGAATTGCGCCCTGGGAAAATAACTTACAACGACGGCGAGGATACGTTGCTGCCGTGCATCACCAGCAGATGATCGGAGTCAGCAGGCATACCATCCGGTTTAACGTTCTCCAGACGCAGGACATCACCCATTATCTGGCTGAAGACAGGCGCAGAGACAGCCCCACCATAATAAGCACCGTTTTGCGGATTATTGATGACGACCACCAGTGCAAATTTCGGGTCGCTCGCTGGCGCAACGCCTGCCGTGTAGGCCACGTATTTATCGACATACTTACCGTCATCACCAATTTTCTTTGCCGTTCCTGTTTTAACCGCCACGCGATAATCCCTGACCGCGGCTTTAGTTCCCCCACCACCGGGTAACGCAACGCTTTCCATCATATGTTCAACCTGGTGAACCAGCGCCTCCGGCATCACTCGGGTACCGATTACCGGCGGGTCAATACGGGTAATCGAAAGGGGCCGATAGATACCAAAACTACCAATGGTTGCATATACGTGCGCCAACTGCAGCGGCGTTACCATTAACCCATAACCAAATGCAAAGGTCGCGCGATCCAAATCGCTCCAGTAGCGGCGCTGAGGCATCAAACCGCTGCTTTCACCGGTTAATCCCAGTCCGGTTGGATCGCCAAAACCAAAGCTTTTATAGGTATCCAGCAATTTTTGGACAGGCATAGCCAATGAAAGGTGCGACACGCCGGTATCGCTCGATTTCTGTAAAATCCCGGTCAGCGACAGTTCCGGGTAAAATCCGACGTCGCGAATACGATGCCCATCAAGGTAAAAAGGATGGGTATCAATCACGCTGTCGGGTTGTACTATCCCCTGCTGGAGTGCAGTCATAATCACCAGCGGTTTAACGGTTGAACCGGGTTCAAACGTATCGCTAATTGCACGGTTACGAAAATCATCCAGTACCGCGCCATCACGATTATTGGGGTTGAAGTCAGGAAAGCTCGCCATGGACAGTATTTCACCGGTAGCAATGTTAACCAGCACTGCGGCTCCTGATTCTGCTTTATTCCACGTAACGGCATTGTCCAACGCATCTTCGGTGACCGTCTGCAGACGCTCGTCGATGCTGAGCTGTAATTCGTGTGCAGGTACAGGCGTAACTTCGGTGATATTTTCGATGACATGGCCAAATTTGTCTTTACGTACCAGACGGGAGCCAGGTTTACCCATCAGCTGGTTATTAAAGCTCTTTTCCAGCCCTTCAATGCCTTGTCCATCAATGTTGGTAAAACCAATGAGATTCGCCGCTACGTGGCCTGCGGGATAGAACCGGCGGGATTCCTCGCGCAGGTTGATGCCCGGGAGATTAAGATCATCGACCCACTCAGCCTGCTGAGGGGAAATTTGTCGTGCCAGATAAATAAAACGTCCGCCAGGATTACTGTTAACGCGTTCCGCCAGCGTACTCAGTGACAAATGCAGAGTCCTTGCCAGAGCCTGCCAGCGTTCGTTGTAACCCACGCCTCCCTTGCTGATGATGGTCTTAGGATCGGCCCATACGGCGTTAACCGGAACACTTACCGCCAGCGGTCGCCCTTCTCTGTCGGTAATCATCCCGCGCGGCGAGGCAATAGTTACCTCACGTAACGAACGCATGTCTTCCTGTTTCACCAGACTCGTCGGCGTGACAATTTGCAGCCACGCAACCCGACCCAGCAGCAATCCCAGACTCAATAATATTGCCACACAAAGCAGGGCAAAACGTACGGGAGTAAAATTGCGCGCGTCGCCGTCGTTTTTCTTTTTCACCTGGTCTCCAGCAAGATAGTTTTTCAGGTGTCTGATTTAACGAGAAATGTCGTAAGAAAGCGGGGAAAACTATGCTACGAACATCACGCCTTTGCAACAAAGCGCTAATGGAAGGGCATTTAGAAATATTTAGACGTATTTTGAATTAAAAAGCCCCGCATAGGCGAGGCTTTATATCTGAGATGGTTGCGCATATGCGCTTCAAATCAGTGGTGTCGATCAGATAGCTGTTACGTTAACAGCAGCCGGACCTTTCTGGCCGTCCTGAATTTCGAACTCAACGTTCTGGCCTTCAGCCAGAGTTTTGAAGCCGTTACCCTGGATAGCGGAGAAGTGTACGAACACGTCTTTGCTGCCATCAGCCGGAGTAATGAAACCAAAACCTTTAGACTCGTTGAACCACTTAACTTGACCTTTAATCTTTGCCATTTGCAAAATTCCTTAGAGTATTTTCTTCGCCCGCAGGCATAACATAGATAAAACTGAGACATTACTGCTTGAGGCACTAATATAAGGTTCGGCAGAGAAGCGGTATTCAACGTCAACGTGTTTACTCAGGACTTCTTTACTGAAAATGCCACACATAAACAGAACTGTACCTCGTTTAACCCAAAACGTGTTATCACATACAACGTTAATAATGGCAAGCCATTTTTAAACGTGTCTCGATCGGTCGCACAAATCCCGTCGTTCATCTAACAGCAACTGCACAGTTATGCGCCACACCGAGTAGTGTTATATTCCCGCCGCTCGCCCCATCCCCCGCCTGGCTTGCACCATAGCCGGGACATTTCTACCATAGCTCAATAGCTTCGGTTGTTCCAGATTAGCTGTTACAGGGTGTGCCGGATATCATTTTTTATGCTTAGTAATGCATAAAATGTCACAAGCGTAAAAATGAGATCCGCCTTCTGCTTTTGCACCAAAATAATGAAAGAATGATGACAATGCACAAAAAAAGTAAGAGAAACGTTTCGCTGTTAATAAAACGATCGCTATCACAAAAATGACATAATCATATTTTTATCGTATGGGAAATTATATTTATATCAGACCGGGGATAAGATATTAATTGGTTGGAGCATCTGAAAATACTGAGTTTACACGCGTATCAGAGTGCTAATTACACGACATGTACAGAAGAAAATAATCTGGCACGTTGGTGACAGGATGAAACATCTGAGAACAAAAGCAACAGATCCTCACCCTGTCATACCGTTTTTACCGCTCAGCTACCAGGCGGATGATGTCATCATCTTCATCCTTCGCTGTGACCGCAGCAGGCTCTGCTGCTTTTTCAGGTTCGTTAGCTTCGCAAAGGCGACGGAGCAATGCGTTCTGTCTTTTTTGCTGATCTAACAATGCTTCAAGCAGCTCAATCTGCTCATTAGTACGCGAACTTGCCCGATTGACGAAAAACCACAGTACAAGCCCGACAACCAGAATCACCACCGATACAGCCAAAGACGCCAAACTCAACGCGCCAGAATTCAAAACTTCGTTCATTTCACCACCTCAATGTAGACAGCGTAGTTTACCACTGCCGCACAAGAAGGTAATCAACTGTGGCAAAAATGCGCTTACCAGGGAATAAATTTATTGATGGCACAAATACCGCTGAAAAATTGTACATCCTGATCGCACATGATGTTGAACACTTGCGCCCACATCAGTATGCATACCAGCACGACAACTATCAGCACTACCCAGCGAATTTTTTTCACTCCAGCTCCACTCTTCGAATCTACATCTTATGTCTATAAATTATCATGCGTTACCTAAACCCAGCGTTAACTGTATCGGCATTCAATCTTTTTAGGAATGATTCACTTGTTTCATCCCATGTACAGGCTAATCTAATAATAACGAGAAAAGATAAGAGGTTGTAATGCGTCTGATAATCCGCGCTATTGTGTTGTTAGCTCTGGTTTGGATCGGTTTATTACTGAGCGGCTACGGAATTTTGATTGGAAGTAAGGAGAATGCAGCGGGTCTGGGCTTACAATGCCAATATCTGACCGCCCGCGGAACCAGCACCGCACAATACGTCCACACAAACAGCGGTATCATTGGCCTGTCGGATTGCCCTTTGCTAAGAAAAAGTACGGTCATTATTGATAACGGTTAATATAGCAACAATACATACGCTACGTTATTTGCACCAACTAACGTTATGACTGTTCATAAAAAACCCCAGATACAAAAATACCTGGGGTTTTTAAGTTGACGCTATTACGCCAGATTAGAACGGATAGTCGTTATAACCCATTTGTTCTGAAATTTTACGCGCAGCCGTATGCAGCATCGCCACATACTCGTGCAAACGTTCCTCTGAGAAACGCAGCGTCGGGAATGAAATACTCAAGCCTGCAATCACCACACCGAAACGGTCAAACACTGGCACACCGATGCAGCGCAGACCTTCTTCCTGTTCTTCGTTGTCTTCACCGTAGCCCTGCTCACGGACTTTATCCAGCAGTACCAGCAATTCATCAGTATTGGTAATAGTACGGTCGGTACTGCGTTTGTACTCAATACCATCCAGAATTTGCTTCACTTCATCGCGGTCACGCCATGCCAGCAGAACTTTACCGATAGCCGTGCTGTACAGTGGATTACGGCGACCTACGCGAGAATACATGCGCAGATTGTACATGGAGTCGATTTTATGAATGTAGACGATGCTGTCTTCATCCAGTGCGCCAAGGTGTACTGTCTCTTTGGTCAGGCGCGAAAGTTCGCGCATTTGAATATCAGCGCTACGGATAAGATCGACGTTTTGTAACGCGCGAGCACCCAGTTCGAATAGTTTCAGGGTCAGTGAGTATTTCTCAGACTCCCCTTCTTGTGCCACATAGCCCAGTGTTTTCATGGTCTGCAAAAAGCGATAAACGGTGCTTTTCGACATCATGACGCGTTGCGACAACTCGGTAATACCAATTTCGCGCTCTTCACCCAGCGCCTGCAGGATGCCAAAAACCTTCAGCACGGAAGATACAGAATCGGGTTGTTTATCCAGATCTGCGATTGCCATTTATCACCCCTTTCGAGTGTTTTATAAAAATCAGAACCGGTTTTTATTATAATTTCACGTATCAGCCCTCGCAATCGCTCTTTGCTTACTTAGTTACAAATCTGCGACCTAACGCCTGAATATCAATGCTAAAATTATTATTCTCATCATAAATTCCGACAATATTGACTTCCTATGGAAAAAACTCAGACCGATGGTCTGCCATTGCCTCAGCGATACGGCGCAATTTTAACCATTGTTATTGGCATCTCTATGGCAGTACTCGACGGCGCAATAGCGAACGTTGCCCTCCCCACTATCGCCACCGATCTTCAGGCCTCACCCGCCAGCTCAATCTGGATTGTGAACGCCTACCAAATTGCGATCGTTGTTTCGCTGTTATCGCTCTCTTTTTTAGGTGATATGTTTGGCTACCGACGCATTTATAAGTGTGGTCTGGTCGTGTTTCTGTTGGCGTCGCTGTTTTGTGCATTATCAGACTCGCTGCATATGCTGACGTTAGCGCGCGTGGCTCAGGGGTTTGGCGGCGCGGCGCTGATGAGCGTTAATACGGCATTGATCCGACTCATTTATCCTCAGCGCCAGCTTGGCCGCGGAATGGGTATTAACTCCTTTATCGTGGCTGTATCCTCGGCAGCGGGTCCGACTATTGCGGCGGCAATTCTTTCTATTGCCTCGTGGAAATGGCTATTTCTGATTAACGTTCCACTGGGGATCATCGCCCTGCTACTGGCTATGCGTTTTTTGCCACCCAATTCATCACGTGGCAATAAACCGCGCTTCGATCTGCCCAGCGCAGTGATGAACGCCTTAACATTCGGTTTGTTAATCACGGCACTCAGCGGATTTGCACAGGGACAGTCGCTAAAACTGATTGGTGCTGAACTTGTGGGGCTTCTTGTGGTAGGGTTTTTCTTTATCCGCCGCCAACTCGCATTGCCAGTGCCGTTATTACCGGTTGATCTGCTACGCATTCCGCTGTTTTCACTCTCAATTTGTACCTCAATCTGTTCATTCAGCGCGCAAATGCTGGCAATGGTTTCCCTGCCCTTTTTCATGCAAACGGTTCTCGGGCGCAGCGAGGTTGAAACGGGCCTGCTGCTGACGCCGTGGCCGCTGGCAACCATGGTAATGGCCCCACTGGCGGGATATTTGATTGAACGTGTTCATGCGGGTCTGCTGGGCGCGCTGGGCATGGCAGTAATGGCGTGTGGGCTGTTTTCGCTGGTGTTGCTGCCCGCATCACCTTCTGATTTTAATATCATCTGGCCAATGATTTTGTGCGGTGCGGGTTTTGGCTTGTTCCAGTCACCGAATAATCACACCATCATCACCTCCGCGCCGCGTGATCGTAGCGGAGGCGCGAGCGGTATGCTTGGAACGGCGCGTTTACTGGGCCAGAGTACCGGGGCCGCACTGGTTGCGCTGATGCTAAATCAGTTTGGCGACAGCGGAACACACGTTTCGCTGATAACAGCGGGTATTCTGGCTTCGCTGGCCGCAATCGTGAGTGGCTTACGTATCACACAACCGCGAGTTCAGGCATAAAAAAAGCGCGTCTGTCGACGCGCTTTTTATTTTAAGTCTGCTGCCAATTATTTCAGGTATTCACCGCTGCGCAGCGCTTCAATACGTTTGTCCAACGGCGGGTGAGTCATAAACAGCTCACTCAACGATTTGGATTTACCGTTGATGCAGAACGCCATCATGCTGGTCGCTTCCTGCGGCTCATAGCTGGTTTTCAGGCGCTGTAGCGCGGCGATCATTTTTTCACGACCCACCAGTTTCGCTGAGCCTGCATCCGCATGGAATTCACGATGACGTGAGAACCACATCGTAATAATGCTCGCCAAAATACCAAATACCAGCTCCAGTACCGTCGCTACCGCAAAGTAGATTAACGGGTTACCGTTGCTACCCTCTCCCTCATCGCGGTTGCCGCCCATAAACCCAGCGGCAATCTGCGCCAGAATACGTGAGATAAAGATAACGAAAGTGTTCACCACACCCTGAATTAACGTCATGGTAACCATATCGCCATTAGCAATGTGGCTGATCTCATGCGCGATAACCGCTTCGGCTTCATCCGGACTCATGTTTTGCAACAGGCCAGTACTTACAGCCACCAGCGAGGCATCCCGGCGCGCACCGGTAGCAAACGCGTTAATATCTGGCGCATGGTAGATTGCAACCTGCGGCATAGCGATCCCGGCCTGGCGGGCCTGGTTCGCGACTGTATTCATCAGCCAGCGTTCTCTTTCATTGCGAGGCTGTTCGATCACTTCCCCGCCAACGGACTTTAACGCCATCCATTTGGACATCAGCAGCGAAATGAAGGAACCACCAAAACCAAACAGCAGTGCCATGATCAACAAGCCTTGAACGCTGCTTGACTGAATCCCTGTCAGGCTCAATACCAGCCCGAAAACGACCATCACAGCCAGGTTCGTCAGCAGGAAGAGCGCGATTCGCATCATAATTTTCTTTTAACCTCAATTTAACAAAACGCACTATGCGATTACCCATATCGTATGGGTCTTATGACTATTTTCAAGCATCCATAGGTGCTAAGTCACCAGAAAGACACAACTTTACATTTTATCGTATCAGACTGACGTCTTCATGCACTTGTTAAAAAAACAGGCACAATTTCTTGTGCCTGTTCGAGGTTATTGACTGGTTGCGGGCTGTTCCGCTGGCTTTTCTTTTTCAAGATGCGCCAGGTCGAGCGCGATTTTTACCGTTTCATCCAGGTATGGATCCGGTTCCTGGTAATCCTTCGGTAGATCGTCCAGTTTCTTCAGCAGCGGTTTGCCTTCACGCTTGAACCGATCGTTAATACGCGCCAGACGCATTGCGTCATCTTCGTTATTCTCTTTTTCACGCTGAGCGTAATTCAGAGAAGCGATGTTGCGCTTATCCTTCATCGCATTGAAACGCGCAATGTCCTTCATGATGTACTGGAACTCAGGATCGTTCGCAATACGTGCATTGTGCTCTTTCAGCAATTCAGGTCCGAACGGCGTCAGATTATCTGACTTGGTGTAGGTCGCAGCATCAATGCTGTCCCACGGCAGCGCGTTATCTTCAAACTTCTCGCCGGTTTCAGTTTCTTCATTACCTGTCGGCATGATGATATCTGGCGTAACACCCTTACGCTGCGTGCTGCCACCGTTTACGCGGTAGAATTTCTGGATCGTGTACTGAACAGAACCCAGCGCTGGCCATTCCGGACGCAGCATTTGATCGTAAATACGGTTCAGGGAGCGATACTGCTGAACGGTGCCTTTACCGAAGGTTGGTTCACCAACGATCAGCGCTCGGCCATAATCCTGCATTGCCGCAGCGAAAATCTCTGATGCTGAGGCGCTGAAGCGATCGACCAATACCACCAGCGGGCCTTTGTAGTACACAACGCCGTCGGTATCGCTGTCTTCACGCACTTTACCGTTATTGTCACGAACCTGAACCACCGGGCCGGATGGAATGAACAGACCGGAAAGCGAAACCGCTTCAGTCAGTGCTCCACCGCCGTTGGTACGCAGATCGATGATGATGCTGCTGACGTTCTGTTTTTCCAGTTTCTGCAGTTGGACTTTGACATCATCAGTCAGGCCAACATAGAAACCAGGAATATCCAGTACGCCGACTTTTTCTTTGCCAACGGTTTTCACGGACATTTTAACGGCACGGTCTTCGAGACGGATACGTTCACGCGTTAGCGTCACGGTGCGCGTCTTGGTACCTTTACCGGCAGGCAGAATTTCAAGGCGCACCTTGCTGCCTTTAGGTCCTTTGATCAGTGCTACGACATCATCCAGACGCCAGCCAATCACATCGACCATGCCCTTGCCCGTCTGCCCGACGCCGACAATACGATCGCCAACACTGATCGCTTTGCTCTTGGCTGCCGGACCACCTGCCACCATGGAGTTAATGACGGTGTAGTCATCATCCATCTGCAGAACCGCGCCAATACCTTCCAAAGACAAGCTCATTTCAGTATTGAACTGCTCGGTATTGCGCGGAGAGAGATAGTTAGTATGCGGGTCGATTTCACGGGCGAACGCTGTCATCGCCAGTGAGAACACATCTTCGCTGTTGGTCTGCGCCAGACGGCGAATCGCAAATTTGTAGCGGCGCGTCAGCGTTTCGCGGATTTCCGCATCGGTTTTACCGGTCAGCTTCAGGCTGAGTTCGTCAAATTTAACCTTGCCGTCCCACAGCGCATTAAGCTCTGCTTCGCTCTTCGGCCACGGCGCTTTGCTTCGGTCGAGGTTAAAGGTGTCGTTACCGGTGAAATCCATTGGACGTGCCAGTACGCTTAATGCGTACTGATAACGTTCAAATCGGCGTTTTTGCGCCAGATTATAGAGATCGTAAAAGACATCCAGCTTGCCGGTGCGCAGTTCATCGCCGAGGACCGTTTTCTTTTTTGCATACTGTTCGATATCGCTCGCCAGCAGCACGTTGTGGCTGTAGTCGAGCAAATTCAAATAGCGGTCAAAAATTTTTGCCGAAAACGCCTGATCCAGATCGAACTGGCGATAGTGTGATCGCGTAAAACGCGACGTCACACGTTCGCTTACCGTCGCATGCTGGGTTTCTTCCTTTAAAACGGGGATTTGATCGGCACGCGTGATGTCTTCCACAGCAAGTGCCTGGCCTGCTAATGCAAGCAGACCAGCTAACGCAGTAAGCCTAAAAAAAGTGTTCATGCCAGGCCTGGCCTCCGTTTCAGAACACCAGGTGTTCTGCGCGTACAATCAAAGACATACCCGAATTCAGCTGTACACGGACGCCATCTTTGGTGATTTCTAATACGGTGGCATCCATCGCATTATTTCCTGCTTTCACCTTCAGAGACTGCCCTACCGTCAGTACTGAAATATCAGATACCGGGGTATGCTGTTCTTCGCGAGGAGCACGCGGTGCTTTTGCTGCTGGTTTTTCAGCGCGAGGTTTACGCTCAGCACCTTCTTTACGACGCGGTGCAGGACGCGGCTTACGCTCGCGACGCGGGGCGTCTTCTTTTTCACCGGCGGCAGCGGCCGCTTCGCGTTTTTTCGCCTGTTGCTCTGCGCGTTGCGCCTGAACACGGGCTTTAGCTTCTTCCAGCTGTTTGCGAGCATGTTCAACATGTTGTTCATCCAGCTCACCACAAGGGTTGCCGTCGAGATCAACACGCGTTGCGCCCAATTTAACGCCATACAGATAGCGCCAGCTTGAAGTATAGAGACGTAAGGCAGAACGGAGCTGCGTCTTGCTGAGGTTCATTTCACCCTCAACACGCTCTACCAGATCCTGAAAAATGCCAATTTTCAGTGGGCGCGCTTCGCCTTCCGCACTAAAACACTGCGGGAAGCGTTCGGCCAGAAACGCGATGACTTCTTTACTGCTATTCAACTTAGGTTGATTTTCCATGAAATTTCCTGATTACAACGGACGTAGCCAACAAGCGCAGGCATGAACAGGCGACATTATAATGACGTCATCAGTAATTGCTACGTTATCCGTTGATTATCCTGCGACGCGCGCAAAGAATTTTTTGTAATCCGTCGTTGCAAGCACGGTTTCAAGCTGTGCCACAAGCGTACGCAGACCTTGTTCATCTTCTTCAGTAAAGCGGCCAAATGCCGTGCTATCAATATCCAGCACGCCGATTATCTGATTGTCGACAGCAATCGGCAGGACGATTTCAGCGTTGCTAGCGGCATCACAGGCGATGTGCCCATCAAAAGCATGTACGTCCTCAATACGCTGAACCTGGTTCTGCGCCACTGCGGTACCGCACACACCGCGCCCTACCGGGATCCGCACGCAGGCAATTTTGCCCTGGAAGGGACCAAGCACCAGCGTATCGTCCTCAAGCAGGTAAAAACCGGCCCAATTCACTTCTGCAAGACGCTCGTACAACAATGCGCTGGTATTCGCCAGCGTTGCCAGAAAACTGGTTTCACCTGCCATCAATGCCTGAAAATCACGGTTCAGATCCGTGTATAGCTCTATTTTGTTCATTATATAATCACTTAGTTGTCTTACTTAAAACTGCAGCCTACTAAAATAAACATTAAATGCGTTAATGCTCAAGATCATTCCCGTCATGAGTTAAGATAACATTACTTCAACAATTTGATTCGCGATACATGGCCTTAACGACACCACGCATCACGCCAACTAAAAAAATAGCCATCAGGTCCATCGGTGAGGCACTACCTCGTGCACATTATCATCGCTGCCCTGAATGTGACCTGATATTTAGCTTGCCTAAAATGCGTTCGCACCAAAGTGCCTTTTGCCCACGCTGCCAGGCAAAAATTCGTGACGGACGCGACTGGTCGTTAACGCGACTGGCGGCAATGGCTTTCACCATGTTGCTGCTGATGCCCTTTGCCTGGGGAGAGCCACTCCTGCACATCTATTTATTAGGTGTGCGCATTGATGCCAATGTGATGCAAGGCATCTGGCAAATGACCCGACAAGGTGATCCCCTCACCGCCTCCTTCGTGCTTTTTTGCGTCGCTGGTGCGCCACTAATTCTCGTGACCTCAATCGCTTATCTGTGGTTTGGTAATATTCTCGGGATGAACCTGCGCCCGGTGCTGCTGATGCTGGAAAGGCTCAAAGAGTGGGTGATGCTCGATATTTACCTGGTGGGTATCGGCGTCGCATCAATCAAGGTTCAGGACTATGCTTTTTTGCAGCCTGGCGTGGGGCTGTTTGCTTTTATTGCGCTGGTGATCCTGAGTATTTTGACGCTGTCGCATCTTAACGTTGAGCAGCTTTGGGACCGTTTCTACCCGCAAAGACCGGCTCGTCGGCCCGATGAAAAGCTCCGCGTCTGCCTCGGCTGCCATTTTACAGGTTATCCGGATGCTCGCGGTCGCTGCCCTCGCTGCCATATCCCGTTGCGCTGGCGCAGAAATCAAAGTATCCAAAAGTGTTGGGCGGCACTGCTGGCCTCGATTGTCCTGCTTTTGCCCGCTAACCTGCTGCCCATCTCGATAATTTATGTCAACGGCGGCCGGCAGGAAGACACAATCCTGTCAGGCATAATGTCTTTGGCAAACAGTAATGTCGGCGTAGCGGCGATCGTGTTTATCGCCAGTATATTAGTGCCATTCACCAAAGTGATTGTGATGTTTACGTTGCTATTCAGCATCCACTTTAATTGTGAACAAGGGTTGCGCACCCGTATAAAACTACTGCGTATGGTGACCTGGATTGGCCGCTGGTCGATGCTCGATCTCTTTGTTATCGCGTTAACCATGTCGCTGATAAATCGCGATCAGATACTTGCTTTTACTATGGGACCGGCTGCGTTTTATTTCGGCGCAGCGGTAATATTGACTATTCTTGCTGTGGAATGGCTGGACAGCCGCTTACTTTGGGATGCACATGAGTCAGGAAACGCCCGCTTCGCAGACTGAAGCGCAGATTAAAACAAAACGCCGTATCTCCCCGTTCTGGCTGCTGCCGTTCATCGCGCTGATGATCGCAGGATGGCTTATCTGGGGAAGCTATGAAGATCGCGGCAATACCGTGACCATCGACTTTATGTCTGCTGACGGCATTGTGCCAGGCCGTACTCCCGTTCGTTATCAGGGCGTTGAAGTGGGCACGGTGCAGGATATCAACCTCAGCAAAGATCTACGCAAAATTGAAGTCCGTGTCAGCATCAAATCGAGCATGAAAGATGCTCTGCGCAAAGATACCCAGTTCTGGCTGGTCACGCCGAAGGCGTCGCTGGCTGGGGTTTCTGGTCTGGATGCGCTGGTTGGCGGCAACTATATCGGCATGATGCCCGGTACTGGCGAGGCCGAGGATCATTTCGTCGCCCTCGACACCCAGCCCAAGTATCGTCTGGATAATGGCGATTTAATGCTGCATCTGCGCGCCCCTGATCTCGGATCGCTTAATAGCGGTTCGCTGGTTTATTTCCGTAAGATTCCGGTGGGCAGGGTCTATGACTACACCATCAACCCGAACCATCAGGGCGTAACCATCGATGTATTGATTGAACGTCGCTTCACCAATCTGGTGAAAAAAGGCAGCCGCTTCTGGAACGTCTCCGGTGTAAATGCGGATGTCAGCCTTAGCGGTGCGAAGGTAAAACTGGAGAGTCTGGCGGCGCTGGTCAACGGTGCCATTGCTTTTGATTCACCCGAAGACTCAAAACCTGCTGCTGCAGACGACACGTTTGGTCTATATCAGGATCTCGCGCACAGCCAGCGCGGAGTAATCGTCAAGCTTGATTTACCCAACGGAGATGGACTCAAAGCAGGCTCAACATCGCTGATGTATCAAGGATTAGAAGTCGGTCAGCTCACAAAACTGGATTTAAACCCAGGCGGCAAAGTCACCGGCGAAATGACGGTCGATCCCAGCGTCGTAACGCTGCTGCGTGACAATACACGAATTGAGTTACACAGTCCTAAATTATCGTTAAGCGATGTGAATCTCAGTTCGCTGCTGACAGGTAAAACTTTCGAGCTGGTACCTGGCGAAGGCGAGCCGCGTAACCAGTTTGTCGTTATTCCCGCTGAGAAGTCGTTGTTACACGACCCAGGCGTCATGACGTTTACGCTGACCGCGCCGGAGAGTTACGGTATTGATGCTGGCCAGCCGCTAATTCTTCACGGCGTACAGGTCGGTCAGGTGATTGAGCGTACGCTTTCCAGCAAAGGCGTCTCATTTACCGTTGCTGTTGAACCACAGCATCGTGACCTGGTGCAAGGTGACAGTAAGTTCGTGGTGAACAGCCGCGTGGATGTCAAAGTTGGACTTGATGGCGTGGAGTTCCTTGGCGCCAGCGCCAGTGAGTGGCTCAGCGGCGGCATTCGTATTTTGCCCGGAACCAAGGGCGAAATGAAAAAAAGCTACCCGCTTTACGCTAACCTGGAGAAAGCGATTGAAAATAGCCTGAGCGATCTGCCAACCACCACGGTCAGCCTGAGCGCCGAAACGCTACCTGATGTGCAGGCCGGTTCGGTGGTGCTTTACCGCAAATTCGAGGTCGGTGAAGTGATTAGCGTTCGTCCTCGCGCCGATGCGTTTGATATCGATCTGCATATCAAACCGGAATATCGCAACCTGTTGACCAGCAACAGCGTGTTCTGGGCCGAAGGCGGAGCAAAAGTTCAGCTTAACGGCAGCGGATTAACCGTACAGGCATCTCCCCTTTCACGCGCGCTTAAAGGGGCGATTAGCTTCGATAATTTAAGCGGTGCCAGCGCCAGCCAACGTAAAGGCGACAAGCGTATTCTGTATGCTTCGGAAACCGCCGCGCGTGCGGTCGGCGGCCAGATAACGCTGCATGCGTTCGATGCCGGTAAACTCGCTGCAGGCATGCCGATTCGCTACCTGGGAATCGATATCGGACAGATCCAGACGCTTGAGCTGATCACCGCCCGTAACGAAGTTCAGGCAAAAGCGGTTCTGTACCCGGAATACGTGCAGACCTTCGCGCGAAGCGGTACCCGTTTCTCCGTGATCACCCCGCAAATCTCAGCCGCGGGCGTGGAGCATCTGGATACAATCCTGCAGCCGTATATCAACGTTGAACCAGGACGCGGTAATCCGCGCCGTGATTTTGAGCTGCAGGAAGCCACCATTACCGACTCTCGTTACCTCGATGGTCTGAGTATTGTGGTTGAAGCACCAGAAGCAGGTTCGCTGAATATCGGAACCCCGGTTTTGTTCAGAGGTATTGAAGTGGGGACCGTCACCGGGCTGACGCTGGGCTCGCTTTCCGATCGTGTGATGGTTGCCATGCGCATTAGCCAACGCTATCAGCATCTGGTACGCAACAACTCCGTGTTCTGGCTGGCATCCGGCTACAATCTCGACTTCGGCCTGACCGGCGGTGTCGTGAAGACCGGTACCTTCAATCAGTTCATCCGCGGCGGCATCGCCTTCGCGACTCCACCGGGTACACCGTTGGCTCCGAAAGCGCAGGCAGGTAAACACTTCCTGTTGCTGGAAAGTGAACCTAAAGAGTGGCGTGAATGGGGAACCGCCCTGCCACGTTAACCTCTCCACTTGCTCCGGCGTACTCGCGCCGGAGCACTTATGCTACACTGCGCACCTGTTTTTTTGCCGGTGGTACCAAGTGGCTTATTTTCCCGACGCCTTTCTGACTCAAATGCGTGAAGCAATGCCTTCCACGCTCTCATTCGATGAATTTCTCGCTGCCTGTCAGCGCCCGTTGCGCCGCAGCATTCGCGTCAATACGCTGAAAATCTCCGTTGCCGATTTCCTCGCGCTGACAGCACCTTACAACTGGTCTCTCACCCCGGTTCCCTGGTGTGCTGAAGGCTTTTGGATCGAGCGCGATGATGAAGAGTCAGTGCCGCTCGGCAGCACCGCAGAACATTTAAGCGGCCTGTTTTATATTCAGGAAGCCAGTTCAATGCTGCCAGTCGCATCACTGTTCGCCGAAGGCAATACCCCGGAACGCGTAATGGATGTTGCGGCAGCCCCCGGCTCCAAAACCACGCAAATTGCCGCAAAAATGAATAATCGAGGCGCCATTCTGGCGAATGAGTTTTCTGCCAGTCGCGTCAAAGTCCTGCATGCCAATATCAGCCGTTGCGGGATAGCCAACGTCGCCCTGACCCATTTTGACGGACGCGTATTTGGCGCTGCGTTGCCGGAGTCATTTGATGCCATATTGCTCGACGCACCGTGTTCCGGTGAAGGTGTGGTGCGTAAAGACCCCGATGCGCTAAAAAACTGGTCTGTAGAAAGTAATCTGGAAATTGCCGCGACCCAGCGCGAATTACTCGACAGCGCCTTCCACGCCCTGCGTCCCGGTGGCACATTGGTTTACTCGACCTGTACGCTTAATCGTGACGAAAATGAAAATATCATGCAGTGGTTGATTGAGACCTACCCTGATGCCGTCGAGTTTTTACCTCTGGGCGATTTATTTCCGCAGGCCGAACGCGCCCTGACGCCGGAAGGATTCCTGCATGTATTCCCGCAGATTTACGATTGCGAAGGTTTCTTCGTTGCGCGTTTGCGCAAAATAGCTGCAATCCCTGCACTACCTGCGCCGAAGTACAAAGTCGGTAACTTCCCGTTTAGCCCGCTTAAAGGGCGCGAGTCTGCGCTTGTCACGCAAGCCGCGAGCGCTTGTGGACTGCAGTGGGAAGATAATTTGCGCCTGTGGCAGCGCGATAAAGAGATCTGGCTGTTCCCGACTGAAATTGAACCTCTGATTGGCAAGGTTCGCTTTTCTCGACTTGGGATCAAACTGGCCGAAACCCACAATAAAGGGTATCGCTGGCAGCATGAGGCCGTTATCGCCCTCGCCGACCCGAACCACAGCCATGCATTCGAACTGACCCTTGCCGAAGCGGAAGAGTGGTATCGCGGTAGAGATGTTTACCCGCAAACCGCACCGACGACTGATGACGTACTGGTTACGTTCCAGCATCAGCCGATCGGTCTGGCAAAACGCATTGGATCGCGACTGAAGAATAGCTACCCGCGCGATCTTGTCCGGGATGGCAAACTCTTTACGGGATAACGCACGTTTTTACTGGCGCTTTTGCTAACGTTGACTACGCTGAAAAATGGACGCCCTAACTGGTCGTACCACAACCAGCAAATTAACGGAGAGCACGATGATGAAAACCAGTGTGCGCATTGGCGCTTTTGAAATCGACGACGCCGAGTTACATGGCGAATCGCCGGGGGACCGAACGTTAACCATTCCGTGTAAATCCGATCCGGATTTATGTATGCAACTGGATGCCTGGGATGCCGAAACCAGCGTCCCGGCCCTGTTGAACGGAGAACATTCAGTACTATTTCGCGAACACTACGATCGTAAGTCAGATGCCTGGATCATGCGCCTTGCCTGATTCAAAAAGAACCCGTCGCCAGACGGGTTATTTCTTGGTTAATTTCCCTCATCTATCAACATCTTCTACACTACAGGTATGGCTTTACCATTTGAGGATGGAATGTTCACGCTGGTTCTTTTTGTGTGCTATCTGGATGGCGGTTGTGAAGATATCGTGGTTGATGTCTACAAAACTGAGCAGCAGTGCCTGATATCGATGGACGATCAACGTATTCGTAACGGCGGATGTTTACCTGCGGACGACTACATCGACAGTTTCTGGCATCCGGCCCAGGAATACAGCGATTTTTGATTATTGCAGTTGTACCAGCGTTAACTCGCCGCCGAATACAGCACCGGTATCAATATAGTGTAGATTCTCGCGATCCAGCCGATGGCGCAACGGCGTGTGACCAAACCAGAAGTGATCCGCGCCGTGAATCGCACAACCACTGTTCATCAGTCTCGAGCGGTCCCACAGCACGCGCTGTAAATCGATCTCTTTTAGCCACTGATAATCATCATCCGGGTAATCGGCATGAGCAATAACGTGTATACCGTTCTGACAATGCAGCTCCAGAATCCAGGGTAACTGCCAACACGCTTCAAGAGCAAATTTCGCTGCCGGTTGCTCCGCCTGCTCGAACCACGAGCCTCCATTCATAAACCACATGAATTGATCCCCCGTCGCCAGCGCGTCCAGCGCCATCTGTTCATGGTTCCCCCTGACCGCGACAATCCAGCGTTTACGCAGTAGTTTCAGACAACGCAAACTGTCTGGTCCACGGTCGATAACATCCCCCACTGAAACCAGCAAATCCTGCCAGGGTTCAAAACGGTACTGGCGAAGTTTAGCCATCAGCATCGAGAAGCATCCGTGGATATCCCCAACCACCCAAACGTGGCGCCACTGCGTACCGTCGATTCGTTGATAGATATTGCCAGGTCGTCCCATGTCGCCTCCAGAATACAAGGGTACCTGGTTATAATTTTAGCAATGATGGCAAAAAAGCCTGGACGATCGTGGGCAGGAGTATGGTATGGTTTATGGAGAATGTAGCATGCGATACGCCGTGTTTTGCCCTGGATGGCATCGCATTCGCCACATAAAAAGAGACCGAATACGATTCCTGTTTACAACTCAAAACGTAATAATCTATAAACTTCAATAAGTTAACACCAAAAACCCACTAAAAAACACCTCCTGATACTTACTATTGCACCCATTCAAGATCAATCAGTTGCTATTGGTTTCGTGGCGTCGTCGGGAAAAGTTCGGGATCGCATTGTTCCAGCGTCTACCCATTTTTAAGAATTCATCAATTCACAAAATCATCATTCCGGATTACCTTACAAGCTCCTTTTTAAATCATTACCGGTGCGCACCACTTTTTCTTCCTGCCCTATACTTTCAGTCTGACATATAGCTGGAGGTTTCTATGTGTGGACGTTTTTCACAGTCGATGACGCGTGAAGACTATCTCGCCCTTCTCGCTGAAGAAGTCGAACGAGACATTCCATATGACCCGGAACCGATCGGGCGTTTTAACGTGGCGCCAGGCACCAAAGTTCTGCTTCTGAGCGAACGTGACGAGAAACTCCATCTTGATCCAGTTATATGGGGATACGCCCCCGGATGGTGGGATAAACCACCGCTAATTAACGCACGCTCTGAAACTGCGGCCACCAGCAGAATGTTTAAACCACTCTGGCAGCATGGTCGTGCAATTTGCTTTGCTGATGGGTGGTATGAATGGAAAAAGGAAGGTGACAAAAAGCAGCCCTACTTCATTCATCGAGCCGATGGCCAGCCGATATTCATGGCGGCGATCGGCAGCACGCCATTCGAACGTGGAGATGAAGCAGAAGGATTCCTGATAGTGACGGCTGCTTCAGACAAAGGACTGGTAGATATTCACGACAGGCGGCCACTGGTACTGTCACCAGATGCTGCTCGCGAATGGATGAGGCAGGACGTTGGAGGGAAAGAGGCTGAGGAAATTGCGGCCGATGGTTCCGTACCGGCTGATAAATTTATATGGCACGCCGTGACGCGTGCCGTTGGGAATGTGAAAAATCAGGGAGCTGAGCTAATACAACCGAGATGACTGCATGTGGCCCATTCCATCAAGGATTCCTATTCTGGCTTACCTGGCCAGACAGGTTTGGATGGATCGACTTTCGTCAAGGCGTAACGATATTTTTGCCACGCCGTCAGTGCCGGGATATCCGCATCATCAATATAACCTCCTTCTTTTGCATCAGCGAGCGGAGCGATGAATTGCGCTGCCTCATATATCAGAGCCGTTTTTTTTGCTTCATTTGATGCTGTATCGACTGCATGCTGAGAATCAATGTCAGTAACCCACTTCTCACCATCCCACTTGTCGTATGGGGTTGTCGGTTCAATTTCTGTAAATCCATCTCGAATTACCCCGATATAATCTACCGTGGCAGCCATACCGTCAGCAGTCGCCCAGACTGTTTTACCACGATGATCTTCCTGTCGCGTCCATCCGCCACCGGTGAATACAGAAACCTCGCCTGTCACCTCATCGCCAGGGTCAATATCAGTTGAATACCCCGGCATGCTGACGCCATAGTGAATAAATTCATCAGACCATCCTGTATATTCAGAAGTTAATGAATCGAAGTAAAAACACCTGATCTCTCCTGGCTCTGTTGCCAGTCCGTTTTCATCAAATACAGGTTTCATTATTTTGCTCTCACCAGTAGGTTGAACGCCACGTTGCGGGGGCGATTTTCAGATGCAGTTGGAACATTTGATGACGACACATCAAGTGTGGCATATGCGTATGACCCAGACCCAGAAACACTGTTAACACGATTAGTATTGGATACTGGACCGGGTTTAAAAGCCCCGTTAACAAAGGTAAACAAGCCGTCAGCTGCAAACCCGATACTCCCGGTTATGTTACGAATAGCATCACCCTGGGCACTTAATAATGCTCTCCCGCTGTCTACTCCGCGACCGTCATCCCAGATACGCAGAAATTCACCGCGACAGTCAGTTAATTTAAGACCGGGCCACACAAGAGCAAGCTTTGGATATGTGGATGCTGAAAATGTAGCGTCATTCATTTTTAGGAAAACATTAGACGACCATTCTGGGACAACTGTGTTGGGCATTGCTGACACGGGCCAGAAAAATGGAATACCAATAGGCGGTGGTGCTGACTGAACTGAGTTACTGACATCATCCAGAAGAGCCATTGTTCCAGCTTTTGTAGGTATCTGGATTGCGTTGTTATATTTTCCATCTATATAGACGATTAGTTCGTAGCCAGTCTCAGATACGAACAGGTTTACTCTCCTGTTCCCGTCGCTGGATGCTGCCGATACTCCTTTTTTAGACGCGACCACTCCGTTGAACATTTGTTCATTCGAGCTGTTTTTATCTGCGAAATTAGTCAAACCAAGGTATTGGAGAACCGCAGCAATATCCGTTTTTCCGATAATGTCCCGGCCTACCGATGTCAGGTCTGTCAGTGTCGCGGTGTCAGTACCGTTAAAGTATGGGAGTTTATTGGCGGCACCAACAAGACCAGCAAGAGCTGTTAAGGTCGCGTCGAGAGGCTGTATTTTCTCTGGCAATGCTGCCCAGTTCGCGCTAGGTGGAGTGCTTGTATTTCTCGCCACCAAAGACTGATAAACCACACCGCCCAACGAAACTAAAGCACCTTTACCATAAGAGAAAGCAGATCCACCATTATCTGCACTGGTGATAAAAGGCGCTACGCCAGTTGACTGAATTTCATTAATTGCCTGAGTTATTCTGTTGAATAACCAGTTCATCTTGTCGCGTTCAATCCGCTTTGCTGATGGGTCAGTAGCCGGATCCAGAGAGTAAGCCTGACCATACCCCTGAGTCATATTAACGCCGCCGCCAGCATCGGTATCTGGCACTGCTACTTTGTCCCCTGATGAAGCGAAGGGAACCTTAATAAATGAAGTCATATTAACTCCCAAATTGTGAATTAGTCTGATCGAAGTTGAGGTTATAGTCAGCAAAACCAAAGGAATCTCGCGGTTTAACAAGATGATTGAATTTGACGCCTGATGGTCTGGGTATAAGGTCGAAATACTGAAGTAGCCTCATCATGATATCTGGAAGGATAACCTGATAAATAACGGTTATCGTCATATCCTGCCCATCAAGTGCGTAGACATCTTTCCCGAACACGTCATATAAAGCATGATTTATGGAAGGCATTGAACCATCGGAAGTTATCTGCCACCAACGCATGCGAAGCAATTGTCTTTTTTGCTCTACCGTAAGTTTATTTACTGAGTCAACATCAACAGCGAAGTTACTTTTGCCGAAATTCAGGCCAA
Organism: Citrobacter sp. Cpo045; assembly: GCF_030332875.1. Taxonomy (NCBI): domain Bacteria; kingdom Pseudomonadati; phylum Pseudomonadota; class Gammaproteobacteria; order Enterobacterales; family Enterobacteriaceae; genus Citrobacter; species Citrobacter sp. Cpo045. The sequence goes on from NZ_JAOWGZ010000103.1 coordinate 153,314, forward strand.
AATCTGCAAACCCAAACGCTGGATAATTTGTGGGGCTCGCTTTTGACTCGGTGTATAGAGGTAGGTTAAGGATGATTGCCCAGACATTTAGCCCGAAATCATTCGCAGTAAACAGATTGAATACATCTCTTTCCCACGAGGTCCAGAAACCCTGATGATTATCGTCATACCATTTTTGCTTCAGGTTAAAAATATTGGATAGGTTCGGTGACTGGTCATACTCCCACTTTAAAACCTTCATCAAATCCAGAGAGAAGTCGAACCGTTGAATATTCATGTTGTCACCACAAGAATATCATCAACCTGAATAGTAGCCTTTTCGTTTAACCCTATCGCAATATCATCTTTTGACCAGGTCGGAGTAGTCGCTTTATTCGCTATCTCAACACTTTTAATAAATATTTGAGGTGAGGCGGTGTTAGCTGCGGCTGACAATTCGAATGGAGATACATCCGTTCCGAGAGTAAATCCTTCTTCGCCATTATCGAGTTGCCCGTTTGCATATTTCACGATGGTATCTTTGATAAGCGAAGTTGGATCGCCTGTGCCAACACCTTTAGATACAACCGTAAATTTCGCCATTACCGGTTTGGCTGTAGGTCTGTCAAACTTGACCGTTGATTTCTGCCCAGACCAGGTATCTGTTACATCAACACTGACTGCTCCATTCCACGCAGATCCGCCTGTTTTTGAATGGTAGAGTGCCGCAGCAACAGCTGCATCTTCCCCACCATCGACGCATGCCCAGACTGAATGGCCAATAAGGCTAATCCCGTCAATCGTTTTGGTTGTGCTGTCTACGTTTTCTCGAAACGACAGCGAATTAACCCCAGCGACCGCCCTGACATTTGAATAGACAGCCTCTCCAATGGATCGACCTTGAATGGCCAGAGTCTGTCGCCGTTCTTTCCTGGCTGACAGATCTGACTGCTCTTCAGTACCCATTGTCCCAGCAACCGGATTATCCGATGTTTCCCAGCCTACAGACGTGTACCCAACGACAGGATCTTTTAGCGTATGAGCAGGGCAAGGTATTGCTCCTGACTCCAGAGCCTGAAAGATACCGGTTCCTTTCCCCGAGTTATCCAGCTCGACGGTAGAAAGCAGCTCAAACATATTTCCATTTGATGATCGCCTCGAACCGGACGGTATCACCACGCCAGGTACGCCAGTTAGCAAGACACCATCAACAAGCGTATATGTTGATTCCCGGCGCTTCCCTCCAGTTAACGCCCAGATATCATCCAGGAACAGGCCGCCTGCATAGTTAGGGTTTATCTGGTTTGCTACAGCGGCATTATTTGCCACTACCTCAGAGCGAACCGCAACGTCACTGGCGATGATCATGCCCTGCGGCGTGTCAGGCGTAACATCCAGATCGCTACCAAAAGTGGCTTTCCACTCATTCTCTGTATCAGTCAGGATTTGCGATGTATCCGGGACGATTACACCTTCTGGCGAGAGGTATTTATATGATTCCACTTGCGCTCTCCGTTCCGTAAATCGTTCTTATCTGGGCGGTGTAACTCAGCGTATCGCCGTCTTTTGCGAAATTTATGTTCCCTACCCCTTCAACACCCGGAACGGTCTTGTAGACCTTTCGCAGGAACATGTCGTACAAGCTAACGTCTGGTTGGGACCCCAGTGCAATATCGAAGAACGGGATACCGCGTGACTGCGCGTACGGCAACTCAGTTAGCCTTGTCCTGGCTACGTGTTCGCACGTCTGAATTACTGCCTGCAGGCCAGTGGCTATTGCGAGGTTTCTGGAGTTATCCAGGTAGATATCAAAGTCATTGTTGGTGGCTAATGTCTTCATGGGTTCTTCATCGGCCCTACGTTGCCGCCCTCCGGATTGGTATGGACGTGACCAAACGTATTGATGGCGCCGTCAGTGAATTGCGGTGCTTTGATCAGCTTATTTGACTCAATGCCACTTTCAGTTATCGACACGACAGTGGAGCCAGCTGTCAGCACAATGCTTCCCGGCTTAACGGCTACTGATGTCGTACCATCGATAGTCTGTAGCGTGGCAGCTGCACTATCACTGACAACAAAGTCCTTCATTACATCCGGTATAAAGACGCCGTCCTCAAAACAGTGAAGCCGGGTTGTATTGCCCGGCTCCGCTTCATAACTCTGCAGGAATAACGACATATCCCTGTCACTGGCTTTTATCCATCCCAGGTCGCCTGTCTTTATCGGAAACGTAAGGCACATTCCACCGCCACCGATTGTCAGAGCCGGAACCTCTGCAGGCGCCATGAGTGGATTTAAAGAGCCATCCGTCATGGTGACTTTGTAGAGGATGTCGATCTGAGCGCGGTTAGTATTTCTGTCATACGACACAATGCGTGCGGGAAGCATGTCATCGACGTCGAGCAAAAACTTTCTCAGCACCAGGTCCATAGAACCTGAAAGGCTGTCACTTTGTCCCGGCTTTTGGCTTGGATTTGGATTTGGCATCAGCTTTCTTCTGCGCCTCGCGCTTCTCAGCTATTGATTTGATGTTGTCGTTGTTGCAGGACAGGTCGAGATACCAGTCGTTTTCGTGCGTAGCCAGGCTGGCAGCCCAGTTGTAAATCACGTACTGGCCATTTGCGGCTTTGTTGACCGAAGACTGGATTTCTATCTGCTGCCCCAGTTTTATGGACGGGTCGAACAGCATGCGCACCTTAACGCCTTTGTCATCCAGAACCGGGTTGCCAATCATTCCGGTCGCCGACGAGATTACCCTCACCTCGCCCTTCATACCTTTCCCAAGGTCTTTAACCACCAGGAAGTCATCATCAATAAAGCAGTCAACGTCACCCACCTGCTCAAGCTTTTGTATCTGCTTGCCGACGGGCCCGTTATAGACGTAGTTGGCCACGGTCTTGTCTTTGGCCTCAAACCGAAGAGTCAGGTCGTAGTCTTTCGCCACACCCTTACACAATTCGGAGAGCTGGGTTGTCTTTGGAGACGAACGCGACGCCCATTTATACTTCGCCCCGTTCTGGGTTAGAGCCTTCATGGTGAGCCGGCGATCAGGCGGCATGCTGGGCTCGGCCAAGACAACATCACCGCTATAGATATTCTCTACACCGGTTGACTGGCGACCGGCCATCACGGTAATCAACTTAGGTTTCTGATTTGGGTTCCACGGAGATGTTTCGGTAACGAGATAATAAATAGTTTCAAGAAGGAGGTTGTCGAGTGTTATCTGGCAGCTGTTCTGTTTTCCGTCTGAAGTTTTAACGATCTTCGCCGTAGCGGCTGCGCCTTCGTAAAACTTCATCTGCCCGTTAATCTCAATGCCAATTTTTAGCACACGGCCATCAAGCACTGTCGATCTCCTCATTCGTCATCCAGACAAAAACATTGCCACCTTCAAAAGCGGTGTAGTACGGCAGATCGTCATTGTCGGTGATGATGAAAAAATTACCGTCATTGAGGTAACGTGACGGGATGATTGGCGCACCCGCAACCGCCCGGCGATTGTTGACGATTACCGCGCCATCACGGGTGACTGAGACAGCCATGATGCCGTTGCACTCTTTGAGGGATAGCTCATACAAATCGCCCTCGAGGACAACGGAAAGTGACTGTCTGGGGAAAACCTTCAATGGGATTTGCTTCATCAGAACCAGTCCTTAATATCCTTCGCCACAGAGCTGGATTTTGTTTGGGTGGCTGGAGAAGCCTCGGATGAGCGCTTCTGCCCCTGCTTCACAGTGTCGGCATCAGGTTTGGCCGTGCCGCCAGTTTTCGCAGACTTGCTGGACACTGCAACCTCTTTGGCAGGCATCGTTTCAACGGTCGATGTGAACCACTGAACCTCTTTTAGGGTTAGTGTTACAGCTACCGTGTCACCAAGGTCTGGCGCCTCATCGTGCGGCATGTCGGTGATAACCATATCCGCATAAGACGATGCGCGGGTCTGTACGATCAGCGATGTACTGTTGACATAAGCCTGCTCAATGTCGCTATACACCGAACCATACGCATCGGCAGGGATAAACATCGTGAGCTGCGCGACGTTAGGTTTGATGATTTTAAAGTCAGCAATGGTGTTGCCGGTTTCCAGCGGATGCTCACACAGATCGGAAGAACGATTCACAGCGGCACGCATAGCCCGGCACTCAGTGAACATCTGCGCGCCGAACTCATCCGTAATCCGTACGACATCCACAGCGAACGAAGACATCACCATGTTGTACGATGACAGGGATCCGGATGCGGTATTCATCAGGTCAGAGAATGAAGACATTAATGGCTCCTTCCGTCGTCATACTGATTGGTCAGCTGCTGGACGTGGTCGTTCATCCCATCACTCACTGCTGTTCTGATTTGCTGTGGATCACCGGATCCGGTCTGAATATTCACATTCTCAATTTTTTGAGTCGCCGTAACGCTTCCTTTTCCACCTGCGCCTGCAACGGCAGCAGGATTGGCTGGTATGGTTGGAGCTGCCGCAGCCCCAGCAATTGCATTATTAGCAGCACCTGCGTATGCAGCGCCTTCAAGAAGCGGGTTATTGCCAGGGATCATCATGGAAGCACCGCCAGGAGAGTTTTGCTGGCCCGCGGGCTTGGTATCCATGCCGACCCATCCCTTCACCGTGTTAATAGCGCCAGTAGCAGCATTACTCACACTATCGGATATGAACGAGCCAATATTTGAAAAGATGTTGGTTATCCAGTTGAGCAGATCAGTAAATACCTGCTTCGTATCGCTGGATATCTTTTCCCATGCAGCGCCAAGTGCTTCACCAATAGCATCACCGGCATCGACTACACCCTGAACGATTTCATCCCAGCTGGCCTGCAGTTCTGAAACCAGCACATCCATGAATTGCGACGGATCGGAAAATAGGAGTTTCAACGCCTCCCATGCCCCAAGAAAGCTTTCTTTCACATTCTCTAAGACACCGGCTAGCGCAGGAAATTTCTGCACCAGATCTCCTATAACTGATTCGCCACCGTTGAAATACTGCCAGAGATCTTCCACTACCAGACCCAGAGCAGCGGCCACGGCGATGAATGGAATAAATGGCGCCATCGCGCCCCATGCGGCAGCCGCCATTCGCCATAGCGACGCGGTCAATGCCGGAATAGCTACGGTGGCAAGCGCCCCAAAGAAGGTGAAGAGGAAGGCTTTATGCTCCCTTCCCCATGCTATTACTTTTTGGGTTGTCTCGATGACCAAATCCAGAGCAGGAACGACAGCCATAGCTAGTTGATCGGCAAAACGTGAGAATATTGTGGAAAGTTCGTTTTGTGCCTGCTTGAATCGCTTGAGCTGTTCAACATCTTTCTCATTCAGAACACCAAGGTCTTTCTGAAGTTGAATCTGCCTTTCCAGCGCCTTCTGCCCGTTAAGCATTGCAGCTATGACTGCGTTATCGGTGATGCCGAGCTGCTTGATCTGGAAGGTGGCTTGCTGCTTATCCATCTTCTCCATGGAGCCAGCTAGTTCAATAAGCGCCTGGTCAGCAGACTTAATATTCCCCTGTGCATCTTTCAGGCTAATGCCAAAGGTTTTGAATGATTCGGCTTTACCTGATTTAGCGTCCGATGCCGCTTCGCCCATGGCCTCGTTGAGGTCGATCATGGAGTCTCGGAAGCCATCTGCATCCACGCCAAGCGACTGGAATGTTTTGGACAGGGCGTCGTACTGTCCGATATCAATACCAACTGTTTCCGCCGCCTGCACCTTACCAAGCATTTCGGCCGTGTGATCAAGCACCGCATTAAGAGACAAGCCAGCCCCGGCAATACCCAACGCGCTTACCGCGAGCTCTTTAAACCCATCAGTGGTTATCCCTGCTTTTTGGAGAACACCATCGAACATGCCGAGCATTGACTTATGTGCACTTTTTGAACCATCCTCTACATCGTCAAGCGCGTTATCTGCATCACGTAAACCTTTCAGTGCGTCGCGATTGTCCGTTTCAAGCAGGAATACAAATGTGTCGAGAATGCCCATGCTGGCTCCAATAAAAAACCCCGCATAGCGGGGTTGTTAACCTGTGGAATATTGGCTATCCACCAAACCATCTGGAGAAAAAGCCTTTTTTAGGTGGTGGGGTTTCTTCCTCTTCGTCGAGGAAACTAATCACCGGTTTAAAGGAGCAGCGGCAATCCCATTCTCGCCCAGGAAAAATATTGCCATCTTTGAAAAATGCGCCATCCGAGAGTTTGAATTTTTTCGATGACAGGCCTGAATGACCACACACGACACCGCTATAAATCCATTCACCGGTTTTGATGCCAGCCTTAAGAGATTTATTGATTTTTTCATATGATGCATATTTGCAAAAGAATCTAGTTGCAATGAAGCCCTTCGCTTTAGCTCCAATATCTGGATATCTTTCCGTCAGATACACGGATAGCTCCTGCAAATTGCCGCCTGACTTTAGCACTGCCAGTTCAAGATCCGACATTTCAACCTGAAACTTATCAAAATCCATACCCAGAAAATCTGCGGCTATTTTGTCAGCGAGAGCGCTATCAATACCGTGTTTTTCTACCAAGTCTGAGACGATTTTTTCCATCATGCGCGCTTCCCATTAATGGAAACTGACATCAATACAGCCTTCTCTTTTGACTCCAGCAATGGCTTGTTATCTGAACCAAGCTTACTGAACTTGCATATTGCAGAGCCAGGAACCAATGCCCCAAAAGAATTTTTGGCGCGAAAAACCATCTCAACTTTGTAGCCGTCGGTAGTGCTGCTTGAGATTGTGTTCGCCCTGTCTACTTCAAAGCTTCCCGGATCCTTGGCCCTATCCTTGACCTCGGTAGTGCACATTGAAATCATCATGTCGGAGATGTATTGATTATCTCTTGGCTGATTAGAGCAAGATCTCACAAACCAGAGAGCCACCAAGATAAGGAAAGTTGTGGACCCGTAGTAAACAATCTTTTGCCCTAAAGTACGCTCTACTTTACCGCCATTTTTAATGTAATCACGACGCTGCCGATATGGCATCTTTTTGAAATCAGAATATTTCACACCCACCCTCACCAATATCACTAATACTTCGATAAAAGTAACACAGGCTACGGCATGGACATGAATTTTCGATATCAACTGTGTCGTTTATTGATCTGCTCCATTGCCCACCACTCGTTAAACCGGGTGGTCATGACAATTTCCCAAAGGCTAAAGGCCTCCTCCAGCGTGACGGAGGTCTTCAGTTCTGTCAGGGTTGCTTGTCCTGCCGAGAGGATTGTTGCAATGAACTGGTCAGCGTTGACGAAATCAACTTGATCATATTCTGCACGATACCGCCGGAGGAAATGGAGCGGGTGAACTTTTCGAAGAAAGAGAAGTTGTACTCGAGCAACTCTTTCTCAAGACGCATCAGCGCTTCACCGTCTGGAACGTGGTTATCGACCAGGGCGGCGGTACTCAAACGGATGGTAGAACCATCGTCCAGGATGCGCTCAACGAATGTCATCGCCTTGAGCATGATCTTCTCACTCTCAGCATACTGGTTCTCTTCCCACTGCTTCGCCAGTGCCGCAATCGATGTTGGGTACTTCGCCGCAATCTCGCGCGCGGCAATGGCCGGGAACTTGCCGATGATGAATGGCACATCGTTACCTGCCCGGTCTTTAACCGTGACGTTTTTCGCTTCCAGTAGTTCAGCCACGTTACACCTCTACCCGGCTCATGCCTTCAAAGCGGAAGTTATAGACCTTCGATTTCATACGTCCAGCTGACGCCACCGCGTTACCCGGGAGACCATCAAAAATAATACCCGGCGTCAGCGTAATGGTGGAGCCGTTTGGATACGTACCAACGATGGTGATGGTATCTTTGGCGGGGCGCTTACCGCGCGCAGCACGGTTGGCTTCAAATACGACGGCTAGATTCTTGTCATCTTCACCGCCGGGGATCACCGCAATTGCCAGAGGAATTGGGTTAGCCTTAGACCAGTGAACCATATCGCCGTTGAGTCCCATAGCTGCATCGTTGATCTGCAAGGTGGGCAGGTCGAACGGGTCAGCGTCATCAGCGAACTCTGTGATAGTGAACCCGGAAGGATACGTCTTGCTCGCAATTACGCGAACCTGTAGGCCAAAGCCTGCGATGTCTTGCATCTGTTATCTCCAGAAAAAAGGCTGCGCACGGCAGCCTTATCAGGTTCGTTAAATCAGGATATCCCGACCGGTTATTTTGTTTATCGCGTCGGCCTTCGAGTAGACCAGCAGATAGTCGATAACGTATTTGATAGTGCCGTTCGTCTGCGACTCCTGCTGCACGGAGGCATCAAGCCAGTAGCCAATCGACTGCACCTGGTGCCATGCCAGCGGGTCACCAGTAATTTGGGTGACGTAAGCCTTCTGCGTAACCGTCAAATCCTTCTCGGCCTTAATAGTGCCGTTGAACTGCGCACGTGGGATTGGCGCATCATCACCGCCGTTAAGCAGGCTGATCACGATAGCGCGCCCTTCTTCAGTTGCCGGGATGATTGGCAACGACAGAAGACCAGACATCAACACAGCGGTCGCAGCCGACTTAAACCACATCTCATTGGCGTATACGTTCATCTGCAACGGATCAGTGCTAGTTCCGCATAGATAGCCGTTCTGGTAGAAGTCGATAGCTTGACCGGCATTCTTCGTGCGACCGTAGTAGTTCACGCGGGTGTCAGTGTCGATCGCATTGGCGTCAGTATTACTATCTACCTTCGGAGTGATTCCTGGCACCTGCTGGAACATGTAGTTCTGGCTGGCGTTGCGCTGTTTGTAATCGGTAGCGCCAAGGATAATGCCAGGGATTTGCTCATCAAACTCAGTGTTGGCGTCGTTGACGATGGTCATCGCGCAGCCGCTATAGGTTTGCAGCGTTCCATACCATGTGCCGTAATCAGCCATGGTCACCGGCACCAGGTACATGTATTTAACGTTCTGCGTTGCATTCCACGCAGCGATACTCTGCACGATATCATGAGTAAGCGCGGTACCGCAGAAAGCGAATGAGCCGTAATTGTCGCTGATTTCATCCGCCTCGATCACGTAATCGAGGACGGTCGTGGCATTTGACCCCGGAGAGGTAACCATACCTTTCGCGACGGTCCAGCCAAGGTTGTCGGCGATATCAACACCGGTCCCCGCAGCAATCACGTTTACAGCAGCAGGAACATCATGACCGACAAACGACGCGTTGAACTTCTGCGCCAGAGAGTCGTAAGTAACCGTCGCGCCGCCGAGAATGCCCCGGAGTTTGGTCTGGATAGCAGTTGCCACATCAGCCAGAGCCGCGGCAGAAGAGAAGTCGAGATCGTCCAGCAGGTAATCAGACTGTCCAACCGTGATACGAACAGAGCCGTCAGTGATGGCCTGCCAGGTCGCGATGGTGGTCATCGGAGTACCGCCGACAATCCCCGGCGCTGCCGCAGAAGAAGCATCACTGTAATGCGCGAAGGAGATTTTCTTTGCCTTGGTGATGATCTTCGACACAAAGCCAAAATACAACGCGGCTCGTTTGTACTCCTCAGACGCGGTACCAAAGGTCGTGGCCACATCGTTAACGTCGGTAAATTCCATCACTACGCCAGCAGGAACCTTCGTGTCCTTCGTGAACAGGCGAAGGATAAGCTCGCGCTCTTTAACGGCCGCGCTGCCTCCTACGCCGGACGTAACGTCCACGTATTTCTTGATAGAGATGCTCATCAGCAATCCTCGTTAAACGCGGTATATCCCGCTGGTGATTTGCTCAACCTTGCCCACGTCATGGGTTAGTGTGAGTTTGTGACAGATGATCAGATCGAAGCTCGGGACGTTCTCCCACTGCTCGGCCTCGTTCTGAATGTAATTGGAGGTTATGGGCTTCACTACCTGCATACCCATGCCCGCGGCTTTTAGCGCGGTGAGCATCGAATGACTTTGAAGAATCAGCGACGCGGTTGTCAGCACACCCTGGACTGTAGGTGTATCGACGGTTTCGTCTTCTGGCTTCACGAACGGCATCACCGCGTTAAACTGAATGGTCTCAGCAACGTTCTGGTGCTCAATTATTTCCGGTTTGCCGCTCGTAACCCTGGGCTTTCGGGACTGCCAGCCGACACGCTCACTGGTAATGTGGTGCATGATGATAGCAGGAACAGCCGGCGGCCCGGTCGACACGCCTGAATAGCTCTGCATCACCCGTACCGTCATCCCCTGCCCGGCAAATCCAGCGATAAGCACTTCGCGAATGAGTTTATAAATCTCGTTCATTGCTTCACCGCCACCAGTTGGGTCCACCCATCCTGAACCTTCCAGTTTGTTGGCTGAATGATTTCCCACTCAGCGGCATTCCAGAGGATCACGTCTGCCGCCGCTCCACGATATGCAGAGTTGGCGCCAGTCTGGATCCACACAGTGATGTACTCGCGCCCGGTACTCAGGCCAAACTGCTGGATATCACGAAATGAAAGCGGCTGAACGGATGCGCCATAAAGCGCCTCAGGTGCGCTGTAAGCGTTGATGGTTTTACCGAAGTCGTTCTCTTGCTGTCCGAGGAAGCGCTTAATCTGAACGCCAGCGGTTGGGTTAATTGCGGACATCGCCATGCCGAGAATGTTTGAGCCAGGAACAAACATCATTTCTCCTTAACGATTGAAGTGCATGATGCGCGCATTTCCCCAGTTTCCTGTAGCGGTTTGCTTGGCTCAAAGCCTTTAGCTGCACGCGCTTTCTGCGTAGACTCTTTCAGTGCTGGGGAATTCACTTGGGTAATTGTCATGCGAACATCACCGGCTGCAAGCTCACCCACAGCCTGGAGAACATCGACAGGGGTACGCAAACCATTGGCAACGGCCTTAACGCCACGTCCCATTTCCCTTGACCAATTCGCCCCTTCTTCCGCTATAGTCGGCCTGACAAATGGGCGCGGAGGAATGCGCTGGGTTGGGCTACCAAACTCATGCGTCTGAGCAACCAGTGCCACAGGAACTCCGGTATCCAAATACTTGGCGGTATCTTGCCAGCCGACCTCAGCCTTCAGTCGCCCCATCTCCTGCACGCGCTTAACCAGCTCATCCAGACCTCTGCCCATCAGAACCTCCCGCCAACCTTTCTGAATGCACGACGCTCCGGAGCGCCACCAATATAGCCAAGGCCAATCGACAGCCGAGCCAGCAATGCTGCCAGTTGTTCCCCATAAGGCGTCTTGCCAAGCCAGGCCATGAACGCGCCTTTGCTCGACGCTGCATTAGTGAAACCGACACTTACAGAGCCAACCGTTGCATTACTGATGATTCCGGTTGCGCCGCTAGCTGGTGCAGCCGGTGTGCCGTTAATCATCAAGAGGTGGGCAGTGAGAAGTTCGGTCATTAATTCCTGACACTTCACGCATCGGAACCAGCGATTACCAACGTCGATGTAGCAATCCACCATGTCGGCCATCAGCAGGATACTGTCAGTTGGGTACAGCACTGGATTGGCGAACGCCGGGAATTTTTCACGGAACTCTGCGACGTCGATCATGGGTTACTTCTCCTCTTTGGGAGCCTTCTTGCCCATCTTTTTATAGTCTTCTGCGGTATCCTGGGCAGACTTGTCTTTGTCCATCTCGGCTCCGCGCTCTTCGGCATCATGCCCGTGTTTAGCCTTCTCGTCGAAGGACATGAAGCCACGCTCAACGAAGCCCATGAATGCTGGATCAGCTTTGAGCTGCTCGAGTTCTTCGGTAGTGACTACTGTCGCCACGCCGCGTGGGGTGATCATGGTGCGCTTGTCTTGCGAGTTGGCACCGCCTTTAATCAGGACGCCCTTGTCGTAGGTGTCCTTACGCGCATGGCCTTTCCAGACCGGGAAAAAGTTGTCAGAGGTACAGGACGAATAAACTGCTGGCATGGTTATCTCCAGAAAGAATCGGGGCCGAAGCCCCTTAAAATCAAATTCCGCTTGCGCGATAGACAGCGAATGGACGTTTCACCAGAGCACCGGAGGTGGCGTTAGTGAAGTCTTCGGTTACCAGCTTGCAGGATGTATCAACACCCAGCGCGCGGAAACGGGACGGTACGATCTGGTCGATTACACCGCCACCGTCGGTACCGGAGTCACCAACCGTTTCTGCGTACAGGTAGAACACGTCAGCACCGCCGTTAGCGTCATCCAGCTCAATGGCTGATTTGACGGTTACGTTCGGGTAGTTCTCACGCAGCCAGTCGTACGGCGTTTCGCCCAGGTCGTTTGGCGTCGACAGGTAGTCAACTTTTTCCGATGCCACAGCCAGGATGATTGGCGTAGCGGTTGGGTCGATGACTTCTTTCGACTGAACGCGCAACGCCGCCAAACCGGTCAACAGGTCACGCACGATTTCCGCATAGGTCTTTTTGTCCCAGGTTGTTCCGCCAGTGCCAGCAGACACGGTGATATATGCCGGGAGGTTCGGATCGTTCAGGTAGCCGTAAATCGGGCGGGTGTCAGGATGCGTCGCATAGCCGAAGAAGGCCACACGGTTACGTGAAATTTCCAGCGCCAGGGAGGCGGCGTTACGCTTGGTTTCAGAGGCGTTGATGCCAATGCGACCGGAGCGCAGACCTTCAAGCTCACCAACCTGCAGACCTTCTTCAAAACGCACTACGCCGCGCTTCTCATAGGTCAGGTTCCAGCTGGACAGCGGGATGTTGCCGTAGTCGGTGTAAGGCTGGGCCACGCCAACCAGTTCCAGAATTTCCTGGATGACTTCTTCGTCTTCCCACGCGCCAGCGGTCACCACGCCCATCAGCTCATCAGCTTTACGGGCGGCGGTGATCACCTGCACCTGGCCAGGCAGCCACGCCTGCAGGAATTGCATGTAAGGACTGTTACCCTGGGAGGCGTTGACGGTCAGGCCGGGAATGCTGACGGCGGCGTCCATGCCATACGCCTGAGCGTAGGACTGAGCGGCGAAATCAGATACGTGGATCCCCACCTTTGCGAGGGAGCGGACGTTATCCGCTGAATCCATCGCAATGCCGCGCAGCTTGCTTTGCAGCAATTTTGCGGCAGCAGGAGACAGGCGCTTATGCACCTTTGAGATTTTAGGCATTTGTTATTTCCTTGGATTAAGGTGCTACGGCCGGAGTCGGCAGTTGCTGCAGGGCTACGATTGCAATGCCGGTAGTCACGTTGTAACGCACGACGCGGGAGCCAGGGATCAGAGTAGAACTGGCGGGGGCAGCGGATAACGGAGCAGCAACCAGGGAACCATCAGATTTATATGCGATCGCATCACCAACACTCGCGGCAGTGGTCAACTCCATAAACATACCAGGAGTCTGCGAAGTCGCTTCCAGTTGAGCGCCAGCTTCAATGCCTGCTGCATCGCCACCAAGCGCGGTATAAGCAGCCCACTGCTTTGGAGAGGACAGGATGCCGATGTAGGTGCCAGTGCCACCGATGGTCACCAGGCCGTTATCACCAGCAGCCTGAGTCAGAGCTACAGCACCAAACGGAACGCGTTTCCCAGAAGTGCCGTCGAATTTAGTTTTAAGCTGCACAGGCTCTGCTCGAACGTCTCCAGCAAGCGCGTGCTCACCGGGGATGCCCCATGCCAGATCGCTGGCTACAGTTTTTTGAAAGGTCATTCTGTTCCCCTTAAAGAGCATCGATTGCGGAAGATACAGCGTTGTCTTTGGTCGGCGCTGCGTCCTGACCGAATGCAACGATGGTGCGTGGAGTTGCGGCTTTCATCGCCAGCGCAGCATTCAGCGCTGAAACTTCATGCCCGGCGGCAATGCCTTTGATGCCGAGCTTCTCCAGCCCGTACTTAGCCACTGCAATGGTATCCATTGAGTCGCAGGCAAACGCGCCAATGTGTTGAGTCAGGCGGCTAGCCAGTTCGTTACGCTTACCGAGCTCTTTCAGCAGCGCGCCGGTATCCTGAGCTTTAACCTGATTGGTCAGAGTTCTTACCTGCTTGGTCAGTGCGGCGATTTTGGCGTCCTGAGCCTTAGTCTCTTCGGTAGTGTCTTCGTCCTGAGCCTGCTCGGTAGTAGTGTCATCATCCTGAGCGGTGGTTTCTTCTGAGGTATCCTCATCCGTCGCCATAGTAGTGTCGGTTGTGTCCTCGTCGGTTACCACGTCTGTAGTCGCTTCGGGCTGGTTCATCTGCTGAAGTGCAGCCATGACAGCGGCAATTGAAGGCGCGTCCAACTTACCGAGCGCAGCGATCAGTTCCTCTAAAGTCATTGTTTTATCTCCGTCGGAGTTTTGGTTAATGGCCTGATCCATCACTGCGACGTCAGGTCCTGTTCTGCCCTCATCAACTCGGGCGAGATGGTTTCCGCAACGCAGATTGCGCTGCACGTACTGATATGGTTGGCCCTCGAATACTCCGGGAGCATGCTCGACGTCGTATTTGTAGGCCGGGGAAAGTTGTGTGCGGCCTGACTCCAGCTCCTGCTTCATCTCGTCGGAAAAAACGCGCAGATTGGCTTTCAGGTATGGGTAATCGAAATAGACCTTCTCACCAACGATCCCATCAACTCCAACATCGCCAGGGTTAGCGCCTTCCACGCCGAGCCAGGTGTGATTGTTGATGAAGGGGATGAGCTTGAAGGATTCCAGCGTCTCAGGCCTGCTTAGCTCTTCTGCTGGTCGGTACACCTGGTAAATCTTGTTCGGGTCTGGCGCTCCTGGTATCTCGCTTCCGAGGTAGTCGAACACACCGACCTTACTAATTGGGTTTCCCTCAACGTTGATCCACCCGTTGTCATCGACAACACGAGCAGACCGGTCTTGGGCTTTAGCTCCGGTTGTCATCATTTCACTCCAAAGTCGACCACCAATTTGAATGTGCAGCGACAGTTGATTTCCTCACCCGGGATAACGTTCTGACCATCATCACCAACAGGTAGTCCAACGGCGAGATCAAACTCTTTCCCGTTAGCCTTCACATGCTTCGGCCTTGAATGCTTGGGACCTCGGTGCGAGTGAATCCAGATGCCTTTGGTCGCTCCGGTTGCCTGAGCCTTCATCATCGCCGTGTCGTTGTACGCCTTGCGGGTCTGGTCGAGTGCGATATTGCGGCTGCGCCGATCAAGCTTCCCGTTGGCGTCGGACAGAATGTCTTTCAGCGATGAAAGGTCACCAGGCGACTCAGCAACAGCGTTGCGAATTCGCTCGATGTGCTCAGTTGGCAGAGTAGATATCAACTGCGCGTTCTTTTGCGCCGCATCCCGGAAGTAACCACGCACCTGATCTGCGTTGACTGCATCATCCAGGTTCAGCGCGGTAAATTGCCGCTGAGTGGACTTATCAGCACCTTCGAGCACAGGGTTGAACATCGTGGGTGCGTAATCGCGAAAGAGCGTTGCATAGCGGTTAGAGAGGGTTGTGAGCTTCGATTCGAGTGATGGGCCGCCTGTTGCCAGCAACTCATCAGACAGGTTGCCCTTCATCCAGTTGACTAGCCGTCTCAGTCTGCGCTGGTACTGCTGCTCCAGATACAGGGGGCTGAAGAACGGCCGCGATTGCTCTTGCAAGTCCGTCGTCTTCTTCTCCGCCATCGTCGTCTTCCTCAAACTCATAGCCGCTGGACTCGTCATCCTTCAGCTTCTGCTGGTTCATCTGCTGGCTAACAACGCCAAGGTCCTGCCAGATCTGACCGGTTTGCGCTTTATTCAGACCAATTTCTGATTGCTCAAGCTCTGTTGGCTCATCGAGAGGGTTCCACACCACTTCAATGTCCAGGCTTTCTCCAAACTCTGATTTGGTAAGCAACTGGTAATGGCGGTTAAGGAAAGGTGTGCAACTGTGCTCCTGAATGCCGGCCAACGTCTCGCGGTAGGCTGACATCTCGAAATCACCGGTTGGGTTGAATCCTTTTGGCGAGGTGCCAAGGAGTTTTGTTGCTGGCATCTCAGCGACTGACGCGACAAGCTGATACTCGGTCATGATTACTGAGTCGACGTCACCAAGGGAGGTTTCGTGCTGCTCGTAGCCGTCACTGTCACCAATGGGCATCACGCCGAAGTTGTCACGACGCTCGACGAATTCCTGAATCTTTTGGATGAAGTTGTCAGGGTCAGACATGGCCTGTTCGAGGTCGGTCTTAACGACGTTAAGACGCTTTGACATCAGCAGTTGCGGCCCTTCGTTAGCCGACCTCTCAGCACCGTAGACGCGCTCCCAGATAAGCTGAGGAAGCGGTAGACCACCGAACTGATATGTCGGTTTAAGGACATCGGCTACATCGGAGTAGCGAATGATGACCAGATGCGATCGGTGATAGCGCTTGTTCGCGATACGCCAGTACGTAGGCTCGTAGAAGTTACGCGACGACGGGTCGGTGACATCAACGCCTTCAAGCTCTGGTGCGCACCAGTACGGGTCTACCTGGCTGATGCCGCGATAGCTCCCTTCTTTCACGCCATCGATATTGAATGGCTTCTCGTAGTATTCCGGGTCGTCGCTGTCCACGCAGAAGATGGCGATTCGGATCCCGAATACGCGGTTAAACCGGGCGTACTCCTGCACCTTGCTTTTGATGCCGCGCTTACGGTCGATTTTCTCCAGTTGCTGAACCTTCTCAGGGTCAACACCGGTAATCTTCCAGCCGTTACGAGTGGCATCCTCTGGCGGGATTTTGCACGCCCGGTTAACCAGCCACTGCTGAGCCATGACGGCGCATAGCTGATGACCGATGAAACCCTGTGACAGGAACCATCCCACCACGTTATCCGGCACGCCGCCGATAGTTGAGAAGCGATACCCAGCAGACGGTGATTGAGCGCATAACTCATCCATTGCTTTACCGGATGCGTCAACAGGACGTGCAGCCCTGACGGGGAATGCAGTGCGCTCAATATCATCCAGGCTGAATGAGGCATGTTGCTTGTGCGTTGAGAAGGTGCCTGCTCGTTTCTTCTTTTCCGGCTCAGGCTTCGCCTCTTCAACAATTACTGCTGCTTTTGGTCGAAACCACTTAAGCCAGTTCCAGTTCATGAGAAAATGCCCTTCCCTTTTCTGCGGATCAATCCATCCAGTGAATACCGGACGGCGTCCCAACAGTGGTTGTTTTTATCTTCGATAATCGGCAGCACCTCGCTGGTGACGCGATCCGTTTTGTAAGAATAGAGCCGGGCTTCTTTTGCCGTCTCTTTGCAGCGCGGGTGAATGATGATTTTCTTAAACCCGCGCAGATAGGTAATTCCATCCTCGACGCTACCCTGCCACTTCTTAGCCGCTGAGATATTGAATCCCTGCGCTTTAATATGGCTGATGGTTTCAGGGCGCGAGTTATCAGCCTTGATAGGCCATTTGCGCGCTTCTGGGATGCCAGGGAATTTAGCGTCGTCCGTAACTTTCCATTCTTCGAGTTGGCGAGGCTTCGCCCCATCCTTCCCAGCGTAGAACTTCCACATGTCGTCGAGCTCTACGTGCTTACCGTAGGCCTCGTATTCGATATACAGGCAGTTATCGAGAATGAAGTTGCGAACCAGTGTTGACGGATCTTCGGCGAAACCGAAGTCACCGCCGAACAACAGGCGATCTGCTTTTTGCCACAGGTCATCAGGGAAGCTTTGCACCACGTAGCGATTCGCCAGTACCTGCTTGTTGGAGTTCTCGAGGTAAGCGCCTTCCCAGATCCACGCGTAGTCTGCGTAGTCCAGGGTAGCGAGGTCATCCTGTCGCTCCTCTTCCAGTACGGAAGGGAACCACGGGTTATCGTTGTAGTTCATCTCAACGATGATGGAATTCTTCGGTGGTGTCTTTCTGAAGCGCTTGTCAGTGGCACTGCCGTCTTTCTCCGGGTTCCACGTCACCCAGATTTCAGATCCTTCTTCGCGCACTGTCGGGCGAAGTTTTTTCCATGCGACATCAGACACCGATTCGGCTTCGTCCACCCATGCTAGCAGGATGCGCGCCTTCGACTTGATGCTGTCGAGGTTATGCCGCAGGCCACAGAACACGTAACTGACGCGACGGTTCTTCGTGCGGATGTACTTTTCGCCAATGTCGAAGTAATCATTGAGCCACGGCACGGAGCGTATTGCCTGCTTCACTTCCTCCATACTCGACTCTTCGAGGGAGTTCATGTATTCGCGGCCACAAACAATCACGCCGCTTATTCCGGCTTCTGCCTTCTCGTAAGCGCGCACAGCACTCATCAGAGCAAAGGTGCGCGTCTTAGCCGAACCACGGCCACCATAAGCGCAGCGGTAACGGACATTCTCGGCGGTGAATACAGGAACGAGCTTCGCAGGGATCTGCAAATCAGCTGTTGCTCCCATCAGGCGAAACTCCAACTAAACGAATGGTGGTCGGCTTTGTAGCCATTGAGCCGTCAGAAGAGATGTTGTCCGTTACCTTCGGAGCTTCCCAACCTTCCATCTCCCCTAGTTGCTTAATAGCGCCTCGAGCGTCGTGCAGCTTCAGCTTTATGCCGTCTTTGCCTGCGGTTAGTTCGGCAATAGCGTCTAGCAGTTCGGGTGACTGCTTAACGGAGTTCTTAAACTTCCAGGTGGCTTGAATGACGTCACGGCCGTCCTCATCCTCGCCGACTACATGCTCACCAAATTCAACGAGGTCGGTGATGCGAGCGCGGCCCATCGACGTCAATCGCTTGAGCGCTTCTTCGCGGGTCATGATGGCATCGCTCACTGCTGATACCTGGACGGATGCAAGGAACGCTAAAACGTCGCAATTTGTCGCAATTGCGTGAGCAGCCTTACGCAGGTTATCGCCCTTGGCTTTCCCTTTGGCGGCCTTGTATGCGTCGGTCTGGTTCTTACCCTTGATGATGGCCAGTGAGAACTTTTTCTGTAGCGGAGTCAGCGCATCGAAAAGTTGCTGCTGCTCTGCCGTGAGCTTTTTCGATGCCATGGGAACTCCGGTTATTCGTCGAATACTGGTGTTATAGCGATGCTTACAACATTTGCCCGGGTGATGCTCTTCTCGGTCATGCCGTCATCGCCCACATAGATTGTGTAATAGGGGTGATCGTGAGAAATCTGATGATGCGACTTCGCGGCTTCATATGTGCCGTCAAGGTGCTTTATGACGACCTTAAAATGATTTATGACCCTAACCATAACCAACTCCGGTGTTTGTTACGCCATTATCAAGCCCACCCGCAGATGAGCTTTGGAATGGCTTAATCTACAGGCTGGATATCGATGTAATACTCTTTGCCCTGCACAAACTGTTCGAACGCAGCCGGATTCGAGACAACCATCTGCAACTGGCCACCAGGTGTGTACTTTGACCACGTCTTGTTTTCTTCGGTGTCCGCAGTAACGGGGCTCATGTGGATTGTACGGTGTGAATCGTCTTCGGCTTTCTGGATGAAGTGACAACGAAATTTTGCGCGAACGGCCATTTTGATACCTCAATTAGCTAAAAGCCCCGCTATTGCGAGGCTACGGGATTGTTATTTGACTCTCTCACCGAGTCGTAAATGCGTTCACACGTCACTCCGGCGGCATAGCGTTCGTCAGCGATTCCAGCATATCGCTGAGCTTCTGCTGCAATATTTCCGAGCATGTTGGCGAGCATTCCGGCGGTGGTGTCGGTTGTTTTGCTTCTGACGGCAGCGGCAAGATCTGCGGTGTGCTTTGCGGCGTCCAGGCGGGTGGCGAGTTTTTTGGCTTGTTGCTGCAACTGACTAACAGTGACAGACAGACCAGCAGCAGTGGCAGCAGATTTAGCGGCTTTCGCTTGTGCATCTTTAACAGCCTCATCACGGGCAATAATGCGCCCTTGTTCAATTATGCGGGCTGCGGTCTGTGCGTTCGCTGTTTGCGATGATTCCACGCTATCGCGATCAGCCCATTTTGTTTCCCAGCTGCGGTTCGTCCACTCACTACCAGCAAGAAACGCGCAGACCACCATCAGCAACACAACAACAATCTGGTAATGGAATTTCATTTCTGACCCCACTCGCAGACTTCACGCTCAATCTGACGCCGGGTCATTAGCCCTTTCCATTGTTTGCCATCGGCATAGACCCAACGCTCCAGCTCAGCACATGCACCAAATGCGTCACCAGTGTTTAGCTTCTTCAATAGTGTGGATTTGCTGAATGCGCCGGCTCCGACGTTATAGGTGAACGAGTACAGCGCCGCCCTGGTTGGCTCAGGAATTTGGACTTTGATCAGTGGGTCGATGGCCGCTGCCACCTTGCGCAGGTCTGACTGCAGCAGAGCGTCACACTCTTTGTCGGTATAGCGGTGACCGCGGCGAATATCGCTGCCAGTGTGGCCGTCGCATACTGTCCAGACGCCGACAACATCCTGATAAGCGTAATAACGTCGCCCTTCCAGACCATCTGCATTCCCCAGCATTACAGCTGCAATCGTGATTGCGCCCGAACCACCAGCAATTGCAGCAACCAGTTTATTCCTCAGCGTCGAGTTCATTCTGGCTCCTGTTGCGGCGGTTATCTTCGCGGATTTTGAAATACAGATTTGTCAGGTACGTAAGAACAGCAACTACTATGCCCACCAGCACGCCGATGGCGTTCCACTGCTCAGGGCTGTATGCGTTAAGAATGCCGTTCAACACGCTCCCCGCAGAGGCGCCATAAGCCGCGCCGGTGGTTATTTTGTCCATTCGTGACATCTCTCACCTCGCTATGTGCGGGTGCTATGTGTTTTAAATGAGGGTCAGGCTTCACGGGCTGGATTTATCAACAAAGCACGTAGCGGATGATTCCCGTGAGCCTGAAATGAAAAAGCCCCGGCGTGTGCCAGGGCAAAATGAAGGGCCAGATCATGTGTCTGGCGGTATAACCTCGCGTTTGATATCGTTAAATCGCCAAAAGTAACAACTCAAACGAAGAGGTTTTTATGTCTGAACAAAAGCAGCCACAAAACGAAAATAAATCACAATCGACTGAAGCTCCCAAGCCCGCGCCTCAACCACAGCCAGCAAAAGAATTTGCCACGAGACGTGTATTTGTCGGCGATTCTGCTGACTTTGTCAGAGATAACAAAAAGCAATAGCTGATGCCAGTATAGACACAACCGGAGCAAGGATTGTCATGATCCTTGCTCTATCAAGATGCGTTCTAATCCTTTTGTTTAATACCAGCATCTCTTTTGACGTCTTACACAGATCAGCCAAGCGGTAACGTCTGATAATGGGAAGAGTCTTCTCAGTCCCGGTGTAGCCATTTCCTCGAAACCACTGGTGATCGTCGCTATCGATACTTTTAAAGCTCTTAGTGTAAAGACTATCTGGCGGTGCAGAAATCAACGCCCTGACATTAACCGACAACCCTGAGTGGACAAGATATATTGCGCACCATGTCCACAAGAAAGTAAATGCAGCGATACCAACAGCAAGGTAGTCCCAGTTCGTTTTTTGAGTAAGGAGTAAAAACGAAGAGCCAATACCGACGATCTGAATATTGAGCAGCTTATAGCCATTCTCAATATTGACAGTGTTCGAGTGGTAAGCCTCTTTGATGCATTCTTCACCCTGCTTTTCAAGGTAATCGACAAGCTCGTCGTCAGCATCCAAAAAGTATTCGCCAGTAATATTTTCCATAATGCTATTACCTTCTGCATCCTACTTATTGAATGAATACTACCTGATTACCACTCTTCTTGGCATATCAGTATCCAGAAACGCAAAAGCCCAAGGCGCTAACCTCGGGCTCGAAAACTCATTTACTGCCAGTGCATACAACAATGGCACAATATCAGATTTACACGAAATGTATGCTATTTAATTGACTTTTGCAATACCCTGCTGCGAATAAGTCGCCTTTTGTTGTGATCGTGTTCTCACAGTACAAAGCAGAGATTCGGTATCGAGCCCCTTAAAGATGCTGAACATAACTCGCCAGTAGTCCGCGTAATTGTGGCTCCAGTTGTCCGGTTTGACACCACACATAGCAGCTAAGTCCTGTTGCTGATAAACATCACGACCAGCCAGTTCCGCTTTCACATCCTGCGCCGCCAGCCATATCAACTGATGCAACCGGTCGATGGTCTTCTTCGCCACCCTCTTCCCGGCCAGTTGCTGGCTGAACTGTTGCCAACCCCACTGAGTGATTTCCACCTGATAGCACCAGCGCACGTTCTCGCTGTAGTTCCATAGCAGCCAGGCCTTTTGGTGTTCTTCGAGTGACATCAGCGCGCGGCGCCACGATGCCGTTGAATATTCGACCGGTTTCACCAAGGGAATATGCGAACCCTTGGCATGCGACTGCTTGCCGGGTATTGGTGGGTTATCCAGAGTTATCATTTTCTCGGTTACTTCATCAAACACACGGAGCTTCTTACGTTTAAACGTTCCCGTATCAAACTGTGCGTTCTCCAGCCAGGCCATTAACTGCCCTTTAGTCGCCCCACTCAAATCGGCGGTTGCCATAATCAGCTGCTGGCGGACATATTCCAAATATTGTGCTGTCATGCAGCCTCCTGCTTTTTCAGTACGCGTAAGTCGGCCAGGGCGGTGAGCCTGATTACCTTCAGTTCTTCGACCGTCCACCGATGCGGGGTGTTATTGTTCTCGAGCGACAGCACAACTTCTTCGCCATACAGAACCACCAGCGCGGCGCGGTATGCTTCGATGTTTCCAGATTTGTAGACGTTGCAGACGTCGCACTGGAGATGGATGTTGATGCGGGTGAAGCGCAGATGCCCAGCGGCTGCCGTGGTCCGGTAATGGCCAGCATGCCAGGCGAACGCCGTTTTCGTTCCGCAGGAAATGCAGCCCAGCCCTTCTGCCAGTTCGGTCTCGCGACAGATGTCGTTTACTGCGCGCTGCGTCAGGTCCACCCAGTGCTTCAGCGGCTTAACTGCAGCTTTACGCTGGCGCCAGGCGGCACGCTCTTTCTTCTCAGTAGCACGCTGTCTGGCGGACTCTTTGCGCTGTGCATCTTCACGGGCTTTTCTGGTCTGCTCTTTGCCAACAGCGCTGGCGCACTCATAACCGCAAACCGTCTGCGTATCGCGTACCGGGTGGAACCACTGGCGGCATTCTTTATTGGCGCACTTGCGGCGCGGTAGCTTAGCCATCCTCACCCCCACGCCCTGTTTTGCCAGACCTTACTCGGGCGCGGCGCTTTCTCGCTTTCCGGCAACTGCACACTGATAGTCCAGGTGATGTTGTCGCGATTCAGGCTGCGTTCTACCGTGGCGCCACGACGGCGGTAACTGGCCACCAGCTCGTCGGCCTGCTCGGTTGTGCATTCGTGATGATGAAACCATGAGTATTTCATCGCCATCACCCCGCGAAGCTCATGAGCTGCGAGGCGGCGTTTTCCGCTTCACGCTGGTCCTTGAATGCCCGGGACAATACCCAGCGCCACAGAACATCGAGCGCAGCTTTGTACAGCTGCTGGAACTCGGTTTCATCCATGTTGGCAAAGGCAATACTGCGAGGATGTTTGCGAAGGGTGCCGTCAGGAAGCTGGATAGCGTCGTAGTGGCCAGATTCGACAATTACCCAGGAACGGTACGCATCATAGGATTTGCAGAGACTGATGCTACCGGTGCGCTTATCAGCGATACGATCGAGATACTGCTCAGCCGCATCCAGCAGTGCGGTTTCACTACCACCAAATGAGGCAAGGAACTTCGCATAGCCGGTTACCAGCTTGCGCTCATTGGAAGAGATCGCCCCGCCGGTTGGTTCCCAGTATTCGAAACCGAGATTGAGTAACGCAAAGAATCGACGATGGAATGCCGGGTTACGTACCTGCCGGAACTCAGCCACCAGTACGGCGCCGAGCTTGATTTTTGATTGCAGAATATCACTGGTCTCGGGCGTAGCCGGGATCAGGATTCCTGAGGACTGCTTGATTAGTTGTAGCTGCGCCATGGTGTTCTCCGTGGCGCATCGTGGTCAGGTTATCGGGTGTTCAGTCCGATATAAACATTATGCTATTCAGGTACTAAAAAGGTCAAATACTGGCTGATAGCTCCTTGATCATCTCTATCAGTGTGTCGCGTGACGCGATGCGCTCATCCGTCTGAAGGCGCTTGTGCCCAATGTCAAAACCATCAACATTTAACAGCACTCGATCTCCTGACTTGAGCCTAAACGAGCCTGCTACCGATCCATCGGAACGCCTAACGAGATCGTAAATATCACCTCCATCAGAACAAACCTCGGCCACATCAACCCCCTTCTTTGCTATCAACAAATTTCACTCTTCCAGCTGGGAAAAATTCACTTCACAAGTCCACCATATCAAATGGCGCAAATTTCCTAATAGGTTGGCCGAAAGAAAAATAAAACTTTTTACTGCAACACCTTAACTATACCTTAAAACAACTGTATGTATAAACAGTATTTATCTGTTTAGACTAAGTCTGCACAAAAAATCACGGTTACGCAATAGTCTTTATCTCACTGATTTTAAATAAAGTTTATCGCTACCTTTATGCAAACAATGATGCTTGCGTTTAACAATAACTCATGGCAAAAATGACGCCGCTAAATGCCTGAGTGCATTGCTTCGACACTGCTCGTCATGGAGTGACGCCAGAATCCGTCAGATTTAAACGTGGTTTTGAATGAAGTGTATTGCCAGGTGGGTTATCTTTTTGTGCTGTGGTTGTTAACAGCAATCAATCAATTTATTGGATTAATGTTCGTGATATCGATCGATTTTTTCGATCAATACAAAACTAAAAAACCCGCCGAAGCGGGTCTGTATTATTTCTTCTCATCGCTGTAACGACGCGCGTTATCGTAAAGGTTCGTGCACATAGAAACACCCCAGTCTGTTTGGAGTACAACTAATATCATTTGAGTGAAGAATGTACAACCGCCTGTTTAGGGGCTTCCTTCTCAACTTTTGCGGTTATTTCTTCTCGTTCTGAGAAGCCATATCCAGATAACGTGGATCGGATGCTTTTGGCAGTGTCAGGCTCAGTTCACGATAATGGCGCACTCGTTCCATGAAGTATTCACGCAGATGCTCCGGCTGTTCTCTCGCTACCTGTTCGGCAACCACTGGCTGATTGAGTCGCTCTTTGTACGCAACGCCGGATGCAGCAAGGTCAACACTTACCTTGTCCTGCTCTTCTTTCGATTTTGCTGCGATGTTGAAATCAGACATTAGTCTGCAGTTCTCCCACGCCATCGTTTATTGCTGTCAGATATCCGATTGGTATCTATGGATTCGACAATCCCTTCCCCAAAACGAAGTGCGTTAGCTCTATCTAAAGCTTTTTTTGCGCCAACCTTACCACCTTTAAACCCCTTCCTCCCCTTATTCTTGCGCTTACTAATGCGTAACTTCGCAGCCAACTGCGCCTTAGCCTCTGTTCTCGATTCTGGTTTGGTATTTATTAATTCAACATCCAATTGATGCTGCTGCTTAGGAGAAAGCTTCACTTTTTTCATTGATACCATCCGAAAATTAGGTACGTTCTTATCATAGAATAAAAGGCCCCTAAGGGCCTTGATTTATATCTATGCTAAATCTCGTCCGCTTGACGCCCATCACTTCAGCACCTGCTGGGGTGCTGCTGCGAGCATGGCCTTCCATACGCTCTGGAATGATTCATTCTTCATGTTCTGCTTAGCCCCCTCCTTCAACATGTCCATGGTTGCATCAATCGGCACCATAACCCAACCATCCGGAGTTACCGGATAGTTGCCAGCCTGAAGCATGACGGCGCAGTGGTTCCACCAGGCAGCTCTAATGATGGCATCACCAATGCTCATGTCGGGATTCTGACGACACAGTTCCTCCCAGTGCTGTACTGGAAGCTGAAGCGGAGCTGGCTCAGTACCAAACGATGCAATAGCCCCATCAATCACCTTCACAGCATCAGCCATTGCGTAGCCGAGATTACCGCCGTCGCTTTGTGCGGATGCTTTGCTGAGTATTTCGCGTATCTGGTGCAGGCGATCGAGTGATACAGGACCGTGCGCCGGGTGGTTGTTAGTTGTCATGGGTTAGTCCTCAGCCAGCCGTGCTTTCTACTTGATTCGGGAAAGTCAGCACATCATCAAAAAGTGCACCTATGCGCCCAGCACTGGGAATAAACTCACCCCCGCGTGACTCTACTTCGTTGAAAATATCGTCATAAAGCGTCACATCAAACAGGCTCACATCACAATCGCCAGTAGTGGCAAATGCAATGCGGTCGCTCGGACATTGAGCCAACAGCTTATTGAGTTTCTTTACCCAGGCTTTTTCTGCTGGTGTCAGTTTTGCCTTTGCCATCTCACTCCCCCTTCACGCCAATGCCAGCGGCGGTGCGTTCAGCTTCACTTTGTTCCCAAAACCACTTGTGAAGCGCCATCAACTCTTCGTCAATCGGTGCATATTTGCGGTCAAAGTAGGCCTGAGCATCTTTCTCAGATTCGTCAGGCAATTCACCAGGCCCAAACAGCGTGTTATAAATCCATGACAGCCCGTTCTTAGCGTCACCAGTTGCCTGCCATTCGATAATCGCTGCCTGCATGACCAGAATGTTCTTCCCGATTAACAGGTCCAGTTCTTTGTGCCGGTTGCGGATGTATGCATTCTCCGCCGCCAGCTCCCTGCACTTGCTCTCGGCGTTAGCGAGCTGTACTGCAAGGTCTGCGTTTTGTGATTGCAGCTCTTCGATACCAGCTTTTGCAATATCACTGGCCTTTTCAACTACACCCATTAGCTCGTTAATCGCAGTCAGTTTTGATTGCTGCAATGCACATTTTTGCTCTAATTCTTCGTATGTTGGTTTCATGCTGATGCTCTCCCGTAAAACGCCAGTACTCGCTGCATCGCCGGACTTGTGCGGCAAACTGATGTGACCATGTTTTTGCTCATGTTCGATTTGATCTGCTTGATGTTCAGCTCCCCGCCGGGCTGAAGTGAATAGACCGGGCGATGCGGCTCGCCAGTGCGGATTACTACCGCTCTGCGTACCAGGTGAAGCAGCAGGTTGTGTGCCTTCTTGCAGTCACATCCCAGCAGGTTCTGAACCTGACGTGGCGTGATAGTCCGGTTAACCCGAAGGAAATCGACGATTGCCCAAAGTGATTTACTTGCCATAGTGATTTCCCCCATTAGACCAGACCGGCGTTTTTGCGTTGTTTGTACTGAGCCATCAGCATTTCTGCAGGCGTTGGGCCAGTAGCTGCTTTCGGCGCTGAAAGTGCGCGACGGATTGGCGGTACCGGCTTCCCGGACAGTGCTCGCTTTTCCCAGTCATGCAGGATGTCGCCAGCGGATCGGATAAGTTCCTTCTCACTGAACTGTCCCTCTGTTCCACGACGACGAAGCTCCAGGCAGACGTGGTAATACAGCGGGTTTTTATCCTTCCATGGGAACTGCTCACTAGTCGGATAGCGAAAAACAAGTTTCCGCCAGCGCCAGTATTCGCTCATGATGTCGTCCACACTGACACCCAGCGCACCACTCCCCTCACGGCACCATGAAATAAACTGACCCGGAGACGGCCAGAACGGTGACTGGCTGGATCGGGCTTTCTGCATCCCGGCGGAAAGTTGCTCACGAGAGGTGATGCCTGACTCAGCAAAAGCCGCGATCCATTGCTGCTTTGCAACGCGAATATCAGCGTCAGTACGTAGGTTCGTCTGAGTGGATGCCGGGAATACCTGCATGAGGTTTTCAAAAAGCATATCCACCAGCTTTTCAGCGTCAGCGTTAACAACCTTGCGTCCGTCGTAAGAATCTCCAGCCATGCGCGATAGCATTTCGCTGTCGCGATTCTGAATTGCACGATAAAGATCCGGGGTCATAAAAATTTCTCCCATGCTTCAGGACTGTTCCAGTGCGGGCCAGTTTCGGATTTGTTTGCGCTGACATCTGTGCGTGGCTTACGGGTAGTGTCTTCGCTGTGAAGGGTTAACGTGTCCCACTTGGCGCGGAGCTTTGCGGGGGAGAGAATGTTTTTGTACCAGAACGAGTCTTTGCAGGCCCATCGGAACAGCTCACAAATCTCTTTGTGGGTGCGTCCGTCCAGTTGGCGCATCAGGCGTATATCATTCGCCCAGCCAGCCATATTCGGTTTTTTCAGGGATGGTTTGGTGATGTCGCGCAGCGCCAGCATCCACTCTGCACAACGGAGATCGTCAGATGTCCCCCACTTGTCACCTTTCGGAGTCTGGACAGCTGCATCAGGAACAATTTTTGAAATTCTCTGACGTACATTAAATACGTTAGTATTTAATATTACTTCTTGTTCATGATTCTCGGGCTTAAGCGCGCCCTTATGCTCGGGGTTATGCTCGGCACCCACTCCCGAAGCCTCGCCATTGTTGGGTTCGTTATGCGCGGTGCTATGCTCGCTGTTATGCGCGGCGTTATGCGCGGGTAAATCGTCCGTTTTTTGAGCGTAATGCACGAAATTTGTGATGGTAATTACAGTGCCTTTTCTCTTCTCGCCAGCGGTTGAAATCATCCCTTCTTTCACGAAAAGAGACAGCATTCGATCCACTGCATGACGGCTTGTTGGCTCCCCATTTCGGTCGCATAATTTCATCCCGAGATCTGCCGACGTGGTCACCAGTTGTCCGGTTTGTAATGGCCACTGCCGGCCTTTAAAGTTTGCCGTGTAGGGCTGGCGGGCGGCGCCCAACAGAAGGTTCTCCCATAGCGTGCGCAGGAAGACATCTTTAGCCCAGGGCTTCTTCAGTACACCCCGGTACAACGGGATGAATCCGGTCTTCTGGTTCTCCATCCGGTTGCTCCTGACGGCGGTACGCGCCGCAAAATCGGCGTAGGCGACATTCGACATAGCTATGCCTCCCTTGCCTGGTATTTTGAAAAACTCTTTGTCATAATGACCTCGCAATGAGTACGCAACGAATTGCACCTGAAAGCCGTTGGTGTTCGCGCACCGCGGCTTTCGCCATTTTTGAACCCGTCATACAACCCCCAGCATCATCTGCACCATCTCCATCAATGGACCGGTTAAACCAGGGTCAACGCGGTACATCTCCACAATCCCTTCGCTCAGTTCTTTCAGCTTTTGATGGCGTGGCGCATCCATCGCGACAGCTATCTTTGCTTCGCTGGTTTCTTTCTCCATACGCGCCAGGCGAGCCATGATGTTGTCTTCTGGCAGCAGACGGTTGCGGTATTCAATCGGCAGAACGGCGAGTATTGCTGGAGTCAGCTGGCGAACGTTCTCGCGATACCGCTCGCTGTTGAAATGGTTGTCAAGGAAGCGGAAAAGCTTCTGGCGCTTTCGGCAGAGGTCGTCAGGGAAAGTGAT
This sequence comes from Citrobacter sp. Cpo045, assembly GCF_030332875.1. Lineage (NCBI taxonomy): Bacteria > Pseudomonadati > Pseudomonadota > Gammaproteobacteria > Enterobacterales > Enterobacteriaceae > Citrobacter > Citrobacter sp. Cpo045. The sequence goes on from NZ_JAOWGZ010000103.1 coordinate 182,418, forward strand.
CTCATCACCACCCTGCGCCTGGTACTCTTCGATGATCAGAGCAGTGACTACGTCCTGACCATCGGTGCCAGCCCAGGAGCGAACCGCATCACGAATATCTTCATGGCTTGGCCTCCTGCGCGCTTGAGCGCGATTTATCATTACCCCTTGAGTAATGTCGCTATCATTCTGATAAGTAAGTGTCTGCATGGTTAAGCCTCCTAACGTGGCAAACCATCTGTTGGGTTAGGGTAAATATCACTACGGACCTCATGCGGAGTGATTTTCCAATCGAGTAAACGGCAAATTGGAAGCACGCGGTGCGCAGGAACCTCGTGGTTTAACCAAAGGCTGACCGCTTGAGACGTAGTGCCAAGATTTTTCGCTATTTCTGTTTGCGTCATAACCGCACATACACGTTGTTTAATGGAATTTGTCATATGCAATCCTCGGATATTGAAATTCAAGATTACAACATGAAAAAAATATTTTCAATCCTGAATGAAAATAATCTTTGCAATGCGGAATGAAAGGCTACCTTGTAGAATGGAAGACATGAAAAAAGCACCCAACGAAGCGTTTGCCTACCGACTTCAGCTCGTCAGAGATGAGTTCGGTTGGAACATGTCAGATATAGCCCGGAGAGCGATGGTTACTCCCCAGGCAGTGCAGCAATGGGCCAAAGGAGAGTCAGCTCCAAGAGGTGAGCGCTTAAAGCGTCTCGCTGCAGCTGCTGGAAAGCCCGAACATTGGTTTTTCATGCCACCAAATACCGAAGGTGAAGATGCTGGGGTGCATGAGCCACCGCGGCAACTGGATGAAAAAGAAATCGCACTGCTTACGTTGTTCAATCAAATGCCAGAAGCTGAAAAGCTACGTTTGATAGTGCATGCCAAAGCTACCCTGAGAGAGCTTGATCTCCTCAAAGATGATGTATCTAGCATCATTCAAAGTATTCAGAAGTAAAATCCTACTCCCTTCTTTTTAATGCAATCAGTCAGTTGATTGCATTTTCACGCCATCAATTGAAATTATTATTTTCATTTCGCTTGCATATTGCAATTTTCATTTGTATTGTTACTGGCATCGACAACAAGCGCATCGTTGTCAGGTTCAAGAAACGTTCCGCCAGCCCGGCGACAAGGGCAAATAGGGGATTGAGATGAAAGGTAATACGAAGAAAACAGGCATGTACGGATTTGGGGCGTGCTGGGCACGCGGGATCGAATCACGCCAGAAACTGATGCAACTGCCAAGTTCACGGCAGGATGGTGGTAAGGGTATTAACGCCCCGGAATATAAGCACACACGTCGGGCGCAAGAGCGATTTAACAAAACAGGCGGAATTCCTCGCGGCAGAGCCTACGCGAAAATGTACCGCCTGGGATATCGAAGCGAGTGCCGAAAAGATTTTACTCGAGGGATTCAATAAGTTTCAGAGGCGTAACCGACTCCAAAGGCACGAGGTTTTCAGGGAAGTAATTATCGGAAACGGTCTTGTTCAATCTGGAAATGATATCTGGTGCTGGATTGTTAGTTACAAGCGCGTTTACAGACTCTGAAAGCTTATACCAGCCGTCCTTTTCGCAGGTGTAGATATAACACGGAACCGAAGTTCCGAGCGTAGGGGAAAGAGTCTGATGTTTAGAAACAATGGCATCACTCTCGCAAATGGGACACTTAATTTTTTTCCCGGTCATCGGTATTTCCTTGCTGGCTGTGTGAGAACTACCAGCATAACACCACCGAGCCTGAAGTGGATAAAAGACAGGCATAACAAGGAGATCAATATGATTGATTTTGCCAGAAGACCAACCCGGCAGCAGGCCGTAAAGCTGAACCGGGTAGAAGTGATTATTCGTCGTTTCTGTTATCTGCTTGCGCAGAAGGGAAATCCTGATGTGTAACTCAACCAAATGCGGTTACTGCGGAAAACCGATTAAACCGGAAGAATTAGTCAAAAGTACCCTTCTCTATCTCAACGGCTCACAGCTGGCGCGCAAAGAGAAAGTGTACTGTTCCAGACGTTGCGCTTCGCACGACCAGATGGCTCACGAAGGCTAACGTAAAACCCGCGCAAGGCGGGATCTACGTCCGGTGGTACCGACCAAAGTTACACCGGAATTTATACCAAACCAAAAACACACCCAATGGGCGCTATCAATGGTCCGGGGATTCTAACACCCAAAAAAGAGGATCTCACATGGAATTCTTTTATGTAGCCAAGGCTACTCAGAAATCCGGCAAGCAAGACGCAGTGGTCTGGTTCACTGCGAAAACCGAGGCTCGCGCCAACCTGATGCTGGATGTTGCACTGGAAGATGCTGGCATCGAAACGGGTCGCGGCAAGGACTATGCCAAACCGATTCGCACTGATTTCCCGGTTGTTGATGGCCTGCCGGAAGAAGGTAAAGTTGATTTCACATGGTGTGAGCGTTACGAACTTCAGGATGATGGTCGCACCTGGCTGCCAAAAGCCGCTGGTAAATCTACTGGCTCCGTTGAAGCCACTACCCCTGCCACTGTGGAAACCACCAATGAAGTAGCGACTGCTGACGAGATTGTATCGTTAGAAAACCGCACTCCAGCAGTCCGTTTTGCCTTCCACCTGATGAGCGGTAAATACCAGACTCACGTCACCAAAGAGCAACAGCTGGTTGCCAGCGAAATGTCACTGGACGAAGGCAATATCTATCTCCAGAACCTGCTGCTGGCTAAAAATGATGTACCTGAAGTTGGCGAACTCAGCCTGAATGCTGAGTGGAAAATGATTCAGGCGATTAAAGACATATTCGAACATGGTGAAGAGCACGAACTTGAAGTGATCGCTGCTTTCATGTCTGACTGGGTGAACGCAGAAGCAGGTGATCGCAATCAACTGGTTGAAGACTGGCGCAGTGGAAAGTTTCCTCTGCTCAAAACTGAAACCACCAGCGTTGGTGATGAAGTCGGTCCCGAAGAACAATCTCAGCAGCCAGATCAGCCGAACCTGATCGTCGTAGCCACCCTGCCATTCCGTCAGCGTGTACTGGCTCAGTTCATCGGTGATGGTGAATATCTCTATCACATCGACGCTGGGCAGAAAAACGAGATTGTCCGCCTTGAGATGGATACTGATGACACGTACATCCAGAACCTGTTGCTGGCTGCAGAGAATGTGGAAGCATTCAAAAAAGCCATTGAGCACGATATTCATAAGGTCGTGAATGCCGTTAAGAAAGTCTTCTCTGTCGACGGTAAAAAACCGGAGCTGGCAACAGTTATCCAGTTCCTGACGGTGTGGTTCAAAACTGAATACATCGATCGCGGCCTGCTGGTCAAGGAATGGCAGAAAGGCAACCGTGTTGCGCAGATTCAACGCACTGACGTCAAAACCAATGCTGGCGGTGGAAATAAGACCGATCGCAATACCGACTACGTCCACACACTGGACACTCTGGATGTTGAAATTGCGCTGGCCACCTTGCCAATGGATTTCAATATCTACGACATTCCTGGTGGGGTCTACCGTCGCGCTAAAGAGATTGTCAGCAAGAAAGAAAGTCCGTTTAGCGAATGGTCTGAGGCGCTGCGCAAAACCGCTGGCATCCTGGACTATTCACGCGCCGCCATCTTTGCACTCATCCGCGGCACATCATCCGAATTGGTTAACTTTCCTGGGCGGTTGCGGGCATATATCAATGCCAATCTAACCGAAAATGACCACTCAAACCCCTCAGAAGAAACGCTAGCTGATGCTGGTCATGCGCCGGACGTCAGTTGGGAAAATGAGGTTAATGAGCAGGTCGCTGCGGAGCAGAAAACAGCAGCGAAACAGCCACAAATCGCCAACATGGGCAACGGCGTATTCTCCATTGATGGCCTGATGGGTGATCAACAAACACATACAGATGACCGTTCACCAGTTAATGAGGACACCACCAGCAATGTGCAGATGGAAGAAGCTGTCAGTGATGAAGAACAGGCTGGTAATGAAGTGCAGTCAGGCGAAAGCAATCTGGAAACTGGTGAAGAGTCACATACCGGCCAGCAAGCCGATGTGAACCAGAATACGGATTCTGTCGCCCATAATAGCGATTCTGTAAACCAAACCGAACCGGTTTCGGCACAAACCGAGCCAGAAACGCAATCAGACGAACCGGCTGTTGTGTACCCTGCTTACTTCGAACCTGGCCGTTATGAAGGTCTGCCGAACGAGGTTTACCACGGCGCCAACGGCATCAGCTCCACGCAGGTGAAAGACGCGCGCGTGTCCCTGATGTACTTCAATGCCCGCCACGTAGAGAAGACCATCGTCAAAGAGCGCTCTCCGGTGCTGGACATGGGCAACCTGGTGCATGCGCTGGCGCTGCAACCAGAACAACTGGACGCCGAATTCAGCGTTGAACCTGTAATCCCGGAAGGTGCGTTCACCACGACGGCAACGATCCGCGCGTTTATCGATGAGCACAACGCTAGCCTGCCGGCGCTGCTGTCTGCCGACGACATCAAAGCGCTGCTGGAAGAATACAACGCCACCCTGCCGCCGCAGGTGCCGCTCGGCGCTTCGCTTGAAGAAACCGGACAGAGTTACATGGCGCTGCCCGCGGAGTTCCAGCGAATTGAAGATGGCCAGAAACAAACCGCAGCGGCGATGAAAGCCTGCATCAAAGAATACAACGCCACCCTGCCGCCGCAGGTGAAAACCAGCGGTAGCCGTGACGCGCTGCTCGAGCAACTGGCAATCATCAATCCTGACTTGGTTGCACAGGAGGCGCAGAAGCCCCAACCACTGAAAGTGTCCGGTACCAAATCAGACCTGATACAGGCCGTGAAGTCTGTTAATCCGGACGCGGTCTTCGCCGACGAATTGCTGGATGCTTGGCGCGAGAATCCGCAAGGAAAAGTGCTGGTCACCCGTCAGCAACTGAGCACCGCGCTGGCCATTCAGAAAGCCCTGTTCCAACACCCAACTGCAGGCATGTTGCTTCAGCATCCGAGCCGCGCTGTTGAGGTGAGCTACTTTGGCTTTGACGACGAAACCGGTCTGGAAGTCCGCGTTCGTCCTGATCTGGAGATCGACCTGGACGGCGTTCGCATCGGTGCCGACCTGAAAACCATCAGCATGTGGAACATTAAACAGGAAGGTTTGCGCGCCAAACTGCACCGGGAAATCATCGACCGTGACTACCACCTGAGCGCCGCCATGTATTGCGAGACCGCGGCACTGGACCAGTTCTTCTGGATTTTCGTCAACAAAGACGAGAACTACCACTGGATCGCCATCATCGAGGCATCCGCCGAACTGCTGGAGCTAGGCATGCTCGAATACCGCAAGGCGATGCGCGCTATCGCTACCGGCTTTGACACTGGCGAATGGCCAGCGCCGATCACCGCTGATTACACCGACGAACTGAACGACTTCGACCTGCGCCGCCTTGAAGCGCTGCGTCTGGCTTAAGGGAGGATTTGACCATGCAAAATACCAACATCATTACGACTGAGCAGGCTCCTAACACCATTTCCGCCAGCAACGCTGTATTCAACGTGCAGGCGCTCGGCCAGCTTACCTCTTTCGCTGAATTGATGGCGCAGTCTGCCGTCACCGTCCCCAAACACCTGGCGGGGAAGCCCGCCGACTGTATGGCGATCGTCATGCAGGCTATGCAGTGGGGAATGAACCCATACGCAGTTGCCCAGAAAACGCACCTGGTCAACGGCGTTCTGGGTTACGAAGCGCAACTGGTTAACGCAGTGATTTCCAGTTCCAGCGCCATTATTGGCCGCTTCCATTACGAGTACGGCGGTGACTGGGAGAAGATCGCCGGGAAAAAAGACGGTCGTGATGAATTAGGTCTGTTTATCCGGGTTGGCGCCGTATTGCGCGGAGAAGAAGAAATCACCTGGGGCGAGCCAATCTACCTGGCAGATATCACCACACGTAACTCGCCACTGTGGAAAACAGCGCCGAAGCAGCAGATCGCTTATCTGGCAGTGAAGTACTGGGCTCGCCTGTACTGCCCAGAAGTCATCCTCGGCGTCTACAGTCCAGATGAAGTTGAGCCACGCACTGAGAAAGAGATTAACCCAGCACCGAAGCACGTTAACCTGGCTGATATCTCAGGTGACACCGTCACAACCACGCAAAGCGCACAGGAATCGTCGGTAAATATCGACTCACTGGCTGATGATTTCCGCGAACGCATCGATGCTGCTCAGGATGTTGATAGTGCAAAAGCACTGCGCGCTGATATCGAAAGCGCGAAGGCCACGCTCGGGTCTGCCCTGTTCACCGAGCTGAAGAATAAGGCAGTGAAACGCTATTACCTGGTTGATTCACGTAACAAGGTTGAAGCCGCGATCAACTCTCTGCCGTCTCCGGACGAACCGGATGCAGCTGAACGGTTTGGGGAAGTTGAGCGAGTTCTTGCAACGGCGAAACGTCATCTTGGCGACGAGCTGCACGATCAGTTCAGCATCACCCTGGCGGATATGAAACCGGAATACGTTGGCTAACTGGGTTGGGAGGGTTCGCCCTCCCACTGAGGAGATGTAATGCGACTAATTAACCGTGCAAATCAGCAATCCCCGTTAGCGCGTCAGGCATGCGATATCGCACTGGCCACTCATCACGAACGCTACGGCGACTATGGCCGCAGCAAGATGAAGGAGACGTACACGGTGAGAGTTGAAGGTGTGAAGGTCTGGGTGGAAGTGGTGAACCGTAAGGCGAGCTACGTGGCCACGGCGATGACAGGTATGCGCCGGTTGCGCGCCCTGCCAGGTCAGGTGAGTTGATAACGATTTTTCATTAACAGTTTTCCGGCGGCTCTATAATAAGTTGCCGGAAGCCGGAGGTAGTATGGCCAAGCTTCTTAATCTGCAGGAATGGGCGAATTCAACTTATTCAACCCCACCGTCTCTTTCAACACTTCGCCGCTGGGCGCGGGAGGGACGTATTTACCCTGCTCCGGAACTTCATGGCAAAGAATATAAGGTTCAGCCAGATGCCATCTATGTGGATCCGAGCAAAAAGAACCTTCGTCACAAAGCAAAACGCATATCGCTGCCAACTGGCGGCACTCTACTGGAGAGACTGACTCATGGCGAAAAGGCCTGTTCGTTACGACGCTAACCTGCCCCGTAACCTGACCTATCGTAAAAGAGACAGGCTTTATAGCTGGCGAAACCCGATTACCGGTCAAGAGCTATCTCTTGGCCGGATCGACAGAAAGGACGCCATTTCTCAGGCCATCGAAGTCAATAACTACATCGAACAGAATTACCTTCCGTCAGCGCTGCTGGACCGCATAAAGGAAACACCAACATTTACGGTGAAAGCGTGGCTTGAGCGCTACGAAGTAATTCTTGAGCGAAGAGAATTGAAGCCAAACACGATGAAGGTCAGGCGCAACCAGATCGCCACTATCAGTGATGAATTCGGACGTATGCCGCTATCGGCGGTCAGCACTAAGGATATATCTACTTTCCTTGAGAGTTACATACTCTGCGACAAGAAGAGCATGGCTTCCGGACTACGTTCGGTGTTGTTGGATATTTTCAGGGAAGCAATTGTCGAGGGGCATATTGAAAGGAATCCGGCTGAGCCGACAAGAACACCGACACCAAAAGTTAAGCGCGAGCGTCTTCTACTTGAACAGTTCGAGATAATAAGGGATGCCGCAACCGCCCATTCCGAATGGGCTGCAAACGCATGTGATCTGGCACTTGTCACCGGGCAAAGAAGAGAGGACGTATCGTTGTTCAGATTCAGCGATATCAGGGATGGAAGGTTGTTTGTCACGCAGGAAAAGACAGGTCACAAATTGGCGTTGCCACTTGATTTGCGACTGGACTCTGCTGATTTGGTGCTGCAGGATGTTATCGACCGTTGTCGTAAAAACAACCCGTCAGACTTCATGCTGTATTCAGCGGTGAGGCGTGGAGGCAGGAAGCCTGGTCCGTTAACTCCGGACGGAATTACCCAGGCATTTTCTGACATCCGGGATTCTACAGAGTTAAAGTTTGGCCCCAACCCTCCTCCTTTCCATGAGATCAGGAGCTTGGCGAGCAGGCTGTATGAAAGGGAGCGCGGAGAGGATTTCGCACAGAGACTGCTGGGGCATAAAAATTTAACAATGACCAAAAAATACCTGGACGCACGCGGTGCAGAATATGTTATGGTTTAGACAGGATATGGAAATTTCGAGTAATTTTCGTGGGATTTCGTGATGGCACCGAAAAAACACAACGAAAACAAGCACATAAAAAGAGACCGAATACGATTCCTGTATTCGGTCCAGGGAAATGGCTCTTGGGAGAGAGCCGTGCGCTAAAAGTTGGCATTAATGCAGGCTAAGTTACCCTGCCATTTAAGAATAGATGACAGCGCCAGGTTTTCCAGTCCGCGACTAAAGTGGCCGGAAAAAAAGGACGTCTGTTACGCATCCAAACGCGAAAACCGCAAGTTCTCCTGCGAGATCCTTGCGGTTTTTTATTGGAAATCAGAGCGCTACATCTGGCAATTAGCAGAGCTTTTCTGCACGCTCTACAAACGGTGCCAGGCTCATTTTTTCGCCCGGTTTCGCAGGATCATCGATCTGGATAATCTCGATCGGCTTTGCCGTGACTTTTCCGCTCTCCACCTGCTGTCTGGCGACATCATTCAACGGGTATTGCACCAGCGTACTGGGATTGATGACATACAGCGCGTTACCTGGACGGCAGGTCAGCATCACCTCTTCCCGATTAAACGCCCACTTATCTTTGCCAACCTCAAAACGGCTGACGGTAATGACCTGCGGCGCAGCCAGCGCGGCTCCGGAGCTTGCCAGGAGTAATAAAGAGATAATGATTTTTTTCATGCGTTTCGCCAGTCCATTAATCAGAAAGGTTCAAGGGTTGCAAACAGGCTGACAATCGCCAGCACAACGGCTCCTATACCCCATTCCAGCTTGGTCATCCAAATAAAATAGAGAGTCATGCCGCGGTTATCCTGCCGCATGCGTGGTACCAGAACATACCGATTCACCAGCGCAATCGCCACCATTAACATGACCAGGGCACCTTTTAACAAAAGCAGTCGCCCGTAAGCCATGTGCCAGGGAACAGAAAAACCGACAATAAACAGCGCATTCATAATACCGGTTAGTAAAACACCGATAACGAAAAGATGCCCATAGCGTGAGAAGCGCATCATGGTACTGATGGCCTGTTCCCGCCAGCGACCTTGCGCCATTCGCATACAGTAAAGTACGGGCAGCAAACCGCCGAACCAGGCGGCAGCGCATACCAAATGTAAGGCGTGGTTAACCTGCTGGATTGCGCCAGGGATACCGCTGTGCAGCGTCGCATGTCCGACGCCAGCCAGCAAAATAAACTGCGCAATTGTCAGCATTAACAGCAGTCGCGGCATACTGCGCGGCACCATGATGGTCACCACCAGCGTGACCAACGCGAGGATAATCTGCCATAACCAGACGCCGCCAAATTGCGTTTGCAACACGGCGAGCCAAACATCTGGAGAGACAACATCCCTCCAGCCTGAGCCCATTAACCCACCCTGAATCGCCAGCATCAGCGTCGCGCTGATAAAGCTCCACGTTGCAGCATGCCGTTGCAGACGTAAAAAACGACGCATCATTAAACGACGAACCGAAACGGGGGCCAGCCATGCGCCGTAAAGCGCACAGCCAAACACCAGCATCAAAGCGGTAAAATGGATAAACCGTAGTGCAACCCAGGTAAATGCCAGCATTGGTTATTTCACGCTAAAGGTATATTGCCCCTTCGTCTTGTGACCATCCACGGAGACAACGTGCCAGTCGACCGTATATTTTCCTGCTTCAAGCGTTTGATCAAGCGGAACAATCAGCTGCGTTTTGTCCTGCTCACTGCGCGATGCCTTGCCCGTTTTGATCTGTTCTTTGTTAGGACCGGTCAGCGTTGCACCGCTGAATCCCGGCTCTACGCCTTCAGAAAAATTCAGCGTCAACGCCTGAGGAGATGCCGCCACTTCAGCGTTAGCCGCCGGACTTTGTTTTGTGAGGTGGGCATGCGCCAATGCCGCAGGTGTTGCCAGAACGCTGGCGAGTACGATGAGCGCGTTGCGAAGCATAGATGCAGATGAAGCCATTTCAACTATTCCTTTTTGTTATGTCTAACCTGTAGAGAATAACCTTCTACAATGGTCGAGTCGAGAATCATCATTTCTGTCTTGCCATTAACGCACACTCTTAGTAACTTTGCGCGCCGAAAGACAGAGAAAAGGAGAAGCCCATGAACATCAATCTGGCCAAACTTGAGCAAGCGGAAATGGATAAGGTCAATGTCGATCTGGCTGCGGCTGGAGTGGCATTTAAGGAGCGATACAATATGCCCGTTGTTGCAGAAGTTGTTGAACGCGAACAGCCAGAGCATTTACGCGACTGGTTCCGCGAAAGACTCATCGCGCACCGCCTGGCATCCGTTTCGCTTTCACGTTTACCTTACGAGCCTAAAGTTAAATAAAACTTATATTACGTTACGATTCCTTACATGACGCCAGCTACAGTATAAGCATATTCTTAATCCACACATTAAGGATGGTTGTAGACACTATGAAAAGGAAATCATTATGTCATACTGGAAAATCGCAGCAGCACAATACGAACCTCTTCACACCTCAGTTACCGAACATGTCGCGCATCACCTGCAATTCATTCATGCGGCAGCTCAATGCCAATGTGAATTGCTGGTCTTCCCTTCCCTCTCATTGCTGGGTTGTGTTGATGAGAATGACGCGCTTCCTGCCCCACCCGATGAAGCGCTGTTAGAACCTCTCGCACATGCCGCCGCGACTTATCGCATGACGATAATTGCGGGACTACCGGTAGAACATAACAACCGGTTCGTGAAAGGCATTGCGCTTTTCTCTCCCTGGATGACTTCGCCATTAACCTTCCATCAGAGCCACGGGGCCTGTATTGCCAGACAGCGAAATGCCATCAGCGTTGTAGATAGCCAACCGGAAGGCATTGATATCGACCCGGCTTATTCGCTGTTCACCAGCTGCCAGTCAGTCAGTGAACCGGAACTGCTCTCCTCTACATCTCGCCTACAAAGTTTCTCACATAAATTCGCCATCGCGGTATTAATGGCCAATGCGCGGGGTAGCAGTGCGTTATGGGATGAACGAGGTCGATTGATTGTTCGCGCAGACAGCGGTTCGTTGCTGTTAACCGGCCAACGCACGCCACGGGGTTGGCAAGGTGATATCATTCCATTACGCTAGTCGTTTTGGGTCAGGAGCATGGCATGTTGCGCATAATAGATACAGAAACCTGTGGTCTACAGGGAGGCATTGTTGAAATTGCTTCTGTCGACGTGGTTGACGGAAAAATAGTCAACCCCATGAGCCACCTGGTACGCCCTGACCGCCCCATCAGCCCACAGGCGATGGCTATACATCGCATTACTGAAGCAATGGTGGCCGATAAGCCATGGATTGAAGACGTCATCCCACAGTATTACGGCAGCGAATGGTACGTGGCGCACAATGCCAGCTTTGACCGCCGCGTATTGCCCGATATGCCCGGGGAATGGATTTGCACCATGAAGCTCTCCCGTCGGTTGTGGCCGGGGATCAAATACAGCAACATGGCGCTGTATAAATCGCGCAAGCTGAGCGTCCAGACGCCAGCGGGTCTCCACCATCACCGCGCCCTGTACGATTGCTACATTACTGCGGCATTGCTGATCGACATCATGCAGACGTCAGGCTGGACAGCCGATCAAATGGTCGATATTACCGGCCGTCCCGCGTTACTCACTACTTTCACTTTTGGTAAGTACCGCGGAAAACCGGTATCAGAAGTAGCTGAACGCGATCCGGGCTATCTGCGCTGGTTATTTAATAACCTTGACAATATGAGCCCGGAACTGCGATTAACGCTAAAACACTATTTGGATCACGCCTGAGTAGGCAGCGTTCCCTGCGCCAGTCCAATCAAAAAAGCGTACTCAAGGGCCACGCCTTCGTAAGATTTAAAACGCCCGGATTTACCGCCGTGTCCGGAATCCATATCCGTGCAAAGTAGCAGCAAACGATCGTCCGTTTTCAGCTCACGCAGTTTTGCCACCCATTTTGCTGGCTCCCAGTATTGCACCTGGGAATCGTGTAATCCCGTCGTGACCAGCAGATGTGGGTATGCCTGCGCGGTTACATTGTCATACGGGCTGTAGCTTTTCATATAGGTGTAATACTCTTCGTCCTGCGGATTACCCCACTCTTCAAACTCACCGGTCGTCAGGGGAATTGATTCATCGAGCATTGTGGTTACCACATCGACAAACGGCACCTGAGCAATAACACCATGGAAGCGTTCCGGGCGTTCATTAATGGCGACGCCCATTAACATGCCTCCGGCGCTTCCGCCCATGCCATAACATAACTCAGGCGCGCCATAGCCCATTTTTAGCAACGCATCACAGACGTCGAGGTAATCATTAAAAGTATTTTTCTTGTGCAGAAACTTACCGTCCTCGTACCACTGTTGTCCTAATTCACCACCACCACGCACATGGGCAATAGCATAAACAAAGCCACGATCCAGTAAACTCAAACGGCTACTGCTGAAATCGGCGTCCATGCTGGCGCCATATGAGCCATAGCCATAAACGAGTAACGGATTTTTTCCTTTCAGGAAATACTTTTGATGATAAACCAGCGAAACCGGAACCTCGGTGCCATCACGCGCGGTTATCCATAGGTGTTCGCTACGGTAATTCGCTGCATCAAATCCGGGGACCTCCGTCTGCTTAAGCACACGACGTTCCCCGGTGTCCATATCCAGTTCAAACAACGTGTCCGGGGTGGTCATGGAGGAATAGCCATAGCGCAGGCGCGATGTCTCCGGCTCTGGATTATAGGCAAGCCAGGTCACATAAGCCGGATCGTCAAAGGCGATCCCGACCACTTCGCGCGTTTTACGATTAATCTGTCGTAGGCTGGTTAAGCCGCGCTGACGCTCTTCTACCACCAGCCAGTCAGTGAATAGCGTAAAGCCCTCCAGCATCACGTTGTCGCGCGCAGGGATCAGCGTCTCCCAGGCTTGCTCATCACGAACGCGGGTACGATACAGGCCGAAATTTTTCCCCTGACGGTTGGAGCGCAGATAAAAATTGTGTTGATAGTGATCGAGACTGTATTCATGGTCTTTGCGTCGCGCTAAAAAGACCAACGGTTCGGCATCCGCCAGTTCTGCGTCAAGCAGTAAAACCTCACTGGTGGTCGCGCTGGCGATATGAATAACCACATAGTGTAGCGAGGTGGTTTTATGCAGGCTGACATAAAACATATCATCGGCTTCTTCATACACCAGCTCATCCAGTGACGATGGCGAGCCGACCGTATGTCGCCACACCTGATACGGCAATAACGTTGTTTCGTGCTTACGCACGTAATAGAATGTCTGAGAATCATTCGCCCAGACCAGATCCGCTTCGACGTTTTCCAGCACTTCCGGATACCAGTTGCCGCTTTGCAGGTTGCGAAAACGCACGCCATATTGCCGGCGAGAGAGATAATCTTCCGCCAGCGCCATGATGGTGTTATCCGGAGATATCGCTAGTCCTCCCAGCGTATAAAACTCACTGTGTGCCGCGCGCTGGTTCCCATCCAACAGAGTATCCCAATCATCCCACTCTTCACTGAGGGCAGACTGACGCTGATAAATAGCATATTCGCACCCCGGTTCATAAATATGCCGGTAGCGATAACCATTCTTCACATAGGGGGCGGAAGCATCCTGAGGCGGGATACGGTCGATAATCTCTTTCAGGACGCGATCCTGCAAAGCCTGCTGCGAGGCCATAACCTGGCGGCCATACGCATTTTCTTGTTGCAGATAATCCAGCACTTCTGGCTGCGATCGGGTGTCATCTCGCAGCCAGTAATAATTATCAACACGAGTATCGCCATGCTGCGTCATGGCGTGGGGAATACGAGAAGCTTTTGGTAGCATGTCATTGTTCTTTTGCTTAAACATCCTATAAGGGTGGCAAAAGACAGCAATGATGCAAGCGAAACATGCACCTTAGCGGTAAGTAATTAACCCGGTAAAGCCTGTTTTTGTTCTTTGAGATCCTGTTCAATACCTTCACGAACATCCTGCGGGATCTTCAACGCATCGCCCAGCGCATTGAGATAGCTACGCTCCATAAAGTGGTCGATATCAATCGCCGCACAGCTCAGGAAGTAAATTTCTAGCGCTTCTTCTTCGTTGCGGATCCCTTGCGCCAGGCGCTGGGGATCTAACGGTTGTTCAATGGCTCGTTCAATCAGAACGCGGCCCTGCTCTTCCACGCCCGCTTCACGAAGCTGCTGCTCAATGGCCGCTCGTTCTTTAGCATCAATATGACCGTCGCTTTTCGCCGCAAAAACCAGCGCCAGGATCAGACGTTCAGTTCGCTCATCCAGCGGTGAGCTTTGTGCGCCAAACTGCGGCTCATCCTGATGCGCAGCGCGAACTTTATCTTTGTATTTGTTCCATAACACGGTACCGGCAACCGCGCCGCCGCCCACCAGAAGCGCGCTGGTGCCGTATTTACTCAGTAATTTACGTGAAGATTTGTTGGCAACCAGTAATCCTGCCAGACCGCCTAACGCGCCTGGAACCAGAAGTTTACTCAGCCCTTGCTCGCCAGAAGATGACGTGGAGGATCCTTTTTGCCCAAGAAGAGATTGTAGTTGATTCAGCCAATTAGCCATTTTGCCCCTCAAGTACAGACGAATAATCATCAAAGCGTACCCGAGGGGATGTCAGGAAGTGTTCAGGTCATCAAAAGATGTGCAAATACCTGCGTTACTGCGGCTGATACTCCGCTGTTCCGGCTTTGCAGTCGACTTTTACCTGATAGTGAATATCCGCGCTTTTACCGCGAACCGTCAGGGGAACTGACCATTTCCCGTCTTTGCCCGTAATATCGGGCGTGTTGACCCAGGCGACAGGGTCGGCTTGCCCGACGAGTTTTTGATCGTCAGCCCAGCGCGCGATGCGATTTTGCTGATAGTCACGTTTCACGCTTGCCGCAATACCGTCAGCATCCAGTCCTTCGCACTTGGGGAACTGAACATTCTTGCTTTCCATATTTGCCGCAAATACCGATACGCTGGCAGACAATAACAGCAGGCTCAATAACGCTCTTTTTTTATACATTCTTTTCTCCTTAATCTCCCCTTCGTCCTTCAGGTTGCCTGCGGCAACGTGAAATAAAGTCAGGGATTGCACAATGATTCAGGGAAAAGCATGGTACAAAACGTCAGGAGCGCAAGTCGTTTCAGGCAGCCTGAGTATCATCCTCAGTGTGTGCATCGTTTTCGACAGCCTGTGGCGAAGGCAGCTTGCCGTTTTTCAGAATGGCGCTCAGCACATCTTTTTGCTCAGCCAGCCACAGGGAAAGAGCTTCACGCTGCTCGTCTTCGAGCGCTACCGGCGATTGCTCCAGCCATGTGTCGAGCAGATCTGCTGTATCCAGCATTTTGTCATACGCATCGGCTTCCTTTTTGCTGGTAAACGACATTTTTTCCTCACCTTCCCGAATGACTACGTATTTAACTTCAACCGCCATTTTTGCAGCCTCTTAAATTACCTGTATTTATGTACAGTATATTCTTTTTAAGCCCTGAAATCAACCTGGTAATAAAGACAGACGCAAACGTTTTCGTATATACTGCGCCCAGATAAAACAGGGGATTAATTTATGACGTTATTAGGCACAGCGCTGCGTCCCGCAGCAACGCGAGTGATGTTATTAGGTTCAGGTGAACTGGGTAAAGAAGTGGCGATTGAATGCCAACGCCTGGGTGTGGAAGTCATTGCCGTGGATCGTTACCCCGACGCGCCAGCCATGCACGTTGCCCATCGCTCCTACGTAATTAACATGCTGGATGGCGAGGCATTACGCCAGCTTGTCGAACGTGAAAAACCACATTACATTGTGCCGGAAATAGAGGCGATTGCCACGGATATGCTGATCAAACTGGAACAGGAAGGTCAACACGTTGTGCCTTGCGCACGAGCGACCCAACTGACCATGAACCGGGAAGGAATCCGTCGCCTCGCAGCCGAAGAATTGTCTTTACCCACATCATCTTTCCGTTTTGCAGACACCGAAACACGATTTCGTGAGGCCGTTGCCGAAATCGGCTATCCCTGCATTGTGAAGCCGGTAATGAGTTCTTCCGGCAAGGGGCAGAGCTTTATCCGTTCAGCCGATCAGCTCACCGAGGCGTGGAACTATGCTCAACAGGGAGGCCGGGCAGGCGCCGGACGCGTTATCGTCGAAGGCGTAGTGAATTTTGATTTTGAAATCACCCTGCTAACCGTCAGCGCCGTTGATGGTGTGCATTTCTGCGCGCCGGTAGGTCATCGCCAGGAAGATGGCGATTATCGCGAGTCCTGGCAGCCGCAGCAGATGAGTGACCTGGCGCTGGCGCGCGCGCAGGAGATTGCCCGCAAGGTGGTACTGGCGCTGGGCGGTCACGGACTGTTTGGCGTGGAGCTGTTTGTCTGCGGTGATGAGGTGATTTTCAGCGAAGTCTCCCCTCGCCCTCACGACACGGGTATGGTGACCTTAATTTCGCAGGATCTGTCTGAGTTTGCCCTGCACGTACGTGCATTTCTCGGTCTGCCCGTTGGCGAAATCCGCCAGTATGGACCTTCTGCTTCCGCCGTTATTCTGCCGCAACTTACCAGCCAGAATATCACGTTTGAGAACGTGCAAGCCGCTGTAGGTGCGGGTATGCAAGTGCGTTTCTTTGGCAAGCCGGAAATCGACGGGAGCCGTCGTCTGGGCGTTGTGCTGGCCACAGCGCAGAGCATTGAAGATGCGGTGATACGCGCGAAAGACGCAGCCGCACAGGTGAAAGTCGCAGGATAAAAACCAGACCCGTAGGCCGGATAAAGCATTGATGCCGTATCCGACCTACGGTTTACGCATTAACGGCTTACTGCTTCGCGCCTTCTACTGCTTCACGAGCCAGCTTGGTAATACGATCGTAATCACCCGCTTCCAGCGCATCCGCCGGAACCAGCCAGGAACCACCGATGCACAGCACGCTTTTCAGTGCCAGGTAGTCACGGTAGTTCGCCGGAGAGATACCGCCGGTTGGGCAGAAACGCACCTGAGAGAACGGACCCGCAATTGCCTGCAGCGCTTTGGTACCACCATTTGCTTCAGCAGGGAAGAATTTGAACTCTTTCAAACCGTAGTCCATACCCAGCATCAGTTCAGACACGGTGCTGATACCAGGGATCAGCGGAATAGTGCCTTCCGTTGCGGCTTTCAGCAGCGGCTCGGTCAGGCCCGGGCTGATAGCAAACTGCGCACCGGCTTCGGTCACTTCAGCCAGCTGTTGCGGATTCAGTACAGTACCTGCGCCAACGATAGCGTCCGGAACTTCTTTTGCGATCGCGCGAATGGCATCCATCGCACATGCGGTACGTAAGGTCACTTCCAGAACGCGCACGCCGCCTGCAACCAGCGCTTTTGCCATCGGCACTGCGTGTTCCAGTTTATTAACCACGATAACCGGTACAACCGGGCCAGTGGTCAGGATTGCTTCTGCACTTGTCTTCCAGTTTTTCATCAGAGTTTTCTCTCGCCTGATTACAAAATAAGTCTTAAAAAGTGATACAGGTTGCGCCCTGTTCCGCACCGGACAGCTTTTCACGCAACGCGCTGAACATTTCACGGCCTGTGCCCACGCGCGATGCGCTGAGGTCAGGAATGTGAGGCTGACGAGAAGCAAGTTCCTCTTCATCAACCAGCAGCGTCAATTCACCTGTCTGTCCATTCACACGAATGATGTCGCCATCGCGTACTTTTGCCAGCAGCCCGCCATCGTAGGCTTCTGGGGTTACATGGATTGCTGAAGGCACTTTACCTGAAGCACCTGAAAGTCGTCCATCGGTAACTAACGCAATTTTGAAACAACGGTCCAATAATACACCAAGTGGCGGCATGAGTTTATGTAATTCTGGCATTCCGTTTGCTTTTGGTCCCTGATGGCGCACAACGACTACGCAATCACGGTCGAGCAGTCCCGCATCGAAGGCCGGCAATACATCATGCTGACTTTCAAAAACAACCGCGGGCGCTTCAATTATCTGATTTTCTACCGGAACCGCCGACGTTTTCATCACAGCACGTCCGAGGTTACCGCTCAGCACTTTGGTACCGCCGTGGTGGGAGAATGGCTGATCGATGGTAGCAATCACATTACTGTCCAGAGACTTCGCTGCCCCTTCGCGCCAGTCCAGCTCACCATCGTTAAGCCAGGGTTCCATGGTGTAACGCGACAAACCAAACCCGGCAACGGTGTTCACATCTTCATGCAGCAGACCCGCGTTCAGCAGTTCCCGCATTAACACCGGCACGCCACCCGCTGCCTGGAAGTGGTTAATATCTGCCGGACCATTCGGATACAGACGCGCCATCAACGGCACGATATCGGACAGATCGGAGAAGTCGTCCCAGTTAATCAGAATCCCGGCTGCGCGCGCCATCGCAACCAGGTGCATTGTATGGTTGGTTGACCCCCCGGTCGCCAGCAGCGCGACAATACCGTTCACCACTACTTTTTCATCGATCATTTTACCGATCGGCATCCATTCATTGCCGTTGCCGGTCAGACGCGTTACCTGACGAGCAGCCGCGGCGGTCAACGCCTCGCGCAGCGGGGCATCCGGGTGTACGAATGAGGACCCTGGCAGTTGCATCCCCATAAACTCCACCACCATCTGGTTGGTGTTTGCCGTGCCATAGAACGTACAGGTCCCCGGTGCGTGATAAGACGCCGCTTCGGATTCAAGCAGCGCCATGCGATCGACTTTGCCTTCAGCATACAGCTGACGGATACGCACTTTTTCTTTGTTCGCCAGACCACTCGCCATCGGGCCGGAGGGAATAAAGATCGAAGGCAGATGACCAAATGACAGTGCCGCCATCACCAACCCCGGGACAATTTTGTCGCACACGCCAAGGAATAACGCGCCGTCGAACATATTGTGTGAGAGGCCGACAGCAGCCGACATCGCAATCACTTCGCGACTCAGCAACGAAAGCTCCATCCCATCCTGTCCCTGGGTCACACCGTCGCACATCGCAGGAACACCGCCAGCGACCTGGCCTACCGCATTGGCTTCATGCAGCGCTTTACGAATGATGTCCGGATAATGTTCGTACGGCTGATGCGCGGAAAGCATGTCGTTATAGGAGGTAATGATCGCGATATTGTTACGCAGCATGCTTTTCAGCGAGGCCTTGTCATCCGGCTGGCAGGCAGCAAAACCATGCGCCAGGTTACCGCACGCCAGTTGTGAACGATGAACGGTAGTCGATTTCGCTTGTTCAATACGGGCAAGGTAGGCGGAACGCGTGTCGCGAGAACGTTCGACAATACGTTTTGTTACGCGTAACAAATTCGGATTCATAGAGGCTCCTAAAATTTATCTGTCAGAGCGTTGGATCAACAATGTGTTTCAGTTGGGTTAAAAACAGCTGAATCGCTTGTTAGCCGTAGCTCAGGGGCAAAATCGTTTCAGGCAGTGTAATAAAAAAAGCCCCGCGGGTGAATCCACGCGGAGCTTAAAAGTGCAAAAATTATTCTACAATCTGTGTTAGATCATGTTACCGGTAAAATAACACCTATGAGCTAGATGATATTTTACTCGAATTCGTTCCAGGAACGACCATCACGGGTAATCATGGCCACAGAGGCAACTGGTCCCCAGGTCCCGGCCTGATACGGCTTCGGTGCATCGTTGTCCATTGCCCAGGCTTCGGTAATAGAATCGACCCACTTCCAGGCTTCTTCAACTTCATCTCGACGCACAAACAGCGCCTGAATGCCGCGCATCGTTTCAAGCAGCAGGCGCTCATAAGCGTCGGCCAGATGCGTTTGGTTGAAGGTTTCGGAGTAGCTCAGGTCAAGTTTGGTAATTTGCAGGTTATGCTTGTGATCCAGCCCCGGCACTTTGTTCAGTACCTGGATATCGACACCTTCATCAGGCTGCAAACGGATAGTCAGCTTGTTCTGCGGCAGGTCCTGCCAGGATTCTCTGAACAGGTTCAGCTCAGGCGTTTTGAAGTAAACCACCACTTCAGAGCACTTGGTCGGTAAACGTTTACCGGTACGCAGATAGAACGGTACGCCCGCCCAGCGCCAGTTATCGATATCCACACGGATCGCCACAAACGTTTCCGTGTTGCTGCTCTTGTTTGCGCCTTCTTCTTCCAGGTATCCCGGAACTTTTTTGCCCTGGGCAAAACCGGCGGTGTACTGACCACGAACTGTCTTTTCACGTACGTTCGAACGATCGATGCGACGCAGTGATTTCAGTACTTTCACTTTTTCATCACGGATGCTGTCGGCGCTCAGATCGGACGGCGGAGACATCGCGATCATGCACAGGATCTGCAGCAGGTGGTTCTGGATCATGTCGCGCATTTGACCGGCCTGGTCAAAGTAGCCCCAGCGCCCTTCAATGCCCACTTCTTCCGCCACGGTAATTTCTACGTGGTCGATAGTGCGGTTATCCCAGTTATTCACAAACAGGGAGTTGGCAAAACGCAGTGCCAACAGGTTCAGTACCGTCTCTTTGCCGAGATAGTGGTCGATGCGGTAAACCTGGCACTCTTCGAAATACTCGCCAACCTGATCGTTGATTTCACGGGATGTTGCCAGTGATGTACCCAGCGGTTTTTCCATCACCACGCGGGCAGGCTTAGCATTCAGCTTTGCTTCACCCAGACCTTTGCAGATCGCGCCAAAGGTGCTCGGCGGCATTGCGAAATAGTTGATGGTGGTACGCGATTTTTGATCCAGCATTTTGCCCAGACGCTTAAACGCGGCGGTGTCGTTGACATCCAGGTTACAAAACTCAAGACGACCGCTGAGGGTTTCCCACAAACTTTCATCAATTTTTTCTTTCATGAAGGTTTCGAGCGCTTCGCGCACAACCTTGGTATAGGCTGCTTTGTCCCAGTCGGCACGCCCAACCCCAATAATGCGGGTATCCGGGTTAATCTGGCCGGCCTTTTCCAGTTGATACAGGGAAGGCAGCAATTTCCGTCGCGCCAGGTCGCCCTTCGCGCCGAAAATGACCAGATCACATGCCTGGGCTGTTTGCGTTACCGCCATGTCATTCTCCTCAATTAAGTGCCTGGTGCTTTTGCCAGACACTGGTTGTAATTTTATTACAGTGCACTGTACTGCTTTTACGTGAATCCGGAAACCGTAAACGCTTATCCAGCCGTGCTGTTACCGCGAACAGCCGCTTTATTGGCGTATAACCCATCAAAATGGATAAAAAAGTCGTCTTTTTCGTACCCATGAAGAAGTATGAAAATCCGACTCCGATCATGTAATGAAAAAAAACAACAACTATTTTGTCCATTTTGCCCCGTTGCTGCACTAGCAGGGGTACTATCTACCAGAGTTACCGCTCGATTTCTCCTTATCGTTGAAATCGTTTTTGCCCATGACCCATGAGTCTACCTACATCATGAATATGCTGGAAAAAATCCAGTTAAAACTGGAACATTTGAGCAAGTCAGAGCGTAAAGTCGCCGACATTATTCTTGCCTCTCCCGAGCGGGCAATTCACTCAAGCATCGCTGCGCTTGCTGTAGAAGCCAACGTCAGCGAACCGACGGTGAACCGTTTCTGTCGTAGCATGGATACGCGCGGCTTCCCTGATTTTAAACTGCATCTGGCACAAAGTCTGGCAAATGGTACTCCTTATGTTAATCGCAATGTGGATGAGGATGACAGCGTAGAATCTTATACGGGGAAAATCTTCGAATCGGCGATGGCAAGCCTTGACCACGTTCGTCAGTCGCTGGATAACGCGGCGGTAAACCGGGCGGTAGATTTGTTAACCCAGGCGAAGAAAATCGCCTTCTTTGGTTTAGGTTCTTCCGCCGCGGTCGCACACGACGCGATGAACAAATTTTTCCGCTTTAACGTACCGGTAATCTATTCCGACGACATTGTCCTGCAACGGATGAGTTGTATGAATTGTAGCGACGACGACGTCATTGTGCTTATTTCTCATACCGGAAGAACCAAAAGTCTGGTTGAACTGGCGCAGTTAGCAAGGGAAAACGACGCTATGGTTATCGCCCTCACCTCTCCCGGGACGCCACTGGCGCGTGAAGCCACGCTGGCTATTACCCTCGATGTGCCGGAAGATACTGACATTTATATGCCCATGGTCTCTCGACTTGCTCAACTGACCGTGATAGATGTGCTGGCTACAGGATTTACTTTGCGCCGAGGGGCAAAATTTAGAGATAACTTGAAGCGTGTCAAGGAAGCGCTCAAGGAATCGCGTTTTGATAAAGAATTACTCATCAAGAGTGATGACCGCTAAAAGCAATAACAATGTTCTACCCTTTTATCATCCGGGTCGTTCATTTTACCGTTAATGTTTGAGAACGGCCGGATTAATGTTCACGCAACACCTAGTTGTTTCAGTCAACGGAGTATTACATGTCCAGAAGGCTTCGCAGAACCAAAATCGTTACCACGTTAGGCCCGGCAACTGACCGCGATAACAACCTTGAGAAGATTATCGCCGCGGGTGCGAACGTCGTACGTATGAACTTTTCCCACGGCTCTCCAGAAGATCACAAACTGCGGGCGGATAAGGTCCGTGAAATTGCCGCAAAACTGGGACGTCATGTAGCTATTTTGGGTGACCTGCAGGGACCTAAAATCCGCGTATCTACCTTTAAAGAAGGTAAAGTTTTTCTTAATGTTGGCGACAAGTTCCTGTTAGACGCCAACCTCGGTAAAGGCGAAGGCGACAAAGAAAAAGTCGGTATTGATTATAAGGGACTGCCTGCAGACGTCGTGCCTGGCGATATCCTGCTGCTCGACGACGGTCGCGTACAGCTTAAAGTGCTGGAAGTTCAGGGCATGAAAGTTTTCACCGAAGTCACTGTCGGTGGCCCGCTGTCCAATAACAAGGGCATCAACAAACTGGGCGGCGGTCTCTCTGCTGAAGCCCTGACCGAAAAAGACAAAGCCGACATCATTACCGCTGCGCAAATCAGCGTTGACTATTTGGCTGTCTCCTTCCCGCGCTGCGGCGAAGATCTAAACTATGCCCGCCGTCTGGCGCGCGACGCCGGTTGCGATGCGAAAATTGTCGCCAAGGTAGAACGTGCAGAAGCCGTCTGCGACCAGAATGCGATGGATGACATCATCCTGGCTTCTGACGTAGTGATGGTAGCCCGTGGCGACCTGGGTGTTGAAATCGGTGACCCTGAGCTGGTAGGTATTCAGAAAGCGTTGATTCGCCGTGCGCGTCAGCTGAACCGTGCGGTCATCACCGCCACACAGATGATGGAGTCGATGATCACCAACCCAATGCCGACTCGTGCGGAAGTGATGGACGTGGCTAACGCCGTCCTCGACGGCACCGATGCCGTAATGCTCTCTGCCGAAACAGCAGCAGGTCAGTACCCGGCGGAAACCGTCGCGGCAATGGCGCGCGTTTGCCTGGGTGCAGAGAAGATCCCAAGCATCAACGTCTCTAAACACCGCCTTGACGTGCAGTTTGATAACGTTGAAGAAGCAATTGCGATGTCAGCGATGTACGCTGCTAACCACCTGAAAGGGGTCACCGCTATCATCGCTATGACGGAGTCCGGTCGTACTGCGCTGATGACTTCTCGTATCAGTTCCGGTCTGCCAATTTTCGCGATGTCTCGTCATGAACGTACGCTGAATCTGACCTCTCTGTATCGCGGTGTCACCCCGGTTCACTTTGACAGCGAAACAGATGGCGTCGTTGCCGCCAATGAAGCAGTGAACCTGCTGCGCGATAAAGGCTATCTGGTTTCCGGCGATCTGGTGATCGTGACACAGGGCGATGTGATGAGCACTATTGGCTCAACTAACACCACGCGTATCCTGACCGTCGAGTAACACCAGAGTTTGATGTAAAAAAGCCTCTCGTTTGAGAGGCTTTTTTTTATTTCTTCGGATAGAGATCTTTGCGCTTATAGGGCTCAATCTCGCCGGGTTTACGCGTCTTAAGCAGTTTCAGTATCCAGGTGTATTGTTCGACATGAGGCGTGACAAAAATCTCCACCTCTTCGTTCATTCGTCTGGCAATGGTGTGGTCATCCGCTGTCAGGATGTCATCCATCGGAGGACGGACCTTAATCGTCAGGCGGTGAGTTTTACCGTCATACACCGGAAACAGCGGCACTACACGCGCGTGGCAGACCTTCATCAAGCGACCAATTGCCGGTAACGTTGCTTTATAGGTAGCAAAAAAATCGACAAACTCGCTGTGCTCAGGCCCGTGGTCCTGATCCGGGAGGTAGTATCCCCAATATCCCTGACGTACAGACTGAATAAACGGTTTGATGCCATCATTACGCGCATGTAATCGACCTCCGAAACGACGGCGTACCGTGTTCCAGACGTAATCAAATACCGGGTTTCCCTGATTGTGGAACATTGCTGCCATTTTCTGTCCCTGGGAAGCCATCAGCATCGCCGGGATATCTACACCCCAGCCATGAGGAACGAGAAAAATCACTTTTTCATCGTTGCGGCGCATCTCTTCGATGATTTCAAGGCCCTGCCAGTCAACCCGATTCTGAATTTTCTCCGGCCCGCGCAGGGCGAGTTCCGCCATCATGACCATCGCCTGAGGGGCGGTCGCGAACATCTCATCGACAATGGCTTCGCGCTCAGCTTCGCTGCGTTCAGGAAAACAAAGGGATAAATTGATCAGCGCTCTGCGACGTGAGCTTTTTCCCAAGCGTCCAACCATCCGTCCGAGCTTTGCCAGAATAGGATCGCGAAATGACGCTGGCGTTAACGCAACCCCAGCTATCGCCGCTACACCCAGCCAGGCGCCCCAGTAGCGCGGATGGCGAAATGATTTATGAAACTCAGGGATATACTCAATATTCTTTTTTTTCGTTTCCATGCTCTTCCAGTGTCTGGTGCCGCGAAAAGTAAATCTGCTGATAGTGTAGCGGCGCACCGTGCGCCGTACAAAATAAAAAAGCCGGCACGCATCGCGTACCGGCTTTATCAGTGTGCTAATTAATCAAAACGTAGCTGAGGCATAACTTCTTTCACCTGCGCCAGATAATCGGTGCGATCCGAGCCGGTCAGACCTTCTGTACGCGGCAGTTTCGCCGTCAGAGGGTTCACGGCCTGCTGGTTAATCCACACTTCGTAGTGCAGATGCGGACCTGTTGAACGCCCGGTGTTACCTGACAGCGCGATACGATCGCCACGTTTCACTTTTTGACCTGGTTTCACCAATAGCTTACGCAGGTGCATATAACGGGTGGTGTAGGTGCGACCATGACGAACCGCAACATAGTATCCGGCAGCGCCGCTACGCTTCGCTACAACCACTTCACCATCGCCTACCGACAGTACCGGCGTCCCCTGCGGCATCGCAAAGTCGACACCTTTGTGCGGCGCTACGCGTCCAGTCACCGGATTCAGGCGACGCGGGTTAAAGTTCGAGGAGATGCGGAACTGTTTCGCCGTCGGGAAACGCATGAAGCCTTTCGCCAGCCCGGTACCGTTACGGTCATAGAACTTACCGTCTTCAGCACGGATGGCGTAATAGTCTTTGCCTTCAGAACGTAAACGCACGCCCAGCAGTTGGCTTTGCTCGCGCTTACCGTCCAGCATTTCGCGAGACATCAGCACTGAGAACTCATCGCCTTTTTTCAGTTTGCGGAAATCCATCTGCCACTGCATGGCCTTAATCACCGCGCTGATTTCAGAGCTGGTCAGTCCGGCCTCTTTGGCGCTGGCGACGAAGCTTCCGCCCACCGTGCCTTTGATACGGCTGTTAACCCAATCGCCCTGCTGCATTTCGCTGCTCATTTTGAAACCTGTCGCAGTGCGATCGTAAGTGCGGGTTTCACGGCGGGACACTTCCCAGGTCAGACGCTGCAGGTCACCTTCCGCGCTTAAGGTCCAGGATAACTGCTGACCAATTTTCAGATTGCGTAGTTCTTTATCGGAAGCAGCGAGCTGACTGATGTCGCCCATATCGATGCCGTACTGATTCAGAATACTGCTCAGCGTATCGCCTGTGGAGACGACATACTCATGCACGCCGGCTTCACCAGACGTTTTGTCATCCAGTTCATCCTGCGGAATGGCTTCGTCTTCCTGCGCGGCCTGATCGATAGGTTCACTGGCCTCAGGCAACAGTGAACGAATCTCGCTTTTTTCCAGCTCGATAGTTTTAACGATGGGTGCAGAATCGGGATGGTAAACATAAGGCCGCCAGACGGCGACGGCCAATGTCAGTACGGTAAGCGACCCCAGCATAACGCGATGGGGTCGCGGCAGATTATTAAATGCCAGAGCGACAGAGCGGGCTATCTGTTGCACGTATTCACTTCCTCATTAATCTCCTTTCAGGCAGCTCGCATACTGGTTGGCTAATTGGTTCAAAAACGCTGAATAGCTTGTTTTACCCAGTTTGATATTCGTTCCGAGCGGATCCAACGTTCCCATTCGAACGGATGTCCCTCTCGCGACGGCTTCAACGACCGCTGGCCTGAACTGTGGCTCAGCAAAAACGCAGGTTGCTTTTTGCTCAACCAACTGTGTTCTTATTTCATGTAAACGCTGCGCACCAGGTTGAATCTCAGGGTTCACGGTAAAGTGACCAAGCGGTGTTAGTCCGTAGTGTTTTTCGTAGTAGCCATAGGCGTCATGAAAAACGAAATAACCTTTTCCCTTGAGCGGTGCGAGCTCGTTACCTACCTGCTTATCGGTTGCGGCTAATTGTGCCTCAAAATCCTTCAGGTTGGCGTCAAGTTTGGCTCGACTTTGCGGCATAAGTTCCACTAATTTTTCATGGATTGCAACCGCTGAGGCCCGCGCTATCTCTGGGGAAAGCCAAAGATGCATGTTGTAATCGCCATGATGGTGATGCTCGTCACTTTTTTCACTGCCAGCATCATTGTGTCCATGATCGTCATCGTCGTCATCAGCACCTTTCATGAGTAACGGTTTCACGTCATTGAGCTGCGCAATCGTTACCAGTTTCGCGTTAGGAATATTCTTGACTGACTTTTCCATAAACGCTTCCATCTCAGGTCCAATCCAAACAACTAAGTCCGCGCCCTGTAAGCGTTTTACGTCTGATGGACGCAGTGAATAGTCATGTTCGGAAGCCCCGTCAGGCAGGAGAACCTCAGTGTCTGTTACCCCGTCTGCAATGGCTGAAGCAATAAACCCCAGCGGCTTGAGTGAGGCCACCACAGCGGCATTTGCTGCCTGTGTTGCACTACCCCAAAGAGCAGCGGATAATGCTGCGAAAAGAAGCGTATTTTTATGTAACATAATGCGACCAATCATCGTAATGAATGTAAGAAATGTGATATTATAACATTCTATAACTTCTGCAAGACTAAAATTGATATGACGACTTTGGTTTCACTGGAAAATGTCTCGGTCTCTTATGGTCAACGCCGCGTCCTGTCTGACGTATCGCTTGAACTTCGACCCGGTAAAATTTTAACGCTTCTCGGCCCAAATGGTGCCGGGAAGTCTACGCTGGTGCGCGTTGTATTAGGGCTGGTAGCGGCTGATGAGGGAGTAATCAAGCGTAATGGTCAATTGCGGATTGGCTATGTACCGCAAAAACTGTACCTCGATACTACGCTGCCACTGACGGTAAGTCGGTTTATGCGCTTACGTCCCGGCACCAAAAAAGAGGATATCCTTCCGGCACTGAAGCGCGTTCAGGCCGGGCATCTGATGGATGCGCCGATGCAAAAGCTCTCTGGCGGGGAAACGCAACGCGTCCTGTTGGCCCGTGCTTTATTGAATAAACCTCAGCTACTGGTGCTCGATGAACCAACCCAGGGCGTGGATGTCAATGGGCAGGTCGCACTGTACGACCTTATCGACCAGTTGCGACGTGAACTGGATTGCGCCGTACTGATGGTTTCCCATGACCTGCATCTGGTGATGGCCAAAACCGATGAGGTACTGTGCCTGAACCATCATATTTGCTGTTCCGGTGCGCCGGAAGTGGTTTCTATGCACCCGGAATTCATCTCAATGTTCGGGCAACGCGGCGCCGAACAACTCGGAATTTACCGTCATAATCACAATCACCGCCACGATTTACAGGGTCGTATCGTCTTACGCCGGGGAAATGGTCACTCATGATTGAATTGTTATTACCCGGTTGGTTAGCCGGGATCATGCTGGCCTGTGCCGCTGGCCCACTCGGCTCGTTTGTAGTCTGGCGTCGAATGTCTTATTTCGGTGATACGCTGGCCCACGCTTCGCTGCTGGGAGTCGCCTTTGGCCTGCTGCTGGATGTAAACCCTTTCTATGCGGTTATCGCCGTCACCCTGTTGCTGGCTGGCGGTCTGGTATGGCTGGAGAAGCGCCCTCACCTTGCGATCGATACCTTGCTGGGTATTATGGCGCACAGCGCGTTGTCATTGGGGCTGGTTGTTGTCAGCCTGATGTCCAACATCCGTGTGGATCTGATGGCTTACCTGTTTGGTGATTTGCTCGCCGTGACGCCAGAAGATCTTATCTCCATCGCCATCGGCGTGGTTATTGTTCTGGCGATTCTGTTCTGGCAGTGGCGTAACCTGCTGTCGATGACCATCAGTCCGGATCTGGCATTTGTCGATGGCGTGAAGCTGCAACGCGTGAAGCTGCTGCTGATGCTGGTTACGGCGTTAACGATTGGCGTGGCGATGAAGTTTGTCGGGGCGCTGATTATCACCTCACTGCTTATCATCCCTGCGGCGACCGCCCGTCGCTTTGCCCGTACGCCGGAGCAGATGGCAGGGGTTGCCGTTGGTGTGGGTATGATAGCGGTTACAGGGGGACTGACCTTCTCAGCCTTTTATGATACCCCGGCAGGTCCTTCCGTGGTGCTGTGCGCCGCGCTGCTGTTTATTTTCAGCATGATGAAAAAGCAAGCGAGCTAAGCATGCGTTGCCCGGTGGCGCTGCGCTTACCGGGCCTACAAAATCGCCCAGGCCTGATGAGCGTCGCGACATCAGGCATTAAGGCATCTGTGGCGGTGTAATGCCAAAATGGTTCCAGGCGCGCACGGTTGCCATACGTCCACGCGGCGTACGTTGTAGAAAACCTTGCTGAATCAGATACGGCTCCAGCACGTCCTCAATGGTTTCACGCTCTTCCCCAATCGCCGCTGCCAGGTTATCCAGTCCTACCGGCCCGCCAAAGAATTTATCGATAACCGCCAGCAGCAGCTTACGGTCCATATAATCGAATCCTTCCGCATCCACATTGAGCATATCCAGTGCCTGGGCGGCAATATCAGCCGAAATCGTGCCGTCATGCTTCACTTCAGCGAAATCGCGTACCCGGCGTAATAAACGGTTGGCGATACGCGGCGTACCGCGGGCGCGGCGTGCCACTTCCAGCGCGCCTTCATCGCTCATTTCCAGGCCCATAAAGCGTGCGCTACGCCCAACAATGTGCTGCAGGTCTGCCACCTGATAGAACTCCAGGCGCTGCACAATACCAAAACGGTCACGCAGCGGAGACGTTAACGACCCGGCGCGCGTCGTCGCCCCGATTAGCGTAAACGGCGGCAGATCGATCTTAATCGAACGGGCAGCCGGCCCTTCACCAATCATGATATCCAGCTGATAATCTTCCATCGCCGGATACAGCACCTCTTCCACCACCGGTGACAGACGATGAATTTCATCGATAAACAGCACATCGTGGGGTTCAAGGTTGGTAAGCATTGCCGCCAGGTCACCCGCTTTTTCCAGTACCGGACCGGACGTGGTGCGCAGATTAACGCCCATTTCATTGGCGACAATATTGGCAAGCGTAGTTTTACCAAGACCAGGAGGACCGAAAATCAGCAGGTGATCGAGAGCATCACCGCGCAGCTTCGCCGCCTGGATAAAAATCTCCATTTGCGAACGAACCTGAGGCTGGCCAATATACTCTTCCAGCAATTTTGGGCGAATCGCACGATCCACCAGATCGTCAGGGGTAGTGCTGACAGCCGAAATCAGGCGATCTGCTTCAATCATCCGTTACCTCACAATGCCGCGCGAAGCGCTTCACGAATCAGGGTTTCACTGCTGGCATCAGGGCGGGCAATTTTGCTCACCATGCGGCTGGCTTCCTGTGGTTTATAGCCCAACGCCACCAGCGCAGCAACCGCTTCCTGCTCGGCGTCGTCCGTTGTCGGGCTTGCCGGAGACGTCAGGACCAGATCCGCTGCTGGTGTAAAGAGATCACCATGCAAACCTTTAAAGCGGTCTTTCATTTCTACAATCAGGCGTTCTGCGGTTTTCTTACCAATACCCGGTAATTTCACCAGCGCGCCCAGCTCTTCGCGCTCTACGGCATTAACGAACTGCTGAGCAGACATACCGGAGAGGATCGCCAGCGCCAGCTTCGGCCCCACGCCATTGGTTTTGATTAACTCTTTAAACAGCGTGCGCTCTTGCTTGTTGTTAAAGCCATACAATAGCTGAGCATCTTCTCGCACCACAAAATGGGTGAAAATAATCGCTTCTTGCCCGGCTTCCGGCAACTCGTAGAAACAGGTCATCGGCATATGCACTTCATAGCCTACCCCGCCCGTTTCCAGAAGGATCAACGGGGGTTGTTTTTCAATAATGATGCCTCTGAGTCTGCCTATCACGTGACGCTCCTGCGTTAAGGGCTAAAAGGTAATGCGCTATCATAAAAAAAGGCTGGATAGATATCCAGCCTCATTTGTCACTAACGTAACCGACCTCGCGCCAAATTCAGCCTCGACTCGCTCATTTGCATGGCGTTCTGACTGACATGGCAGTGGGTAATGGCAATCGCTAGTGCATCCGCGGCATCTGCTTGCGGATTCGCCGGGAGTTTTAGCAGCGTGCGTACCATATGCTGGACCTGGCTTTTTTCCGCGCTACCGATCCCCACCACGGTCTGTTTTACCTGGCGGGCCGCGTATTCAAAGACCGGTAGATCCTGATTGGTCGCCGCAACGATTGCCACGCCGCGAGCCTGTCCCAGCTTTAGCGCCGAGTCGGCGTTCTTCGCCATAAAAACCTGCTCAATGGCAAAATAGTCCGGCTGAAACTGGGTGATGATTTCCGTCACGCCCGCGTAAATCAACTTCAGACGTGACGGGAGATCGTCGACTTTGGTGCGAATGCAGCCGCTGCCGAGGTAGGTCAGCTGCCTGCCGACCTGACGAATAACGCCATAACCGGTGATGCGAGACCCCGGGTCAATGCCGAGAATAATAGACATCACGCATCTCCTGTTATTTTATGGCTAAACCACATCATTCTAAGGTGGCAGCAACCTCATCGGAGATTTCACCGTTGTGGTAAACTTCCTGCACGTCGTCGCAGTCTTCCAGCATATCGATCAGACGCATCAGCTTCGGCGCTGTTTCTGCATCCATATCCGCTTTGGTGGATGGGATCATAGACACTTCAGCTGCGTCCGCTTTCAGACCAGCCGCTTCCAGCGCGTCACGCACTTTGCCCATCTCTTCCCACGCGGTGTAAACGTCAATTGCGCCGTCGTCGAAGGTCACAACGTCTTCAGCACCTGCTTCCAGCGCCGCTTCCATGATGGCGTCTTCGTCGCCCTGTTCAAAGGAGATCACGCCTTTTTTGCTGAACAGGTAAGCCACGGAACCGTCGGTACCGAGGTTACCACCCGTTTTCGTGAACGCGTGACGCACTTCCGCAACGGTACGGTTACGGTTGTCAGACAGACATTCAATCATAACGGCTGTACCGCCAGGACCGTAACCTTCATAGATGATGGTTTCCATGTTGGAATCTTCATCACCACCCACACCGCGCGCGATTGCACGGTTCAGGGTGTCACGGGTCATGTTGTTAGCCAGCGCTTTATCAACCGCTGCACGCAGACGCGGGTTAGCATCCGGATCGCCGCCGCCCAGTTTAGCCGCCGTCACCAGCTCACGAATTATTTTGGTGAAAATTTTACCGCGTTTAGCATCCTGCGCTGCTTTACGGTGTCTGGTGTTGGCCCATTTACTATGACCTGCCATAAATAATATCTCCAAAAAGCGCGCCTTTTCAGGCGACGTTAATTACAAACTCTTCAATCGCCTGCCGGTTACTCCACGACTTGGTTAATTGGGCGGCTTCAACCGCATTAACCCAACGATAGGTCAGATGTTCGGTGAACACGATCTCTCGTTCTGAGGGAAGTGCCAGGCAAAACCAGGATTCAGTATTACGTTCAATTCCCGGTGCATAGCGATGACGTAAATGGCTAAAAATCTCAAACTCCACCGTGCGCTGACAGTCAATTAAGGTCAGTTGCTCAGATGCAACATCAATGGCGACCTCTTCCTTTACTTCGCGCATAGCGGCTTGCGACGCGGTTTCACCTTCTTCAAGGCTGCCGGTGACCGACTGCCAGAAATCAGGATCGTCGCGTCGCTGTAACATCAGCACTCTCCCGGTGTCCTTTGCATAAATCACGACTAACACCGAGACAGGCTGTTTATATGTCATATCAGTTATTCTCGGCCTTCTTAACAACCTGAATGCTCAGTTCCGCCAGCGCAGCTGCGTTGGCAAAGCTTGGCGCTTCAGTCATCAGACACGCTGCAGCCGTGGTTTTCGGGAAAGCAATAACGTCACGAATGTTGTCAGTACCGGTCAACAGCATAGTCAGACGGTCCAGACCAAACGCCAGGCCCGCATGCGGCGGTGTACCATATTTTAGCGCATCCAGCAGGAAGCCGAATTTCTCACGCTGTTCTTGCTCATTAATGCCCAGAATACCGAATACGGTTTGCTGCATGTCGCCGTTGTGAATACGCACGGAACCGCCGCCTACTTCGTAGCCGTTGATGACCATATCGTACGCGTTGGCAACCGCGTCTTCCGGCGCAGCTTTCAGCTCAGCGGCCGTCATATCTTTCGGCGCGGTGAACGGGTGGTGCATTGCGGTCAGCCCGCCTTCACCATCGTCTTCAAACATTGGGAAGTCGATAACCCACAGCGGCGCCCATTTGGCTTCGTCGGTAATGCTCAGATCTTTACCCAGTTTCAGACGCAGCGCGCCCATCGCGTCGGCAACCACTTTCTTGTTGTCGGCACCGAAGAAAATCATGTCGCCGTCTTGTGCACCGGTACGTGCCAGAATCGCTTCCACAATTTCTGCGTTCAGGAACTTAGCAACTGGGCTGGTAATACCTTCCAGACCTTTCGCACGTTCGGTGACTTTGATGTAAGCCAGGCCTTTCGCGCCGTAAATCTTGATAAAGTTACCGTAATCGTCGATCTGCTTACGGCTCAGTGCAGCACCGCCCGGTACACGCAGAGCAGCTACGCGGCCTTTCGCATCGTTTGCCGGGCCAGAGAACACTGCGAACTCAACGTCTTTCACCAGATCGGCAACGTCAACCAGCTCCATCGGGTTACGCAGGTCTGGTTTATCGGAACCGTAACGACGCTCAGCTTCGGCAAAGGTCATGATCGGGAAATCACCCAGATCCACACCTTTCACTTCCAGCCACAGGTTACGCACCAGCGCTTCCATCACTTCACGCACCTGCGGTGCGGTCATGAAGGAAGTCTCAACGTCGATCTGGGTAAATTCAGGCTGACGGTCAGCACGTAAGTCTTCATCACGGAAGCATTTTACGATCTGATAGTAGCGGTCAAAGCCAGACATCATCAGCAGCTGTTTAAACAACTGAGGTGATTGCGGCAGCGCGTAGAATTTACCTTTATGTACGCGAGAAGGTACCAGGTAATCGCGCGCGCCTTCCGGCGTCGCTTTGGTCAGCATCGGTGTTTCGATGTCGAGGAAGCCGTGGTCGTCCATAAAACGACGCACCAGACTGGTGATTTTGGCACGCGTTTTCAGGCGCTGCGCCATTTCAGGGCGACGCAGATCTAAATAGCGATACTTCAGTCGCGCTTCTTCGGTGTTGACGTGGTTAGAGTCCAACGGCAGCGAGTCTGAACGGTTGATGATGGTCAGATCGGAGGCCAGCACTTCAATTTCGCCCGTCGCCATATCGGCGTTGACGTTTTTCGCGTCACGCGCACGCACGGTGCCCGTAACCTGGATGCAGAACTCATTACGCAGTTCGGAGGCCAGCTTTAACGCGTCCGCACGGTCCGGATCGAAAAATACCTGCACGATACCTTCGCGGTCGCGCATATCGATAAAGATCAGGCTACCAAGATCACGACGACGGTTGACCCAACCACACAGAGTCACCTGCTGCCCCTCGTGGGACAGACGTAGCTGTCCGCAATATTCTGTACGCATGAGATATCCCTTAACTTTGCCGCAGGCGGATTGTCACCTGTCTCGCAGATGACGAAGTCGCAGCTTTAGCTGAATGTCACAACTGAATGAAAAAAGGCGGCTATTATACTGGAAATTCTGCCGCACGATAAGAGCCTACTGGGATAGACTCTCAGTCCGGTACTGACTGTACGCCTGTTTCCTGGACGGGCATTGCGTAATCTCACAAAAAATAACAAAAATTGTCGCCCCTTTCACACTGATTCGCGATTAAGGTGTAACGGAATTCTTTTATTACTGGAGTGACCATGCTGGAATTGAACGCTAAAACAACCGCCCTTGTCGTAATTGATTTACAGGAAGGGATCCTGCCTTTCGCTGGCGGCCCTCATACGGCACATGATGTGGTTACCCGCGCCGCGCAATTGGCGGAAAAATTCCGTGCCCACGGTTCCCCGGTGGTAATGGTGCGCGTCGGCTGGTCTGACGATTACGCCGAAGCGCTGAAACAACCCGTAGATGCTCAGACTCCGGCAAAAGCGTTACCTGAAAATTGGTGGCATTACCCGGCTGCTTTGGGGAAATGCGCCAGCGATATCGAAGTGGCTAAACGCCAGTGGGGAGCCTTCTATGGTACCGATCTGGAATTGCAGCTGCGTCGC
Source organism: Citrobacter sp. Cpo045 (assembly GCF_030332875.1). Taxonomy (NCBI): domain Bacteria; kingdom Pseudomonadati; phylum Pseudomonadota; class Gammaproteobacteria; order Enterobacterales; family Enterobacteriaceae; genus Citrobacter; species Citrobacter sp. Cpo045. The sequence goes on from NZ_JAOWGZ010000103.1 coordinate 217,365, forward strand.
CGGGGTATTGATACCATCGTCCTGTGCGGGATCTCGACGAACATTGGCGTTGAGTCGACGGCGCGAAATGCGTGGGAGCTGGGTTTCAGTCTTATCATTGCAGAGGATGCCTGTAGCGCCGCCAGTGCTGAGCAACACCAGGGCAGCATGACCCACATTTTCCCGCGCATTGCGCGCGTTCGCAGCGTGGAGGAGATTCTGCAAGCGCTATGATTTATATCGGATTACCTCAGTGGTCGCATCCAAAATGGGTGCGTCTGGGGATCACCAGCCTTGAAGAGTATGCCCGCCATTTTAACTGCGTGGAGGGCAATACCACGCTGTATGCGCTGCCTAAAGCTGATATTGTTGCCCGCTGGCAGGCACAGACCACCGATGCGTTTCGATTTTGTTTTAAGTTTCCGGCGACCATTTCGCATCAGGCTGCGCTGCGTAATTGTGATGACCTCGTACAGGAATTTTTTACGCGCATGTTGCCGCTGGAATCGCGCATTGGACAATACTGGCTTCAATTACCTGCGACTTTTGGCCCACGCGATCTGCCTGCCCTGTGGCAGTTTCTCGATGTGCTCCCGAATTCCTTTACCTACGGTGTGGAAGTTCGCCATCCAGACTTCTTTGCCAAAGGCGAAGCCGAGCAGCTATTTAATCGCGGTTTACACGAGCGCGGAGTAAACCGGGTGATTCTGGACAGCCGCCCGGTGCATGCCGCAATCCCGCATACTGAAGCAATACGTGACGCCCAGCGCAAGAAACCGAAGGCTCCGGTGCATGCGGTGGTGACGGCAAACCATCCGATGGTACGCTTTATCGGTAGCGATAATATGGCACAAAACAGCGAGCTTTTTGCCGTCTGGCTGACCAAGCTATCGCTATGGCAACGCACCACGACGCCGTATCTGTTTTTGCATACGCCGGACATCGCGCAGGCCCCGGAGCTTGTTGATACGCTATGGGCAGATTTACGCAGCGCCCTGCCAGAGATCGGATCAGCACCCTCTATTCCACAGCAATCTTCTCTTTTCTGAAATTGCCACCTATCATAGTCAGTGCCAGCAGCCATTTTAAAAGGGAGTTTGTATGGTAAGCGCGCTTTATGCCGTATTGGGTGCGTTATTGTTAATAAAGTTCTCCTTTGACGTCGTTCGCCTGCGCATGCAATATCGCGTTGCCTATGGCGATGGAGGTTTTAGCGAACTGCAAAGCGCTATCCGCATTCACGGTAATGCGGTGGAATATATTCCCGTCGCGTTAGTGCTGCTGTTATTTATGGAAATGAACGGCGCAGAGACGTGGATGGTGCATATTTGCGGGCTGATGTTGATTGCCGGACGACTGATGCATTATTACGGATTCCACCACCGGCTTTTCCGCTGGCGCCGTTCAGGCATGAGCGCAACCTGGTGTTCGCTGTTGCTAATGGTGCTGGCGAATCTTTGGTATATGCCCTGGGAGTTGGTTTTCTCCCTGCATTAGCGCACAATACGCCACTTTATTTTTCCCGGATTTTTACGTTATGTCTCACCGCGACACGCTTTTTTCTGCGCCTATCGCCAGTCTGGGTGACTGGACCTTTGATGAACGGGTAGCTGAAGTCTTCCCGGATATGATCCAGCGTTCCGTTCCTGGCTATTCCAATATCATTTCTATGATTGGCATGCTGGCCGAACGTTTCGTACAACCCAACACGCAGGTCTACGATCTGGGCTGTTCTCTGGGCGCGGCGACGCTCTCGGTGCGTCGCAATATTCATCACGAGAATTGCAAAATTATTGCCGTCGATAACTCCCCGGCGATGGTTGAGCGCTGCCGTCGTCATATTGACGCCTATAAGGCACCGACCCCGGTTGAGGTTGTCGAAGGCGATATTCGCAACATTACTATCGAAAACGCCTCGATGGTGGTGCTGAATTTTACCCTGCAATTCCTTGAGCCACCTGAGCGCCAGGCATTGTTGGATAAGATTTATCAAGGGTTGAATCCCGGCGGCGCGCTGGTGCTGTCTGAAAAATTCAGTTTCGAAGACGCTAACGTTGGCGAGCTGCTGTTCAACATGCACCACGACTTCAAACGGGCCAATGGCTACAGCGAACTGGAAATTAGTCAGAAACGCAGCATGCTGGAAAACGTGATGCTGACCGACTCGGTAGAAACGCACAAAGCGCGACTGCATCAGGCCGGCTTTGAGCACAGCGAATTGTGGTTCCAGTGCTTCAACTTTGGCTCTCTGGTGGCGTTGAAAGCTGAGGTTAGCGCATGATCGATTTTGGTAACTTTTATCAGTTGATTGCCAAAAATCATCTGTCCCATTGGCTGGAAACGCTTCCGGCGCAAATCGCTGCCTGGCAGCGCGATCAGCATGGTTTATTTAAACAATGGTCAAACGCCGTCGAGTTTCTGCCCGAGCTGACGCCGCATCGTCTGGACTTACTGCACAGCGTTACCGCAGAAAGTAAAGAACCGCTCAGCGAAGGCCAGCTTAAACGTATCGACACCCTGATGCGTAACCTGATGCCATGGCGTAAAGGACCGTACTCGCTGTACGACGTCAACATCGATACCGAATGGCGTTCCGACTGGAAGTGGGATCGCGTTCTGCCGCACTTGTCTGATCTCACCGGCCGTACCATTCTTGATGTTGGCTGTGGCAGTGGTTATCACATGTGGCGCATGATTGGCGCTGGAGCGCATCTGGCGGTTGGGATCGATCCTACGCAACTGTTTCTGTGCCAGTTTGAGGCGGTACGTAAACTGCTGGGCAATGACCAGCGTGCTCACCTGCTGCCGCTGGGTATTGAGCAACTTCCAGCGCTAAACGCCTTTGACACTGTGTTCTCCATGGGCGTGCTTTATCACCGCCGATCGCCGCTGGAACATCTGTGGCAATTAAAGGATCAGTTGGTTAAAGATGGCGAACTGGTGCTGGAAACGCTGGTCGTCGAAGGTGATGAAAATACCGTACTGGTGCCGGGCGATCGTTACGCGCAGATGCGTAACGTCTACTTTATTCCATCTGCGTTGGCGCTAAAAAACTGGCTGGAAAAATGCGGTTTTGTTGATGTGCGCATCGCCGATGTCTGCGTCACCACCACCGAAGAGCAACGCCGCACCGAGTGGATGGTAACCGAGTCGCTGGCCGACTTCCTCGACCCTAACGACCACAGCAAAACGGTGGAAGGCTACCCCGCCCCATTACGTGCGGTATTGATTGCGCGTAAGCCGTAATAGATTGCCGAATGACCGTTACGTATAGCGCCGTTTCTCCAAAATAGTTCAAGTTGCAGCAAGGCGGCAACGCAGCAAATCCCCGGGAGCGTAGATAACTACGTGACCGGGGTGCGCGAGGCGGCCAACGCTGCTGCGGCTTGAAATATGAAGGAGAAAAAAAGGCCCCTGTTGAAATTGCAGGGGCCTGGTACGAGCAAGCATCATATTGGGCGACATGATGCAACGGTAAAAATCAGCTGGCCTGATGGTGTGCAATGATTGCTTTCATTTGAGCAACCGCCGTCCCGTCTACCGCATAGCGCGAATACTCATCCGCCTGCGCATCCGAAGACATCGACAACCCCGAATTGCGATAACGCATTGGTGAAGCCAGCCATACTCCGGCAGAACTGTGGACTTCCTGCACTCCAGCATCAAGGAACAGGGACAAATTCGAGGCGCGAACCCCCGCTCCGGCCATAATGATTGGAGCACCGGGCTGCGCAATAAGTTCCATTATTTTTGTTAAACCTTGCGCCGCATCTGATTTTTGCCCTGAAGTGAGTACTCTGGCAATGCCCAAATCAGCTAATTTTTTAAGCGCATTGAGTGGGTTAGCACACATATCAAAGGCCCGATGAAAAGTGACTTGCAGCGAACCGGCGGCAATCATTATTTTCTCCATGCGCGGCATATCGACATTGCCATCCACATCTAAAATGCCGGTCACCAGCCCTGAGAATCCCAGTTCCCTGACCATCACAATATCATCCAGCATTGCAGCAAATTCACCTTCGGTGTAGCAAAAGTCGCCTCCACGTGGGCGAATAATGGGATTGACGGGAATCGAAATGTGCTGGCGAACTGAACGCAAGACGCCCAGTGACGGCGTTAAGCCCCCTTCTTTGGGTGCCGAGCATAGTTCAATACGATCCGCGCCGTTTTGCTGCGCCGTGCGCGCGCACTCCATGCTGTAACAGCAGATTTCCAGTATAGCCATGCTCACTCCTGACGTTCACTTGCCACAATGGTTTCAATCGACCACGGATGGAATTTTATCGTCACGCTACCATCGCTAACCGCCAGCGTCGGATTCGGTAAACGCTCACGCTCTCCTTTTGGCGAGCTGGTTTTCACAAAAATGCCCGGTTGACTCAGACCGTGATCGGAAAGCAGCGCCAGCGCTCGCGCATTCAGCGTTTCCGCCTCTCCCGGCAGAACAATTTCAATATGTTCCCAGCCTTCATGAGGGTAGCGTTTTTCGCCCGGCCACGGCAGTTCGACGATGGAAAATTGCCAATGTTGCACACAAACCGGCTCATGCAGTTTAAAAAGACAAATAGGTCTGCCGTTAATGATGTTTTCTGACAACAATTCACCGCACTGTTCAAACCCACGACGCCAGCGTTCTGCGGTGGTATTTTGATGGCAACGCAAGGAAATGTGATCGGCTTCCAGGCCTGTGATATCCAGCCCAAGACGGGTAGAAAGTTCCGTTAATGCCTGCGTGAAATGCGGTAAATCTGCAGAAATATCCTGTAGTTCTGCAACGGTTTGCCAGTTCGCCATATTAAAAGCTCATATCCATGTTCAAAGTCGCTAATTTACTCTGTTGCGCTGCGCCATCCAACCGCTGTTTTCTTCGAACACATCATGAATAAATTTACGCCATTGCATTGTTTATATTTCAGGCTACTGGCGGTACACACAATGCTGACGGCAACGGGCATTTGCAGTATACTCCCGCCCTTAATTCTTAAACTGGTGCGGTGAATTTTAGGCCGCTTCATAAATGTAAGGTATTCCGGTGAATATTCAGGCTCTTCTCTCAGAAAAAGTCAGTCAGGCCATGATTGCTGCAGGCGCGCCTGCAGATTGCGAACCGCAGGTTCGTCAGTCAGCAAAAGTACAGTTCGGCGACTATCAGGCTAATGGCATGATGGCTGTCGCTAAAAAACTGGGTATGGCGCCGCGACAACTGGCTGAGCAGGTGCTGACTCATCTGGATCTCAACGGGATCGCCAGCAAAGTTGAAATTGCCGGCCCGGGCTTTATCAATATTTTTCTCGATCCGGCATTTCTGGCGCAGCACGTTCAGCAGGCGCTGGCTTCCGATCGTCTGGGCGTCACTCAACCGGCTAAACAAACCGTCGTGGTTGACTACTCCGCGCCTAACGTAGCGAAAGAGATGCACGTTGGTCACCTGCGTTCCACCATCATCGGTGACGCGGCGGTGCGTACGCTGGAGTTCCTCGGTCACAACGTTATTCGCGCTAACCACGTCGGCGACTGGGGTACTCAGTTCGGTATGCTCATCGCATGGCTGGAAAAACAGCAGCAGGAAAATGCCGGAGAGATGGCGCTGGCTGACCTGGAAGGTTTCTACCGTGATGCGAAAAAACATTACGACGAAGATGAAGCCTTCGCTGAACGCGCCCGTAGTTATGTCGTGAAACTGCAAGGCGGTGACGAATACTTCCGCGAGATGTGGCGCAAACTGGTCGACATTACCATGTCGCAGAACCAGTTAACCTACGATCGCCTCAACGTTACCCTGACCCGTGACGACGTCATGGGCGAAAGCCTGTACAACCCGATGCTACCTGGCATCGTCGCCGATCTGAAGGCGAAAGGCCTGGCTGTTGAAAGCGAAGGCGCTACCGTCGTATTCCTTGATGAGTATAAGAACAAGGAAGGCGAACCGATGGGCGTTATCATTCAGAAGAAAGATGGCGGCTATCTCTACACCACAACCGACATCGCCTGCGCCAAGTATCGTTACGAAACCCTGCATGCCGATCGCGTTCTTTATTACATCGACTCTCGCCAGCATCAGCACTTAATGCAGGCCTGGACCATCGTACGTAAAGCCGGTTATGTGCCGGATTCAGTGCCGCTGGAACACCACATGTTCGGTATGATGCTGGGCAAAGACGGTAAACCCTTCAAAACCCGCGCGGGCGGCACGGTTAAACTGGCCGATCTGCTGGATGAAGCGCTGGAGCGCGCACGTCGTCTGGTCGCGGAGAAGAACCCGGACATGCCTGCCGACGAACTGGAAAAACTGGCAAATGCGGTCGGTATCGGCGCAGTGAAATATGCGGATCTGTCCAAAAACCGTACCACCGACTACATCTTCGACTGGGACAACATGCTGGCGTTCGAAGGTAACACCGCGCCATATATGCAGTACGCTTATACCCGCGTACTGTCCGTGTTCCGTAAAGCAGATATCGACGAAAGCGCACTGGCAAATGCTCAGGTCGTCATCAGCGAAGATCGCGAGGCTCAACTGGCAGCACGTCTGCTGCAGTTTGAAGAAACGCTGACCGTCGTTGCGCGTGAAGGTACGCCACACGTGATGTGTGCTTACCTGTACGACGTTGCTGGTCTGTTCTCCGGCTTCTACGAGCACTGCCCTATTCTCAGCGCTGAAAACGAAGAGATTCGTAACAGCCGACTGAAACTGGCACAGCTGACGGCGAAAACCCTGAAGCTGGGTCTGGATACTCTGGGTATCGAAACCGTAGAACGTATGTAATCACTTCAAGTAATGTGAAAGCCCGCGCTATGTCGCGGGCTTTTTTATTTCCCCGAATGACCGCCCTCGTAGGCCTGATCAGCAAAGCACCATCAGGCGCTACGTTCACTGTAATTTGTAACAACCCACAAGGAATGACACATTTCCCTAGAGATATGGAACATCTTTTGCCTGTCATCCCGTCTAAGCCTCCGTATCATTAGGCGGCGAATTAATCGGGTACGGGTCAATGACATTCAGAGATTTTGAAGCGGAAGAAAAGCTCTTCCAGCGGCGTGTATTGGTGGCCTTTGGCCTGGTAGTCATCTGTTTTGGCATCCTGATTTACAATCTGTATAACTTACAAATCTGTCAGCACCAGTATTACACCACCCGGTCGAATGCAAACGACATCAAAATGCTGCCCGTCGCCCCAACGCGTGGCATGATTTACGATCGCAACGGCATCCCGCTGGTGCGCAACGTTACCTGGTACGATATTTCCGTTACGCCGTATAAAATCAGCGATATGAATGCGTTACTCCAGCAGCTCACGCCGATCGTTGACCTCACACCTGATGACATAAACCAGTTTCGCCATGAGCTGAAAGCCAGCAGCCGCTATCGTCCTGTGGTGCTAAAAAATGCGCTAACCGATGTCGAAATCGCCCGTTTTTCGGTAAACCAGTTTCATTTTAGCGGCGTCAACATCAATAGTTACGAAGACCGCCAGTATCCCTATGGCGCGGCGCTGGCGCATGTCCTGGGTTATGTTTCAAAAATCAATGACAACGACCTGAAAGCACTGGATCAAAAGGGCCTGGCGGAGAACTACGCCGCCGATCACAACATCGGTAAGCAAGGTATTGAGCGCTATTACGAAAACGAACTGCATGGAAAAACCGGTTATCAGGAGGTGGAAGTAGATAACCACGGACGCATCGTACGCCTGATCAAAGATGTGCCGCCCGTTGCCGGAAAAGATATCCATCTGACGCTGGATTTACATTTACAGCAATACATTGAGAGCTTGTTGGCTGGCCAGCGTGCCGCCGTTTTGGTTGAAGATCCACACGACGGTTCCGTACTGGCGATGGTCTCAAACCCCAGCTATGACCCTAATCCGTTTGTCAAAGGCATCAGCTATCAGGACTATAACAAGCTACTCCAGGATAAAGACCTGCCATTAATCAACCGCGTCACGCAGGGGTTGTACCCTCCCGCTTCAACGGTCAAACCGTATATGGCGATGTCGGCATTACTGAACGGTGTGATCACGCCGCAGACCAGTTTCTTCGGCGCCCCTACCTGGACGCTACCCGGCACCGAGCGACATTACCGTGACTGGAAAAAAACGGGCCACGGTATGCTGGATGTCACCAAAGCGATAGAAGAGTCTGCCGATACGTTCTTCTATCAGGTGGCGTATATGATGGGGATCGACCGGATTAACAGCATGCTCAGCCAGTTTGGTTATGGTAAACCGACCGGCATCGATCTTGATGAGGAGTATAACGGCCTGCTTCCGAGCCGCGAATGGAAGCAAAAAGTGCACAAAAAAGCCTGGTATCAGGGGGACACTATTTCAGTTGGCATCGGTCAGGGCTACTGGATTGCCACACCTATTCAGATGGTAAAAGCCATGGTCGCACTGATTAACAACGGCAAGGTTATCGTCCCTCACCTGCTGCTCGATGAAGAGAGCGGCAAAACCATCACGCCGTATCAGGCTCCAGAAGCACCATCACAAATCGCCTCGGCCTCATCGCCCTACTGGGGACTGGTGCGTCAGGCGATGTTCGGCATGGCGAATGAACCAAATGGTACAGGTTATAAGTTCTTTCACACCGCGCCATACGGCATTGCGGCAAAAAGCGGCACCTCGCAGGTCTTTAGCCTGAAAGAAAATCAGACCTACAATGCGAAGATGATCCCTGTCCGCTTGCGCGACCACGTGTTCTATACCGCATTTGCACCCTATAAGAACCCGAAGGTCGCGGTGGCGTTAATTCTGGAAAACGGCGGCAGCGATGGTGTCACCGCCGCGCCGGTTATGCGTCAGATCATGGATCATCTGTTTGCCCCGCAGGACAACACGGTACAAACAGTGACGACTGAACAATCAGGTCCGATAGCGGTATCGCCATCGAATACCGATATCAAAAATACTTTCGCAAGTATTCGGTAAGGCACAGCATCGCCATCGCCTGTCCGTAAGGCATGGAGGTCCGAGGGATGTTGCGGTAGAAATCAAGATTGTGTCCCATCCCGGTACCAAACGAGGTGTGCAGCAGTTCACCTTCCGGTGAAATATGCTGCACAATGCCGCGAATGGCTTTTTCGGCTACCGGCGCATACTCTTGCCCAACGTAGCGTTTACGTACTGCTTTGAGGATCCCATAGGCAAATCCGGCAGTTGCCGATGCTTCCAGATACGACTGCGGGTCGTCCAGCAAGGTATGCCACAACCCACTTTCATCCTGGCATTTCGCCAGCGCCGCGATTTGCGCGTTCAGGACCTGTACCAGATAGCGGTGAACAGCATTGTTTTCCGGTAAATCAAGTAATTCGAGGAAGTCCGGGATCACGATAGTTAACCAACTGTTGCCACGCGCCCAGCGGGCATTAGCAAAGTTATGATTTCCTTCATAGCTCCAGCCGTGGAACCACAGCCCCGTTTCTTTATCCATCAGGTTTTGCACGTGCAGCAGGAACTGATACGTTGCCTCTTCGATGTAGTCCGGGCGATTGAGTAGCTTGCCAATCTTCGCCAGCGGTAAAACCGTCATCATCAGCGTGTCATCCCACATCTGTTGATGGTTTTCTTCCGCCAGCGTGATGTGTTGCATACCACCAAATTCGGTACGCGGCATCTCATGCATTGCCCACTCAGCCCAGCTGTCGAGCCACGGCAGATACGCTGGATTACGCGTCTCTTCATAGCGATACGCCAACGTTAAAAATGGCGCCATGGTGTTCACGTTTTTAGTGGTTGCACCTTCAGCAAAGCGGTCGGCAAACCAGCTATCGATGATATCGCGCATCGTTTCATCGCCGGTTTGCAGATAGTACTGATACATCCCGTACAGGCCGACGCCGTGTGTCCACTCCCATCCCGCCCAGCCTTTAGTATCAATTACGCGTCCATCGTCCAGACGCAGCAAGAACTCGCCGGTTTCGTCATGAATATTGACCAGGTTATGCGTCACCTTTTTGATCAGCGTTTTTAATTCATCCCTGGCAATAAAATGTTCTGGCTGGCGCAATAACGGGCTATGTTTAACCGGGTAAACAATCATTTACTAAACCTCTGTCAATGTCGGATTCAATGCTGTGACCTGCCCCTGTTACGGCGCAGCAGCTTTTTTGGAGGCCCCGCAATCCTCGCTTTGACAATGGGCATCCTTATAGGGTCACAGTAAAAGCTAACAGGAAGTGAAACCTTTCTATTTCTGCCAGAAGGATTCGTGAAATGGCAAGAATACAAAGAGTCCGGCAACGTACGTCACTTATTTTATAAAACGGCGTTTCTATTTAATTGAATGAGAGGCTGGAATGTTGAAACAACCAGCAGTTTCAACTGCTGGTCTGAATGACGGAGGGGGTTAACGGTAGTTCACAATCACCTGATTGCTCTGAATGCGTAACGCAGGGATCAGGCGACCACCGCCGGGGACCTCCCAGACAAAATGCATCGGTTCAATGGCCGGAACGTTATTGAACCCGTTGGTGGTCCCACTTTGCCCGTCCAGCTCGACACAACGGGACTGAGAACATAAACGCACCCGCAAACCTGCGGGCGTTGGGCCATTCAGCTCATAGCGCCAGGCTACCAGCGTCATCAAGCCTGAGACCGGCTGGCTGGGAACCAAAGGATCAGACGAGGCTGACTGGCCACGGTGATTTAAGGTGATCCCCATGCCACTTGCCTGCCAGGCCCCTTCTCCGGCGGCCTGCGCCACCAGAGGAAAAAACAACAACCACAGTAACTTACGCATTATTTACCTCCAATGGTCGCCGTCATGCGGATATGGCGGTTATCGGAAAGCTCCATATTCGATAACACCACCAACTGCGGGATGCTGCGGCGTAAAAACCGCGCCAGTAACGGACGTAACGCGTGATTAACCAGCAAGACCGGCGGCGCGCCCAACATTTCCTGCCGGGACAGCGCTTCCTGAGTCTGGGCCAGCAGTCGGTCTGCAAGCCCAGGCTCCAGACCGCCGCCCCCCTGCAGCGCTTGCAGCAGCAAACGCTCGAGCGGAGTATCAAGACCGATAACCTGAACCTCTTCATTACCCGGGAACCACTGCTGAGTGATGGCACGTCCTAACGCAACACGGACGACCGCGGTAAGCTCATGCGGATCGTTTTGCAACGGCGCATGTTCCGCCAGCGTTTCAAGAATGGTGCGCATATCGCGAATCGGTACTTTCTCATCCAGCAAGTTCTGCAGCACTTTATGCAGCGTGGTGAGCGTCACAACGCCCGGCACCAGATCTTCCGTCAGCTTTGGCATCTCCTGCGACACTCGATCCAGTAACTGCTGCGCTTCCTGACGGCCAAACAGCTCAGCGGCGAACTGCCCAATCAGGTGGTTTAGATGCGTAGCGACAACAGTACTGGCTTCAACCACCGTAAAGCCCTGAATCTGCGCCTGTTCCTTCAATGCGCTTTCAATCCAGATAGCGTCCAGTCCGAACGCCGGATCGACCGTTTTCTCACCCGGCAGCGACCCGGCGGCAGTACCCGGGTTAATGGCCAGCCAGCGTCCCGGATAGGCGTCACCGCTGCCAATTTCTACCCCTTTCATCAAAATTCGATAGCGGGCTGGCTGCAGATCCATATTGTCTCGAATGTGTACCACCGGCGGCAGGAAGCCCATATCCTGGGCAAATTTCTTACGAATACTGCGAATTCGCCCCAGCAACTCGCCATCCTGTTGAAAGTCCACCATTGGGATCAGGCGGTAACCAACCTCCATGCCCAGCGAATCTTCCAGTTGCACGTCGTTCCATGTGGCTTCCACCACGGAGTTGTTTTCCGGCATTTTCACCGGCTGCGGTTCATCCGGCGCTTTTTGCTCACGACCGCGCATCCACCATGCCAGAGCCAACAATGCGGCAGTAAACATCAGAAACACCAGGTTCGGCATGCCCGGAACCAGACCCAAAAGCCCAAGTACCGCCGCACTGAGCAACATGACGCTGGGGTTGCTGAACAGTTGGGTCACCATCTGTTCGCCTACGTCCTGGTCGGTACTCACGCGGGTCACGATAACACCCGCCGCGGTAGAGATAACCAGCGCAGGAATTTGTGCCACCAGCCCGTCACCGATGGTCAACAGGGTATAACTTTCCGCAGCGCTGCCCATGCTCATACCATGCTGCAACACCCCGACTAACAGACCGCCGACCACGTTGATCACCATGATCAAAATACCGGCGATGGCATCTCCACGGACGAATTTACTCGCACCGTCCATTGAGCCGTAAAAATCCGCTTCCTGGGTCACTTCCGAGCGTCGTTTTTTAGCTTCATCTTCGCCAATCAGACCGGCATTCAAATCCGCATCAATCGCCATCTGCTTGCCGGGCATACCATCCAGCACGAAGCGCGCGCCAACCTCGGCGATACGCCCCGCACCTTTGGTGATGACCATAAAGTTAATGATGACGAGAATCACGAAGACCACGATGCCGATCGCAAAGTTACCGCCCACCAGGAAGTGGCCGAAGGCTTCAACCACCTTCCCCGCCGCCACCGCGCCAGTGTGTCCTTCCATCAAAATGATTCGGGTAGACGCGACGTTCAGCGCCAGACGTAATAATGTGGTAAACAGCAAAATCGTCGGGAATGCGGCAAACTCCAGTGTACGCTGGGTGAACATCGCCACCAGCAGCACCATGATCGACAGCGCAATGTTAAATGTGAACAGCAAATCGAGGACGAAAGCCGGCAGCGGCAGCACCATCATCGACAGAATCAGCAGGATGAGGATCGGTCCGGCAAGTATTTGCCATTGCGTGGATTTCAGGTTGCTGGGCAGACGCAGCATCGCGACCAGATTAGCCATCAGTATTCTTCTCGTTCATAAAATCCAGTGCTTCTGGCACCGGAAGGTTTTCAGGTTGTGGTGGACGCTTGCCGCCAGCCAGACGCCAGCGTTTTAGCTGCCATACCCATGCCAGTACTTCGGCAACGGCGGCGTATAATTGCCCCGGTATTTGCTGACCAATCTCAGCATGGCGATAGAGCGCACGCGCCAGTGGCGGCGCTTCTAATGTCGGGACACGGTGCTCTGCGCCAATTTCACGAATGCGCAGCGCAACCAGCCCGGCCCCTTTCGCAACAACTTTCGGCGCACTCATTTTGTTCTCGTCATACTTCAACGCCACTGAGTAGTGCGTAGGGTTAGTGACAATAACGTCTGCTTTCGGCACATCTGCCATCATGCGACGCTGAGCGGCCGCGCGCTGCATTTGACGAATTTTGCCCTTAACGTGCGGGTCACCTTCGCTTTGCTTAAATTCATCGCGGATATCCTGACGCGACATACGTAGCTTTTTCACATGGCTATAGATCTGGAAAAAGACGTCGAACCCCACCATCGGAATAACGCCAAGCACCACCAGTAGTGCACACATACCGACTAAATCCAGGGCGTTGCCCATCGCCGTAATCGGTGACTCCGCCATCAGACGCATCATCGCTGGCCAGTTATGCCAGAGATAAAATCCGGCCACGCTTCCCACTAACGTGGACTTCAGTATCGCTTTGAGCAGTTCTGCGCCGGTTTGCGCGGAAAACATGCGCTTAATGCCCGGCAGCGGATTCAGCTTAGAGAATTTGGGTTGCAGGGATTTACCGCTGAAAATCAAGCCGCCAAGCATCACCGGGGAGATTAAAGCCACCAGAACGACGCCGGTAATCAACGGTAACAGCGCAATCATCGCGTCTTTAATCAGCAGGATGATTTGGCTGAGGATCAGATTCGGGTCGTTAACCATACTGTGGTCAAAACGTAATCCGGCCGACAGCATGCCAGCCAGCCTGCGGGCAAGCGACTCCCCACCAATCCAGATAATGCACACACCCACCAGCAAAATAAGCAGTGAGGTTAGCTCTTTGGATCGGGGGATCTGCCCTTCTTCCCGCGCTTTTTCAAGTCGGTGGGGTGTGGGGGCTTCTGTTTTGTCGTCGTCGCTTTCTTCTGCCACGCATCAGACCCTGGATAGAGATATAGTCGAGAATGATGCCAGAACAGCTATCCAGCAATGGGAAGAGTAAGCGGTAAAAAAGACGGGATTTATGGCTTTAAGCAGAATTGCGCGTAAGCCGGATGAGAGACCCACGCCTCACATCCGGCAAATACGCATCAGAACCCGAGGCTATCCAGCAGGTCGTCAACCTGATCCTGACTTGCTACTACGCCGGCTTTCGAGGCGTCAACCTGCGGACCGTTAAGCAAGCTTTCGTTTTCACGTTTTGGACGTGCGCCCTGTTCCGGAATGTTTTCCAACAGAACCATCAGCAGCTGACGTTCAATTTCCTGGATAACATCCATCATGCGCTTGATGACCTGACCGGTGAGATCCTGGAAATCCTGCGCCATCATGATGTCCAGCAGCTGGGCATTGGTAAAGCTGGTATGTCCAGGCACATCACCAAGGAACTGACGGGTATCGGTGACCAGTTCACGAGCATCGGACAGTTCGATCGGATTTTCGAACCATTCATCCCAGCGTTTAGTCAGGTCTTTGGCCCCTTTTTCCATCGCGTCCTGATGCGGCTGCGAAGCTTCTACGCTGTTTAGCGCACGCTCCGCCGCCTGCGCGGTCATCTGCACAACATAATCGAGACGATCGCGGGCATCAGGAATCGCTTCTGCCGCTTCGGCAATGGCCTGATCCAGCCCCAGTTCACGCAGGCTGTCGCGCAGCATTCGGGTCAAACTGCCGATGCGCGCGATGATGTCCCCTGCAGAGTGTTCGTCAGCAGGTTTAATTTGTGGTTGCATCATCATCACACCCTCACATGCCCAGTTTCTCAAAGATTTTATTCAGTTTTTCTTCCAGCGTCGCCGCCGTGAACGGTTTCACGACATAGCCACTGGCACCTGCCTGTGCTGCCGCAATGATGTTCTCTTTTTTCGCTTCTGCCGTGACCATCAGCACCGGCAGAGAAGCCATCCCGCCATCAGCACGGATGGTTTTCAGCAGTTCCAGTCCATCCATGTTCGGCATGTTCCAGTCAGAAATAACAAAACCGAATCCCCCAGCCTGCAGCTTGTTCAGCGCATCCACGCCGTCTTCAGCCTCTTCAACATTGTTGAATCCCAGCTCTTTAAGCAGGTTACGCACGATGCGACGCATGGTGGAAAAGTCATCCACAACCAAAAACTTAAGCTCTTTATCCGCCATAAAAATAAACTCCTGATTCAAATACGTATTGCCTGTCCGGCACTAATTTTCACCAGCATTTGCTGGCTCACCTGGCTAAGATCGACCACTTCGCTTACGCCACCCATATTGATGGCCTCGCGCGGCATGCCGAACACCACACAACTTGCTTCGTTTTGCGCAATGGTCCAGGCTCCCGCCTGATTCATCGCTAACATTCCGGCTGCGCCATCGTTGCCCATACCGGTCAGGATCACCCCGACGGCATTGCGCCCCGCATGTTTCGCCACCGAATGGAACAGCACATCCACTGATGGCCGATGCCGATTAACCGGCGGACCGTCATGAATTTTGATTTGATAGTTCGCGCCACTGCGCGCCAGTTCCATATGCTTGTCGCCCGGCGCGATATACGCATGCCCCGGGAGTACGCGCTCTCCGTCTTCTGCCTCTTTCACGGTTATCTGGCACAGTTTGTTCAGACGTTCGGCGAACGAACGGGTAAACCCTGGCGGCATATGCTGGGTAATAAGAATACCGGGGCTTGAAAGCGGCAATGGCTGGAGTACATGGCGAATTGCCTCTGTTCCTCCGGTTGACGCCCCAATCACCAGCAGCTTTTCCGAACTGAGTAACGGCCCTGCTTTCAAGGTCGTCGGTGCCGCCATGGGCTTATGGGCCGCCAGTTTTGCGCGCGATGCGGTGCGGATCTTTTCGGCAATCATCTCGCTATATGCCAGCATCCCTTCGCGGATCCCCAGTTGCGGTTTGGTGACAAAATCAATCGCCCCCAGTTCCAAGGCCCGCAGCGTGACCTCTGAACCTTTACCGGTCAGTGAAGAAACCATCACCACAGGCATTGGACGCAGGCGCATCAACTTCTCCAGGAAGTCGAGGCCGTCCATACGCGGCATTTCCACGTCCAGCGTCAGGACGTCGGGATTGTATTTTTTGATTAAATCCCGGGCGACCAACGGATCCGGCGCCGTCGCCACCATTTCCATATCACTGTGACTGTTAATAATTTCGGTCATGATTTGACGCATCAATGCAGAATCATCTACCGACAACACCCTGATTTTACTCATGCTTTATCCTTACCTGGCGCATGCGCATACACGGTCTGTCCACGCAGGCTAAACTCGCGCACAAGGTTGCTAAAGTTTTCTGAATGACCTGCAAACAGCAGCCCGTCAGGTTTAAGAAGTGGAACAAAACGGTGCAAAATGTCCTGTTGTGTCGTTTTATCGAAATAGATCATCACGTTACGACAAAATATGGCGTCGAACGGTCCGGGCACGTTGTACTGCTTATCCAGTAAGTTCACGCTGGAAAATTCAACATGACCTGCCAGTTCCTGCCTAACGCGTACCAGTCCTTCATGCGGCCCGGTGCCGCGCATGAAATAACGCTGCAACTGCTGGGGTGACAGCGTCTTTAGCTCATCGAGGCGGTAAATGCCGTTTCTGGCCTTTTCCAGTACTTCGGTATCAATGTCGCTGGCAAAAACGCGCCAGCGGCCCGGTGCCATACCTAAGGTATCGGCAAGCGTAATCGCAATGCTGTAGGGTTCTTCTCCGGTTGACGCCGCCGCGCTCCAGACGCGGTATTCACCGCTGCGCCGACGAGCGTGATCTGACAGCACCGGAAAATGATGCCCTTCGCGAAAAAACGCGGTCAGGTTGGTAGTCAGGGAGTTAATAAAAGCCTGCCACTCAGCACTGTTCTGGTTAGCTTCCAGCATGCTGAGATAGCGACCAAAGTCATCCAGCCCCAGGGTACGCAGACGACGAACCAGGCGGTTATAAACCATGTCCCGCTTATGGTCGGCCAGTACGATCCCCGCACGCTGGTAGATTAATTGACATATCCGACGAAAATGCGCGTCAGACAGCGCGAGGCGCTGTGTCATCTGTAACAATAATGACGTTTGCCCGGAGGGCAGAGATGATGTCATAGCGCCTTCTCAATCACATTCAGGATACAACGGGCGCAACCTGAGGCTGCGCCAACTCTTGTTTTGCTACGGTTTGCTCTTCAAGTTTAAAAAATGCGACACAAGCAGAAAGATGATCGGCCTGCGTGGCAAGTTGTCCGGCGGCGGATGCGGCTTCTTCCACCAGACCGGCGTTTTGCTGCGTCACGGAGTCCATCTGGCTGACGGCCTGCGCCACCTGCTCAATGCCTCTGCGCTGTTCATCGGATGCCGAGGCAATCTCGCCCATGATGTCGTTAACCCGGGTCACCGAACTGACTATTTCCGTCATAGTGCGCGACGCCATATCCACCAGCTGCGAGCCCTGATGCACCCGGGTGACAGATTCCTCAATCAGTCCCTTAATTTCTTTCGCCGCCTGTGCGCTACGGCTTGCCAGATTGCGCACCTCACCAGCGACGACGGCAAAACCACGCCCTTGCTCCCCCGCCCTGGCGGCCTCTACCGCGGCATTCAACGCCAGGATATTGGTCTGGAAGGCAATGCTGTCAATCACGCCGATGATGTCGCCGATTTTCTGCGAGCTGGCAGAAATCTCATGCATAGTGCTGGCGACCCGGGACGTCTGTTCGCCACCTTTATGCGCTGTGTCTGCCGCACTTTTGGCGATTCCTGACGCCTGGCGCGCATTATCAGCGTTCTGGCCGACGGTGGCGGTCAGTTGCTCCATGCTGGCCGCCGTTTGCGCCAGAGCGGCCGCTTGCTGTTCGGTTCGCGAAGATAAATCGTTATTGCCCATCGCAATTTCTGAAATACCGCTATGCATGGCTGAGCTGCCCTGACGAACGTCACTGACCGTTTCGCGTAACGCCTTTTGCATCTTCTGCATGCTGGCAAAAATGGCCGAGATCTCATTGCGCCCATAAACCGCTACCGGTCGTGCCAGGTTCCCCGCGGCAATACTGTCGAAATGGCTGCCAATAATCGCCAGCGGCTGAACGATCATCTTGCGCGACCAGAACAGCGCACCGCTGGTGAGCAGTGCCGCCAGTACCACCATGGTGGCGAAAATCAACCCCGACATATGGTAATTGCGCTGACTCTGCTCTCCCGCCGTTTGTAACACGCTGTCGATGTTGCTCTGCCACGCATTCACATTCGCATCAAAAGCATCCTGAGCCGCCTGCACCGGCGCGGTCAGAAAATCTGACAACTGATTGTTTTCAAGCCAGGTGGCTTGATGCGCGAGAGCGCTGTGCCACTGGTTGAAATTTTTCTCAGTTGCGCCTAACAGCGCCTTCCCTTGCTCCGTCGAATCCGACGTCGCCATAAAGCGTTTAAACATCAATTCAGACTGCGCCAGGCTGTCGCGCGCGAGGGTCATCAGCGTTTTGATGTCCTCTGGCGGATAGCTCAGGGCGGTCAGCGTCCCTGCCTTATTAAGGGCCGTACTGGCCTGTAATAACACAGCGCGGGTTTGGGCCAGCGCAGCGCGTTGCTGATTACTCCGTTCGACCTGATTCAGGTTCTGAAAACCGTCCCGAAATGCCCAGAAGGACAAGCCATTACTGCCAATCTGCAAAACTCCGCAGAGGATCAAAATCAAAAACAGCGTGGTCGAAATTCGAATACGATTAAACATCAACGCTCCCATCGGGCGGCACTGGCCGCGGTTTAACTATCAGTCAAAATGTTTCCCAATTCGTATCTTGTTCAATGCTCTGGCGCGGATAGGATGCGCTCGGGGCTGCTGGTAATCGTGTATCGCGTGGTTTTGTCGAGGCCGGACGTGACGCAAGACGGAAAGTCGATACCGACTGCGTTAAGCGACTGGCCTGTTCTTCAAGAGCGGCCGCTGCGGCAGCTGACTCCTGTACCAAAGAGGCGTTCTGCTGCGTAACACGATCCATTTCAGAGACCGCGAGCGCAACCTGATCAATCCCCCGGCTTTGCTCGTCAGATGCCGAGGCAATCTCGCCCATAATGTCGGTCACCCGCGTCACGGCATTGACGATATCGTTCATTGTTTCGCCGGCGCTTTCTACCAGTACGGAACCGGTATCAACCCGGGAAACGGAATCTTCAATCAATGCCTTAATCTCTTTCGCCGCCTGCGCACTGCGGCTTGCCAGATTACGCACTTCACCCGCCACCACGGCAAAGCCGCGGCCTTGCTCACCGGCACGCGCTGCTTCAACCGCCGCGTTCAGTGCGAGAATGTTGGTCTGAAAGGCAATACCATCGATGACGCTGATGATGTCGGCGATTTTCTTCGAGCTATCGGCGATTTCGTGCATGGTGTTCACCACGCTATCAACCACTTTGCCGCCATGCTGCGCGGTATCGGACGCGCTTTTCGCCAGTTGCGAGGCCTGACGCGCGTTGTCCGCGTTTTGCTTCACAGTTGCGGTCAGCTGTTCCATGCTGGCTGCGGTCTCTTCCAGTGCAGACGCCTGCTGTTCCGTACGAGATGAAAGGTCAGTGTTTCCGCTGGCAATTTCGCTGGTACCGGAATAAATCGCATCAGAGCCTTCACGCACCAGAGTGACGGTTTCCGTCAGCGAGCGCTGCATATGATCAACCGTACTGGCCAGCTCGCCGATTTCGTTACGGCCACTAACGGCGAGAGTTGCGGTCAGGTTACCGCTGGCGATTTCCCGGATATGGGCAATGACACGGGACAGAGGATTAAGCAGGGTATGACGGATGCCATACCAGACCACCACCAGAATCAGCACCAGCACCACGGCCAGCACGCCAAGCTGCCATTGGGCGAAATGGTAATCCCGCGCGCTTTGATCAAATGCCTGGACGTAAAGCTTTTCGCTAACGCTGGCGTACTTGCCCAGCGCCTCGCCGAGCGCGTTTTGCATTCCCTGCGTGGGCTGCGCGAAGTAGGCGTCCATATTGCCGCTTTCCAGAAACTGAACCAGTTCTGCCAGGGCCGCATGGTACTGCTGATATTTTTCCTCAACGTTGCCGCTGGCTTCTGCCATTTCCGGCAACGGTGTGATGTTTTTAAATTTTGCGTAATGCGTTTCAGCCTGCGCCAGCGATGCTTTCGCATTCTTCAGCAGATCGTTTTTGGCGCTGCTTTGCTGGTTAGATGCATCCATCATCATGCGCGCAGAAGAACGGCTTAAATTGATTCGTGTCTGCAGCATCAGATCCCATGTTGAGGTGAGTTCACTTTGCTGCTGTCGAAGATCGTTAGAAATAACAAAACCTTGCTGATTCTGCTGCAATGAAGAAAACAACAGACCACCGGAAACAAGCTGTAGCAGTGCGAAAACCCCCAGCACCATCATCAGCATTGTGACAACGCGGATACGGTTAAACATAAGGCACCTTCCTGAAAACGAGTTATCAACGTTATCGGCACTCGCTGAGATAACTTTACGTTTGCGAAAAGGAAATCCTGAAGGGATGTGAAGCCTGGCGAGGGGAAGATAAAACGGGTGTGCAGCAACCACAAATCATTCACATAAAAACACCATAATTATCATGTAAATAACATTTATTTTCATCGGTGAGCACGGTCAGAATGGCCGAAATACGCATTTTTATGTGATTGAGATCACACATACGCATCGTAATTACCACAACAAAATGGATAAAAAATTAAAAAAAGTTGTATCCGTTTACGCTTTAATCCAATTTATATGATGAATACCTCGTTACCACTTAATAAGTATAAAAAATGAGTAACCGATCAATAAATGTTAAATCCTTACTGAGGGCTTTTTAGTGGCAAATGCAAACAAACTCACGTTGTTTATCGTGATCTTCATGCTGGCGGGGATCCTGTCGGGTGCGGTGATCCACTCTTATGCCTCCCCCGGCGTTGTGACCGCCTGGGCCGATAACATTACGCTTCTTACCGACATCTTTTTACGCCTGATTAAAATGGTGATCGCGCCTTTAGTATTCAGCACCCTGACCGTTGGTATTATGCGTCTGGGAGAAACGTCCACCATCGGTCGCGTGGGCGGCAAAGCGATGATCTGGTTTATCAGCTCTTCTATATTGTCTATCCTGGTCGGTCTGTTTGTGGTTTCCCTTGAGCGACCCGGCAGCGGGTTGAACCTGGCGATCCCGCTGGAAGCCACCGACACCGGCCTGGCCGTGGGCGGCATGAGCCTGAAAGGTTTTCTGACGCATACCATTCCAACCAGCATCGCTGAAGCGATGGCTAACAATGAGATCCTGCAAATTGTGGTGTTCTCAATGTTCTTCGGTATTGGTGGCGCATCCCTTGGTGAGAAATTCAACGCCCCACTGGTTGCGGCGCTGGATGTGGTTTCCCATATTATGCTCAAAGTGACCGGCTACGTGATGTACGTTGCGCCGCTGGCTATTTTTGCCGCCATCTCTTCCGTCATCTCCACCCAAGGGCTGGGGATCCTGCTTAACTATGCGTCGTTTATCGGCGGCTACTATGTGGCGATTTTGCTGACCTGTCTGGTTCTGCTGGCTGTGGGTTATGTGATGCTAAAAAAAGAGGTATTCCGCCTGGTGAGCATGCTGAAAGACCCGGTTCTGGTCGCCTTCACCACCAGCAGTTCCGAAGCCGCTTATCCGAAAACGCTGGAGCAATTAACTAAATTTGGCTGCTCACCCAACATCGTGTCATTCGTGCTGCCTATCGGTTATTCGTTTAACCTGGTCGGTTCCATGGTCTATTGTTCATTTGCCTCCATGTTTATCGCGCAGGCCTATAACATCCACCTCTCCTTCGCAGAAATCACCGTCCTGATGCTGACGCTGATGCTGGCGTCCAAAGGGATTGCCGGTGTGCCGCGTTCAGCACTGGTAGTGCTGGCTGCAACCATCCCGAGCTTTAACATTCCGGTCGCCGGGATCCTGTTACTGATGGGAATTGACCACTTCCTGGATATGGGACGTTCAGCAATCAACGTATTAGGTAACGGGATTGCAACGGCGATGCTGGCGCAGGATGAAGGTTTACTGGAAGAAGAACCGGAGCTGGTTGAGCGGGAAGCGTAAGAGGGAAATCTGCCGGATGCGCTACGCTAATCCGGCCTGCAACAGCAATCATTGTAGGCCGGATGAGTTATGGCGATTATGCGACGTGGGAAGCGGCAATATCCAGCAGCGCCATTTCTTCGCTGTTCAGCAGTTTCTCAATGTTGACCAGAATCAGCATCCGGTCACCCAGCGCACCCAATCCCGTCAAATATTCCGTCGACAGCGTGACCGCAAACTCCGGTGCCGGACGGATTTGATCCGTTGTCAGCGACAGCACATCCGAGACGCCATCTACCACAATTCCAACCACCCTCTGACCCAGATTCAGCACAATCACCACGGTGTTTTCGTTGTAATCCACATCGCTCTGGCTAAATTTCACGCGCAGGTCGACGATAGGCACAATCACACCACGCAGGTTTGTGACGCCTTTGATAAACGCAGGCGTGTTAGCGATACGCGTCACCTGATCATAACCACGGATTTCCTGCACTTTCAGGATATCGATACCGTACTCTTCATCCCCCAGCGTAAACACGAGGAATTCCTGACCTGACGGTTCGCCGGCCAGTTTAGTTACATTACTCATACCGGTCATATTATTCCCTTCTCACTCAATCAGGCGGCTGTGATCGCCACACGTTGTTCGCGGTTTAACCCCTGCAATGCAGAGACATCGACAATCAGCGCGACGCTGCCGTCGCCGAGGATCGTTGCAGCAGAAATACCTGGCACTTTGCGGTAGTTGCTTTCCAGGTTTTTGACCACCACCTGGTGTTGACCAATTAACTGATCCACCAACAGCGCATAGCGACGCCCTGCACTTTGTAAAATGACCACTATGCCCTGAGTCGCTTCAGTTTTAGCGCCTTCAACCTCAAAGACTTTCCACAACTCAACCAGTGGTAAATATTCGCCACGCACTTCCAGAACGCGCTCTCCTCCGGCCAGCGGATGGAGATCTTCTTCGCGCGGTTGCAGCGATTCCATAACGGCATTCAGTGGCAGAATGAAGACCTCATCGGCCACACGCACGGACATCCCGTCGAGGATCGCCAGCGTCAGCGGCAGTAGAATGCGAATAGTGGTCCCCTGTCCCTGTTTAGACTGGATCTCAACATGGCCGCCCATCTCCTGGATATTTCGCTTCACCACATCCATACCCACGCCGCGTCCGGAAACATCCGTCACCTGTTCGGCGGTCGAAAAGCCTGGCGCGAAGATCAGCATACCCACTTCGTCATCACTCATGTTTTCGTGGATCGGCATGCCCTGAGAGACAGCTTTAGCCAGGATACGTTCGCGGTTCAGGCCAGCGCCATCATCGGTCACTTCAATACAAATATTCCCGCCCTGATGCTCCGCGGAAAGCGTCAGATTGCCGATTGGGCTTTTGCCGGATTCAAGGCGTTTTTCCGGCAATTCGATACCATGGTCGAGGCTGTTACGCACCAGGTGCGTCAACGGATCGATGATGCGTTCAATCAGGCTCTTATCGAGTTCGGTTGAACTACCTACCTGCGTCAGCTCGACCTGTTTACCCAGCTTACCGGCCAGATCGCGCACCAGACGAGGGAAACGGCTAAACACGTACTCCATTGGCATCATACGAATCGACATCACCGACTCTTGCAAATCTCGGGCGTTACGTTGTAACTGACCCATACTGGTGATGAGATCGCCATGATTGACAGGATCCAGTTCGTTAGAGCGCTGGGCCAGCATCGACTGCGTGATCACCAACTCGCCAACCAGGTTAATAAGCTGATCAACCTTTTCAACCGCTACGCGGATACTGGTCGACTCGCTGGCGCGGGCGGGTTTTTCACGTTCCGCGCGGCTATGTGGTGCTTCACTGGCGGTAGCTTTCACCGCAGGTGCCACAGCAACCGGCTGCGGCTCAGTGACAACTGCCACCTCTTCAGCTTCAGCTGCCACAGGCGCTGCGCTGACGGTTTCGAATTCAATTTGGTCAGCTTCAATGACAAAGCAAAGCACCGCGATGATGTCATCTTCTGCGAGGTTGCCATCAAGCGTTGCTGATAGCGTGTCGCTTCCTTTTACCACATCGGTTAAGGTCGCCAGATTCCCCAGTTCCTCTTCCAGTAAATCCACTTCGCTGGCTTTCAGGCGCGAGAGAGTAATGCGTTTTTTGCTCTCTTCACTGGCGGGTTCAGGCTTTGCAACCGCCTCTTCCTGCATCGCGGCGCTGTCAACAACGCTAAGTTTTGCTGAGTTGACAACTGCCGGTGCGGTTTCACCTTTCGCTTCGAGCGCTAACTGCCGTAACGCCTGGCAGATGTACTCAAAACTGTCGGCATCAGGCTCCACTGAGCTTTTATAGGCGTCGAGCTGTTCCTGCATAATATCTTTCGTTTCCAAAAACAGGTTGATAATGTCGGCATTGAGCTGCATCTCGCCACGCCGCGCTTCATCCAGCAGGTTTTCCATCAGATGGGTCGTTTCCTGCAAAATGGTAAAGCCGAAGGTGCCCGCCCCGCCTTTAATCGAGTGCGCTGCACGAAAAATGGCATTCAGCTGTTCGGAATCCGGGGCTTCAGGAACCAAATCAAGCAGGTGTTGCTCCATATCAGCCAACAGTTCGTCAGCTTCATCAAAAAATGTCTGATAAAAATCGCTAATATCCATGCTCACGCTATCACCTCGGATTGGCTGGTGGCGATGTGGGAACGCTTACCGGCGGGAGTTCCGCTGGCCGTTGTAAGACACTTACCGGCTCATTCTGGCTTTCAGCGTTTTCATGCAAAATGGCCTCTTCTGCCTGCTTATTGAGAACCAGCAGGCTAATACGGCGGTTGATAGCGTCTTCAGGACCGCGATCGCTCAGACGCATCGTGGCGGCCATACCTACCACACGTAATACTTTTCCATCATCCAGACCGCCGCTAACCAGCTCGCGACGCGATGCATTTGCGCGATCGGCAGACAATTCCCAGTTGCTGTACCCTTTCTCACCATTCGCGTAAGGGTAATCATCCGTGTGACCGGAAAGGCTGATCCGGTTAGGGATCCCGTTGAGCACTGGAGCAATCGCGCGCAGGATATCGCGCATGTACGGCTCAACTTCAGCGCTACCGGTCTTAAACATCGGGCGATTCTGACTGTCGATAATCTGTATCCGCAGCCCTTCCTGAACCAAATCAATCTTTAAATGCGGACGCAGCGCTCGCAGTTTGGGATCGGATTCAATCAGTTGATCGAGATCGCCGCGAAGTTTGCTCAAGCGGCTCTGTTCCATACGTTTTCTCAGGTCATCAATATTCGGCTGCTTGTTCACCTCGCCCTGCTGCTGGGTGTAATCATCCCCGCCGCCTGGAATCGGGCTTTGGCTATTCGAAATACGATTTCCCCCGGTCACTGCGGTGGCCAGCGGTGTACGGAAATATTCGGCAATCTGGATCAATTCTTTAGGGCTGGAAATAGAAATGAGCCACATCACCAGAAAGAAGGCCATCATCGCGGTCATAAAATCGGCGTAGGCGATTTTCCACGAGCCATGCGCCCCACCACCGTGATTCTTATGTTTGCGTCGCTTTACAACGATAATGGGATGGGCCTGATTTTTCATGCGTCCTCGGTCGTCTGTTGCGCAGTTGGATTTCTCACCGCACGAACATGTTCTTCCAGTTCGATAAACGAAGGACGTTCGCTGGAGTACAATGTCTTACGACCAAATTCAACGGCAATCGGCGGCGCGTAACCATTCAGATTGGAGAGCAGCGTTATCTTCACGCACTGCATCATTTTGGTTGTTTCAGCGCTTTTCTGGCGCAGAACGCTGGCAAGCGGAGAAATAAATCCATAGGCCAGCAAAATACCGAGGAATGTTCCCACCATCGCATGCGCAATCAACGCACCCAGCTCTGCTGCCGGGCGATCGGCAGAAGCCAGCGCATGCACAACACCCATAACGGCCGCGACGATCCCGAATGCCGGTAGTGAGTCGCCAACCATCGCCAGGCTATTCGCCGGAACTTCGGCTTCGCTCTCATGAGTCTCAATTTCTTCGTCCATCAGCGCTTCAATCTCAAACGTATTCATGTTGCCGCTGATGATCAGTCGCAGATAATCGACAATAAAATCAAGCATCACGGCATCCGCAAGAATGCGCGGATAGCTGGCGAAGATTTCACTTTCTTTTGGGTTTTCGATGTCGCGTTCAAGCGAGAACATGCCCTGTTGACGTGACTTGGCCATCAGGCGATACAAGAGCGCCAGCAGATCCATATACATCGCTTTGGTGTATTTCGAACGACGGAAAAGCAACGGGATCGCTTTCATCGTCCCTTTGATGGCTTTCCCGTTATTGCCGACGATGAATGCCCCAATACCCGCACCACCGATAATCACCAGCTCAGCCGGTTGATAGAGTGCCCCAAGGTGTCCGCCGGTCATCATGTAACCGCCGAAAACTGTACCAATAACAACCAGGTAACCTAATAAGATAAGCACGACATCATCCTTTCGCAATTGACTATGACAGGATGCGCAGTCGGGCAATTAACGTAAGGTCAGGACAAAAAAAAGCAGCGGTAATCGCTTACCGCTGCTGGAGTGTTCATCCACACCGTATCAGTTAAACAGCCTGTTCGATCTGTTCATCCAGCAGTTGTGGAATAATATCGGCAGCATTCTGGGAAAGTTTACGTCTTTTTACGGCCCGTGATGGCGGTTGGCATAAACTACAGGCAAAGCTGCCTGCGGGTTGGTGTGCGTGGGTGATAAAATTCCCACCGCAGCAATTGCATTGGGACAACTCCAGCAATCCGCTGTCGACAAATCGCACCAGCGTCCACGCGCGGGTTAACGCCAACAATGGCCCTTCTTCAGGCTGCGGACACTGCTCAAGATATAACCGATACGCCTTGATCACGGCATCCACGCCGCTACAGAGACCCGTTTTGAGCAGGAATTGCCATGCATTGCAAAACATCGACGCATGAATATTTTGTTCCCACGTCATAAACCAGTCGGTGGAAAACGGGAGCATCCCTTTTGGCGGAGGACTACCGCGTAATTCTTTGTACAGCTTGATTAATCGACCACGGCTTAATTGCGTTTCGCTTTCCAGCATTTGCAAACGGGCGCCCAATGTGATTAATTCCATTGCTAACTGAATATCACGCGCTTCCTGAACAATGCTTTTTTCGCTCATCATCAAGCCCTTTTCTTACGTGCTGCATCATCGATGTCGCTTAACAGGCGTGTTGAAAGCATGATACCAGTATGAATTTGCTGAAGATCGTCAACGCGGGAGTCTTGCGTCAGGCGAGTAACAGTCTGGTGATCGTCGAAACGGAAATGACATACCAGTTGGTTTGTTTCGGCCAGTTTGACCATTTGAGGAAGTGTTAATGTTGCCAACGTGTCCGCCATTTCCTCGCTGATACCAAGGCGAAACATCGCAGATGCTTTGTCCTGAACGATCAAACGCTGTGCAAGCAATAAATATGACAAATTGATGTCATAGATGTGTTTCAGCAACTCGGATGTATGCATTATTTGCATCCATAATAACCAACATTGTTTTCATGCGGTAAAACCGCACCCCGTGATGTCGCCGGGAAGGCCCGGTAAAAAAAAGCAAAAGGTCAAATACATAGCAGCGTGACGACACTTACGCGTTGTCTAAACATTCCCTTTTAAGAAGGCAGCGTCCCTTACAAGCTCACATCAATTCTTACAAATGTCTAAGATTTTTCCTAATTCGACGCAACTCTACCCGCCGTCAGTTACACATACAACGGAGGTATGCTGCGAATTTAAAGAATATGTGATCAAGATCACATAAACCAGCCAAACACTTAACATAAATCCATCAGCGCAGCTTTTACTTTGCTTATTTTTTAATCCGCAATCATCTATTTCAATTCCTGATGTACGAATATTCTTGCAATAAAACCGAATAGTATTTTGTTCACATCCGTTAATATCACGCCGTGAAATAGCGAGCTGGATCACATATTTAACTCAAAAAACTTTTTTAATTAAATTCTTTAGAAACAATAAGTTAAATATTTAGAGTGATTAATTAATACCGCGATGTGACGACCTTGCAAATGTTAATATATGTTTAATTTTTATTAACACATTGTTTTCATTAGCGGTGGGTTTCACTTAAGTAACCTGAACATATCTGCAACTAATATGAATCGATTATTCTATTTATAAGAATAATTAATGAATAATCATGATGACATTCACACTATCGAGGCGGGAAACGTTGCAGTATGGGGTAAGCTGAGTAAAGCTGAAAAGCCCTCTCATAATTCTTGAAAAAAAGGAGCGAGTTATGAGCTATTCGCACATTCTTGTTGCTGTTGCCGCCACCCCTGAAAGTCAGCAGTTGTTAGACAAGGCGGTTTCTATCGCTCGCCCTGTCAACGCCCGAATTAGCCTGATTACGCTGGTCTCAGACCCCGAACTGTATAACCAGTTTGCTGCCCCCATGCTGGAAGACCTGCGTGAAGTGATGCAGGAAGAGACTCAGGATTTTATCGACAAACTTAGCAAAGAAGCAGAATACCCCATTGAGCATACCTTTATTACCTATGGGGCTCTGAATGAACATATCCTGGATGTGTGCCGCAAACACGCCATTGATCTGGTCATTTACGGTAACCATAACCACAGTTTTTTTTCGCGCGCTTCCTGTTCAGCGAAAAGCGTGATTCATACCAGCCAGGTGGACGTTCTTCTGGTTCCGCTAGCTGGAGATTAATCCACAGTGCTACGACTTCATGCGAGTTTAGAACAGGAAGAGATATTGTCTGGCAGTTGGCATTGACTCCGACGCGGCGTGACCGTTTTAAGATCGCAAATGAACGTCGCCTGCCAGTTGTCGATATCGTTTTTAACGATAGTCTCAAGCATTTCAGCGTGGCGCGAGATACGTTCGGTAAGTGGCATCGTCAGCGCCTGGTTTAATGCGCCTGCCACTTCATCCCGGTCATAAGGATTAACAATAAGCGCGGAGGTTAGCTCGTTCGCCGCCCCGGCAAATTGCGATAAAACCAGCACGCCAGGGTTAGCAGGATCCTGTGCGGCCACAAACTCTTTCGCCACCAGGTTCATACCATCGCGCAACGGGGTCACCAACCCTACATCAGAGTAGCGGAAGATCTTCATCAGCAATTTACGATCAAAATACTGGTTCAGATAGTAAAGCGGCGTCCAGCCCAGTTGCCCATATTTGCCGTTGATTCGCCCTGCCTCTGTTTCCAGTTGGTGGCGAATATCCTGATAGGCCTGCACCTCTTCGCGCGAGGTCGGTGCTATCTGCGTATAGCGAATTTTACCGTGGTGCTGCGGATAATGTTCCAGTAAGGCCTCATAGGCCTGAAAGCGCTCCGGCAAGCCTTTGGAGTAATCCAGACGCTCCACGGAGAAAATATTCTGCACATTTTTAAGCTCCGCTTTTAGCTGTGCCAGTTTTGGCGGCAGCGGACCGGACGCCTGTCGTGCAATCTCATCCGGTTCAATACCGATGGGATAAACCTGAGTACGAAACGCTTTTCCCCATGCCAGGTGCTGCTTATCTTTATGCGTGGTCACCCGAGTCTGGGCTGCGAGACAGTCCAGAAAAGCCTGGCGATCGTTTTCGGTCTGGAAACCAAGCAAATCAAAATCACACATTTGCTCAAGTAGCGCCAGATGCGGCGGGAGCGCATTAAAAATTTCCGGCGTCGGAAAAGGAATATGCAGGAAAAAACCGATGCGATTACGCACGCCACGCTTACGTAACTCGCAGGCAAACGGCAACAGATGGTAATCATGAACCCAAATAATGTCGTCATCGCCAAGCAACGGCAGAAGTTTATCTACCAGTAAGGCATTAACCCGTTGGTAACCTTCCCAGGCAGAGCGCTGAAACTGAACTAAATCCAATCGATAGTGAAACGCGGGCCATAAAACCGCATTTGAAAACTGGCAGTAATACTCTTCGTAATCTTGCTCACTCAAATTAAACGAGGCCCAGGTGATATTGCCACGGGTGACCTTTTTTAAAGGTTTATCCTCATTACCTGTATCACCACTCCAGCCAAACCATAAACCACCAGCAGCTTTTAACGCGCCCAGTACACCGACCGCGAGCCCACCCGCGCTCCCTTTGTCATCTGGTGAGGCGATACGATTAGATACTACGACTAAACGACTCATAGCCACCTCTTCTGTTATTCGTTGCTTTCGGTTCTTGCTGCGAAGAGTTATTTTTCTCCAGCCAGTGCCAGACATCCCTGACACTATCCAGACGCCATGTTGCCTGCGTCGGCCCGCTCCCTACCTTTACAGAAATACCGCCAGCGCGGTTAACTACAGCAAACCCTGTTTCATCTGTCAGATCATCACCGAAAAACACAGGGATCCGGCCAGCAAAAGGCGCTTCCTGCATAAATGCAGCTATCGCGTCGCCTTTATTACTGCCCTTAGGCTTTATTTCCACGACACATTTTCCGTGCTGCAGAGCAAGCTGCGGCCATCTGCGCGTGATGCGTTCAGCCAGCGTAACCAGCGCCGCTTCGTGTTCGGGTGCCTGGCGATAATGCAACGCGAAGGCCATGCCTTTGGTTTCAAGTGTTGTCCCCGGTAACGTCACCAACGCTGCGTGTAATAACGCCCCGGCTTCACGTTCGATAACTTCAGGCAGGTTTACTATGTGCGTTTGACCATTGATGTCACGGCGTTCTGCCCCATGCACTCCGGCAAGCGGAAAACGAAACGGAGTAGTGAGTGCGTCAAGCTCAACCATTGAGCGCCCTGAAATCAATGCCAGCGCATCCGCATTCTGCGTCGCTAACCGATGTAGACATTGCAGGATTGTCTTCGGGACAACGACCTGGTCGGGAAAAGGTTTAATCTCAGCAAGTGTCCCATCGAGATCAAAAAAGTATGCACAGTTTGCAGATTGTTCAGGGGGTAAAGTCAGTGATGCTGTCACCCGGTTATCCTCCTCATCATGGTCAGAACGCCACGCGGATCGCGGCATATAGATGATGTATGACGGATATAAGTATAGACAGTGTGACCATGCTCGCCATTTGAAAAAACAATCGCCAGCCGGGTAGCGGCTGGCGACGGGCAGAAGCTAGACTAAAAAGTTGGGGTTTAAATCATCAAACGGTACGCTTCGCTTTTTGCTTGTAACGGTCGAAGATCACCGCCGCCAGCAGGATGAGGCCACGTACCACATACTGCGCGAACGGAGAGATATTCAGCAGGTTCATCGCATTCTCAACCGTCCCCAGGATCAACACCCCGGCCACCACATATGAGATTTTTCCGATGCCGCCTTTAAGCGAAACGCCCCCTAACACGCAGGCTGAAATCACGATCAACTCATAACCGATTGAGGTCATTGGCTGGCCGCTGGTCATACGCGATGCGAGGATAATCCCGGCAATGGCGGATACCAGACCGGAAAGAATAAAGATAATAATCTTGGTACGAACAACCGGAACCCCAGCCAGGCGCGCCGCCTCTTCATTGCCCCCAATGGCCAGCGTATTACGCCCAAACGTGGTTTTGTTCAGCAGTAAGCCAAAGACAATGAAACAAACGACCGTGATCCAAATAGGCGCCGGCAGACCAAACCAGTTAGCATAGCCGAGTGTGAAGAAACGCTCGTCTTCAATCCCGACTGCCTTACCGTCGGAGATAATATAGGCCAGACCACGTACAATCTGCATTGTCGCAAGAGTAGTGATCAGGGCGTTAATTTTTAACCGCGCAATCACGAACCCATTGACCAGGCCACACAGAATACCGAGCAGCAGTCCGGCAGCCACACCAATCCACAGACTTTCGGTCATGTTAATGACTACGGCAGTGGTAACACCAGCACAGGCAATCACAGATGCGACAGACAGGTCGAAATCACCGGATGCCAGGCAAAACAGCATCCCGCAGGCAACCATACCCGACATCGATACCGCCAGCCCTAACCCCTTCATGTTGATGAAAGTCGCAAAGTTTGGCACAAAGAGGGAACAAACCAGGAACAGCACGGCGAACACCACCAGCATGCCGTATTGATCCCAAATGCGGCCCAGATTTAGCGCCGACTTCGCTGCGCCAGAACCCGATGTAGAAACGGAAGACATCATACTCTCCTTATTCAGGCTACAGCCTGGCTGACTTTAGGCATAGCAAGGCTCAACGCCTGGCGCTCATCCGCCTGTTCATGAAGTAACTCACCGGCAATTTCACCTTCTCTCATCACCACAATACGGTCGGCAACACCGAGTACTTCTGGCAGGTCACTGGAAGCAAACAATACGGCCACACCGCGCGCTGCGAGGGCATAAATCACGTTGTAAATTTCATGTTTGGCGCCCACATCAATGCCGCGTGTAGGCTCATCCAACAAAATCACTTTCATCTCTTCCGATAACCAACGACCGAGAATAGCCTTCTGTTGATTACCGCCGGAGAGGTTCATGATCAGTTGCTCTGCACCCGGCGTTTTGATGTTGAGTGAACGAATATGGTGATCGGCATTGGTCTCTTCCCAGCCGTTGTTGATCACGCATCCCCCCAGAACATGCTTACGCCGTGCACTAATGTTGATGTTGTTGCGCACTGAATGGACCGGAATGATCCCTTCAGCTTTGCGATCCTCCGGGCACAGCATCATCCCCGCTTCAATGGCATGGCTTGGTTTACGGATATCGATAGGCTGTTCATCAATAAATACCTGGCCCGCAGTGATACGCGTACCGCCGAACAGCCCTTTCATTAATTCGCTACGTCCGGCCCCCACCAGGCCAAACAACCCGACAATTTCACCGCTTCGCACGGATAAGCTGATTGGCGTACGCACGCCTGGAGCTTTGACTTCATGCAGCCGCAGACGCTCTGTGCCATACGGTCTGGATTTCCAGCCATAGATATCCCCGAGGTCGCGCCCGACCATCGCCTGCACCAGCGCATCGTGATCGACCTGCTGCATGTCCGTGAACGTTTTGACGTAATGACCATCTTTAAACACGGTGATGGCATCGCTGAGAGCAAAAATCTCCTCCATACGGTGTGAAACGTACAGAATGATGCGTCCTTCGTTGCGCAGCTCACGGATGACGCGAAACAGATTCTCAATCTCGCGAGCCGACAGGGAGCTGGTTGGTTCATCAAAGGCGATAATTTTGGCGTTTCGCGCCAGCGCTTTTGCAATCTCCACCATCTGCCACTGGCCAATGGAGAGGTATTTCAGTGGGGTATCGGGATCGATATCCATCCCCAGATGCTTCAGCTGGATTCCTGCTTCATAGTTCAGCAGCGAGCGGTTCACAATCCCGCCTTTGTGCGGTAACTGCCCTAAGTAAATATTCTCGGCAACGGTCATTTCCGGGACGAGATGCAGTTCCTGATAAATAATGGCGACACCGGCGTTGAGTGCGGCAGTGGTATCCGCGAACGAAACTTCCTGTCCGCGGATCGTCAGAGATCCCGTTGTTGGCGCATAGTTACCGCTGAGAATTTTTAAGAGTGTTGATTTCCCGGCGCCATTTTCGCCCATCAGCGCATGCACCTGTCCGGCATAGCAGTCGAAACTGATATCCGTCAGCGCCTTAACGCCCGGGAACGTTTTGCCAATGCCGCGAAATGAGAGATACGGGGTAGACTGTTGCATAACGTCTCCGTGAGTCAGGATTTTACCGGCCAGGAAAACCGCCGGACGTAGGCCCGGTAAGCACAGCGCCACCGGGCATTGCGCCGGAAGGCGGCTTCGCCTAATCCGGCCTACAACATCGCAGCACTTCTGTTACTTACCGCCTAAGCCTTTCTTCGCCAGCTCTTCTTTGAAGTTATCGCGGGTAATCAGCACCACATCTGTCACTTCAGTGAATGCCGGTGGCTCTGCACCTTTCGTTACCCAGTTGTAGAGCATTTCACTGGATTTGTAGCCGTGCACGTCCGGGCTTGGCAGCAGTGAACCGTAGAACCCGGTCGCTTCGCCTTTGGACAGTTCGCTCACCGCGTCAACACCGTTGATTCCGATACCAATCACGTTTGGTGCTTTGAAGCCC
The DNA here is from genome assembly GCF_030332875.1 of Citrobacter sp. Cpo045. NCBI lineage: Bacteria > Pseudomonadati > Pseudomonadota > Gammaproteobacteria > Enterobacterales > Enterobacteriaceae > Citrobacter > Citrobacter sp. Cpo045. The sequence goes on from NZ_JAOWGZ010000103.1 coordinate 251,466, forward strand.
TGCCCCTCGGTCGCACGTACGCCACCCAGCACGGTGTTGTCGTTCATGCCGACAATCAGCCAGTTTTTGACTTCAGGATGCTGAACCAGCATGGAGTTGGCGGCGTCAAATGCGCCGGGGATGTCATTCGATTTTGTTGGGACCTGGTAAATCTGTTTTTCCGGGAAGCCTGCGGCTTTAAGCGCTTCCATTGAACCAGAAGTACGACGACGTGCGGTATCCAGTTCGTTGGCGGTAATGGCCATTACGGCGGTGGATTTCACATCCCAACCGCGTTTTTGCATCTCTTTGTACAGCTCCTGGCCCTGGCGTTCACCAATTTTGGTTGCCGCCATCATCACCAGCGGCACGGTATCCATCGGCTTACCTTTAGCGTTGGCAAACTGGTCGTCGACGGCAATGACTTTCATATCGTAGCCACGTGCCTTAGCCATAATGGCTGGCCCCAGTTTTGGATCTGGCGTACAAATCACAAACCCTTTTGCTCCACTTGCAGCCAGGCTGTCGATGGCGTTAAGGGTTTTCTCACCATCCGGAACGGCAATTTTAATCACCTCAAAACCAAGGTCTTTACCGGCTTTATCGGCAAATTTCCATTCAGTCTGGAACCACGGTTCTTCCGGCTGTTTGACCAGGAAACCGAGCTTCATGGATTCAGCGATAGCGGATTGTGACATAATGGCCGCCAGACCGATGGCAGCCAGCGCTTTAGTGAATTTGTGCATGGTTAACTCCAGCTTTAACGTTCTTTTATGTAGGGTAAAATCAGACGATTTTTTGTAATTCGGACGTAAAACAAGGCATTACCTTTTATTGATAAGATCAATGCCAGTGCTGAGAGTATTTTTAGCGGGAAATTGATTCTCCATAAGAGAGCGGCATCACACCACAGAATTACAGTAATTGCGTACATAAATTCAGCGGGAAATGACATAAAAAAACGCGGTTTTGTCGACGGGAAAAAAGAGGGGTAGCAGATTAGTCCATAACATCAGCCAACGAATCCTTGTTCCCGAATACCGAAGCATTCGGGAGCACAATGATTACCATCTGTAATAAATGTGGTCAGCGTGATCGCGAACCGGAATGTCATCTTCCAGCAGACGCGCTGAAAGCGTCAATGCAAAATCGAAAATATGCCCTAATCCTTTGCCGCTAATAAGGTTGCCATCTTCAACAACCGGCGCATCAATATATTCCCCATCCGCGACGTTTTGCCACAGATCTCCCGAACACACATAGCGACGCCCCTTCAGCAGGCCGTTGCCGCCCAGCACGCGCGCCGCCGCAGAACACACCGGGCAAATGAGTTTTCCAGCCTCGTCATGGCGAGCGATAAACTGGATGACAGCCTCACTGGCGGCAAGGTTAACGCTGCCCTGCGGCCCGCCGGGTAACACAACGGCATCATAAAGATCCGTCTGACGCGCAGCCAGCGTGCTGTCCGTCACCATCGGCACGTCATGGTAGCTCACCACCGCACGGGACTCGGCGCAGGCCAGTGTTTCAACTTCGATCTGCAGGCGACGCAGAATATCAATGGTAACAATGGCTTCCGCCTCTTCAAAACCAGGTGCCAGTAGCACGGCAACCTTTTTCATACACACTCCTCGATTTTTCCAAATACACCAAACAATAAATGTCGAATCATTCAGGCGCTTAACTTTATTAATTTCCACAAAACTGATCTGGCGCAAAAAAAATTAGCCAGCAGATAGCGTTCACCGACGCGGGTCAATGGTGAAATTTCTTCATCCGAAGACCAGATAATCATCTGGCGACAGACAATACCTGATTGTGAAATTCCATTTCGTGATATGAAACATCATTTCATTATCAATATTTCACTTTAATGCTATAAATATCAATCTGTTATATTCACAGCATTTATATACACAAGCGGAAAAATCACTAATATTGCTATGACAATATGTAAAAAATCATAAATACGCAGATTTAAGGATTTTCTTATGTCGGGACTGGAGTTATGCTGAATCTCGATCGGGAGCGAATATAATTCGTGATCACTAAAGGACCGGCGGAACGGATTTATTCTGCTAACAGTTTTAATTGTACGTAGAGGTGACGTGTAGCGGCAGCCCGTTGCACTGACGTTAGTAACGTACATCCCCCTTTCTGGAAATAAGGATATTGATATGGCTGCAGTTGGAATTGTTCATAAACTCAACACACAAATGAACCTCGAGTTCTACGCATCGAATCTTTACCTGCATCTCAGTGAATGGTGCTACGAACACAGCCTGACTGGCACCGCAACCTTTCTACGCACCCAGGCGCAAGGTAACGTGACTCAAATGATGCGTATGTTTAATTTTATGAAAAGTGCCGGGGCTAACCCTATCGTCAAGGCTATCGATGTTCCAGGTGATGAACTAACTTCCCTTGAAGAACTGTTTCAGAAAACGCTGGATGAATACCAACAGCGTTACAGCAAGCTATCACGCTTAACCAATGAAGCAGAAGCCTTGAATGATGCAACAACCATTGATTTTCTTCACGATCTGGAAAAAGAGCAGCAGCAGGATGGCGTGCTGTTACAGACGATTCTTGATGAAGTCCGCAGCGCTAAACGTGCGGGACTGTGCATGGCGCAAACCGATAAGCACCTGCTGAACGTCGTGAACTATCAACATCACTAATCTTCAATTTTCATCGTGTTAATGCCGGATAACGATGCGACGCACCTTATCCGGCTGGTGCTTAATTTTCTCTACGCCCACGCCTCTCATTCTGCGAGGCGCAAAAAAACCTTTCTAAAACCTGAAACAACGGTTTATTTTAGTGAGATTCATTCTGCGGCGTGAATTTCAACTCGATCAAGGCAACCGCTTTTTGTATTGCGCGCATAGTGACCGGATCGGCACCTGCAGGATGGCTGGAAAAGTCGATGCTTTTCAGCTGGCTGGACATTTTCTCCCGAACTTCAACTGGGGCAATAACATCAAGAACATCCAGAATCTGCTTGATAACCAGCTGACAGGCAACAACGTCCGAGAGCAGTTCCTGATCGGCATTCAGTGTTTGGGACATAGTGAGCTCCTTATAGAAAGGTCGTCATAGTACCCATTCAACGAACGAAACGATAGCCGCGCATACCTTCCGAATGCGCTGAAAATAAAAATAGTTCCAGTCAGTTTCTTTTGAGATGGCAAGCACAACATGAGTGAACATTTAGCGGTTGAGAACAAACGCGGTCTATCCCCGGCTGCATTACTTGTTGCCGGGGCTTTCTTTATGGAGTTTATTGACGGCACGGTGATTGCCACCGCACTGCCCGACATGGCGAAAAGTTTTGGCGTGCAGGCAGTTGACCTGAACATAGGTATCAGCGCCTATCTGATCACCCTCGCGGTACTGATCCCCGCCAGCGGCTGGATTGCGGATCGCTTCGGCGCCAGAAAGGTGTTTACCCTTGCACTGGCGATATTTACTCTCGCCTCGGTTTTATGCGGTTTGTCCGAAAGCCTTGAGAGCTTTGTCGCCATGCGAATCTTACAGGGTGTAGGTGGTGCGCTAATGGTTCCGGTTGGCCGACTCGCGGTATTACGAACCACGCCTAAACATCAGTTGATCACCGCTATTGCGACCCTGACCTGGCCCGCTTTAGTCGCGCCCATCATTGGCCCTCCCCTTGGCGGATTCATTACCAGCTATGCCAACTGGCGCTGGATCTTCTTCATTAATGTACCGCTCGGAATACTGGCGATTGCGCTGGCGCTACGTTTTATCCCGGATATTCATGACGACGAGCGCCGCCCATTTGATATAACAGGATTTATCGCAACCTCTGTTGCGATGGTGAGCCTGGTGTATGCCATGGAGTTACTGGGAACCCAACAGCCTCAGGGCTGGCTGACCGCCGGACTTTTGGTGCTAGGAACATTGACCTTTCTGTTTGCCCTGCATCATTTTCGTCGCACCGCCTGGCCAATGATTCGCCTTGATGCCATGAACGTCCCTACTTTTCGCGTCACCATGTATGGCGGATCGCTGTTTCGTGCCTCTATCAGCGCCGTGCCGTTTCTGCTGCCGTTAATGTTTCAGGTAGGTTTTGGCATGAACGCTTTTCACGCGGGTTCACTGGTGCTGGCGGTATTTGTCGGCAATCTGACGATTAAACCTGCCACCACCCCGTTGATACGCTGGCTGGGCTTTAAGAAGCTGCTGTTGATTAACGGTGCACTTAATGTTCTGGCGTTGCTGGCCTGTGCATTAATTACGCCGCAGACCCCCGTGTGGGTTATTTTGCTGGTGTTGTATCTGGGCGGTGTGTTCCGCTCAATTCAGTTTACCGGCGTCAGCACGCTTGCCTTCGCGGACGTCCCCGCGGCACAAATGAGCTACGCTAATACGCTGTTCAGTACGGCGACACAATTAGCAGTGGGATTGGGCATTTCTTTAGCCGCTATTGGCATCCGCATTGGCGATGTGGTCAGTGAAAAGCTGGCATTGGGCAATATTCCGGGGATCAGTTTCCGGCTGGCCTTTGTCGCTATTGCCATTATTTGTCTGGTAGGTATGGTGGATACGCTACGGCTCACCCGTGATGCAGGAAGCGCAGTATCGAACAGGAACAGGTAGCCCGGAGGGTGAACGCCGCCGGGCCAACAGGATTTAGCCAATCACCTCGCGTACAAACGCTTCGATTGCTTTGTCCTGGCAGTTTTCAAAGAAGCACTGCTGGAAGCGCGGGCCTGATACAGCGGTTTTCACCAGTTCAGGATCGATCGCGCGCAGCGTGTCCAGATAATTTTCTTTTACCACAGCCGCTTTCACCTGATTCAGAATACCGGCGTTACGCACCTGCGGCTCTTTACGCTCCGGTGGGTAGCCTTCACCGTTACGCCCGGTGAACGCTTTTTCAAACATATAGCGCACATTCAGCTCTGCACCCCAGCCAAAACCTTTGGCGAATGCCAGAGAAAGCGCGTTGCCGTTGTTAATTTGAGAGAACAAGAACGCATCTGCAGGATCAAGGCAATAACCACACACCACACCCGGATGGATATTCAGTGACATCATTGCCCCCTGGCCCGTACCGCAACCTGTAACAACAAAGTCTACAGCTTTGGAATTAAGCAGGATGCTGGCCATAATGCCTAAATGGATGTAGGTCAGATGATGATCATTTTCGTCGCTCATCCCAACGTTATAGACCGGAAAACCTTTCTCATCCGCAACGGCTTTAAGCTCATTATGGATGATGGCGTTTTTGCTTGCCTGGCTGTTTTCCATCATCAATGCAATTTTCATTCTGTACTCTCCTGAATGCGCTGCGGTAGCCCGCTGAAAGTCATAACATTCAGCCACATTACTATTTTGCAATCACACTTTCAAATTTAATGAAATTTAGTTTTAAAAAACAAAGTTGCGCTCACATTCCTGTCTGAACAGTTCAGAATTACCTCAAACAAATGACCTCGTTGTGATTAATCGCAGGTGATCTTCGGGCTATTCAAGCCATTGATGAGGGTCTCTGTATGCCATGATAGTGTATCTTCGAACTTTCAGAGCGATCTCATGAAGACCTTTATCCTAGCGCTTTTGCCGCTCATGCTGACAGGATGCACAATTACAAAACAGGCACAGGTCAGCGAAGCCAGCGCCATCACTGGTGTGGTTCGCCTGACTTATAATCAGGCCATGTTACAAACAGCACGTACCGATGACTACGTTACCCAGGGGACAGCCACCAAAGAGTGTCAGCGCCTGGGCTATGCCAGCGCAGAAGCGTTTGGCCAGCCGGTGTCAACCTGTAGCGTGTATGCAGGCTCTCTGTGCTTAAATACCAAAATTACACTCGCCTGGCAGTGTCATGGTGTCGCGGTGCCCCAATCACCTTCTTTCAATTATTAATATTTCCGACCAGCTCATTTTTGCTGGTCTTTTACCACTTTATTATTTATACCCTCCGTTTAATATCGTTAATGCGTTTTATTCCCATTCGCATTTTTAATAAATAAATTTATTATTTTACCTTTTGCAAATAATTAAATAACAAATTATAGTGGCGCCACGTCAATATATAATAACGTTTGTGGAGCAGAACCATGCTGAAAACAGAAATGATCGACCAACTGAATGAGCAAATGAATCTTGAATTATATTCATCTCTGCTCTACCAACAGATGAGCGCGTGGTGCAGCTATCACAGCTTCGAAGGTGCTGCCGCGTTTTTGCGCCGTCACGCCCAGGAAGAGATGACGCACATGCAGCGTCTGTTCGACTACCTGACCGATACCGGCAGCTTGCCGCGTATTAATACCGTTTCTTCACCCTTTGCTGAATATGCTTCTCTGGATGAACTGTTCCGTGTTACTTACGAACACGAGCAGCTAATCACCCAGAAAATTAATGAGCTGGCACACGCGGCAATGACCCACCAGGATTATCCAACCTTTAATTTCCTGCAATGGTATGTTGCCGAGCAGCATGAAGAAGAGAAATTATTTAAATCTGTTATTGATAAGCTGTCGCTGGCAGGAAAAAGCGGCGAAGGTCTTTATTTCATCGACAAAGAACTGGCTACGCTTGATACACAGAATTAATATTTTAGGGTAATGAAGGCAACCCGCCATCATTACCCCTTGAAATCAGTGACGGCAGATCTTGCTTTCGTGCGTAGAGAAGCCGTCTTCTTTTGCAATAAACTTTCCCTTCGCCGCTAAAAACGCCACCAACTCGCCTGCCGTCATATCCGCCGCAGAACAAGTGTGAAAACGCGCCTGCTCGCCGAAACGTGCCGTAATCGCCGCTTCAAGGCTGGCATTTGAATACTGCTCACCAGATTCAATCATCATGTTAAGCACTTCGTGACCGTGAATAGATTCCATATTACCTCCTTAATAAAGTCCGTAGCCTAATGTGAACCGCACATCGTCGCTTTGCGCTAACGCAGGTTTATCAGCAGATAAATGTCATTTGTTATACATCTTAATGGTCAAAACATCGTAAACATTAATGTACAGTCATTGTAACGGTGATTTGACGAAAATAGTGTTTTGCCTTAATCTGCGCCGCAGATATAACCATTGATTATCTCTGGGACAGAGGAAAGCGTGAAAAACAGAACCCTGGGTAGTATTTTTATCGTGGCGGGAACCACGATTGGTGCCGGTATGTTGGCAATGCCGCTGGCTGCGGCAGGCGTGGGGTTTAGCGTCACGCTGGTATTGTTAGTCAGTCTTTGGGCGTTGATGTGCTACACCGCTCTGTTGCTGCTTGAAGTGTATCAACATGTCCCGGCAGACACCGGGCTGGGTACGCTGGCAAAACGTTATCTTGGTCGTTACGGACAATGGGTAACGGGCTTTAGCATGATGTTTTTAATGTATGCCCTGACGGCGGCGTACATCAGTGGTGCAGGTGAACTGCTGGCCTCCAGCATCAGCGACTGGACCGGAACAAATATTTCCCCGACAACAGGCGTACTGCTGTTCACCTTTGTTGCCGGTGGCGTGGTTTGTGTTGGGACCTCGCTGGTCGATCTGTTCAACCGTCTGCTATTCAGTGCCAAGATAATCTTCCTGGTGGTGATGCTGGCTCTGTTAATGCCGCATATTCATAAAGTGAACCTGCTTACGCTGCCGCTGCAACAGGGGTTGGCGCTCTCCGCAATCCCGGTCATCTTCACCTCGTTCGGTTTTCACGGCAGTGTTCCCAGTATCGTCAGCTATATGAACGGTAACATCCGTAAACTGCGTTGGGTGTTTATTACGGGTAGCGCTATTCCTCTGGTCGCCTATATCTTCTGGCAACTGGCGACGCTTGGTAGCATTAACTCGACAACATTCATGGGGCTTTTAGCCAATCACGCAGGCTTAAACGGCTTATTGCAGGCATTGCGTGAAGTCGTGGCTTCGCCGCACGTCGAACTGGCGGTGCATCTGTTTGCTGACCTCGCACTGGCAACCTCTTTCCTCGGCGTTGCATTGGGATTATTTGACTACCTGGCCGACCTCTTCCAGCGCCGGAATACCGTAGCGGGAAGAATGCAAACCGGCGCGGTGACATTCCTGCCGCCGCTGGCATTCGCGCTGTTCTATCCGCGTGGTTTTGTCATGGCATTAGGGTATGCGGGCGTTGCCCTGGCGGTGCTGGCGCTGCTCATTCCCTCGATGCTGGCCTGGCAGAGCAGAAAACATAATCCGCAGGCCAACTACCGCGTAGCAGGCGGTGCTCCAGCGCTGGCGCTGGTATTTTTGTGCGGCATTGTGGTGATAGCAGTACAGTTTTCTATTGCAGCAGGATTACTACCAGAAGTGGGTTAAAACAAAGGGGCTTTCGCCCCTTTCTGTTAATGCAAACAGCACTGCTTATATTTCTTGCCGCTGCCACACGGACAAGGGTCATTGCGCCCTACTTTGGCATCCACTTTCACCGGTACTTTGACCGGCGTTTCCTGAGGATGCGCCATCCAGTAAGCATGCAGGTCCAGCGCAGCCAGGCGGATGGCATCCACGCTCTCTTCAAACGCTTCCGGCGTTAGTTTCTCAACCACCGCAAAGTTCTCTTCCGTACCGTGCAGCGCAATAGCTTCAAGTGCTGGTTTTAACGTGTCCGGTAACGCGGACCAGTCTGACAGTGCGACGCCGCGCATATAACCAAAGCACCACTCTTCAACGATGGTCAGTTCATGCTCGTCAATTTCACGCAAACCAAATAACGGCTCAAACTGCTCAGGATATTCATCCAGACGATCGGCCGTATCCGCCATATGTTGAAACGCCAGGTTCATGAAACGCGTCATTTCTTTTTCGGAGGACCAGCGAGGGACATACTGCGCGCCGCCCCAAATTGCGACCAGCCACTGCTCTGGTTCAATTTCATACGGTGAACTCAGCACCGCTGTCAGCAAACCATCCAGTTCTGACACATCCAGAATAGCCTTGTCTGTATTGTACTTAGTCAGTACATCATCCAGCCATTCCAGTTCGCTCTCGTTTAATGGTCCCGTTTTCATAACGCTTTTCCTTAGTCAAAAAATCTTGCCTGTGATCATCCTACACGGCTGGAGGGATAACAGATAAAAATGGGCATATGCGGCATATAGCTGCCGCCTGTTCAGGTTAACAGGAAACGAGGGGAATTCCGGAAGTTAACGCACAAAAGAGAACACTAAGCCGCCGGGCATCATACCGGGAAAACACAATAAAACCACCCGAAGGTGGTTTACTGTTGTTCAATACGGTTGAGCGTTGCGGTATAGCCCGTTTTCGCTACCGCGTTAAGTAAAGTATCGGTTGGGAAACCTTCTGGCACAATCGCTTCTGCTTGTCGGGTTTTTAGGGAGGATTTTGCTTTAATCACACCGTCGGTTTCACGTAGAGCCTGATTGACCGAAATAACGCACAGCGAGCAGGTCATATTTTGTATATCCAGCACCACTTTTTGATTGGCCGCCTGAGCCCACAGCGGCAGCAACAAGCATGCAACTAATGTGAAGATTTTCATTCAAATACCTCATAAAACCAGGCAACGAGCGTTGGATAAAATAGCACCGGCAAAATCAACGCCAGCGCGCACCAGTAGAGAACGCGCGCTTGCTTCAACGTTAACCATCCGGAGCACCACAGCCGCCTGGAAAAATAGAGCCGCCAGAAGACGCGCAGTAATAAGCCCAATGACACCAGCATCAGGGGAATTCGCAAAAACTCAAACTGGGTGAAAACAGCAAAGCTCGCCGCCGAAATACCAAACAACAAATAGAGCAGCGGTCCAACGCAGCATAAGCCCGCGGTGACAGCAGCCGCAGCGGCCGTCAACAGGGTGAGCCCCGCCCCTTTAGCGTTGTTCTGTGGCGACATAGCTGTAAGAGAACGCTTTAGGATCATAGAAATTGATCGGGTCACCATCGACTTCAGCGTAAGGATAGCCAAAGTTGTTCATGGCACCCTGCTCCGTTGCCGGATACAGCTCGAAATCACGCCCGTAGTTAAATCCAACCCAGTTCATTTCCCAGTTACCAAACAGGTAAGTGTTTACCGCCTGGACATCGGCGTCCTGATGCGATTTTTTCTCTGCCAGACGCATTTTGGTCACATCAGCAGGATCGCACGGTAACCAGCCGTAACCGGCCAGATAGAATTCGGCTCGGCAATGTTGCCCGCCGCTCACATCGGCGACGCCTGCACTGTCTGCTTTGCCAAAAGCGCTTTTCGAGTAACGTTCGAGTTTATTGGCTTTGCCCAGACGGATGCCAAACAGTTCGCGCGCCGGAATGCCGCTGGCCCGTGCCAGAGCAACAAAAACGGAGCTCATGTCGGTGCATTTTCCTTTGAGCTTACCGCTTTTTAAGATTTCCGCCACATCCCCCGTGCCGCAGCCAATAACGTCATTATCGCGCTCCATATGGCTACTCACCCACTCGTAAATCAGGCGTGCTTTTTTCAGCGGATCCTGCTCATTACCGGTAATTTTACGCGCGGTTTCCAGAACCAGCCCATCAACTGGGGTATGTGTCGTCGGTAGCAGGTACGGTTTTACATCCAGCGGATAAATAATCTGCTCCGGCGCTTGCCAGGTTTTCAGCGCGTCCTGCTTCAGCGGCTCCCAGTCGGCGGTTTCAATGTCGATATCAACGTTAATCAACAGTTCGCCCTGCGAGTCAGGCCAAGTGGCGAACAGCGTTTTCGCGCCATAAGTATTATTAGTGGTAACGTACGCATGCTTGTAGTTTCCGCTAAAGGCAAGCGCCGTCATTTGTTGAAACGCGGTATCTACCGGAAGCGGGATCCACAGTTTTACCACGCCGCTCGATCCCTTAGGAGGGTTAAGTTTATACGTCTGGGATAACACAAAGCGCCGACGCGCGACTGGTGCAACGGATGGCTCAGCGGCGTGAACCGTCTGGCTAATAACCGCAGGACCGACTAAACCGGCGGCGGAAAGGAGAACGCTATTTTTGAGAAATTGTCGACGTTGCATTGCTGTCTGTCCATGTTGTAAGAGTTGGGCTACGGCTAAGAAGGTAAAAACCGTATGCGATCATCACAGCAGACAGACGCTGACATAAAAAGGTGAGCCGATGGAGGTTATTCATCAATAACAGACCTGTTAACTGTGAATGAAATAAGAAACTGCGCGACAGATAGTAAGCCATAGGCAGGCAAAAAGTACAGCCGTGAGAGCGAGTTCAGAATATATAAACATTCGTTGCCAGCTTACGGGCTAACCCTCTGGCCCCTTCGCGCATAACCATATCGTGATTCCAGCGAAAAACAGGTGCCGCCAGCGGAGCCAGGTAATTCATCCAGCGAATCGTGGTGCTAACATTCCAGTCATATCTGACGATAGTCTCTGTGCCATTGGCAGAAAAAGACCACACGCCTCGCCCTTCAACCGCCCCGCTGGCTTGCCCCTCAAGCAGCGAGCAGGGCAGAATATTCAACACGTTGATGTCAAAGGTTAAGCGATAAGGAAGCGCTCCTTTCCAGGTATAACGATGCAGCGCCCCAATGCCCTGTGTATCACCTTTTTTAATCTCAACGATGCGTTCCAGACTTTCCCACCATTCTGGCCACTGATCGGGATGAGAAAAAACATCCCATACCTCCTGAATTGAAGCCTCAACCCGCCAGACGGTGGAAAACCGATAGTTAGCCATAATACAGACTCCCTCAAGGCGAGAAGAAATTGGCGGGAAAACGGATGTTAATGACCATAGCATCCAGAAGCACGGTTTCTAATCGCTGCCCATCTGGCGCATAGCTGATCACTTTGGCAGGGAGTCCATGATAATTATCCAGCCAGACGTCATAACGATGTACTCCATCAACCGCCATTGTTCCAGGCCCAACCACAGATACGTGCATTGTCGCCCGTCCTGCAAGGTTTTCCTTACCAACAGTGGTTGTTGTCCCTTCGCGTTGCAGATGACGAATATTGCCCAACAACACGCCGATATCCGAGCGATCCACCCGATGACCGCGCTCATCCTGGATCAATGAATTAGTAGGTGACAGGTGCAAAATGGGCAACGAACCCACACCAAATGGCCATAACGTCACTTTACCGCTGACAGGATTAAAAATAAGCACCGCACCTGAATGCGGTTGGGTAAAATCCATCCGCACGTACCCAGGCTTTTGAAAGCTATAGCGAATAATTTTGCTTTCATCGGATGGCGACGAGGAGCGCATCATAACCTGATAAGACGTCAGGTTATTAAATGACTGTTGAGAAAACGCGATGGGATCCGTAGCCCTGGCATTCTGCGAAAAGATATCCTTTTTTTCCACCGAATATGCTGCACCACTAAGGGTGAGCAATGCTGCGAACATAACTATCGGAAAAGATGAAATGCTCATAGCAGTCCCCTGAACCAGCATTGCCAGCAAAAAGAAGTAATCACCTGTTGGCTGTTTTTATTATAGTTCTTAACTGCGCGGCACTACTCTTCCGGACTTTTAAACACAGTATGGATAGCAGGTTTAAATTATTGGTTTTCTTTTCAGTTAAGATGACAACATAAAGCTATACTTTAATAGCCATGCTTTTTATAGGTATTAATCATGAAACTGCCATCGGTATTTTCATGCGCCGTTCTCATATTACTGCTGCTGGCGTCATCGTCTGCCACAGCCAGCGCGTTACAAAACCAGGCTGTCAGAGAGCAAGAGTTGAGCGAGGCACTTCGAGCTGGTAATGGCGTGATCATCATTGGCGGGACGGATGATTTTGTTTTCACGTTCAGGGCACGAAACCGAATCCACAGACAGCTGGCGATACAGGATGGCTTTGGCGATCCCATCCTGATGAATGGTTTCCAGGACCACAACTATAATCCCGCCCGCGATGGGTTTATCAACAACCCTGCCCGAGGGGGCTTTATGTTTAACGCGCCGATTCGGCGATAGATTGATTAGCAATAGTGAGTATATAAAGGGCAGTTTACGTTTCTGGCAGGTTGCTTGACGCAAGGTATCTATGCTTGTAAAAAACAGGCACAAAAAAACCACCCGTAGGTGGTTTCACGACACTGCTTATTGCTTTGATTATTCTGTTCTTTCCCATGGTACCCGGAGTGGGACTTGAACCCACACAGCGCGAACGCCGAGGGATTTTAAATCCCTTGTGTCTACCGATTCCACCATCCGGGCTCGGGAAGAAATTGGAGGCGCGTTCCGGAGTCGAACCGGACTAGACGGATTTGCAATCCGCTACATAACCGCTTTGCTAACGCGCCGAAATCTTCTGGCTTTACAGCCGACATCCGCTATTGCCGATGTCTTAAAATTGGAGCGGGAAACGAGACTCGAACTCGCGACCCCGACCTTGGCAAGGTCGTGCTCTACCAACTGAGCTATTCCCGCATCACCAAGTAACTTTGTTAATCACTTGATTTTGTTATCGTCTGGCAATCAGTGCTGCCGTTCGATGCGTTGCATTCTACTTACCTGACGCAATGAGTCAACGATATTTTTCACCACTGACGATCGTTTGCTGAAATTTGCGTCGAAACGATCACTGATCAAGCAAATCTCCACGTGCAGCGCTCAAATACTGGAACATTGACCACAAAGTCAGTATCGCGGCGACGAAGAAAAGTGCGATCCCAGCATACTCTACCCAGATATTTGGACGCCACAGCAGCCAGGCCAGAGCAGCCATTTGCGAAGTGGTTTTCACTTTACCGATCCAGGATACGGCTACGCTGCTGCGTTTACCCAGTTCGGCCATCCATTCACGCAGTGCAGAGATGATGATTTCACGCGCAATCATTGTTGCGGCAGGAAGCGTCACCCACCAGCTGTGGTAATGCTCTGTCACCAGGACCATCGCGATAGCCACCAGCACCTTATCAGCGACCGGATCAAGGAAGGCGCCAAAACGCGTGCTTTGGTTCCAGCGGCGTGCCAGAAAACCGTCAAACCAGTCAGTGACCGCTGCGATACAGAAGATCAGCGCACAAACAAAGGGAGCCCAGGTGAATGGCAGGTAAAAAGCCAATACAAAGAATGGGATCAGGATGACGCGAAACAGCGTGAGCAACGTAGGGATATTAAATTGCATATGACGGATAACTATCTGTTGTCAGTGAAATTACCCCTATGTTGCTACAGAGGGCCTAATGTTTCAACGAGTAGAAGATCTTTTCTGCCAGAGCTTGCGAAATACCCGGCACTTTTGCAATTTCTTCGATACTTGCGTTACGAAGGCCTTGCAAACCTCCCATATATTTCAACAACATCTGGCGACGCTTTGGCCCGACACCTTCGATGGTCTCAAGCGTGCTGGTGCTTTTCACCTTCGCCCGCTTTTTACGATGCCCGCTAATCGCATGATCGTGAGATTCATCGCGGATATGCTGGATAACGTGCAATGCAGGCGAATCCGGCGGCAGGCTAAAGCCCTCACCTTCCGGCTCAAAGAACAGCGTTTCCAGGCCTGCTTTACGATCGGCCCCTTTTGCCACCCCCAGCAAGAGTGGGTGCTGTTTGTCCCAGGGAACATCCAGCTCAGCAAAAACGGCTTTCGCCTGCCCTAACTGACCTTTACCGCCGTCGATCAATATGACGTCCGGAATCTTACTTTCTTCAATCGCCTTACCATAACGCCGACGCAAAACCTGATTCATCGCCGCATAATCATCACCCGGCGTAATGCCGGTAATGTTGTAGCGGCGATACTCTGCGCGCAGCGGGCCATTGGCATCAAAGACCACGCAGGAAGCTACCGTCTGTTCACCCATCGTATGGCTGATGTCGAAGCATTCCATACGCTTCACCGCAGGTAACTTCAACACCGATGCCAGCGCCGTCAGACGTTGCGTAATCGTCGACTGCTGAGAAAGTTTTGTGGTGAGCGCCACTGCCGCGTTGGTCCGCGCCAGCTTGAGATAACGTGCGCGATCTCCTCGCGGTTTCGTCTGCACGTTAATCTTCCTGCCGGCCAGTTCAGACAGAGAGTCTGCCAGCAGGGTTTTATCGCTAAGATTAAAATCGAGCAGGATCTCCCCGGGTAAGGTACGCATCTGGCTCCCCTGCAGATAAAACTGCCCGACAAAGGTTTCGACGACCTCGCCGAGTTCCGTGCCACCGGGTACTTTCGGGAAATAGCTGCGGCTGCCCAGCACTTTACCCTGGCGAATAAACAGAACGTGCACACAGGCCATACCGGCTTCAAACGCCACGCCAATGACGTCCAGATCGTCTCCGGTATTAGAGACAAACTGTTTTTCTGTCACGCGGCGTACGGCCTGAATTTGGTCACGAATGCGCGCAGCCTCTTCAAACTCGAGATTTTGGCTGGCCTTTTCCATGCGGGCGATCAGCTGCGTTAATACCTGATCGTCTTTTCCGGACAAGAACAGACGAACATACTCGACCTGCTGAGCATACTCTTCCTCACTCACCAGACCCGCGACACACGGACCGAGACAGCGGCCAATCTGATATTGCAGACAAGGCCGAGAACGGTTGCGATAAACGCTGTTTTCGCACTGGCGGATAGGGAATATTTTCTGCAACAGCGCCAGCGTTTCACGCACCGCATAACCGTTAGGGAACGGTCCAAAGTACTCGCCTTTGGCATGCTTTGCCCCGCGATGCATCGCCAGACGCGGGTGGGTATCGCCGCTAAGGAATATAAAAGGGTAGGATTTATCATCGCGCAGCAATACGTTATAGCGCGGCTGATACAGCTTGATGTAGTTGTGCTCAAGCAATAACGCTTCGGTTTCAGTGTGCGTTACCGTGACATCAATCTGCTGGATTTGCGCGACCAGCGCTTCGGTCTTGCGTGACGCAAGATTACTACGGAAGTAGCTGGAAAGCCTTTTTTTCAGGTCTTTCGCTTTCCCGACATAGATAACCGTCCCGGCGGTATCATACATACGATAGACGCCGGGCTGACTGGTCACGGTTTTCAGGAACGCTTTGGCATCAAACTGATCGGTCACTGGCTTGTTAATGTCTCCGCATTACACAGGCCATGGCGAATTGCCAGGTGAGTCAGCTCTACATCGCCGTGAATGTTTAATTTACTGAACATTCGATAGCGATAGCTGTTCACCGTTTTAGGACTAAGATTCAGCTGTTCTGAGATCTCATTGACCTTCTGACCTTTGGTGATCATCAGCATAATCTGCAACTCGCGTTCAGACAAACTGGCAAACGGGGTTTCCGTTTTCTCAGGCTCAATCTGGCTGAGCGCCATTTGCTGTGCGATATCGGAGGCAATATAACGCTGCCCGGAAAAAACCGAACGAATCGCACTCACTACTTCCTGGGGGGCGGCGCCTTTGCTGAGATACCCTGCGGCCCCTGCCTGCATAACTTTTGCAGGTAATGGGTTTTCGGTGTGTACCGTCAGCATGATCACTTTAATGTCTGCCGTGGAACGCGCAATTTTGCGGGTTGCTTCCAGACCGCCAATACCGGGCATATTCATATCCATCAGCACAACGTCAACGGAATTTGAGCGGCACCATTTTACCGCATCTTCACCGCAGCACGCTTCGCCGACAACTTTTATGCCTTTTATATCTTCCAGAATGCGTCGTATCCCTGCGCGCACCAGTTCGTGGTCATCAACAAGAAAAACGTTGATCAAAGGAATATCTCCAGAATAGGGATAACGCTACCGATAGTTAATCGGCCCTATGTTAACGGGTTTTATCTCAACTTTGAAATGTAAAAAACGCCCGACTTTCGATTTTGCTCTCGTTTTTGGAAATTAGATTGTACGACGAGTGGAAACTTTCAGTCCTGACAGCCTTCTGCCACGGTTATATCTGCATAGCTGTTTCAGAATAGTGACAAAAAATTCATATTCCCCCGCTGAATGCAAAATAGGCAGTCAAAGTTGTAACAATAATTAACGAGGAAAATACTCGAAATAAACAACATGTGGAGAAAATATATGCACTGCAACATGTTGTTTATTTTAATGTCCACAACATTGGTCCGCGCAAAAAACAACCACAGATATTTTTAGCCTCGCTTATGGTATACTCCGCCGCCTTAAGATTTGACATCGCACTTTTTCATTGAAACATAACGAGGAAAATAAATGAGTACGCCTGACTTTTCCACTGCTGAGAATAACCAGGAACTGGCCAATGAAGTCACCTGCCTGAAAGCCATGTTAACGCTGATGCTGCAGGCAATGGGTCAAGCCGATGCAGGCCGCGTGATTCTTAAAATGGAAAAACAGCTCGCGCTGATTGAAGATCAATCACAGGCGGCGGTATTTTCCAACACGGTTAAGCAAATTAAACAAGCTTACCGCCAGTAAAAAGAAACCGGCTGATAGCAATGCTCTCAGCCGGTTTTGCGTCTGACACTCAGAACGATAATTTACTCAGATAAGCCCGGTTGCCGCGGCATAACAGGCTATCTGCGTTTTGTTTGGTGCATTGAATTTCTTTTGCATATTCTTCTGATGGAAGTTCACGGTATTTTCAGAAATCGACAGAATGATGGCTATCTCAGAAGAGGTCTTCCCCTCCGCCGTCCATTTCAATATTTCCTTTTCCCGCTTGCTAAAGCGCATTTCTGGCGCCATAACCATGTCATCTTCCAGCCGCGTCAGTACAGACAGGCTTTCCCGCACCAGAAGCTGCATCCTGAGCTCCACTTCATCGCTCGCAAGGCGACTGTTACGAATACTTGCACGCGATACAGATAAAAAACCCAACGCCCGATTAGGCAACATTAAGCATTGCGTCATCCCTTTGCGTAAACCGTGATTGCGTGCGGCGTCCCACAAAGGTTGCGCATCGCGAAACAGAGTATCGTTCCAGGGTAAATGCCCCTGACTGAAGTTTTCAGGTTTCAGCACCGGATCAATGGCGAAATAATTTTCGGACTGATAATGCGCCACCCATGCTTTGGGATAGGTCGTATGAAGAGACGTTTTAGGTCGGGTAAAAGGTACCGGATGACGAACACAGAGCGCGTAAAAATCGAACTCTAAGTGCTGCGTCTGTTGTTGTAATTCCGTATAGACATCCTCTGCCGTCGCCATTTCCTGAAAGCGTAACAGCATGCTCCGTCGCCAGGTGAAGAAATCATGATCCTGCATACTAAGTGGTAATGCCCCTGAGATTGATAATCATCCAAACATATGAAACAAGCTAACACATAAATGTATTTTATATATGCAAATTATCGGACAAATGAAGAATTACTTGAGTATTACTCAACAGTGGAAGGAAGTAACAGATTCAAGCATTAATAATAAAGCAATAATTATAAATAGTTATGCGAACAGCACTCGCCAGAAACAATTCCGACGAGTGCTATATGCACTATTTATTGCATCAAAAACTTCTCAAGAAACTGACGGGTACGCGGCTGCTGCGGATGCGTGAATAAGGATTTTGCTGGTCCCTGCTCCACTATCCGTCCTTGATCCATAAATATCGCTCTATCGGCAACATCGCGAGCGAAGCTCATTTCATGCGTCACAATTACCATGGTGCGTTTTTCCTGCGCCAACTGGCGAATGGTATTCAGCACCTCGCCAACCAGTTCAGGGTCAAGCGCTGAGGTAGGTTCATCAAATAAAATAACCTCAGGTCGCATCGCCAGTGCCCGGGCAATCGCTACGCGCTGCTGCTGTCCGCCCGATAAACGCCGCGGATAGCTGGTTTCTTTACCTGCTAGCCCGACTTTCGCCAGCAATTCACGCGCACGAGCTGTCGCTTCAGCTTTTGGTTCACCTTTGACTATCACCGGCCCTTCAATAATGTTTTCCAGCACCGTCCGATGCGGGAACAAATTAAAGTTCTGAAACACAAAACCGACGTGCTGACGTAACTGACGAATCAGCCCTTTCTGCTGAGTCAACGAACGCGCGGTATCAATGGTAATCTCACCCACTTTAATAGTGCCCGCCTCCGGTTGCTCCAACAAATTAATGCTACGCAGCAGCGTGGTTTTGCCCGATCCGCTCGGCCCAATAATCGCTACTACTTCACCAGGTTTGACGTCAAGATCGATCCCATGCAGCACCGTTTGCCCATGAAATTTTTTGACCAGGTTTCTGACTTCGATAGCACTCATTTCGGCTCTCTCTCCTGGCGGTTCAGTTGTTCTTCAAAATAGTTTTGCAGCGCAGAAAGCACCGTCGCCATCACCCAGTAAATCAACGAGGCCGCCAGATACATCGTAAAGACTTCCAGCGTACGCGAGGTAATCAGCTGCGCCTGACGGAACAGTTCCGGAACCTGAATAGTGGCGGCCAAAGAAGTATCTTTCACCAGACTGATAAAGCTGTTGCTCAGCGGCGGCAACGCAACGCGCGCAGCCTGCGGCAGGATTGCCCGGCGCATGGTCTGCCAGCGCGTCATACCAATACTGGCGCCTGCCTCCCACTGCCCTTTATCGATGGAAGAGATTGCCGCACGCAGGGTTTCCGCAGCGTAGGCCGCCGTATTCAGCGACAAGCCAATCATCGCCGCCGGGATGGGATCAAGCTCAATACCAAACTGCGGCAGACCGTAATAGATCATGAACAGCTGGGCAATCAGCGGTGTTCCGCGAAAAATAGAGATATAAAAACGCGCCAGCCAGCGCACAGGCAGCAGTGGCGACAGACGCATCAATGCCAGGATAAACCCCAGCACGAGGCCAAAAAACATCCCGCCGATACTCAGTTGCAGCGTAAAAACTGCGCCTTTGAGCAGATACGGCAGAGAATCAATTACCAGTTGGATACTTTCATGCATTAGCGTTTTTCGACCTGGTTGTTACACGTGAGGATGGTAGGCAAACAGTGCAGGTGCCCCACCGGTATGAATAAAGAGGATTGGGCCTTCGTCTTTGAAGCGTTTCTGGCTGATACCGTCAATCAAACCCGCCATCGCCTTACCGGTATACACCGGATCCAACAAAATGCCTTCCAGGCGCGCCAGCAGTTTTACCACCTCCATGCCCTCTTCGTTTGGCGTACCGTAGCCCGGCGCATAATAATCGTCCCATAACAGGATATCCGCCGAGGCCATCAGTTCCAGTTCGCGGGCAATGTCCTGCTGTAACGTTACTACTTTGGGCTTTTGATCGGCGACGCTGCGCGAGACGGTCACGCCGATAAGCTCGACGTCTGGCATCAGTTGTTCCAGGCCCACGGCCAGCCCGGCGTGCGTTCCCGCGCTGCCCGATGCCACCACAACGGAAGAAAGCGCAACGGCCCCTTCACACTGCTGGGCAATTTCCAGCGCGCTTTCCACATAACCCAATGCGCCCAGGGCGTTAGAACCGCCAACGGGGATCACATACGGGCGGAAGCCCTGTGCTTCAATGCGCGTCGCCAGTTCCTGAAGTTGCGCATTCGGGTCGGTCAGCGCATCGCACATTTCGATTTGCGTATTAAACAGGTCCAGCAGCAGACGGTTGCCGTTGGTGAGATAGTTTTCCGCAGTAGTGCCAATCGGATTTTCCAACAGCGCCACGCAGTGCAGGCCAAGCTTAGCCGCTACCGCCGCCGTCTGGCGAACATGGTTAGACTGGATGGCACCCGCGGTTATCAGCGTATCAGCACCTTCACGAAGTGCGTCTGCGGCCAGGAATTCCAGCTTACGCAGCTTATTGCCGCCCATAGCCATCGGCGTGACGTCATCGCGTTTGATGAAAATATCGCGCCCGAGGTAGTCGGAGAAGCGTGGAAGATATTCGAGCGGCGTTGGCGCGCCAATAAATTCCAGACGTGGAAAGCGCGTTAAATTATGCAGCGGCATACAGCCTCCGGTATTCGTTGTTGTGATGTTCTTTTTATTATGCACGTTCAGGCGCAATGAAATAAAAAAAGGCGCTGTTAAAGGCGCCTTTTTTATCCGGATGACGATTATTTCGTCACATCCGCCCCAAACCATTTTTCAGACAGGGCTTTCAGCGTACCGTCTTTCTGCATTTCAGCAATGGCCGCATCAACCGCTTTCAGCAGATCTTCATTGCCTTTGCGCAGCGCCACACCGGACTCCTGGCGGGAGAATGCTTCACCGGTTACAGCCAGCGTATCCTTGGTTTTCTTGACCAGATCCAGCGCCGCCAGACGGTCAACCAGAATGGCGTCGATACGACCTACACGCAGATCCTGGTATTTGGTCGGGTCATCATCATAGGTACGAATATCCACGCCCTGCACGTTCTGGCGCAGCCACTCTTCATAGTTGGTGCCCAGACCAACGCCGACTTTTTTACCTTTCAGATCGGCAGCGGTCTTAATAACGCCTTCATTACCTTTCTTCACCAGCGCCTGAATACCAGAAACCGTATACGGGGTAGAGAAATCGTATTTTTTCTTACGTTCGTCAGAGATGGTCACCTGGTTGATGACCACATCAATGCGCTTGGAATCAAGAGAGGCCAGCATACCGTCCCACTTGGTCGGCTTCAGGTTAGCTTTCACCCCAAGGTGCTTGGCCAGTTCCTCAGCAAACTCCACTTCGAAACCGGTCAGCTTGCCGTCATCGCCCTGAAAACTAAACGGGGGATAGGTCCCTTCCAGGCCCACCAGCAGCGTGCCGCGCTCTTTAACTTTATTTAACAGACCTTCATCTGCATAAGTCTTTACGCTCATTCCAGCGACAAGTGCAACAGCCATTACACCCATCAGAGCCTGACGTCCCAGAAGTGCTAATTTCATAGTTACCCCGAATATTGTCATTAGTGACTATCATTTATGACTACAGTGTAAAGCGTTTGCTGTGTTCCACAAACACGACTCTGTTACACCTTATTCGTTTTTAATATATATCAGAACTGGCTGTCCAGGAGGATTTCTGCATATGCCCTATATGCGTATGGGCTTTAAACTGCTCATACTTACGTAAGGCGATGCGGTAATTGTTGGTGCTGGTTTCCGGCAGCCACGGGGCAAGGTTTTCGTCGAGGAACCCTTCCTGCAGCAGGTCATGAGAGATATTTTGTTCGGTCAGGTGATTCCCGAGGCGACGCAGGCGGACAACGTATTCACGTACCGTGCCGTGACTCATTTCGGTCTGCTCAAATAAAAACTGTTTAAAACCGATAATATCGAAAAAGTCGCTCTGCTCTTTGCAATGCAAATCACCGCAAAAACGACACAGTGCCACCCACTCTTTTTTCTCCTGTTCCCATTCGGCTTCATCCAACAAAGTGTCCAGTCGGGCGATGGCGATTTTATTCACAATTTGCCCACGACGAACCAGCGTGATCCGGTCGAGCAACTTAAAGCAATGGGCGCAATGCGTCTGGCTGTGTTTGAAATCTTTGAGGTAGCGGCTTAGAGGCCGTCTTTTTGATTGCTGCACCGTCATGAGAACTCCTGGTAGTCAATTCGTAATGCGGCATTGTTCAGGGGTAATAATGTACCCCTATAGCTTACCCAGCTTGGTGCGTAGACGTTTGATGGCCTGACTGTGCAACTGGCTGACCCGTGATTCCCCGACTTCCAGTACCGCGCCAATCTCTTTCAGATTCAGCTCTTCCTGGTAGTACAGCGTTAACACCAGCTTTTCGCGCTCCGGCAACGCCTCGATCGCGTCCATCACGCGCTGGCGTAGGTTACCCTCAAGAAGCTGTTGTAACGGGTTTTCCTGCTGATGTTCTTCCGTCACCAGCTCAATACTATCGCCATGCTCTTCCCGCCACTCGTCATAAGAGAAGAGTTGGCTGTTATTGGTATCGAGCAACATCTGACGATACTCTTGCACAGGAATAGCCAGACGCGCCGCCACTTCGGTTTCCGTCGCGTTGCGCCCTAATTCCTGCTCCAGTTGTCCCATCGCCTGTGCCACTTCGCGAGCATTGCGCCGAACGCTACGCGGCACCCAATCCCGGCTACGTAGTTCGTCCAGCATTGCTCCACGAATACGCTGCACTGCGTAAGTGGTAAATGCCGTTCCTTGCAAAGCGTCATATCGGTCAACGGCATTCAATAACCCGATGCCGCCCGCTTGTAGCAGGTCATCCAGTTCTACGCTCGCCGGCAAACGCACCTGAAGGCGCAATGCTTCGTGACGCACCAACGGTACATAACGCTGCCACAGCGAGTGTTTATCCATTACACCTTCAGCGGTATACAGTGAATTCACGATAAACAGCCCTGCGTTAAATGAGTTATCGGCATGATTATCCGTTTCTGCAGGGGTTTTAATCGGGTGAATAGTGGGTGAAATGGGGGGTTATTTAGGGGTTACGGGTAAAGCTAAATGTAAAAAACCCCGCCGGAGCGGGGTTTGCGCGATAAGCGTAAATTAACGCAGCAGAGACAGAACGTTCTGCGGAACCTGGTTGGCCTGTGCCAGTACAGAAGTCCCTGCTTGCTGCAGGATCTGTGCTTTGGACATATTGGACACTTCGGTCGCGTAGTCAGCATCTTCGATACGGCTACGAGCAGAAGACAGGTTGTTAACGGTGTTACCCAGGTTGGTGATAGTAGAATCGAAACGGTTCTGTACGGCACCGAGATCGGAGCGAAGTGCATCAACCTGCGCCAGTGCCTTATCAATAGCCTCCAGAGGATTGGCTGTTGCTTTTTTCGCAACGTTTTCGGCAACCAGAGTTGCTTTACCTGCTTGATTCTGACTCAGGAACATTGCAACGCCGCCGTTAGTAACTTTGCTACCATCAGCAGAGACTTCGTATACCTTTCCATCAACGGTTAAAGCGCTGCCAGTTTTAGTACCTGCAGCCTTAAGATCATTGACAGTAGCAGACAAGTTGGTCTCTTTATCTTTAGTTGTTAATTTACCCGATACTGAAGAGGTATAAACGCTATCGCTAGCCTGGAGGGTTGAGTTAGCTAAGTCAGTGCCTGCCGTGGTAAATGTTACAACACTGCCGCCAATATTAGCAGTGAAAGTACCATGCCCCTCACCATCTGCATTTGCACCACTTACAGTGAAATCAATACCTGCAGCCTTGAATGTCTGACCAACTTTTAAATCTTTCGCCGCAGTGGCAATCTCTACAGCATCAGGATCCTTAGCCGCTGTTGGTGTAGTGCTATATTTAGCTGTTCCGTTAGTTTTAGTATCATCTTTAACCAGCGCACCGGTTTTTGCATCTACAAACTTAGCTTCAAAAACACCAGCCCCATTATCGCCAGTTACTGCGCCTGTTTTCAAGTCAACTCGAAATTCATTTCCACCAACGGTATATGCATCATAACCAGTAGCGTCGAATTTAGACACTAAATCGCTACCCGTTGCTGCTTTTGAACCATTGACGTTAAAGCCATCCATTCCCAGAGTTTTAGAATCGATTTTTTTCAGGTCGATGGCGATAGTTTCGCCATCGTTTGCACCAACCTGGATTTTCAGAGTGTTATCCTGAGCCAGCACTTTAACGCCGTTAAACTGAGTCTGGCCGGATACGCGGTCAATCTCGCTTAAACGTTGAGTGATTTCGTTCTGGATAGAAGTCAGGTCGCTATCGGAGTTAGAACCGTTAGTTGCCTGAACAGACAGTTCACGCACACGCTGCAGGTTATTGTTGATTTCGTTCAGCGCGCCTTCAGTGGTCTGCGCGATGGAGATACCGTCGTTGGCGTTACGGGAAGCCTGAGTCAGACCTTTGATGTTTGCGGTGAAGCGGTTTGCGATCGCCTGACCCGCAGCATCGTCTTTCGCGCTGTTGATACGCAGGCCAGAGGACAGACGCTCGATAGCGGAGCTCAGAGTAGACTGAGATTTGTTCAGGTTGTTCTGGGTCAACAGCGACAGGCTGTTTGTATTGATGACTTGTGCCATGATCTTTTCCTTATCAATTACAACTTGATGTTATTGGGCTGTTGCCCACGGTTTCTCACCGTAACCCATGTATCGGCACCTTAAATTCGAACTTTAGAAAATTTTTACTTTCCGTCGTTTTTTTCTTAGCCCCAGAAATACCCGCAATATGCACCACTATTCCGCGCATTATTTTTGCAAAACTATTATTAAACTTTGCGCGCAGATTGCCGATAACCCGCTTAACTACTGTTTGCAATCACAAGGAATTAGGCATGCCTTCATTTACATCACTGGGCGTCGGCTCAAACTTACCGCTGGATACATTGCTGACAAACTTAACTACTGCTGAAAAAAAACGTTTAACTCCAATTACCCAGCAGCAGAGTTCGAATACGGCAAGATTAACCGCCTACGGTACGCTGAAAAGCGCGCTGGAAAAATTCCAGACGGCAAACACCACGCTAAATAGCGCCGATCTGTTTAAAAGTACTACCGTAACCAGCAGTACAGAAGATCTGACTGCAACGACATCTGCGGGCGCAGCACCCGGAACTTACATGATCAGCGTGACGCAACTGGCGCAGGCGCAATCATTAAGTACCAAAAGCGGTATCAGTTCGATGAAAGAGGCGTTAGGTGACACTTCCTCAGACAGTCGGACTATCAAAATTGAGCAAAAAGGCCGTGAAAAACCGCTGGAAATTAAACTCAGCAAAGACCAAACGTCGCTGGAAGGGATCCGAGATGCCATTAACGACGCCGACAGTGGTATTTCCGCCAGTATAGTTAAAGTTAAAGAAAATGATTATCAGCTGGTATTAACGGCCGATAGCGGTGTCGATAATAAGATGACCATTTCCGTCAGCGGCGACAGCAAGCTTAATGACTTACTGGCCTACGACAGCACCGCCGGCAGCGGAAATATGAAACAGTTGGTGGAAGCCAAAAATGCACTGTTGAAAGTTAACGGCATTGATATTGAACGCCCAAGCAACACCATTACCGATGCCCCGCAGGGCGTAACGCTGAATCTGACTAAAGAAGTAACCGATGCGCGGATCACCGTCACCAAGAGCAATGATAAAGCAACAGAAGCGATCAAAGGTTGGGTGGACGCCTATAACTCGCTGCTGGATACATTCTCAACGCTGACCAAATACACCGAAGTTGATCCTGGAGCTGAAGCGCAAGATAAAAATAACGGTGCACTGATTGGCGACAGCGCGGTACGTACTATTCAGATAGGCATTCGCGCCCAGTTTTCCAACGGTGCCAGCGACGGTGCGTTTAAAACGTTGGGCGAAATCGGTATTACCACCGACGGTACCTCAGGCAAGCTGAAAATTGACGATACTAAGCTCGAAAAAGCGCTGAAAGATAACACCGCGGCGACTCGTCAATTGCTGGTTGGTGATGGTAAAGAAACCGGTATTACCACCAAAATCGCCACCGAAGTAAAAGGTTACCTGGCTGATGACGGCATTATTGACGTTGCCCAGGACAATATTAACGCCACGCTGAAAAAACTGACCAAACAGTATCTGGCCGTCAGCAACAGCATCGACGATACCGTCGCGCGCTATAAAGCGCAGTTTACGCAGTTGGACACCATGATGAGCAAGCTGAACAGCACCAGTAACTATCTGGGCCAGCAATTTACGGCGATGAGTAATTCCTGATAACACGAGGTAAGCATGTATACCGCGAGCGGTACCAAAGCCTATGCACAGGTCAGCATAGAGAGTGGCGTAATGAGCGCCAGTCCGCATCAGCTGATTGAAATGTTGTTTGATGGCGCGAACAGCGCCCTGGTGCGCGCTCGCCTGTTTATGCAACAGGGCGATATCGTCGCCAAAGGTGAAGCGTTAAGTAAAGCCATTAACATTATCGACAATGGTCTGAAAGCAGGTCTGGATCAGGAAACTGGCGGTGAAATCGCCACCAACCTGTACTCGCTGTATGACTATATGATCCGCCGTTTACTGCAAGCTAACTTGCGTAATGATTGTCAGGCCATTGAAGAAGTCGAAGAGTTACTCGGCAATATTGCAGATGCCTGGAAACAGATCTCACCGAAAGCGTCGTCCCAGGAGTCTCGTTAATGACCTCAGCCGTGGAGTTTATCAACCGTTGGCAGCGCATCGCGCTACTCAGTCACTCGCTGCTGGAACTGGCGCAGCGCGGTGAGTGGGACCTTTTACTGGAACAGGAAGTTACCTATCTGCAAAGTATTGAAGTGGTCATGGAAGAGCAAACCCCACCGGGCATTACGCGAAGTATTCAGGACTTAGTGGCCGGGTACATTAAACAGACGCTGGATAACGAACAACTGCTCAAAACGTTGTTGCAGCAGCGTCTGGATGAGCTCAGCAATCTCATCGGCCAGTCGACACGCCAAAAGACGCTGAATAACGCTTATGGTCGTCTTTCCGGCATGCTGCTGGTACCCGACGCCCCCACCTCGCCACAATAATTTCCCGTCTCGTCTGAATTATCTTCCATACTCCAGAGGTCGGCCAAACGACTTCTGGAGCACGGAAGATGAAAAATCCCACGTTATTGCAGTACTTCCACTGGTATTACCCTGATGGCGGTCAACTCTGGCCCGAGCTTGCCGAACGCGCAGGCGGACTCAATGATATCGGCATCAATATGGTATGGCTGCCCCCCGCCTATAAAGGCGCCTCCGGCGGCTATTCCGTTGGCTATGATTCCTACGATCTGTTTGATCTGGGCGAATTCGACCAAAAGGGAACCGTCGCCACCAAATACGGTGATAAAAACCAGCTGCTGGCGGCGATTGACGCACTTAAGCACAATGATATTGCCGTACTGCTGGACGTGGTGGTTAACCACAAAATGGGCGCTGATGAGAAAGAAAAGATCCGCGTCCAGCGCGTTAACGCCGAAGATCGCACGCAAATAGATGATGAGATTGTCGAGTGCGAGGGCTGGACGCGCTATACCTTCCCTGCCCGCGCTGGCCAGTACTCGCAATTCATTTGGGATTTTAAATGCTTCAGCGGCATTGACCATATCGAAAACCCCACCGAAGACGGTATTTTCAAAATCGTTAACGATTACACCGGTGAAGGCTGGAACGATCAGGTTGATGATGAGTTGGGTAATTTTGATTATCTGATGGGCGAAAACATCGATTTTCGCAATCACGCGGTGACTGAGGAGCTCAAATACTGGGCGCGTTGGGTAATGGAGCAAACCCAGTGTGACGGTTTTCGATTAGATGCGGTGAAACATATTCCGGCATGGTTTTACAAAGAGTGGATTGAGCACGTGCAGGAGGTTGCACCCAAGCCGCTGTTTATTGTGGCGGAATACTGGTCCCATGAAGTCGATAAGCTGCAAACCTACATTAATCAGGTGGAGGGGAAAACCATGCTGTTCGACGCCCCTTTGCAGATGAAATTCCACGAGGCCTCCCGTCAGGGCCGCGATTACGACATGAGCCAGATTTTCACCGACACTCTGGTGGAGGCCGATCCTTTTCATGCCGTCACGCTGGTGGCCAATCACGACACCCAGCCATTGCAGGCACTCGAAGCCCCCGTCGAACCGTGGTTTAAGCCGCTGGCCTATGCGCTAATCCTGTTACGCGAAAACGGCGTACCGTCGGTGTTTTACCCTGACCTCTACGGAGCGCATTACGAAGACACCGGTGGCGATGGCGAAACCTATCCTATCGACATGCCGATCATTGAACAGCTCGATGAACTGATCCTCGCACGCCAGCGCTTCGCGCATGGGGTACAGACGCTCTTTTTCGATCATCCTAACTGTATCGCTTTTAGCCGCAGCGGCACGGACGAGGATCCCGGCTGTGTGGTGGTGTTGTCAAACGGCGATGACGGGGAAAAGACCATCAATCTCGGCGCCAATTATGGCAATAAAACCTGGCGCGACTATCTGGGAAATCGTGAAGAAAGCGTGGTCACCGATGAAAACGGCGAAGCGACGTTTTTCTGTAACGGCGGGAGCGTCAGCGTGTGGGTGATTGAAGACGTTTTGTAAAGCTCAACCCCGGTGACCGATGGTTACCGGGGCGTACGGCTTATGGCAGCGGTGTCGCCAGCGGCGTTTTCTTTAACACGTCAGCACATTCCTGCGTCGGGCGATCCACCCGCTGCAGCGTCATACCGTCATATTCCAGCGTATTGCCTTCGCGCTCGATCTCGTACAGCTCGCGTTTCACCGTCACGTTGGTGAGATCGCCAGAGAGCATCGTCAGTTTCCCCGGCAGCGCGATCACCCGCTGCCACTGGCGACAATCCAGCGTATCGCCCTCTTTCGTTATCACCAGGCTGGCAATCGCTTCCGGACTCACCAGGCTGCGTTGCGGACCTTTTGACTGCCAGTATCCTTCCAGACCGGCTGGCGCTGGCGTTTTCACCACGTCGTTATAATTTTCTACTTCGGCGCATCCGGTAAGCGCCAGAAATACACCAACGATTGCTAATTTTTTCATCATTCATCCTGCATGCGAAGAAAATGGGATTGTGGCATTAAAGGCCTGATCTCGCCAGCCTTTCGGCAGCGTTGAGAAAGATTGATCCAGACGGTATTACCTCTTATTACTCATAGTCAAAAATTCTGAACGGTGTAGTATCCACACTTCTTGTTACATACCTTCTGAGTTCAGAGGCACAACGCATGTCATGGCAACACTTCAAACAGGCCTGGTTAATTAAATTTTGGGCCCCCGCCCCTGCGGTCATCGCAGCGGGTATTCTCTCCACTTACTATTTCGGCATTACGGGAACCTTCTGGGCCGTTACCGGTGAATTCACCCGCTGGGGTGGTCAAATCCTGCAACTGTTTGGCGTGCACGCCGAAGAGTGGGGATACTACAAGCTGATCCATCTCGAAGGCTCACCCCTGACCCGCATCGACGGCATGATGATCCTCGGTATGTTCGGCGGCTGCTTTGCTGCCGCACTGTGGGCCAACAACGTCAAGTTACGCATGCCGCGCAGTCGGGTGCGCATTATGCAGGCGATAGTCGGCGGGGCAATCGCCGGATTCGGCGCACGGCTGGCAATGGGCTGTAACCTGGCCGCATTCTTCACCGGCATTCCGCAGTTCTCGCTACACGCCTGGTTTTTTGCGCTGGCCACAGCTATTGGCTCCTGGTTTGGCGCACGCTTTACCCTGCTGCCGATGTTCCGTATTCCGGTCAAAATGCAGAAAGTCTCCGCCGCTTCGCCGTTAACGCAAAAGCCGGATCAGGCCCGTCGCCGTTTCCGCCTGGGCATGCTGGTGTTTATCGCCATGATCGGCTGGGCGCTGCTCACGGCGATGGATAAACCCAAGCTCGGTCTGGCGATGCTGTTCGGTGTTGGGTTCGGACTGCTGATTGAACGGGCGCAAATCTGCTTCACCTCCGCCTTCCGCGACCTGTGGATTTCCGGTCGCACCCATATGGCAAAAGCGATTATCTTCGGGATGGCAGTCAGCGCCATCGGTATCTTTAGCTATGTGCAACTGGGCGTCGAGCCTAAAATCATGTGGGCGGGTCCGAATGCGGTGATTGGCGGCTTGCTGTTCGGCTTTGGCATCGTTTTAGCGGGCGGATGTGAAACCGGCTGGATGTATCGCGCCGTTGAAGGCCAGGTGCATTACTGGTGGGTTGGTCTGGGCAACGTTATTGGCTCGACCATTCTGGCCTACTACTGGGATGATTTTGCTCCCGCACTTGCCACCAACTGGGACAAAGTGAATCTGCTCAACACCTTCGGTCCGCTCGGCGGTCTGCTGGTGACCTATCTGCTGTTGTTTGCCGCGCTGATGCTCATTATCGGCTGGGAAAAACGTTTCTTCCGTCGTGCAGGGCTGACGCCTGCCAAGGAGTCTGTATGAAAAATATCGTGCCTGATTATCGCCTCGATATGGTCGGCGAACCGTGTCCATATCCGGCTGTAGCCACGCTGGAAGCGATGCCGCAATTGAAGAAAGGTGAAATTCTGGAAGTGGTGAGCGATTGCCCGCAGTCAATCAACAATATTCCACTGGATGCGCGTAATCACGGCTATACGGTGCTGGATATTCAGCAGGATGGTCCAACGATCCGCTATTTGATTCAGAAGTAACTGGTTGCCGGATGGCACTGCGCTTATCCGGCAAACATTATCTGCACGTTGTCCCTACACCTGCATCGACATCACTTCCTG
The DNA here is from genome assembly GCF_030332875.1 of Citrobacter sp. Cpo045. Lineage (NCBI taxonomy): Bacteria > Pseudomonadati > Pseudomonadota > Gammaproteobacteria > Enterobacterales > Enterobacteriaceae > Citrobacter > Citrobacter sp. Cpo045. The sequence continues at coordinate 282,333 of NZ_JAOWGZ010000103.1, forward strand.
ATACGCCGACACCAGTTTGTTACGCACCTGAATACCCATCTGCATCGATACCGACGCTTTTTGCATATCGGTCATCACATCATTTAACGCAATGCCCGGCTCACCCAGGGTAAATTTCTCAGCCTGCGTACGGGACGCGGTTTGCACATCGCTGATTCTGTCTAACGCCGCATGCAGTTGTCCGGCAAAACTCACGGTCGGTTGTGGCTGCATATCCTGCATTTTTGCTGACATCGCCGTGGCCTGCAACTGGCTGATGACCCCTTCAATCCCCTGTATTGCCGACATTCTGATCCCCTGGATGATTTTTTACGTAGCTGAGATTACCAGTTAGTCAATAAGATAAAGGCGTTAAATAACGATAAAAAACCACGGTTTTTAACGCATAGAAAAATTCGAAACCGCAAATAATGAGACCGTCAATTTTTCGAGTTTGCTGACCCGGGAGTGAGTCTTGTTCCACTTTGCAAAAAACGCCGTCCACGATAAGCCACGAGGTGCGAGATGAGTGCGACAGCATCGACTGCAACCCAGCTTAAACCTCTCGAGTGGTTAAACCGCCTGCGCGCGAATCCCAGAATTCCTTTGATTGTGGCGGGAGCCGCTGCCGTCGCTATCATCGTGGCGATGGTCCTGTGGGCCAAAGCGCCTGACTATCGCACGCTGTTCAGCAATCTTTCCGATCAGGATGGTGGCGCGATTGTCACCCAACTGACGCAGATGAACGTTCCCTATCGTTTTACTGAGGGAAGCGGTGCTATAGAAGTTCCTGCCGATAAAGTCCACGAACTGCGCTTACGTCTGGCGCAGCAAGGCCTGCCGAAAGGCGGCGCCGTTGGTTTTGAACTGCTGGATCAGGAAAAGTTTGGTATCAGCCAGTTTAGCGAGCAGGTCAACTACCAGCGTGCGCTGGAAGGTGAATTAGCCCGTACCATTGAAACGCTGGGACCGGTAAAACGCGCCCGCGTGCATCTGGCAATGCCGAAACCGTCGCTGTTTGTGCGTGAGCAAAAAGCGCCTTCAGCCTCCGTGACCGTGAATCTTGAACCAGGCCGTGCACTGGATGAAGGTCAGATCAGTGCAGTTACGCATCTGGTTTCCAGCGCTGTCGCCGGGTTACCGCCGGGCAACGTTACGCTGGTCGACCAGGCGGGTCATCTGTTAACTCAGTCAAACACCAGCAGCCGCGATCTTAACGATGCGCAGTTGAAATACGCCAGCGATGTCGAAGGCCGCGTTCAACGTCGTATCGAATCGATCCTGTCACCGATTGTCGGCAACGGTAACGTACATGCGCAGGTCACCGCGCAGCTGGATTTTGCTAATAAAGAGCAAACCGAAGAACAGTACCGTCCAAACGGTGATGATTCCCAGGCCGTGCTACGTTCACGCCAGTTAAACGTCAGCGAGCAGATCGGAAGCGGAGCGCCAGGCGGCGTACCGGGCGCATTGTCTAATCAACCAGCACCGGCGAATACCGCGCCAATCGCCAACCCTCCGGCTAATCAGCAAAATGCGCAAACCACGCAGACGGCAAATAACAGCAATAATGCCGGACCACGCAGTACGCAGCGCAATGAAACCAGCAATTATGAAGTCGACCGTACCATTCGCCACACCAAAATGAACGTCGGCGATGTGCAGCGTCTCTCGGTGGCTGTGGTGGTCAACTATAAAACGTTGCCGGACGGCAAACCGCTGCCGTTAACCGCCGATCAGATGAAACAGATTGAGGACCTGACCCGCGAAGCGATGGGCTTCTCCGACAAACGTGGCGATACCCTGAACGTGGTGAACTCTCCGTTCACGGCGACCGACGATTCCATTGGCGAGCTTCCGTTCTGGAAACAGCCGTTCTTTATTGATCAGTTGATGACCGCAGGCCGTTGGTTACTGGTTCTGCTAGTTGCCTGGTTCCTGTGGCGCAAAGCTGTTCGCCCGCAGTTGGTTCGCCGCAGCGAAGAAGCAAAAGCGGTACAAGAACAAACGCGTATTCGTCAGGAAACCGAAGAAGCGGTAGAAGTTCGCCTCAGCAAAGACGAGCAGACCCAGCAGCGTCGTACGAATCAACGTCTGGGTGCAGAAGTGATGAGCCAGCGTATTCGTGAAATGTCAGATAACGATCCGCGCGTCGTGGCGCTGGTCATTCGCCAGTGGATGAGTAACGATCATGAGTAATGCCCTTACCGGTACCGATAAAAGCGTCATCCTGCTGATGACCATTGGCGAAGATCGCGCGGCAGAGGTGTTTAAACACCTTTCCACGCGCGAAGTTCAGGCGCTGAGTACAGCGATGGCGAACGTACGCCAGATCTCCAACAAACAGTTGACTGAAGTGCTGGCCGAATTTGAGCAAGAAGCAGAACAGTTTGCCGCGCTGAATATCAATGCCAACGAATATCTGCGCTCCGTGCTGGTGAAAGCGCTGGGCGAGGAACGCGCCTCCAGCCTGCTGGAAGATATTCTGGAAACCCGCGATACCACCAGCGGCATTGAAACGCTCAACTTTATGGAGCCGCAAAGCGCCGCCGACCTTATCCGCGACGAGCATCCGCAGATTATCGCCACCATTCTGGTGCACCTCAAACGGGGCCAGGCTGCCGATATTCTGGCTCTGTTCGACGAACGTTTACGTCACGACGTCATGCTGCGTATCGCCACTTTCGGCGGCGTACAGCCTGCCGCGTTGGCGGAATTAACCGAAGTATTGAATGGTCTGCTCGATGGCCAGAACCTCAAGCGCAGCAAAATGGGCGGCGTGAGAACGGCGGCAGAAATTATCAACCTGATGAAAACCCAGCAGGAAGAAGCGGTTATCACCGCCGTACGCGAGTTCGACGGCGAACTGGCGCAGAAAATTATCGACGAGATGTTCCTGTTCGAAAACCTGGTGGACGTCGACGATCGCAGTATCCAGCGCCTGCTGCAGGAAGTGGATTCCGAATCGCTGCTGATTGCCCTGAAAGGTGCCGAACAGCCGCTACGCGAGAAGTTCCTGCGCAACATGTCGCAACGTGCTGCCGATATTCTGCGCGACGACCTTGCCAACCGCGGTCCGGTGCGCTTGTCGCAGGTGGAAAACGAACAGAAAGCGATTCTGCTTATTGTGCGTCGTCTGGCGGAAACCGGCGAGATGGTGATCGGCAGCGGCGAGGATACCTATGTCTAACGAACTGCCGTGGAAAGTCTGGACTCCGGACGATCTCGCCCCACCGATGGCAGAGTTCGTGCTGGCCGACCACAGCGAAACGCCGCTGTCCGAAGAGACGGAAGAACCCGAGCTTTCGGCAGAGCAACAGCTTGAACAACAGCTCGCACAGCTGCAAATGCAGGCCCATGAGCAAGGGTATAACGCGGGGCTGGCGGAAGGTCGACAAAAGGGTCATGAACAAGGCTATCAGGAAGGTCTGAGCCAGGGGCTGGAGCAAGGCCAGAACCAGGCGCGTGCGCAGCATGCGCCGATTCATGCCCGTATGCAGCAACTGGTGAGCGAGTTTCAGAATACGCTGGACGCACTGGACAGCGTCATTGCCTCGCGCCTGATGCAAATGGCGCTGGAAGCTGCGCGTCAGGTGATTGGTCAGACGCCTATCGTGGATAACGCTGCGCTGATTAAGCAGATCCAACAGTTATTACAACAGGAACCGCTGTTTAGCGGTAAGCCACAGCTACGCGTACATCCGGACGATCTCCAGCGTGTGGAGGAGATGCTCGGTGCCACTCTCAGCCTGCACGGCTGGCGGCTGCGCGGCGATCCCACGCTGCATCACGGCGGTTGTAAAGTCTCAGCCGACGAAGGCGATCTGGATGCCAGCGTCGCCACACGCTGGCAAGAACTCTGCCGTCTGGCAGCGCCGGGAGTCGTGTAATGACCACTCGCCTGACTCGCTGGCTCAATACGCTGGACAACTTCGAAGAGAAAATGTCGCTGCTGCCTGCGGTGCGTCGTTACGGTCGTCTGACCCGCGCAACCGGGCTGGTGCTGGAAGCCACGGGGTTACAGCTGCCGCTGGGTGCCACCTGCGTCATTGAACGCCAGGATGGCAACGAAACCCAGGAAGTCGAAAGTGAAGTCGTGGGCTTTAACGGTCAACGTCTGTTTCTGATGCCGCTCGAAGAGGTCGAAGGCGTTCTGCCCGGCGCGCGCGTATACGCGAAGAACATTGCCGGAGAAGGTCTGCAAAGCGGGAAGCAATTACCGCTTGGCCCTGCTCTGCTGGGGCGTGTGCTGGACGGCAGCGGCAAACCGCTCGACGGACTGCCCGCCCCGGATACCACCGAAACCGGCGCGCTGATTACACCGCCGTTTAACCCGCTGCAACGTACCGCAATTGAACACGTCCTGGATACCGGTGTACGCCCCATCAACGCGTTGTTAACCGTAGGTCGCGGCCAGCGTATGGGGCTTTTCGCAGGTTCCGGCGTCGGTAAAAGCGTCCTGCTCGGCATGATGGCGCGTTATACCCAGGCCGACGTCATCGTCGTGGGCCTGATTGGCGAGCGTGGCCGCGAAGTTAAAGATTTTATTGAAAATATTCTCGGCGCTGACGGTCGCGCACGCTCGGTAGTGATTGCCGCTCCGGCGGACGTCTCGCCGCTGTTACGTATGCAAGGCGCGGCCTACGCCACGCGCATCGCCGAAGATTTCCGCGATCGCGGACAGCACGTATTGCTGATTATGGATTCCCTCACCCGCTATGCGATGGCGCAACGTGAGATAGCCCTGGCGATCGGCGAGCCGCCGGCGACTAAAGGTTATCCGCCGTCAGTATTCGCCAAATTACCGGCGCTGGTTGAACGTGCCGGGAACGGTATTCACGGCGGCGGTTCAGTCACCGCGTTTTATACGGTACTGACCGAGGGTGACGACCAGCAGGACCCGATTGCCGATTCCGCGCGCGCAATTCTGGACGGCCACATTGTGCTGTCACGTCATCTGGCCGAGGCGGGTCACTATCCGGCCATCGATATTGAAGCCTCGATCAGCCGCGCCATGACCGCGCTCATTAGTGAAAAACATTACGCACGGGTGCGCAACTTTAAACAGTTGCTGTCCAGCTTCCAGCGTAACCGCGATCTGGTTAGCGTGGGGGCGTATGCCAAAGGCAGCGATCCAATGCTGGATAAAGCCATCGCCTTATGGCCACAGCTGGAAGCGTTTTTACAGCAAGGCATCTTTGAACGGGCTGACTGGGAAGATTCTCTACAAGCTTTAGAACTGATTTTCCCTGGTGTGTGATTAAGCAGGAGAGCATAGGTCATGGCACAACATGGTGCGTTAGCAACACTGAAAGACCTGGCTGAAAAAGAGGTAGATGACGCCGCTGTCTTATTAGGAGAGATGCGTCGTGGCTGTCAGCAGGCGGAAGAACAGTTAAAAATGCTGATCGATTATCAGCATGAGTATCGCAACAATCTGAATACCGATATGGGCCAGGGTATTACCAGCAATCGCTGGATTAACTACCAGCAATTCATTCAGACGCTGGAAAAAGCGATTGAGCAACACCGCCAACAGCTCAATCAGTGGACGCAAAAAGTGGACATGGCTTTGAACAGTTGGCGCGACAAAAAACAACGATTACAGGCGTGGCAGACGTTGCAGGACAGACAAACCTCGGCGGCGTTACTGGCCGAAAACCGTCTGGATCAGAAAAAAATGGATGAATTTGCTCAGCGCGCAGCTATGAGGAAACCCGAATGATTACTTTACCCCAACTGATTACCACCGACACCGACGTAGCCGCAGGTCTTCAGTCAGGCAAAGCGGTAGATTCACCCGAGGATTTTTTAGCGCTGCTGGCTGGCGCATTAGGTGCGGGCGACGCGCAGGGTAAAGACGCTTCGCTGTCGCTTGCCGACTTACAGGCGGCCAGCAGTAAGCTGCAAAAAGGGTTACTGCAAAAAAATGGCGATGCCGCACAGTCGGTCAAATTAACCGATCTGTTGGCGCAACAGGAGCTACAAACCGAGACTTCTCTTGCCGACATGACAGACACTCAGCAACTGTTGTCTGCTCTCACACCTTCACTGAAAGCTAATGCCCTGACGACGCTGGGCAAAGTTGCTCAGCAGGACGAAAAAAACACCTCGCTGAGTGATGACGATCTCGCCAACCTGAGCGCGTTGTTCGCCATGCTGCCAGGACAACCGCTGGCTACGCCTGCCGTCGACAGCGCACCAGCCCCGGTTGATGCCACGCTTTCGGTGTTGTCACGTGGCGCGGTACACGGCGCGACGACTGATAACGCAGACGAATTGCTGCCGGGTGATGCCAAAAAAGGCAAAGCGGATGTCACAATTGCTGGCGGTGGTGCTAATCAGGCAAACAATCCAACACTAACCCAGCTGACGGCGGCGGCGAACGCCAGAGCTGAAATCGACAACACCCCGTCACCGACCAGCATTGGCATGACTGCGGCCCCGCTAAGTGGTCCACAAACACACGCACAACCGTTACCGACGGCCGCGCCGGTGTTAAGCGCTCCGTTAGGTAGCCATGAATGGCAGCAATCGCTGAGCCAGCACGTCACATTGTTCACGCGTCAGGGCCAGCAAAGCGCTGAACTTCGTCTGCATCCGCAGGACCTGGGTCAGGTACATATTTCCCTCAAGCTGGACGACAACCTCGCACAGTTGCAAATGGTATCACCGCACAGTCACGTGCGCGCCGCACTGGAAGCCGCATTACCGATGCTGCGTACGCAGTTGGCTGAAAGCGGCATTCAACTGGGGCAAAGCAACATCAGCAGTGAAAGCTTCGCCGGACAACAGCAGTCTTCCGGGCAGCAACAGCAGGCTGGTCGCGCTCAAGGACAAGACATTTTTGCCGCTGAAGATGACGCAATACTGGCAACCCCAGCCTCGCTGCAAGCCGCTGCCCGCGGCGATGGTGCAGTAGACATCTTCGCCTAACGCCAGAGGTAGCATGATTATCCGCGTCTTTTCCACGCTTTGTCGTGGACAGGACACGGGATAATCAGCCCATAAGCTGTACCGAAACAGGAAGCCCGTATCTGATGACTGACTCCGCGATTAACAAAAAAAGTAAACGCGCTATTTGGATCCCTCTGCTGGTATTAATTACCCTCGCCGCCTGCGCAACTGCGGGTTATAGCTACTGGCGCATGCAGCAGCAGCCGTCCGCCAGCGTCAAAGCGGAACCGCCTCCACCGCCAGCCCCGGTATTCTTTGCGCTGGATACCTTTACCGTCAATCTGGGTGATGCAGATCGTGTGCTGTATATCGGTATCACGCTGCGCATGAAAGATGAGGCGACACGTTCACGTCTTAACGAATATCTGCCGGAAGTGCGCAGCCGCTTGCTACTGCTGTTCTCTCGTCAGAATGCAGCCACACTCGCCACCGAGGAAGGTAAGCAACAGCTGATTACCGCCATCAAAGAGACGCTGGCGACTCCGCTCGTTGTTGGGCAGCCGAAACAGGTTGTCACCGACGTTCTTTATACAGCTTTTATTCTGCGGTAAAGACATGGGCGACAGTATTCTTTCTCAGGCTGAAATCGACGCATTGCTCAACGGCGATAGCGAAACCAAAGACGAACCCATTTCAGGTATCGCAAAAGAAAGCGATATTCGTCCTTATGATCCCAACACTCAGCGTCGCGTGGTACGTGAGCGTTTACAGGCGTTGGAGATCATTAACGAACGCTTTGCGCGCCAGTTCCGTATGGGGTTATTTAACCTGTTGCGCCGTAGCCCGGATATTACCGTGGGTGCGATCCGTATCCAGCCATACCATGAATTTGCGCGCAACTTACCGGTTCCGACCAACCTGAACTTAATCCACCTGAAGCCGCTGCGCGGTACGGGTCTGGTGGTGTTCTCACCGAGTCTGGTATTTATCGCCGTAGACAACCTGTTTGGCGGTGACGGTCGTTTCCCGACGAAAGTCGAAGGCCGCGAATTTACGCACACGGAACAGCGCGTTATCAACCGCATGTTGAAGTTGGCGCTGGAAAGCTACAGCGACGCGTGGAAGGCCATCAACCCGCTGGAAGTGGAATACGTCCGTTCTGAGATGCAGGTAAAATTTACCAATATCACTACCTCTCCGAACGACATCGTGGTGAATACCCCGTTCCACGTTGAAATTGGCAACCTGACCGGTGAATTTAACATCTGTCTGCCATTCAGCATGATTGAACCGTTGCGTGAGCTGTTGGTGAATCCGCCGCTGGAAAACTCACGTAATGAAGATCAGAACTGGCGCAATAATCTGGTGCGTCAGGTTCAGCATTCTGAGCTGGAGCTGGTGGCAAACTTTGCCGACATTCCGCTGCGGCTATCCCAGATTTTAAAACTGAAACCCGGCGATGTACTGCCGATTGAAAAACCCGACCGCATTATTGCTCATGTGGACGGCGTGCCTGTGCTGACCAGCCAGTATGGCACCGTAAACGGTCAGTATGCGTTACGCGTAGAACATCTGATAAACCCGATTTTGAATTCGCTGAATGAGGAACAGCCCAAATGAGTGATATGAATAATCCGTCCGATGAGAACACTGGCGCATTGGACGATCTGTGGGCTGACGCGTTAAACGAGCAAAAAACCACGCCCACCAAAAGTGCGGCCGATGCGGTATTCCAGCAGTTAGGTGGCGGCGACGTCAGCGGTGCTTTGCAGGACATCGACCTGATCATGGACATTCCGGTCAAGCTGACCGTCGAACTGGGCCGTACCCGCATGACCATCAAAGAGCTGCTGCGTCTGACGCAGGGTTCGGTTGTCGCACTGGATGGTCTGGCAGGCGAACCGCTGGATATTCTGATCAACGGTTATCTGATTGCCCAGGGCGAAGTTGTCGTGGTCGCGGATAAATACGGTGTGCGTATCACTGACATTATCACCCCGTCTGAACGTATGCGCCGCCTGAGTCGTTAATCATGAATACCCAGGCTACCGTTTCTCAACCCGCCGCCGTTCCCGGCTCACCGCTGGTGCAAGTAAGCGGCGCGCTGCTCGGGATCATCGTCTTGATCCTGGCGGCGGCCTGGGTCATTAAACATCTGGGGTTTGCCCCCAAAAGTGCCGGTACGCGCGGGCTGAAAGTCACGGCCAGTACCTCACTGGGTCCACGTGAGCGCGTGGTGATTGTCGAGGTCGAAGATGCCCGTTTGGTACTGGGCGTCACAGCCTCGCAGATTAACGTCCTGCACACCCTGCCCCCGGCACCTGCCGATGCAGAAGAAAAAACGGCCTCCCCTGCGGATTTCCAGGCCATGATGAAGAGTTTGCTGAAGCGTCCTGGGAGATCCTGATGCGCCGTTTGTTATCCCTTACGCTGGCAGGCTTGTGGCTTTTCAGCCCCGTTGCCCTCGCCCAACTCCCGGGTCTGGTCAGTCAGCCTTTGCCGGGCGGCGGACAAAACTGGACGTTACCCGTACAGACGCTGGTGTTCATCACCTCGCTGACGTTCCTGCCTGCAATTTTGCTGATGATGACCAGCTTCACCCGCATCATCATCGTTTTTGGTCTACTGCGAAATGCGCTGGGTACCCCCTCAGCACCACCTAACCAGGTGCTCCTGGGCCTGGCGCTCTTTTTGACCTTTTTCATCATGTCGCCGGTGATCGATAAAATCTACGTTGACGCATACCAACCGTTCAGCGAAGAGAAGATCTCCATGCAGGAAGCCATGGAGAAAGGCGCCCAGCCGCTGCGTGAGTTTATGTTGCGCCAGACCCGTGAAGCCGATCTGGCACTCTTCGCGCGCTTAGCAAACAGCGGTCCGTTACAGGGACCAGAAGCCGTGCCGATGCGAATTTTGCTGCCCGCTTATGTCACCAGTGAGCTGAAAACAGCATTCCAGATAGGCTTTACCATTTTTATTCCGTTTCTGATTATCGACCTGGTGATCGCTAGCGTGTTGATGGCGCTCGGGATGATGATGGTACCGCCCGCCACAATCGCGTTGCCGTTTAAGCTGATGCTGTTTGTGTTGGTAGACGGTTGGCAGCTACTTGTCGGCTCGCTGGCACAAAGCTTTTACAGTTAGAGGCGCGAAATGACTCCTGAATCGGTCATGATGATGGGCACAGAGGCGATGAAAGTCGCCCTGGCCCTTGCCGCGCCTTTGCTGTTGGTCGCTCTCATCACGGGTCTTATCATCAGTATTCTGCAGGCGGCGACCCAGATTAACGAAATGACGCTGTCCTTCATCCCCAAAATTGTCGCGGTGTTTATTGCCATCATTGTTGCTGGCCCGTGGATGCTTAACCTGCTGCTCGACTACGTGCGTACGCTGTTCAGCAATATCCCCTATATCATCGGGTAGACAACGTTATGTTGCAGGTGTCCAGCGTTGAGTGGCTCCACTGGCTGAATTTATACTTCTGGCCTTTGTTGCGCATACTGGCGCTCATCTCAACGGCCCCCATCCTCAGTGAACGAGCCATCCCCAAACGGGTAAAGCTGGGGCTGGGGTTGATGATTACCGTCGTTATCGCCCCATCGATTCCCGCCGTTGACGTCCCCATCTTTTCTGTTGGCGCGCTTTGGCAGGCAATGCAACAAATCCTGATCGGTATCGCATTAGGCTTCACCATGCAGTTTGCGTTTGCCGCAGTACGTACCGCCGGGGAATTAATTGGCCTGCAAATGGGCCTTTCCTTCGCGACGTTCTTCGATCCCGGTAGCCGTCTGAATATGCCGGTTCTGGCACGACTGATCGACATGCTCGCCATGCTGCTGTTCCTGACCTTTAACGGCCATTTATGGCTGATTTCGCTGCTGGTAGATACTTTTCATACTCTGCCCATCGGCGGCAATCCGGTGAACAGCAATGCGTTTCTCGCACTGGCACGGGCGGGTAGCCTGATTTTCCTCAACGGGCTAATGCTGGCCCTGCCGGTAATGACGCTACTGCTCACGCTGAACCTCGCACTTGGTTTGTTAAATCGCATGGCACCACAGCTGTCGGTTTTCGTCATCGGCTTTCCTCTCACTCTGACCGTAGGTATTTCACTAATGGCGGCGCTAATGCCATTAATTGCGCCATTCTGTGAACGATTATTCAGTGAGATTTTTAATTTACTGGCCGATATCGTCAGCGAAATGCCTGGAAAATAATAACCCTTATTTTTTATCCTGTTTTACTAAGGATTGTCCTAAATTTAAAAAGTGACAACATCCACCAGGATATCTCTGTCGCGGCTTATTTGTTTTTGTCTCACTCACATAACGCAACATTCACTTTACTTTAAGATGTTTCCTGGCAAATTATACGCAACTTTACGGGATAGTAAATTCGCCTGAAAAACAGCGAAAGCGTCATCTTGGGTCGTTATTATTCCGTTTAGTTGTGATGAAATAATCAGGTAAGGGGAATTATCGTTACGCATTGAGTGAGGGTATGCCATGTCAACGATTATTATGGATTTATGCAGTTACACCCGACTAGGGTTAACCGGATATCTGGTAAGTCGGGGAGTGAAAAAAAGGGAAATCAACAACATTTCCAACGTTGATGAACTCAGTCTCGCCTGTGTCTCTCAACAACCCGCTGTGGTGTTTATTAATGAGGACTGCTTTATCCACGATCCTGCTAATAGCCAGCAAATAAAGCAAATCATTAATCAGCATCCCAGCACATTATTTATTGTGTTTATGGCAATTGCCAACGTGCATTTTGATGAATATCTACTCGTCAGAAAAAATTTATTGATTAGTTCTAAATCGATTAAACCTGATTCACTGGATAAACTACTTGGCGATATTCTGAAAAAGGAAGTAGATATTGCTATTGATGTGAATCTGCCGACATTATCATTAAGTCGAACCGAATCCAGCATGCTGCGTATGTGGATGGAGGGTCAGGGAACAATACAGATATCAGATCAAATGAATATCAAAGCCAAGACGGTGTCATCCCATAAGGGGAATATAAAACGAAAGATTAAAACGCATAATAAGCAAGTTATCTATCACGTTGTAAGGCTTACGGATAACGTCACCAATGGTATCTTTGTGAATATGCGCTAAAACGTTCTGACTGGTGGCGACTCCACCAGTCAGAATCAAACAGCGAAACTCATCTCACTCCACTTTTTCCACAAAGATACCATCCTGATGACCTGATTCATTAAAGAACCAGATACCGAGCGGGTAGTCTTCCAGCGAAACCAGGTACATGGTGCCTTCACTAAATTCTTCGATTGCCAGTACCACGCCCGGTCGACGAGGACCGCCGTCCGTTTTGACTGTGACCCGATCATTCACCTTCATAGTTTTCCTCCTGTGGCTTTGTGCCAGTGTAGAACAAATTCCTTTTTCTGGCAGCGCTGTGCACGCGCGATTGCGGGTTTTATCGACGGTCTATACTTAAGTTGTGCGTATCTGATGTTTGGGTACGCTCCCCCGGTATCCTTAACGGTTGAGAGGTATGAGGATGAAAACCGCGAAAGAGTACAGCGATACGGCCAAAAGTGAAGTCAGCGTCGATGTCGACGCGCTGCTAAAGGCAATCAACGAAATCTGCGAGAGTGAAATTCATCGCAGCCAGGATGACCCGGAGCGCGTCAGCGTTGACGGGCGTGATTACCATACATGGCATGAACTGGCCGATGCGTTCGAGCTTGATATCCATGACTTTAGCGTGTCGGAGATCAATCGCTGACTGAGGGCGAAAAAAATCCCGGCCCTTATCGGGTCGGGATCAAGCTTGCTTATGCAAGAAGCACTTGTAAATTCGTTACACCAGAAAATCTGATGTGAACCAAACCTTATCTGCAATTTTTTTGCCTGACAAGTAAATAATTCTCACCGGAATGATAAATATAACTAATGGGTGAGAGATCACCAGGTTACGGTCGAGCCAAATGTTCAGGCATCCTGGGAGAGCTGTCTTCGCTCTCCAGGCACCACCAGTTCATCTTCACGGAATGCTTCCCGTTTAACGCCAAAGCCGTCGTACCAGCGACATTCCACCATTCCGCTGGCATACCCGGTAACGATCATACGTGGGCCACCCTCTTTGGAGGTGACTTCCTCACTGACAGAAAAGACCATACCTGCCTCCTGTATCAAGAGAAACCTTTACACCTTAGATGACAAGGAGGCGTTTTGCGTAATCAGTCCTGTAACAATTAGTGCGAAATTCCGCGCACTCTGGCGACAGCTTTTACCAGCAGAATGACAATCCCACCGATGATAAAGCCGAGCACCAGGTTAAGCAGAGTCGGAAGCATTAGCGAAATCAATGTACTTTGCTGCTGAGCAAAATGTTCAATCGCATGATGCAGCGGCGATATTCCGTGTACCACAATGCCGCCTCCCACTAAAAACATCGCCAGTGTGCCAACCACCGAAAGTGTTTTCATCAGCCAGGGGGCAACCACCAGCAACCCTTTCCCCAGCGACTGGGCAAGCAGGCTGCGCTTTTCTGCCAACCAGTACCCAATGTCATCAAGCTTAACGATAATCCCGACCAGGCCATACACGCCCACGGTCACCACTAACGCGATACCAGATAGCACCAACACCTGATTCAGCAAAGGGGCGTCCGCTACAATACCCAGCGTAATTGCGACAATCTCGGCAGACAAAATGAAGTCGGTACGTATTGCCCCTTTGATTTTATCTTTCTCAAAGGTGAGTGGATCCTGTGCGGACAGGGCAGCCAGACGCTGCTGACGCTCTTCCGGGCTTTCTTTGTGCTTACGCGCCTCCAGGGTATGCAGAACCTTTTCCACCCCTTCAAAACAGAGAAACGCCCCGCCTACCATTAATAAGGGGGTGATCGCCCAGGGAATAAATGCGCTTATCAATAGCGCCAACGGCACCAGAATAACTTTGTTAACAAACGATCCTTTCGCTACACTCCAGACCACCGGGAGTTCGCGGTTCGCCCGCACGCCCGACACCTGCTGTGCATTAAGCGACAGATCATCCCCCAGCACGCCCGCGGTTTTTTTCGCGGCCAGTTTTCCCATCACTGAGATATCATCCAGCAGCGTGGCGATATCATCGAGTAAGGTCAGTAAGCTACTTCCTGCCAAAATTTTCACCCTCAATATTATTTTTTTGCAGTCATAAGTATGAAGTAAAACACGCCATGCTGAAACTGACCTTTCTGGTCAACAAGTTTTTAACATCAACACGTAATTATAAATCTCGCCAGTAAGATAGTTTTGACGTTTACTATGTTGCACCTTTTTATTTCCACCGTGAGGGATTATGCGTTTCAGGCAATTGTTACCGCTTTTCAGTGCGCTATTCGCGCTGTACATCATTTGGGGTTCCACGTACTTCGTTATTCGCATTGGCGTTGAAAGCTGGCCGCCGTTAATGATGGCAGCCGTACGTTTTCTCTCCGCGGGAATTTTATTAACAAGTTTCTTACTTATTCGTGGGCATAAGCTGCCCCCCTTACGCCAAATCCTGAACGCCGCGTTAATTGGTATCCTGCTGCTGGCTGTGGGTAATGGTCTGGTCACCGTCGCAGAACACCAAAATGTCCCTTCCGGTATTGCCGCCGTGGTGGTCGCCACCGTCCCGTTATTTACGCTGTGTTTTAGCCACTTTTTTGGCATCAAAACGCGCAAGCTGGAATGGTTGGGGATAGCGATTGGGCTAGCAGGGATCATCATGCTGAACAGCGGGGGCAATTTAAGTGGCAATCCGTGGGGCGCTATTTTGATCCTGATCGGTTCAATAAGCTGGGCGTTTGGCTCAGTGTACGGTTCACGCATTACGCTACCCGTTGGCATGATGGCCGGAGCCATTGAAATGTTAGCCGCCGGTATTGTGCTGATGTGCGCATCGCTACTCTCCGGGGAAAAACTGACCACCATGCCAACATTTTCAGGCTTTATGGCTGTGGCTTACCTGGCCCTGTTTGGCTCCATTATTGCTATTAATGCGTATATGTTCCTGATCCGCAATGTCAGCCCGGCGCTAGCCACCAGCTATGCTTACGTCAATCCGGTTGTTGCCGTGCTGTTAGGTACCGGTCTGGGGGGTGAAAGACTGGCCCCTATCGAATGGCTGGCACTCGGCGTGATCGTGTTTGCTGTGGTGCTGGTAACGTTGGGGAAATACCTGTTCCCTGTTAAAGCGGATGCCGTTGCTACCCCGTCGGAAAAAACGTTACAGTAAATGAATACCGAGTGTGTCGATCTGCGCGGTGTCGCCACCGCCGCAGATCCACTCGATGACACGTTCAGATAACGCTTCATCGTCCAGCTTTTCGCGACCACGCAGGGCGCACTCCCAGACAATCAGTACGCGCCAGCCCAGAGCCTGCAACTTTTCACAATCCCGCGCATCGCGCTGGACATTTTTGCCTATTTTTTCCAGCCAGAATTCCGTTCGTGTCGCGGGGACTTTAAACAAATAGCAATCGTGGTGGTGCCAGAAACAGCCATGAGTAAAAATCACACAATGATAATCATCCACCACAAAATCAGGGCGACCGGGTAACGTCGCATCCTGCACGCGAAACGTTACCCCCTGCTCTGTCAGCACGCTGGCAAGGCGTTTTTCAATTGCGGTATCGCGGGTAGCTATCGCCCGCATATTTTTACTGCGTGTTGCTTTATCGTGAACGTCTGCCACGCTGGTTCTCTTTCTCGCGAATAGCAACTGCCTGCCTGATTTTCGGCTCCAGCAACCTGGCCACCGCCGCAAATGCCGGAACGACCACCGAATTACCAAACTGGCGATAAGCCTGGGTATCTGACACAGGGATCCTGAACTGATAGCCCTGCGGAGATTCAAACCCCATCAGACGCGCGCACTCTCTGGGCGTAAGTCTGCGTGGGCGGTGGCGCTGATTCTGCGGATCGTCAAAATCTTTTTCACCCAGCGCCATATCCCAGCCACGGTCAATCAGGATCTCCGCCCCATCTTTATAATAACGCGCAGATAATGTGCGCGTTACGCTATCAGGGTTACCGGGATACACCATGCCATAGCCAAATCCATTGCCCCGCGCCTGATGCTTTTTCGCATAGCGATAGAGGTATTTCCACAACACCGGCGTCAGTATATATTTCGCATCGACGGTCGGCTCAAGCAGTTCCGCAAGCGTAGTACGCCGCTGCGGATAACGCGTGACAATATCCCGCAGCGTGAAGTCTGATTTCAAATTCAGATCGCGTCGGAAGCCGACAAGCACGATACGTTCGCGATGCTGAGGCAAAAAATGTTGCCCATCGATAATTTTCGGATCGTCCGGACCGTTATCCGCCGCATCCGCCACGTCATAACCCAGTTCGTCCAGCGTTTGCATAATGATGCGAAACGTTTTGCCCTGATCGTGACTCTTCAGGTTTTTGACGTTTTCGAGCACAAATATGGCTGGCCGACGCGCATCGATAATGCGCACTACATCAAAAAAAAGTGTGCCTTGCGTATCACAGGCGAAACCATGGGCCCGCCCTAACGCGTTTTTCTTTGATACACCAGCCAGAGAAAATGGCTGACATGGGAATCCGGCCAACAGCACGTCATGTTCAGGAACATGCTGGCGAATATGTTCTGCCGCCTGCTGGTCACTCACCCCGTCATGATGGCTGAGTGTGATATCACGAATATCTTCATTAAAGCGGTGCTGGAGCGGATCGCAGTAGTTATTCGCTTTATAGGTGCGCACCGCATGCTTGTTCCACTCACTGGTAAACACGCACTGCCCGCCAATCGCTTCAAAGCCGCGACGAATACCGCCAATACCGGCAAAAAGATCGATAAAGCGAAAGGCATAATGCGGATGATGCGCAGGTGGTTTCGGCAACAAAGTATTCAGATGAATGAGCTCGCGGTCGCTGAGGCGATGCCATGTTTCATTAGCAACCACTCGCTTAAAGATGGCCGGGCTCCAGCGGTTCTCACCAACGCCATTCAGATGAGCAACCAGCGTTTTCACGTCATATATTTCAAGCAACTTGGCCAACATCACCTGCACGTCGGCCTCGTTTTCATCTGTCATCGGGTTCATGGAGCCTGCTACTGAAAAATTATCCTGCATACATTTAACCGGCAGAAATGGATAACCGACAGATTAACATAAATTAGCACGGTTGACGTTTCAGCCGTATTGGCGACTAGCGCGCTTTAAAGGGTTGAATCGCGTCAAGATCCAGCATTTCGTATTCTCCTTTTAGCTCCGCGCTCAGCTTCGCCATATACGTCAGTAAAAAATCCGCATTATGTTGTGCCAAATGCCGCCCTTGCTCGGTTTGCATCGTCAACGGCAACGTCAATAACTTGGTCTGGAAGTGATCGAGCGCGTACTGTTTATCGTCAAGGCTACGCTTTCGGGCAAACGGATCTTCCGCATCAAACAGCGCAACCCCCAACGCCCCTGAAACGGCAAATACGCGCGCTAAACCAATTGCACCCAGCGCCTCAAGCCGGTCTGCATCCTGCACGATTTTCGCTTCAAGGGTTTCTGGCGCGATTTTGGCGCTAAAACTGTGCGCCTCAATGGCATGACACACTGCCGATAACCGCTGTTGTGGAAAATCCGGAAAATCGCGCATCAAAACACAACGTGTTTCCTTGGCTGCCAGTACCGACGAACAATGACGCTCAGGATGGTTCTTTGGCAGGCTGACGAGATCGTGGAAGTAGCACGCGGTCAACACCACCAGCCAGTCTACGGTTGCATCTGTACTCAGCTTTTGCGCCGTTATCCACACACGTCGAAAGTGAAAGATGTCATGTGCAGCATCTTGTCCAGAATGGTTATCAGCTAACCAGGCTTCAAATCGCGACTGCCAGTCGTGCAGTTTCATGCTATCTCCTTTGTAGAAAGAAAATCACCTTAGCAACAATTTTCATTGCAGACCACTGCCCGCCCCATTACATAATCATCTTTTATTATTGCACTAAAAATAAAATCCACATGAATTTATAAAGCCCACCACGCCAATATCGAAAAATAATTTATATGAATATTAAAAACAAACATCCAAAACAAATAAAATACACATAACAAATAAATAGATAAACACATATAACTAACTGATTAAAAACAATTCACATGGCGAATACCAATGTAATTAACACACACGCATAATTATATAAAGATGTAAAAGAAACATTTTGAAATATTTTAAATACATTTGTTACATGTTATATTTTAAATTAAATGAACTTCATAGATAGTATCCAAATGTAGTCACTCGGATAGTACTACATATTCATTTTAATTATCATGCAAAGGGAATACATAATGAAAAGAAAAGTATTGGCACTGCTTCTCCCTGCTTTATTAGCTGCAGGCGCAGCAAATGCGGCTGAAATCTATAATAAGAACGGCAATAAACTGGATCTGTACGGTAAAGTCGACGGTCTGCGTTATTTCTCTGACGATGCGGGCAACGATGGCGATCAGACCTATGCGCGTCTGGGTTTTAAAGGCGAAACCCAGATCAACGAGATGCTGACTGGTTACGGTCAGTGGGAATATAACATTAAGGCCAATACCGCTGAAGGTGACGGCGCAAATTCTGCAACTCGTCTGGCCTTCGCCGGTTTAGGTTTTGGCCAGAATGGTACCTTCGATTATGGTCGTAACTACGGCGTGGTCTACGACGTAGAAGCCTGGACCGATATGCTGCCAGAATTTGGCGGTGACTCCTACACCCAAACCGACGTGTATATGACCGGTCGTACCAACGGCGTAGCCACCTATCGCAATAAAGGCTTCTTTGGGCAGGCTGATGGCCTGAACTTTGCTTTGCAGTATCAGGGCAATAATGAAGACGGTGGTTCAGGCGAAGGTACCGGTAATGGTAAAGGTCGGGACCTGACACGTGAGAACGGCGACGGTTTCGGTATGTCCACCTCTTATGACTTCGACTTCGGTTTAAGTCTTGGCGCTGCATACTCCAGTTCTGACCGTTCTAACAATCAGGTTGCTGCTGGCCGTGGCGATAGTAGCCATGCCAACAGCTATGCAGGCGGTGACACAGCGGATGCCTGGACCGTGGGTGCCAAATATGATGCCAATGATATTTACTTGGCTGCCATGTACGCAGAAACTCGCAATATGACCGCTTACGGTGATTACGGTATCGCCAACAAAACCCAGAACTTTGAAGTAGTTGCGCAGTACCAGTTCGACTTCGGTCTACGCCCTTCCATCGCTTACCTGCAGTCTAAAGGCAAGGATTTAGGTGGTCAGGAAGTCAGTCGCGGTAACTGGCGTTATGTCGACAAAGACCTGGTCAAATATGTTGATGTGGGTGTGACTTACTACTTCAACAAAAACATGTCCACCTATGTCGATTATAAAATCAACCTGCTGGATGAAGACGACAGCTTCTATGAAAGCAATGGTATCGCAACTGACGACATCGTTGCGGTTGGTTTAGTCTACCAGTTCTAATTGACGCAAAAACAAGCAAGCCCGCTTCATATGAAGCGGGCTTTTTATTTATCCGAAACGTATTTTTTTTATCACACGGGCATTACAACGATAAACTTGTGAGGATACTCAAAGAAAAAAACATCCATGAGAACTGTCGTTGAAAGCGAGGCGTGCAAGTGCTTGAATAGTGGCGGAGAGAGGGGGATTTGAACCCCCGGTAGAGTTGCCCCTACTCCGGTTTTCGAGACCGGTCCATTCAGCCGCTCTGGCATCTCTCCGTTTTGGCGGTTGCCATGATGCCAGGTAATTTGGCATTTTAACAGACCCCGTTCCGTCAATTTCGTTCAAGTGACGAGTTTGCGAGCAAAACGATGATTAAGTGGCCCTGGAAAGAGCAAGAAACAACCCGGAGTGACGACTGGCCGTGGGACGACGCCCTGGCTATTCCTCTTCTGGTGAATCTCACCGAGCAAGAACAAGCCAGGCTTATCGCCCTGGCCGAGCGCTTTTTACAGCAAAAAAGATTGGTAGCGCTTCAGGGGTTTGAACTTGATCCACTAAAAAGTGCGCGCATTGCGCTGCTTTTCTGTTTGCCTGTTCTGGAATTGGGGATCGAGTGGCTCGACGGTTTTCATGAAGTTCTCATCTACCCTGCCCCGTTTGTCGTGGACGATGAATGGGAAGACGATATTGGGCTGGTACATAATCAACGTGTTGTACAGTCCGGGCAGAGCTGGCAGCAAGGTCCGATAATCCTCAACTGGCTCGACATTCAGGATTCTTTTGATGCCTCCGGCTTTAATCTGATCATCCATGAAGTGGCACATAAGCTTGATATGCGTAATGGCGACCGTGCCAGCGGTATTCCGGCGATCCCTCTGCGAGATATTGCCAGTTGGGAGCACGATCTGCATGCCGCAATGAATAACATTCAGGATGAAATTGATCTGGTCGGTGAAACCGCGTGCAGTATAGATGCCTACGCAGCGACCGATCCTGCCGAATGCTTTGCCGTTCTATCAGAGTATTTCTTCAGTGCCCCTGAATTATTTGCACCACGTTTTCCGGCATTATGGCAACGTTTCATTCAATTTTACCGCCAGAACCCCATGGAGCGGTTACGCGATACCCGCTAAGGTGGCCATTGTCGCTCACCAAATGTGCATTAACGCTGAATTTGAAGATTAATTAACCAATTGAAATGACGCGCTAATTTTACTGTTGACACCTCATGGTGAGGTCAGTAATATGCGCCTCGTTCACACGATTCCTCTGTAGTTCAGTCGGTAGAACGGCGGACTGTTAATCCGTATGTCACTGGTTCGAGTCCAGTCAGAGGAGCCATATTTAAGAAGCCTGCTTAGGAAACTAAGCAGGTTTTTTGCTTTTCAGGTCGCTATAAAATCCCTCTCATAAGCCCCCTGCCTGTTCTGCACCGCATGTTACATGCCGTATCACAACGTTGATTAAAGTTATGTAAATGTAAATCGTTTAAACTTTGCAATTATTGTAAGTGCTAGTGATTATCATTTATTGTACGCGGGCCAAAGGAACGAGCCCCCCGCTCGGTTCACTGTACGTTCCAATTACTCTGGGATATAAACGATGAATTCTCTGCCTCGCGCCGGACTGCGCCGTATCACACTTGCCTCTGCCCTGGTCTTCTCTGTTAGCCTACCGGCTTTCGCTCAGGAAACGTTAACGCTCTATACCACCCGTGAACCGGGTCTGATCCAGCCTTTGCTTGATAGCTGGACCAAAACCAGCGGCATCAAAGTCAGTACGGTCTATATCAAGGACGGTATGCTTGAGCGCGTTAAAGCTGAAGGTAAAAATTCACCTGCTGACCTGCTGATGACCGTTGATGCCGGTAACCTCATTGATTTAGTGGAAGCGGGTGTAACTCAGCCAGTAGAGTCAGAAGCACTGAAAACCGCTATTCCGGCTAATCTGCGCGGCGCAGATAATCAGTGGTTTGCGCTGTCGATGCGTGCCCGCGTGCTGTATGCCGAGAAGTCACTGCCAATCGATAACTGGCATTACGAACAACTCGCCAGCCCTGAGTACAAAGGTAAAGTCTGTATTCGTTCCGGACAGCACCCGTATAACACGGCGCTGATCGCCGCAATGATTGCTCATCACGGTGAAGCAAAGACCGAAGAATGGCTGCGCGGTGTGAAAGCTAACCTGGCGCGTAAAGCTACCGGTGGCGACCGCGATGTAGCTCGCGATATTCTCGGCGGCATTTGCGATATTGGTCTCGCCAACTCCTATTACGTCGGCCATATGAAAAACGCCAAAGAAGGCAGTGATGCACGTCAGTGGGGCGATGCGATTAAAGTCGTTAAACCCACCTTTGAAAATGGCGGTACACACGTCAACATCAGTGGCGCAGCTGTAGCCCGCTATGCACCAAATAAAGCCGATGCCGTTAAGCTGATGGAATATCTGGTTTCCGCACCTGCCCAGCAGCAGTATGCAAAAGCGAACTTCGAATACCCGGTACTGAAAGGCGTGACGCTTGACCCGGTTATTAGCGCAACCATTGGTGAAATCGACGTCGATAAAACGCCGTTAACCGAAATCGTTAAATATCGTAAACAAGCTAGTCTGCTGGTAGATAAAGTTGGATTCGATCAATAAACCTCTGCAGTTTCCGACGTTACGCGGCCTGGTTTCCGGGCCGCAGTCATTATTAACGCCGCTACATCTTGGCGCGCTGTGCGTAGCGCTTGGCGTTCTGACACCCATCATTGCGCTGATTTGGCAGGCTACCCAGGCCGATTTATCTCACTGGGATAATCTCCTGACGTATGTACTGCCTGCCGCACTAAAAAATACCGTGCTGTTATTAGCCGGTGTCGCGGTGATGGTCGGCGTGATTGGCGTAGGCAGCGCATGGGCGGTAACGGCATGGGATTTTCCTGGACGTAAAATACTTAGTTGGGCGTTACTGTTGCCGCTGGCGATGCCGACCTACATTGTGGCCTTTGCATGGCTCGATCTGCTGCATCCGATTGGCCCTCTGCAAACGTTTATCCGTTTTTTATTGGGTTTTGACAGCCCAAGACAGTTCCGACTGCCTGATTTACGCTCACTTTCCGGCGCAATCATCCTGCTCGGATTAGTGCTATACCCATACGTGTATCTGACAACCCGCGCCATGTTTATTAGCCAACCGGCTCATTTACTGGAAGCCGCACGCACGCTGGGATGCAGCGCAACCGGAACCTTCTTTCGTGTTGCTTTGCCCATGGCTCGTCCGGCGTTGGCCGTTGGGATCAGTCTGGCACTGCTGGAAACGCTCAACGATATTGGCGCATCGGAGTTTCTCGGTGTACAGACGTTAACCGTTACCGTGTACACCACATGGATCTCGCGGTCTGATTTATCTGCCGCGGCACAAATTGCCTGCATGATGCTGATGTTTATATTCCTTATTCTGACGCTGGAATTTTATGGTCGCAGAAAACAAGGATTCAGCAGCCGCAGCCTGCGGGAAATTCAACCAACGCGCGTGCGTGGCTGGCGTGGTTGGCTGCTCGGTGGCGTTATTTCACTGCCGGTTGTGCTGGGTTTTCTGGCTCCGGTACTGTTTTTAATGTGGGAAAGCGCCAAACGTATAGGTGATGAGAACCCCCTTTCCTCTTCGTTACTGTCAGCATTGCAAAATACGCTATCGCTGGCAGCGGGAACTACGCTAGTGGTGGTTTGCGTCAGTATGCTGGTGGCCTGGAGCGCGCGTCATAGCGCCGCAGACAACGCCATGCCGGGATTTCGTCGCGGCGTGATGCGTCTGGCCTCTTTAGGCTATGCGGTTCCCGGCACAATTCTGGCGATTGGTTTTTTACCCCCCGCCATGGCTGTCGACCGCTGGCTGGCAGATTTACTGGATGTTCGCGGCCTGCCGCTGATGTCCGCCGGGATCCTGCTGGTAATTTGTTGTGCCATGCGATTCCAGGCGATTGCCATTGGCGCGCTGGATTCTGGTCTGGGCCGCATTCCACCTTCGCTGGAACAGGCGTCTCGTCTGTTGGGTGAGAATGGTGCGGGGACGTTTGCACGAGTCCATTTTCCCCTGCTGCGCCCGGCGTTAGTCAGCAGTGCCCTGCTGGTTTTTGCTGATGCCATGAAAGAGCTGCCAACAACGTTGCTTTTGCGCCCGGTCAATTTTGAAACGCTGGCAACGTTGCTGTATGCGGAAGCCGCACGTGGAACCTATGAAGAAGGTGCTATCGCCGCGCTAATGATTGTTTTAGCTGGCACGCTACCGGTTATTTTGTTGGTGCGTCACCAAATGACTCGCCGTGGTTAAGAGAGCAACAATGTCAGAAATTGCATTACGACTCCAGGATGTACATGTTGCTTATGGCAACAGCCAGCAATCGGTACTGAGCGGATTTTCAATGTCGGTACGTAAAGGTGAAATTGCCTGTCTGCTGGGCGCTTCAGGCTGCGGAAAAACCACGGTGCTACGCGCAGTAGCCGGATTTGAACGCCTGCAAAACGGAGAGATCTATGTGTCACAGCGACGTGTTGCCGGTCCCGGCGTTCATCTGCCACCGGAAAAACGTCATGTCGGCATGGTCTTCCAGGAATATGCGTTATTCCCCCATCTGACCGCGCAGCAAAATGTGGCCTTTGGATTGCGTCGCATGCCGCGTGAGGAACAACAGGCCAGAGTGACTGAGCTGTTGAAAATGGTGGAGTTACACAGCCATGCCAACCGATATCCGCATGAGCTTTCCGGCGGGCAACAACAGCGTATCGCCCTTGCTCGCGCGTTGGCGCCACATCCGGAAATCCTGTTGCTCGATGAACCCTTCTCCAGCCTGGATAAGCGCACGCGTGAGCGTCTTGGCAACGAGGTACGGGATATTTTGCGCGCCGCCGGGCAAACGGCGCTGTTGGTTACCCACAGTGAACACGAAGCCCAGCTAATGGCTGACCATATTGGCGTGGTAAAAATGGGGCAGTATCAAATTAAAAAAGCGACCCATCCGACCTGAAGGTAAACAGGGTCGCCCTGAAAATTAATAATGCTTCTGTACCAGGCTGATGTTCACCGGCATACCGGAACGTCTTTCCAGTGCCTGGCTCCCGCGGCTCACATCCACGTCATTCCCGCTGATAAAGGTGCGCAAAGCGGGAGTGACTGGCAAAGGCACCTTTCTGTCAGACTCGTATTCCGAACGGTTTCGTGACAGCGGCTCATGTACTTCCACCCAGCGACTACCGTCCGGCTCTTCGCTGTATTTCACCGGTCGGTCTATCAGTTGTACTCGCGTCCCTACAGGCACCGTATCAAACAGGTACTTGATGTCGTCATTCCGCAAACGGATGCACCCCTGGCTTACCCGCAGACCAATACCGAAATTGGCATTTGTCCCGTGAATGGCATAAAGCCTGCCAATATAAATTGCATACAGGCCCATCGGATTTTCTGGTCCGGCAGGAACAAAAGCCGGCAAGCTTTCACCGCGAGCGGCGTATTCACGTCGGGTATTTGGCGTCGGCGTCCAGCTTGGTGCTTCCTGCTTACGTTCGACCGCCGTCACCCAGTTACGCGGCGTTTCTCTACCCGCCTGACCAATGCCAATGGGTAAAACCTCAACCGTATTGCTGCCAGCAGGATAATAGTAAAGCCGCATCTCGGCGACGTTGATGACAATCCCCTCACGCACGGTATCCGGAAGTATCAGTTGCTGTGGCACAAGCAGCGTTGAACCCGATTTAGGCAGAAAAACATCGACGCCCGGATTGGCTTCAAGCATATTGCTCAACCCCTGCCCGTACTGAGCGGCAAATGCCTCCAGCGGCTTGGTGTTTCCTTGTGGAACCGTAATAGTCAAAGTGCTACCCACCAGGCGACTCCCCTCTGGCGGCAGCGGATAACTCACCGCCTGCGCGCCCTGACTCGCAAGCAGCATAATGAGTGAACAAAGCAGTTTTACACGACGCATCTTTTTCCTTTCCTTCGTCGCAACAGATATCCGTAAAGTATAGCTTTTATTATCTGTTTTAGTGGGTTACGACATATTTGCGCATAAAAAAACCTCGCCATCAGGCGAGGTTCAGGTTGAACGGTAACTACGCTTCCTTACCATCTGGAAGCACGATGTTACTGGCGGCGAGCTGCCCCATATTTTTATACATCGCACAGGCAGCTTCAACAATCGGCATCGCCAACGCGGCCCCGCTACCTTCACCTAAACGCATCCCCATATTCAGATAAGGATCCAATTCAAGATGCGCCAGCGCGGTGCGGGCGCCCTTCTCAGCGGAAAAGTGTGACGGGATTAGGTAGGGTTTAATCTGCGGTGCAATCTGGCTGGCCGCCAGAGCAGCAGAATACGAAAGAAAACCATCCAGCACGACCGGCAGGCCACAGGAGGCCGCCCCCAGCATCACCCCCGCCATACCGACAAGATCAAACCCGCCAACCTTAGCCAGCACATCGACACCGTCATGGCGATCCGGTTGATTGACGGCAATTGCCCGGCGCACAACGTCTACCTTATTCCCCACCCGAGAAAGAGGAAGGTTAGCGCCAATACCCACGACTTCCTCAGCATCACTGCCGGTCAGAACGCTAACAATGGCCGCCGCAGGTGTAGTATTTGCCATACCAAGCTCCCCGACGCCAAACAGCGTTACACCGTCTTTTGCCAGTTCATGGGTATAGCGGATGACTTCCAGCAACAGCTCCTCGGCCTGCGAACGGCTCATTGCCGGGCCTTCGGCTATATTGCCGCAGCCGCGTGCCACACGCATATTCACCACACCGGGAATAGGTTCAGCATCAATCCCAACATCTATCACATGAACCTTCGCCCCAGCCTGAGCGGCCAGGACGCAGACACCGGTCGTTCCACGCGTCATATTGGCAGCCTGTATAGCCGTAACAACTTTAGGCGAAACGGCAACCCCTTCATCCCACACGCCGTGATCGGCGCACATCACCAGCATCGCTTTGCCATTCACATGCGGCACACCCTTCAGGCCAGGCATCCCGGCCAATTGTACGGCGAGAGATTCGAGTCGCCCTAAACTTCCCGGCGGCTTAAGCAAGCCGTCAATATGCTGCTGTGCACGCAGCATCGCGGCACTGTCGGGTGATGGTATCGTGCGGAGTAAAGAGATTAAAGTCTGCATAAGGGTTCCAGTATGTGGGCTGACTCAGAGCAGAGCCAGCAAGAAAATCAACTCGCCAAGTTCAATGGCAGCGCCCAGCGTATCGCCGGTTTGCCCACCCAACGTGCGTTTTAATAACTGCCCAAGAATAAAAATCGCCACTATTGTGACAACCAGCGCTGCCACGCCGCGCATGCCGGGAAGTAGCACGGCGGCAAGGATCGCCGCTAATCCCAACGTAACGCAGGTTTGACGCCCGGTGACTTTGCCAATAAAAACGTTGCCCAGCCCTTCTTCGCGGGCATAGCGATGCCGATACATCAGCAACACCGCCGTTCCTCGCCCGGCGACACATGCAGCTGCCAGCGCGGCCAGCATTGGCGTGCCACGCAAAGCCAGTTCACTCACCACCAGTACCTTCGCCAGTAAAACGAAAATTAACGCCAGTCCACCGTGGGTGCCCAGACGACTGTCGCGCATGATTTCCAGCATCCGCTCGCGTCGGCGCGCCGAAAAAATGCCGTCACAGGTATCCGCCAGACCATCCAGATGAAATCCCCCGGTCAGCAATGCCAGTGTCAACACCGCGAAAAGGGCCGCCAACGGAATACCGCACCAGGGCTGGAGCGCCATAAAGACCAGCCCCGTCAGCCCTCCCAACACGACGCCAATCAGGGGAAACATTACAATACCGCGGGAATAGTGCTCGAAATCCAGTCCTTGCGACCAGCGAGCAGGAACGGGCAAGCGACTGATAAAAGAGAGCATTGCCCAGAACAACTTACTCATTTAATTTTGACTCCAATTCCTGATACCACCAGCCAGACCTCATCCGCTGCCGCCGCCAGTCGCTGGTTCACGCGTCCTGCAATATCACGAAAATGCCGCGCCAGACGATTCTCCGGCACAATCCCCATACCCACTTCGTTAGTGACCAACACGATCTTTGCCGGGCAGCGTTGACAGGCTGCGATCAGCGAACGGATTTCACCTTCGATAGACTGCTCCATCGCCGCGTAATCCCAGCTGTCCGGATCGCTTTCACCGCCCAGCGCAAACAGCAAGTTGGTCACCATCGTGGTGATGCATTCCAGCAGAATAGCTTCCTGAGGATCGTTCATGTCCGTGATCAGTTCATCAAGATGTTGCCAACGTTCGGCTGTCCGCCAGTGCGCAGGACGTCCATCGCGATGATGCTGAATTCGCGCAGCCATCTCCTCATCAAAAATCTGCGAAGTCGCGATATACAAAACGTTTGGGGAATCAGCGATCAGCGCTTCCGCATGCCGACTCTTACCGCTTCGCGCGCCACCAGTAACCAGAATCATCATACTGGCTCCCGGTGTTGCTGCATGATGGTATAAATTTTTTCAATATCGATGTGTTGCCGCATCGCATCCGCCAGCAGATCAAACTGCTGCGATTTATATTGCGCGTAATGGAAGGTGGAATCCAGCGGAGCTAACCCTTTACGTTCTCGCAGGCCATTGACCAACGCACGGGTGAAATCATCGCTGTCGAAAAGACCGTGAAGATAAGTGCCGAACGCCAGACCATCCGGAGTAACCGCGCCGTCAACAACGCTGCCGCCGTCTTTGTGCAGCGTCATCACCGACCGGCATTCATCAGTTAATGCTGTTTCGCCCATATGAATTTCATAACCGCGAACGGATAACCCCGCTGTGCCGGCCAGCCAGTCAGGCAGCGATGAAGACATTTGTCCCTCAACCAGGGTCGTGGTTTTGTGCTGGGCAAAATGGGTGACTGTATTGAGTAAGCCCAGACCCGGCAGCGTACCGAGGCCCGACTCTACTTCATCAATGATGGTGTCGCCGAGCATTTGATAGCCGCCACAAATCCCAACCACCGGTACGTTATTACGATGTAATTGCACGACGCCATGCGCCATCCCGCTTTCACGCAGCCATACCAGATCGCCAAGGGTATTTTTGCTGCCCGGCAAAATCACCAGATCGGCCCCCGCCAGCTCTTCAGGCTGGCGAACATAGCGCACGCGCACATCCGGCTGCGCAGCAAGCGCATTGAAATCAGTAAAGTTAGAAATGTGCGGTATTTGAACAACGGCGATATCGATGTCGCGTTTGTCAGTGCGCAAATACTTACCCTTTTGCAGCGCAACGCCGTCTTCATCTTCCAGATCAACATCCAGCCATGGCATCACGCCCAGTACCGGAACGCCGGTCAGCGCTTCAATTTGCTCGATACCGGAGTGCAGCAGCGTCACATCACCGCGAAACTTGTTGATGATCACCCCTTTTACCCGTGCGCGTTCGTGATCGTGCAGCAGCGCCAGCGTGCCGTAAATGGAGGCGAACACCCCGCCACGATCGATATCCGCCACCAAAACGACAGGGCACTGCGCCATCTCGGCCATACCCATATTGACGATATCGCGATCGCGCAGGTTAATCTCTGCCGGGCTCCCCGCTCCTTCCAGCACCAGCACATCGAACTCCTGCGCCAGGCTGTTATAAACTGACAGGATCTGTTCCCGCAGACGTGGCTTGTACTCGTGGTAACTCACCGCGTCCATATCGGTTGCCACTTTACCCATCAGCACTACCTGCGCTTTTCGATCGCTGGTCGGTTTAAGCAACACCGGGTTCATACGCACATCTGGCGTAATGCCTGCGGCTTCGGCCTGAAAAATTTGCGCGCGGCCCATTTCTTTTCCCTCTGGCGTAATGCCAGAGTTCAGCGCCATGTTCTGCGATTTGAACGGCGCGGTATGCAGTCCATCCTGATAAAAAATACGACACAGCCCGGCGACCAATACGCTTTTACCCACATCAGATGCCGTTCCCTGCAACATTATTGCCTGCGTCATGACGCCTCCTTCAGTGCGTTCTCTCGCATACAGCTAAAAAATTCAGCCTCTGTTTTACACAGCGGGAAGCCCAACTCTGTATGCAACTTCACCAGCCAGGGCTGAGTTAATCCCGCGTGTTCAATAAGATCCGTACGGGCGAAAACGTCGCCTGGCGTGCCGTGCGTGAGTACTTCGCCCCGGCGTAAAACGTACACCGCATCGCTGACTTCATAGATAAGATCGATATCATGGCTGGAAATTACGACGTGGTTTCCTTGCGCAACGATGCGTTTGATTATCTCAATCATCTGCGTGCGGCCTGACGGGTCGAGGCCCGCAGTAGGTTCATCCAGCAGCAGATACTGCGCCTGCAACACCAACGCCCCGGCAATCGCTACGCGTTTTTTTTGCCCATGGCTTAAACACTGAATGGGCTGATGGCGAAAATGCTGGGCGTCGACCAGCGTAAGCGCATCTTCCACGCGGCGAGCGATTTCAGCTTCATCCACCCCAAGATTGCGCAGGCTAAAAGCGATATCGCTGTCGATATCGGTATAAAAGATTTGCTGATCGGGGTCCTGAAATACCGTTGCCACCTGTTGACGCAGCGCCAGCAGGCCGCGCTTGCTGTAATCCAGCGGTTTGCCCTGCCACATCACCGCGCCTTGCTGTGGGCGCAGTAAACCGCTCAGGTTCATGAACAGCGTGGATTTCCCGCAGCCATTAGCGCCTACCAGTCCGGTGACGGCATGCGTCGAAAAATCCAGCGTTAGCCCTTTGAGGATCGGGTCATCCTGATAGCGAAACCAAAGCGCTGAGGTGGCAAGCATACTTTTCCTTACAGGTGAAAATCACCCTGATACAGTTTGATATCCAGTGTGGTGGTCATTTGCTGGTAGCGGATCAACACACGGGTAAACAGCAATCCCACCAGCATTGCCAGAGAGCGGTAGCCCAACGGTAAGCTACGATAACCAAAACGCAGCGTTTGTGCGCGATGAATAGCCAGCGCCTCGTCTAACAGAATAAAAATAAACCGCCAGGTCAGCAGGATCTGCTCAGTTAGCAGGCGAGGAACATGCGCGCGTTTGAGTAAGATAATTAATTGCGGAAACGGCAGATTCAGCACCAGCCAGAAAGTTGCCGCCAGCGCGGCAAGGCTGCGCCAGAAGGTTTCATTGGCGGTTACCACACCTAGTGCACTGATCCCCAACCAGTAACTTCCCACAGGTATGCTGGCCAACAGCGTCTGTGGATCGCGGCTGATGCTAAACAAAATGGTCACCACGCCAACCGTGAGAAAACCAAACGGTAATGCCATCCAACGGCACCAGCGCCAGAAGGAAATACGCAGCAGCCAGCAGCTCAGCGCGGCAATAAGTAAAAGCTCAATACCCTGCCCCAATGGGGGCAGGGTAAACGCCAGAATCATCATCACCAGCCAGAGCAGAAATTTCCGCACCGGCGAGACATGAACCCAACGGCTTTGATAGCTAAGCCTGTCAAGCCCGGTCATCACGGCGTTGCCTACCCTTGGTGTAACCCAGGATATAGAAAATCACAGCTGCGCCCAGCGATCCCTGGAGTGTAAACAGCAGACTTTCAATTTCACCGCTTGCGGGTTCATACAACGGTTGGAACCAGGGCTCATAATGCGGGGCAATAGCCTGAATCTGGCTTTCTGCCTCACCATCTGAACCGCCGTACTCCCCACCGTGGTTGATAAAGAACGGCAGGATCACCAGCGCCACTACCATGCCCAATATAATCAGCGTCTTTTTCATCGTTAATGCCCTTGTGCGGTTATCAACTGGCGTTTGGTTAGCTGATCGTAAATCAGCACGGTAAGTAACCCTTCCGCAATCGCAATTGGGATCTGCGTCAGGCAGAAAATCCCCATGAACTTAATGATTGAGCCGGTAGCGCCAGCAGAGGGATCCGGGAACGCAACGCCCAGCTGTACAGAAGTCACGAAATAGGTGACGAGATCCGCCAGCATCGCACACAGGAAGACGCAGACATCACGACGCAGCCCTGCGCGGCAGGCCATTTTCCACACCATGTAACCCACTACCGGGCCAATTACCGCCATCGACATGCCGTTCGCGCCGAGCGTTGTTAAACCACCGTGTGCCAGCAGCAGAGCCTGGAACAGCAGGACAATCGCCCCAAGGATGGCTACCACGCCCGGTCCAAACAGGATAACCGCCAGGCCTACACCGGTAGGATGTGAGCAGCTTCCGGTAACGGAAGGAATTTTCAGCGCCGACAGCACAAAAATAAAAGCGCCACACAGGGCCAGCAAAACCTTCTGGTGGTTATCCTCCTGCACAATTTGGCGCAGACGTACCAGTCCGTACCACAGGCAGGGTAAAAACAGCAGCCACCAGGCCAGCGCCCACATCGGCGGCAAGAAACCTTCCATAATGTGCATGGCGAACGCTTGTTCAGGAACAATCATCAGTAATAGCGCCGCAGCCAACCCGCTGAAAGACAGCTGTTTTAGCTGTTGTTCAAGCTTCATTGTGCATACTCCCACTGTTTATTGACCAGAATGGTCGAGAAATAAGGCAGCGGCTGATCGTCGCTCACCTCATCGAGATGACGCCAGCACTGTTCACCTGGCAGCGTGGCTTCAGACATCATTAATGCACAATCCAACAAACCCTCTTGTTGTAGCAGCGCTTTAATACGCGCAAAACGACCGTACACTTTCATCAACACCAGACTGTCATGCTGTTTTAATGCCTGCTGGATTTCCGCTTCCGGTGCGGTACAGGAGACCACCGCCAGTGACTGCTGCTCCATAGCGAGCGGCGTTTTGGAACGCGCGGCAATCGCGGCGAAAGACGTGACGCCAGGAACGATTTCCAGCCATTCAGGACAACCAATACGCTGAAGTAAAAAGACCCAGGTGCTGAACAGCATCGCATCGCCGAGAGTGATAAACCCCACCTGCTTACCGGCCTCGACTTCCTGAACCAGCGCGGCAGCAACTTCATCCCAGACGGCCTCTTTTTCAGCGCTATCGGCACTCATAGGAAAATGGCAGCAGCGGACTTCGGTCTGTTCACCGATATACTCACGTACAATCGACAATGCCAGACTGTCACCGCCTTTACGCCCGGCAGGCGCATAGAGAATATCCAGCGCGCCCAGCGTGCGTGCGGCACGCACGGTAATCAAGTCGGAAGCACCTGGCCCGGTGCTCAGTGCATACAGTTTTCCGCTCATGCTGCTTCCCCCAGCGCCACATTAAGCGCCTGCTGTAAATGTGCCACGAACATGGCGCGAACCGCTGGGTTCTCACCCAGACCACTAAGCCACGGAGTAGCCGGTATCCCTGCTGCATTGAACAACGTTTTCCAGGAATCATCTTCGTCGGAGGCCATATCGTTGATGGCATGGTCACCAGCGACTAACATCAGCGGC
The DNA here is from genome assembly GCF_030332875.1 of Citrobacter sp. Cpo045. Taxonomy (NCBI): domain Bacteria; kingdom Pseudomonadati; phylum Pseudomonadota; class Gammaproteobacteria; order Enterobacterales; family Enterobacteriaceae; genus Citrobacter; species Citrobacter sp. Cpo045. The sequence goes on from NZ_JAOWGZ010000103.1 coordinate 315,067, forward strand.
ATCAGATGCACCGCCGTCACCCCTTCCTGAGATAAACTTTCAATCAGCACATCCACTTCCGGATAGCTTTCCACCGCCCCAACCCGCGCCGGAAAGCGCTGCGCCGTCATCATGTGGTCGAGACAGGCATAGGCGGCAAAAGCATGGTGGCTGGCACCGTGTCCCATAAAGACCACTTTTTCACTTTCGCCAAGCGCCGGCATCTGCTGTTGCAGCGCCAGCATCAACTGTGCGTAATCTTCATGGCTGCTCAGCAGCGGTACACCCAGCGTCAGGCGTGAAAACAGCGGACGCATACTTTGCACTTCGCGGACAATTTTTTCGTATTCGTCACCATTAATAATGTGCAGCGACTGAATAGCCACATCCTGATACCCCTGCTCCGCCAGTTTTTGCAGCGCCTGCAGCGGCGTGTCGATTTCAATGCCGTCGCGCTGCTTGAGCTTGCGGATTATCATCCCGGAGGTAAACGCCCGGAACAGGTCGCGGTCAGGGCAGCTAGCTGCGAGATCGCGCTCACAGGCCACAATATTTTTCTCGCAGGTGTCGTGATAGCTGGTGCCAAAGCTGACCACCAGAAGCGCCTTTTTCATCTCAAACTCCTTAAGCAGTGGCCAGCCAGCGCGTTAAACGCGCCCCAAAGGCGGCCTGACTTTCCAGTAACTCTTCTCCCGTCACCAACGGTGCCGGACGTGTAATCACGATGCAGGGGATTCCGGCATCCAGACAGGGTTGAACCTTTTCCTGATAACCACCTTCAGCGCCAGATGCTTTGGTGATCACCACATCAGCCTGGCACTGGCGATAAAACGCAGCGTTGAACTCGGCGCTAAACGGTCCGCACAGTGCGAAGATTTCACCGACGCCAAATCCCAGATCCGCGCATTGCTGAATGACCTCAGGAACAGGCAGAACGCGCGCCAGCAGCGTTTTTTCAGGCAACCCTTCGCGCCAGATAGCCAGATCTTTACTGCCGGTCGTCAGCAGCACACGATCGCCGAAGCGTCGCGCCAACTCACAGGCTTGCTGAATGCTTTGTACGGTATACAGGTGCGGGTGAGTTAAACCACTCAACTGCTCAGGACGCTGGTAGCGGCTCAGCAGTACGCCCGCCGCTTCGCAGGCGCTCATGATGTTGCGGCTCACCACCTCGGCGTACGGATGCGAGGCATCGATCACCCAGCGCGTCCGATTTTCCTGTAGCCAGGCAATCATTTGTTCGCGCTCCAGACGCCCGCAGCGCACCTGGCCTTTGATGTCTCCCGCCAGTTGTTTCCCTGTTGGGGTTGCAACTGACAGCGTGTAGGCCACGTTTGCCGCATCCAGTTGCTGGCACAGCATGCGCGCATCGCTCGTACCGCCCATGACCAGCACATCACCGTAATTCACAGCACATAACCTCGTGGCGTGATCATCAGGCCGTCCTGAACATAGGTTGTTTTGTTACCCACGATCACAAGGCTGGTCATATCAACCGGTTCGAAATCCATTTCACCGAGCGTGGTTAACCATTTTTCCTGCTTTTTACGTCCGGCAGACTTCACAATACCCACCGGCGTTTGTGCGCTTTTGCTGGCGGAAAGCAGCTCAAATGCGCGCGCCAGATGACCTTCGCGACCCCGACTGCGCGGGTTGTAGAAACAGATAACAAAGTCTGCCTCACCGGCGGCAACGATGCGTTTTTCGATAACCGGCCATGGCGTTAACAGATCGCTTAAGCTGATGTGGCAGAAGTCGTGCATCAGCGGCGCGCCCAGCAAAGAGGCCGCGGCAATACTAGCGGTCATGCCAGGTATTAGCCTGACCTCAACATCCAGCTTTTGCTTGCTGACCAGTTCGAGCACCAGCCCGGCCATACCGTAAATCCCCGCGTCACCGCTACTGATCAGCGCCACGTTGTGACCCGCCTGTGCCAGTTCGATCGCTGCCTGGCAGCGTTCAATCTCTTTGCACATTCCGGTTTTGATCACCTGCTTGTCACCCGTGAACGCTTTTACCAGATGGGTGTAGGTTTTATAGCCAACGATGATTTCCGCTGCCTGCAGTGCTTCAACGGCTTCCATGGTCATCATTGCCTGCGAGCCAGGGCCAATTCCAATTACGCTTAACATCAGTGTGAAACTCCCAAAGTGATAGTGACGCCCTGTTCTCGCAGGGTCTCGCCTAACAGTTTTCCGTGGCTCAACAGCCAGGCTGCAGGACCGGAAACGCTTCCTGTACCCACCGTTTTGCGAACAAACGATGAGGCTGGAAAACGGTGCTCATGCTCACGCAGCGCGTCAGCAGTAAAGGTTTCGAAAGGAACGCGGCAGCACGAAGCCAGTTGGATAAGTCCCTGTTCATCTTTTTTCAGCGTGATGCTGCCAATCGCTTTTAGCGCCAACGGATCGAGCTGTTGAGCTTCAAGTTGCCGGGCAAGCAGCGCAGCCAGCAGAGGGAACGGCGTATCACGGCGACAGCCAATTCCGGCCACAACCCGCTGTGGCACCAACTTCCAGTGCGGAACAGGCAGGTCAGGTAAATTGGTGCGTAAGGTGATGCACACCAACGCATCCAGTTCAGGGAGCTGGTTGAGATCGGTAACCGTGATAAACCCGCGCCGGTCGCAATGGCTGACATCCTGCGTCAGTTCGTCATCCCACCACAAACCAACCCGCTTATTGCTGACCAGCATCTGGTTCACGATCTTCACCGCCGAACGGAAATCACTCATCCGGGCATTCAGTTGAAATGCCAGCGTATCCAGTGCCGCCATATCGTTCACATCCGTCGCGGTAGTGATAACCGGGTCAGCGCCCAACATGCCCGCCAGATAACGCGCCAACGCATTGGCACCGCCCGCGTGGCCGGAGAGCAGGCTGATGACATGCTGGGCACGTTCATCTATGACCACCACCGCCGGATCGCAAAACTTGTCGTTGACCAGCGGGGCCAGTACGCGCACCGCAATACCGGTCGCACCGATAAAAATCAGCGCCGAGTAATTCGTAAACGCTTCGCGGGCGGTATTCGCAAAGCCGTTTTCAAAGGGAATAAACCCCTCCTCCAGCAGCTTTTCACTGGTAAAACAGGTAACCGGCAGCATGGCTGCCAGACGTTTCGCCAGCACAACGCCGCCAGGAGTCAGGCAAAAAAGCGCAATTGACTCAGGCTTTACGGTATTCATGGCTAAAGTCCGCCGCATAGAGTTTGGAGTAGTGATACTCCGAGCCCAGGAAATTACCGACCAGAATAAGGGCCGTTTTACGGATGCCCGCATCGCGAACCTTGTCGCCAATATCCGCCAGGGTCCCGCGCACGGTCTGGCTTTCCGGCCAGGTCGCTTTATAGATCACCGCCACGGGCGTGGTCGCCGGATAGCCGCCTTCAATCAGACGCTCAGCCACCCGATGAATGCGCTGGACGGAAAGATAAATCGCCATTGATGTCTGGTGGCTGGCAAAAGACTCCAGCTGTTCACGCTCTGGTACCGGGGTGCGGCCTTCCAGGCGCGTAATGATCAGGCTCTGTGAAACTTCAGGTACGGTGTACTCCACGCCCAGCTCCGCCGCCGCGCCGAGGAACGCGCTGACGCCGGGGACCACCTGCCAGTCAATCCCGCGTTTGGTCAGCTCCTCACCCTGCTCGCGTACGGAACCGTACAACGAGACATCACCGGTTTGCAGGCGCACAACGGTCTTGCCCGCTTTCACTCCGGCCTCCATCAGATCAAGGATCTGCTCCAGATGCAGTTCGGCACTGTCGTGACATTCAGCACCGGCAGGACAATACTCCAGCAATTCAGTGTTAATCAGCGATCCGGCGTAGATAACAACCTGCGCCTGCTGCAGCAACCGGTAACCTTTGAGGGTAATCAGCTCGCGATCGCCAGGACCTGCGCCAACAAACCACACGCTACGGGGATCAAAAATCTCAGACATGGTTTCCTTCCTTCTGACAGGCGATAACAAATACGGGGTTATTCGGTTTAAAATAGTGACCATTGCCAAGCGTGGTAAGCGAGGAAACCTGTAGCTGCAGGCAATCCACTCCCTGTACGCCAAGATGATCCAGATGTGCCAGCGCGGTGTTGAGGTTTTCCTGGAGGATAAACGTCATAACCAAACGCCCTGCGGGATGCAATTGGCGCATCGACCAGTCAATTAGTTCGGTCAGATGGCCTCCGCTGCCGCCCATAAAAATGGCATCGGCTTTTTCAGCGATGGTCATGGGAGCAACGCCGGGAAAAATATCGATATTTGCGCAGGCAAAATGCTGGCGGTTTTCATCCAGCAACCTGAGCGCCGCCGGGTTACGTTCGATGGCCGTTACACGTAATCCGGGATATTGCAACGCCGCCTCTATCGACACGCTGCCGGTTCCGGCACCAATATCAATCAGGTGACTGGCGCGGTGTAATTCAAGTTTTGAGAGGGCAAGTGCGCGTACCGCTTCTTTGGTCATCGGCACTTTCTCTCCACGCAGAAACAGCTCATCTTTCATCAAGGATCACCACTGCATTCATGTCATAGTCAGCGTTAACTTCACGCACAGGCAGGAAATGGATCTGTTCGTTTTCCATCGCCAGGTTTTCGCCAATCACCATCCAGCGATGCCCCTTGCCTCGTGCAATGAGCTGCTGCGCGATTTCTCGCGGGCCACACAGCGCATCAGTCACCATCGCCACCTTGTTATGTCGCGCCAACTCATCAAAACAGACGCTGCGGCCATGGCTACTGGTCAGCCACATATCGTTCATATCAATACCGGACTGCGCGCACAGGTACTGCACCGCACTAATGCCGGGAATAATCCGCACATTCTCAATACCAAAATGCGCCACCATGCGCGTCCCGATGCCGTAAAACAGGGGATCGCCAGACGCCAGTACCACAACGTGCTTCTCCTGGTGCGCGCTAATCCAGCTCAGGAATTCCGGGATATTGGCGCCAAGAGCAAACTGTTCACCGGTAAAATCCGGGAATTGCTGCAAATGCCGCTTTCCACCGACCAGAACATCCGCCGTCGCGACCGCTTCTCGTGCCGCAGGCGTCATCAAATGCAAACCGGCGGGGCCCATCCCTACAACGGTTAACATTGCATCTCCTCAGCAATCTCTGCGACCGGACGATTACTTCCAAGAACCTGATTATCAAAAGAAAACATGATGGCATCGCAGGTCGGGGGATTTTTGATAAAGCGCAGCGTTTGCAGGACACGCATACAAATGCGCTGAGCCAGATGGTCATAAATGTGCTGGAAACCGTACGCCTCGATATGTTCCATCGCCGCTTCGGTGGTATCGCACTCGCTGACCAACGTCAGCAGTTCCAGCGGTGCGCCAAGTAGCGCGAGGTGAGCCACCAGCGTTTCCATGCGGGCATCGGCAATATGGCTATGGGTATGGAAAATCCCCGCCGCGATTTTGACGAGCTTGCCTGGATGTCCCACCAGCACGATTTGCCGGAACCCCAGACGTACGGCTTCTTCAATCATGTAACCGACAAAGTTGCTCATGGTGACCACAACCTGGGTGTCGATACCCATCTGCTCGCGCACAAAACGCTCGCCGTGGTTTCCCGGCACCAGTACAACACGCTCCAGCCCTGCCGCCCGCTTAATTTCCAGCTCAAGCGACAGTGAACGCTTCCAGCTCTCTTCTGACATCGGCGTGACAATACCCGTGGTGCCGATAATCGAAATGCCGCCAAGAATGCCAAGGCGAGAGTTGTAGGTTTTTTGCGCCCGTTCTTCGCCTTCTGGCGCGAAGATTTCAATCTGCGCCCCACGATTTGGGCCAATCGCTTCGCGGACAGCTGATTCAATGGTCTGGCGAGGTGTACGGTTAATCGCCGAACTGCCCACCGGCAGGCCAATCCCCTTGCGGGTTACCGTACCGACTCCTTCACCGCCCTGTAAGGCAATCACGCCACTATCGTCTAACGTCACGCGGGCAAAAATCAGCATGCCGTGGGTGGCGTCCACATCATCTCCACCGTCTTTGCGGATGGCCGCTATTGCCTGCTGCCCTTCGATATGCGGTGACTCCACGTTCAGGCACAGCGTCACCCCGGAAGGCGTCACGATGGAAACCTGATGGATGAGGTGTTGGCGCAATACCATCAACGCGGCAACTTTTGCTGCCGCCGTGGCGCACGATCCCGTGGTATACCCTTTACGCAGCGCTTTACCGTTGTGCCACACCGGCGTATCGAAGGCCTCGCTCATCGCGCCCCCTGCATGTGATAAAGCATGGCGTTGACGATAGCGGCGGCGACATTGCTTCCCCCTTTGCGGCCTAACGCTGCAATGGCGGGCAAATTGCTTTGGGTCAGGGCATCTTTCGACTCTTCAGCACCAACGAACCCGACCGGTACACCCACCACACCGCTGACGGCAACATCATGCTCAAGCAGGCGGAACAGCGCAGTCGGCGCGTTGCCAAAGACAAACAGCTTTTCCCCCTCTTCCTTCACCGCAATGTCGACTGCCGCCATGGACCGGGTAATACCCTGCTCTTTTGCCGTACGCACAACCCGCGGGTCGCTGATGTAGCAGCGGCATTCACCGCCGAATTTTGCCAGCAGCGTTTTATTGATCCCGGAAAGCGCCATCGTGGTGTCGGTGTAAATCACGCTCGAACGGCTAAGCGCCGCACAAAACTGCTCCAGCACATCACTGGAAAACCACAGAATGTCCAGCCAGTCGAAATCTGCCGTCGTGTGAATAACCCGCTTGATAATGGCTTCATGTAACGGACTGGCAAACTGATAGTCCGGACGGGTTTCACGGATGATCTCGCCAATAATGTCGAAACTTTTGGCTTCAATCGCCTGGGGTTGCTGGATGTATTGCATTATGTTGTCCTCAGGCTACACCGACCCACAGCCACCGCAGCGCAATAAACAGCGCCAGTGCCAGCGTCGATGCCACCCACATCAGTCGAATCGTATGGGAAATGTCGTCTACCGAAATGTCGCGTTGTGCATCACCGATCCACGGTTTCTCAACGCGCTCGCCAAAGTAGTCATTAGGACCACCCAGACGAATGCCTAATGCCCCAGCTACGGATGCCTCTGACCACGCACAGTTTGGGCTACTGTGGTTGTAGCGATCGCGCCAGCCAATCTGTAAAGCTCGCGAGCCGTCTTTATGGCATAAAAATGCCGCCACACCCAGCAGCAGCCAGCTCAGTCTTGCAGGAATAAAGTTCGCGACATCGTCCAGACGCGCGCTGACCATACCAATAGCGCGGTATTTTTCATGTTTGTAGCCCACCATGGAGTCAAGGGTGTTTACCGCTTTGTAGGCCATCGCCAGGGGCGCACCGCCGAGGAGGAGAAAGAACAACGGTGCGATAATGCCGTCTACGGTGTTTTCAGCCACGGTTTCCACCACCGCGCGATTGATCTGCTGCGGTTGCAGTTGTGAGGTATCACGCCCCACAATCCACGATAGTTTTTCCCGACTCTGAGCAAGGTCACCGGCCCGTAGCGGACGTTCGACATCCTGCGCGGCCTTTGCCAGGCAGCGTCCGGCCAGCACGGTAAAGATCATCCATACCTCTACCACCCACCCCAACCAGGGATGAATAGATTCTGCCAGTGCCAGCACGCCCCAGGACACAGCCCAGGTCAGACCAACCACCACAATCCACATCACCGCGCCGCCGATGCGCAGCGCACGGTCGCTATGGCAATAACGCCGAATAACTCGCTGCACGGCAGAAATCAGATTGCCAATCCAGCGCACCGGATGTGGCCAGTTCTGCGGATCGCCGATGATAAAATCAAGCAGCCAGGCAACACACCATGCAAGGATCGTCATAGCGCACTCCTCGCGGCTGCCAGCCAATGGTTAAGCATCTGCGGACGTTGAGCAAAATGAACGTGTAGATAGCTGGCGAAGGTGTTTCCGACCTGCCAGCCGCCGGACCAGGCTTGCAGCGTTTTACCATCGCGCACTTTGCGACAGTTCATCACCGCTGGCGTTTCAGGGGTAAAATCGGAATAGTGGAATTCATGCCCGCGCAGCACTTCGCCTTCTGCAGCTAACAATGTTTGCTGCGCGGCCTGCGCTTCGCAGTAGCCAAATCGGGTCAGACGTTTCCCCATTTTGCTGTGGCCGGGAATGATATCCGCCATCAGCCAGGTATCGCCGTTGCTGTCCTCAAGCGAACTGCCGAGATACATCAGCCCCCCGCACTCTGCATAAATCGCGACGCCACGTTGATGTGCCTCTCGCAGTTGATTCAGCATCGAGACATTGCGAGCCAGCGCCGCAGCGTGTAGCTCTGGATATCCGCCACCTAACCAGATCATCTGACAGTCCGGTAAACAGGTGTCGTGCAACGGGCTAAAACGGACAACTTTAAGCCCCGTACGTTCCAGCAGCGTAATGTTATCCGGGTAGTAGAAGTTGAAGGCTTCGTCATCGGCAATGGCAACCGTTAGCCCTGCTCCGGCGTCTGCGGCAGGAAGCGCGGGCCATTCGCCAGCAGGAAGATTGGTTGACTGGCTTAATGTCAGAAGCGTGTCGATATCAAGGGTTTGCTCCAGCGTCGCGGCAAAAGCCTGCCACGGTTGCTGATTGATAACCGACTCACGTGCGGTTACTAAACCCAGATGACGTTCGGGAAGGGCAACACCCTCCATACGGGGTACGTAGCCCAAGACGGGTACATCGCAGTATCGTTCGATTGCGACTTTCAGTAACTGGTAATGCGTTTCGCTGTTAACCCGATTAACAATAACCCCGGCGATGTTCAGGGTGGAATCAAAATGCTGAAAACCCATTACCGTGGCGGCGATTGAAGTGGAAACGGCTTTGCCATCAACCAGTAAGATGACCGAACAGCCTAACTGTTTAGCCATCGCGGCGGTGCTGCAGTAGTTTGGATCGGTACCATAGCCGTCATACAGCCCCATCACACCTTCAATAACGGCGATATCCGCATGTTGCATCTGCTCGTTGAATAGAGCGTTCAGCGTGGGGACGGGAAGCATGAAGCTATCAAGATTGCGGGAAGCGGTACCGCATACCGCTGTATGCCAGCCGGTATCAAGGTAATCAGGACCCACTTTGCAAGGTTGGACGCGCAAACCGCGTTTTTTCAACAAGCTCAACAAGCCCAGCGTCACCGTGGTTTTACCACAGCCGCTTCCGGTACCTGCAAGAACAAATGCGTGAAAATTGGCCGCCATACCCTGATCCTGTTCAGGGGGGTAGGGGTGTAGAGATACCCAGTCTCTCGACTGTATGCATCTGAACCACCCACTTCCCACCGAAGTTGTTGGTAGTCACTGACAGGCAGGTCTTCTGGCTTAGCGTCATCCTCACCCGTCCTTCCCAATCTTGCGATCAGTGGTCCATACGGGGTCGTCAGCATCACAGCAGCGGGGGCTGCGGGGGATTCTCACCCCCTTCCCTACCACAAATGTGGCAAACCTGTCAGTTCAAGAGCCTGGTTAATTAAGCTCTCTGTTATGAGGTAAATTCACGACCTCATGACAATAATTCAATTTAATATCTTTCCGAGTTCATTCAGCCAATTTTCTGGCCTTAACCCACTTATTCATACGTTCACTTTTTGAATGAAAGTATCAGCTAAGAATAAAGAAAGTCATTCACACAGACACTGTATCTCATCACAAAAATAAAAACTGGTGCAGTTTATCCCTCTAATACCATTATTTTGTTGCGCTATGACAATTTATTGACTGCTGTTGTCACATTTCATTTTATAATGACTAACATAGCGCCCGATATCAAAAATCGGCAATAGCAAAATATTGCTATTTAAGCGGATTCACCACGTGAAATGACATTTATTTGCTGGCGAAATGCCTGCGGCGTAACCTGATAGGTCTGGCGGAAAACTTTGCAAAAATAACTTGTTTGCGAAAAGCCTAAATTACGCGCAATGCTGGCTATGCTCCAGTCACTGTGACAAAGCAGCTCTTTGGCACTGGCCATTCTTTGCTGGTTTACCCATGCGTTAAAACCAATACCCTGATATTTTTTGAACAATTTGCTGAAATAGTACGGGCTAAGGAAAACATGAGAGGCAACATCTTCCAGACGTAGATCGTCTGATAAATGTGCATCAATATAGCGCAGGGCTTTTTTCATTTTACTGTCATGAGGGTTGGTACTACGGTTAGCGCGTACCGGCTCTGACTGCTGCGGGTTATCTTTGATAACAACAAAATTAAGTTGTTTCTTAAGGCAATTTTCGACGATGAGCTTGAGTAAATCCGCTGAAGCAATGACGCGAGAATAGTCCATTTCAGGTACATTACGGAACTCGTTTACCAGCTCTGGATCGGCTTGCCAGCGGTCATCGACGTTCAGAATATCAACGAGGCCTACATCGTTACTTAAGCGTACTTGTCCACAAAGCACGAACCCTACCAGGTGTCCCGCGATGACCAGCGGAATTGAGAAATCGGTAAGCCCGGCATGGCAGCGATAAATGCAGGGTTGATCGGATTTAGAGGCTTCCAACCCTCCACAGCGGTCGCTCATACGACAACGCGTACTATGCTGAGGATGCTGGCGCATCAACTGGCAAAAAGGAGTGAAATTAAAAAGCTCAGAAATTTCATCACCGTGAATATTGACAACCACAACAGCCAGACTGGTGGCCTGTGCAAAATCCTGTGCGATTTTATTAATGAGTTCTGAGTTCAGGGCACTCGCAGAAATCATGATAAAACCTCTCAGTTAATTTATTGTTATAAATAAAACATATTATTCACACATTCATTTTCATCTCGCGATCCAGCGCTCTGATGAAAGTCAGCATTGAACATAACAAAAGTCTCCCATTGTTGGGAGACTTTTTAAGCCGTTCAGGAAACCGGATCACGAAAACAGTTTTTACCTTTCAATAATAAACATCTTTCGTGAAGCTAGCTCTCGTTTTCCTCCAACTTACACGAATTACACGGTAAATTTTTGCCAATAAAATAACGATAAATTGCTGCGCCCGCACAGGCGCCGATGATGGGTGCCACAATCGGCACGATGAAATAAGGGATATCGCGCCCCCCGGTCATCGCAACATCACCCCACCCGGCCATCCAGGCAAACAATTTAGGACCAAAGTCACGTGCCGGGTTCATCGCAAAGCCGGTAAGTGGACCGGTTGATGCGCCGATAACAGCAACCAGAATACCAATCAGCAGTGGTGCTAACGGGCCTTTGGGAACACCGTTACCGTCATCCGTTAGCGCCATAATCATCCCCATCAGAATGGAGGTAATCACCACTTCGACCAGTGCGGCCTGCCAGACACTCAGTGCGGCGGCAGGATACGTACTAAAAATGCTGGCAAGTTGCAGGCTTTCCAGACTACCGCGTACCATTTGATGGGCTGATTCATACTCAATAAATAAGCTGCCGTACAACAAATAGGCCAGCATAGCGCCACCAAAGGCCCCCGCTATCTGAGCGACAGAATAAGGTAGTACCTTACGACCCGGAAAACAGGCAAACAACCAAAGTGCGATGGTAATAGCGGGGTTGAGATGGGCCCCAGAAATCCCGGCTGTCAGGTAAACTGCAAGCGAGATCCCCAAGCCCCATATGATGCAGATCTCCCACAATCCCAAACTGGCACCCGCAACCTTCAGGGCGCTCAGGCACCCAATACCAAAAAACAAAAATAGTCCGGTACCCAAAAACTCAGCAATACATTGCGCTCTTAGTGAATCGTTCATTGTGACACCTTCTAAGCAGAGTTCGTGTCTTTACCAGCGGACTCCTTGCTGGCAGGAAGATTACTTCAAGGCTTACTATAAAAATCTGTATCGGCAAATTGTTGGCAATCTGCAAGCGACATGCCCTTAAAAATCGTGTTGTGATAGCAAATTCTTGCTATCACCTTTATTAAAGCAGGCGGTAAAACGAGGATTTACCCTATTAAAAGTACATTTTCAAAATAATAAAATATTGCGAACAGCAGAATTCCATTTTCAAATGATCATCACAATTTCATTTTTCTCGCATAGCAAATGATATTTAAACTGTCACTCGGAAAAGTGTAAATATGGAATTAACATAACCAAATAGTCACATTACAATAAATAGAAATAACAAACAAAAACAAATTGTTATAATGATATATGGCAATTTTATCTCACCATAACCCCACTATTTTTTCACTCTTACTTTCAACTCAGCCATTCTTTTTCCTCGCTTCTTTTTATAGTCATGAAAATCGGGACAACCCAGGCGAGGTCTTTATGCAACAAGAAGCGTTAGGAATGGTAGAAACCAAAGGCTTAACTGCAGCCATAGAGGCCGCAGATGCAATGGTGAAGTCAGCCAATGTAATGCTGGTCGGCTACGAAAAAATTGGTTCGGGGCTGGTAACAGTCATTGTCCGTGGCGATGTCGGCGCAGTCAAAGCAGCAACAGATGCAGGTGCCGCCGCAGCCCGTAATGTGGGAGAAGTGAAAGCCGTACACGTCATCCCACGCCCGCATACCGATGTAGAAAAAATCTTACCGAAGGGAATTAGCTAATGAGCAGCAATGAGCTGGTTGAACAGATCATGGCGCAGGTGATTGCTCGCGTGGCAACGCCGGAACAGCAGGCTATCCCTGAAAATAATCCTCCAACACGAGAAACGGCTATGGCAGAGAAAAGCTGCAGTTTAACGGAGTTTGTCGGTACCGCGATTGGCGACACCGTCGGTCTGGTAATCGCCAACGTAGACAGCGCCCTACTGGACGCGATGAAACTTGAAAAACGGTATCGCTCCATTGGCATCCTTGGCGCCCGTACTGGCGCAGGCCCGCACATCATGGCCGCCGATGAAGCGGTAAAAGCCACCAATACTGAAGTCGTCAGTATTGAGTTACCACGTGATACCAAAGGCGGCGCAGGTCATGGTTCGCTGATTATTCTTGGCGGCAACGATGTTTCCGACGTGAAACGCGGCATTGAAGTCGCACTGAAAGAACTGGATCGCACCTTTGGCGATGTTTATGCCAACGAAGCCGGTCACATCGAAATGCAGTACACCGCACGCGCCAGCTACGCGCTGGAAAAAGCCTTTGGCGCACCGATTGGCCGTGCCTGTGGCGTTATCGTCGGCGCGCCGGCATCCGTTGGTGTCCTGATGGCCGATACGGCCCTGAAATCCGCCAACGTGGAAGTTGTGGCCTACAGCTCCCCTGCCCATGGCACCAGCTTCAGTAACGAAGCCATTCTGGTTATTTCGGGTGACTCTGGCGCTGTTCGTCAGGCCGTTATCTCCGCCCGTGAAATCGGTAAAACCGTACTCGGGACCCTCGGCTCAGAGCCGAAAAACGATCGTCCGTCCTACATCTGATATCAGTGAGGCTGATTCATGAGATCGAAAAGATTTGAAGCACTGGCGAAGCGCCCTGTGAATCAGGATGGTTTCGTTAAGGAGTGGATCGAAGAAGGCTTCATTGCGATGGAAAGCCCGAACGACCCCAAACCGTCGATTAAAATCGTCAACGGTACAGTCACTGAACTGGACGGTAAATCCGCCAGTGAATTTGACTTAATCGACCATTTCATTGCCCGCTATGGCATTAACCTGGCGCGCGCTGAAGAGGTCATGGCGATGGACTCGGTCAAACTGGCCAATATGCTTTGCGACCCTAACGTAAAGCGCAAAGACATAGTGCCGCTGACCACCGCAATGACGCCGGCAAAAATTGTCGAAGTGGTGTCCCATATGAACGTCGTTGAGATGATGATGGCGATGCAGAAAATGCGCGCTCGTCGTACACCCTCTCAACAAGCGCACGTCACAAACGTCAAAGATAACCCGGTGCAGATTGCCGCTGATGCCGCTGAAGGCGCATGGCGCGGGTTTGACGAACAGGAAACAACCGTTGCCGTTGCGCGTTATGCGCCATTTAACGCCATTGCGCTGTTAGTCGGCTCACAGGTTGGACGCCCGGGCGTATTAACCCAGTGCTCGCTGGAAGAAGCTACCGAACTTAAACTCGGCATGCTAGGCCACACCTGCTACGCGGAAACCATCTCCGTCTATGGTACTGAACCCGTCTTTACCGACGGCGATGACACGCCATGGTCGAAAGGCTTCCTCGCCTCGTCCTATGCTTCCCGTGGTCTGAAAATGCGCTTTACCTCCGGCTCTGGCTCAGAAGTTCAGATGGGTTACGCCGAAGGCAAATCGATGCTTTATCTGGAAGCCCGCTGCATTTACATCACCAAAGCTGCGGGCGTACAGGGCCTGCAAAACGGTTCAGTAAGCTGCATCGGTGTCCCTTCCGCCGTGCCGTCAGGCATTCGTGCAGTGTTGGCTGAAAACCTGATCTGTTCCTCTCTGGATCTGGAATGCGCCTCCAGCAACGACCAAACCTTTACCCACTCGGATATGCGTCGTACTGCTCGTCTGCTGATGCAGTTCCTGCCGGGTACTGACTTCATTTCTTCTGGTTATTCCGCGGTGCCGAACTACGACAACATGTTTGCGGGTTCGAACGAAGATGCTGAAGATTTTGACGACTACAACGTTCTCCAGCGTGACCTGAAAGTAGACGGCGGTCTGCGCCCGGTTCGCGAAGAAGACGTTATCGCCATTCGTAACAAAGCGGCACGTGCGCTGCAGGCCGTCTTTGCCGGGATGGGATTACCACCAATCACTGATGAAGAAGTGGAAGCTGCGACCTACGCCCACGGTTCGAAAGATATGCCGGAACGTAACATCGTTGAAGACATCAAGTTTGCACAAGAGATCATCAATAAAAACCGTAACGGTCTGGAAGTGGTGAAAGCCCTTGCTCAGGGCGGATTTACCGATGTCGCTCAGGACATGCTCAACATCCAGAAAGCCAAGTTAACCGGGGATTACCTGCATACCTCCGCCATTATCGTTGGCGACGGACAGGTGCTATCCGCCGTCAATGATGTTAACGACTATGCCGGTCCGGCAACAGGTTATCGCCTGCAGGGCAAACGCTGGGAAGAAATCAAAAACATCCCTGGCGCACTTGATCCCAACGAGCTTGGCTAAGGGGTGAAAAATGGAAATTAATGAAAAACTACTGCGCCAGATAATTGAAGATGTGTTGTCTGAAATGCAGACCAGCGACAAACCCGTCTCTTTCCGCGCATCTACAGCGGCAAGCGCACCTCAGGCTGCGGCGACACAGGGAGACAGCTTTCTGACCGAGATTGGTGAGGCCAAACAAGGCCAGCAAAAGGACGAAGTGATTATTGCCGTAGGGCCGGCGTTCGGGCTCTCGCAAACCGTCAATATCGTAGGTATCCCGCATAAGAATATCTTGCGCGAAGTGATTGCCGGTATTGAAGAAGAAGGCATTAAAGCGCGCGTTATCCGCTGCTTTAAATCCTCCGATGTGGCGTTTGTCGCCGTTGAGGGGAACCGTCTGAGCGGTTCCGGGATCTCTATCGGCATCCAGTCAAAAGGTACCACGGTTATCCACCAGCAGGGGTTACCGCCGCTTTCAAACCTGGAGCTGTTCCCTCAGGCACCGCTTCTGACGCTGGAAACCTATCGTCAGATCGGTAAAAACGCCGCGCGTTATGCCAAGCGTGAATCTCCGCAACCGGTCCCTACTCTGAATGACCAGATGGCCCGTCCTAAGTACCAGGCGAAATCAGCCATTCTGCACATTAAAGAGACCAAATACGTTGTGACAGGCAAAAACCCGCAGGAACTGCGCGTGGCGCTTTGATAAAGGATACCTCCATGAATACCGACGCAATTGAATCGATGGTTCGGGATGTGTTGAGCCGGATGAACAGCCTGCAAGGCGAGTCTGCGACTCCGCCCGCGGCGAGTTCATCAGCACATACCGCGAAAGTCACGGATTACCCTCTCGCGAATAAACATCCTGAGTGGGTAAAAACTGCGACCAACAAAACGCTGGACGACTTCACGCTTGAAAATGTTCTGAGCAACAAAGTGACCGCGCAGGACATGCGCATCACCCCTGAAACACTGCGCCTGCAGGCGGAAATCGCCAAAGATGCCGGACGTGACAGGCTGGCGATGAACTTCGAGCGCGCAGCTGAGCTAACCGCTGTTCCTGACGATCGCATTCTTGAGATCTACAACGCGCTGCGCCCGTACCGCTCAACAAAAGATGAGCTGATGGCTATCGCCGACGATCTCGAAAATCGTTATCAGGCAAAAATCTGTGCAGCTTTCGTTCGTGAAGCGGCAGCGCTGTACGTTGAGCGTAAAAAACTCAAAGGCGACGACTAACTCAGGGACAGGATCATGCGATATATAGCTGGCATTGACATAGGCAACTCATCAACGGAAGTCGCTCTGGCTACTCTGGATGAGTCTGGCGTGCTGAGCATCACCGGCAGCGCGCTGGCAGAAACCACCGGAATTAAGGGCACATTACGTAATGTGTTTGGCATTCAGGAGGCCCTTACGCTGGCGGCAAAAAACGCCGGTATCAATGTCAGCGATATTTCGCTCATCCGTATTAACGAAGCCACCCCGGTCATTGGCGACGTGGCGATGGAAACAATAACCGAAACCATCATCACTGAATCCACCATGATCGGCCATAACCCTAAAACACCGGGCGGCGTCGGGTTAGGCGTGGGCGTCACTATTACGCCGGAAGACCTTCTCAGTCGCCCGGCGGATACGCCCTATATTTTGGTGGTGTCATCGGCATTTGATTTCGCCGATGTCGCTACGATGATTAATGCCTCCGTCCGTGCCGGATACCAGTTGACTGGCGTTATTTTGCAGCAGGACGATGGCGTGTTGGTCAGCAATCGTCTGACTCACCCCCTGCCCATCGTCGATGAAGTCCTTCATATCGACCGTATCCCGTTGGGGATGCTGGCTGCCATTGAGGTCGCTGTACCAGGAAAGGTCATTGAAACCCTTTCCAACCCCTACGGCATTGCAACTGTCTTTGGCCTCAATGCCGATGAGACTAAAAACATTGTTCCGATGGCACGGGCGCTGATCGGCAACCGTTCAGCCGTGGTGGTGAAAACGCCGTCAGGTGATGTGAAAGCGCGAGCGATTCCTGCCGGAAATCTGGAGCTACAGTCTCAGGGTCGTACCGTACGGGTCGACGTTGCCGCGGGCGCCGAAGCGATTATGAAAGCGGTTGGTGAATGCCCAAAACTGGATAACGTGACCGGAGAAGCTGGCACCAATATTGGCGGCATGCTGGAGCATGTGCGCCAGACGATGGCTGAATTAACCAACAAACCCAGTCATGAAATTTTTATTCAGGATCTGCTGGCGGTCGATACCTCGGTTCCCGTCAGCGTGACGGGTGGACTTGCCGGTGAGTTCTCGCTGGAACAGGCTGTCGGCATAGCCTCTATGGTGAAATCAGACCGCCTGCAAATGGCGATGATTGCCCAGGAGATCACGCAAAAGCTCAACATTGACGTCCAGGTTGGCGGGGCCGAAGCCGAAGCTGCCATTCTGGGAGCCTTAACAACTCCGGGCACAACACGACCACTGGCTATTCTGGATCTCGGCGCGGGTTCAACCGACGCTTCTATCATCAATCCTAAGGGCGAAATTATTGCCACGCACCTGGCAGGCGCAGGCGATATGGTCACGATGATCATTGCCCGTGAACTGGGCCTGGATGACCGTTATCTCGCTGAAGAGATTAAAAAGTATCCGTTGGCGAAAGTTGAGAGCTTGTTCCACCTTCGCCACGAAGACGGTAGCGTTCAGTTCTTCCCTACGCCACTCCCACCAACGGTTTTTGCGCGCGTGTGCGTAGTGAAACCCGATGAACTGGTGCCACTGCCTGGTGAACTGGCGCTGGAGAAAGTACGGGCCATTCGTCGCAGCGCCAAGGAGCGCGTTTTCGTTACTAACGCACTCAGAGCGCTACGTCAGGTCAGTCCGACCGGGAACATTCGGGATATTCCCTTTGTGGTGCTGGTTGGCGGCTCATCTCTGGATTTTGAAGTTCCACAGCTGGTCACCGATGCTCTGGCGCATTATCGACTGGTTGCCGGGCGCGGCAACATTCGTGGTACCGAAGGTCCGCGCAATGCGGTTGCGACAGGACTGATTCTCTCCTGGCATAAGGCATTCGCTCATGGAAAGTAATCTCACCACCCCAGCCATCGTTATCTTCACCAGTGCTGACTGTGCTGACGTCTGGAATGACGTACTGCTGGGTATTGAAGAAGAAGGGATCCCCTTTGTGATTCAGGAGAGTAGCTCAGCTGACGTTATCCACAACGCATGGTTGGCCGCCTGCCAGTCTCCATTGCTGGTCGGTATTGGCTGTAGCCGTGAAAAACTGGTCGTGCACTACAAAAACTTACCCACGTCAGCACCACTTTTTACGCTGACGTATCAACAAAATAGCCACGATCGCCGCAGCATTGGTAACAACGCTGCGCGGCTGGTTAAAGGCATTCCGTTCCGGGAATGCCACTCATAACCCACAGGAGAAAAGCAGTATGAATAACGCACTGGGACTGGTTGAAACAAAAGGGCTTGTCGGCGCTATTGAAGCCGCTGATGCCATGGTGAAATCCGCAAACGTGCAGTTGGTTGGTTACGAAAAAATCGGCTCTGGCCTTATCACCGTTATGGTTCGCGGTGATGTCGGCGCGGTGAAAGCAGCCGTAGATGCTGGAAGCGCAGCCGCAAGCGCCGTTGGTGAGGTGAAATCCTGCCACGTTATCCCGCGTCCGCACAGCGACGTTGAAGCCATTTTACCTAAATCCGCATAAGTCGTTGCAACCAAGGAGCACAGCGTGAAGCAATCACTGGGATTACTTGAAGTTAGTGGTCTGGCATTAGCCATCAGTTGCGCGGACGTCATGGCGAAAGCCGCCTCCATCACGCTGGTGGGCCTCGAAAAAACCAACGGCTCAGGCTGGACGGTGATCAAGATAATCGGGGATGTGGCCTCCGTCCAGGCGGCCATTTCCACCGGTGTCAGTTTCGCTGACCAGCGAGATGGACTGGTGGCTCACAAAGTCATTTCCAGACCCGGGGACGGGATCCTGTCGCATAGCGTTGTCCTGGAGCCTGAGCCAACGCCCGAACCCATACCAGCCGTACCGCATGAAGAGATATTTGTAGACCATGATGTACCCGAAGCACCGCAAGATGCAGAGTTGATTAGCTGCAATTTGTGTCTTGATCCTGCCTGCCCTCGTCAAAAAGGCGAGCCGCGCACGCTTTGTCTTCACTCTGGCAAACGAGGTGAAGCGTAATGGATAAACAGCAACTGGAGACCACTGTCGCTAAGGTTCTGGATGAAATGCGCGAGCGCCCGATTCCGCTGGGGATCTCTAATCGTCATATTCATCTGTGCGCTGAAGATTACGGTCGCTTGTTTCCCAATCACCCCATTAGTGAGAAAAAAGGGCTGCTGCAGCCGGGACAATATGCAGCAGAGCAGACTGTCACGCTGGTGGGGCCAAAAGGTCAGTTAAAAAATGTGCGTTTACTCGGCCCGCTGCGCAGTACCAGCCAGGTCGAAATTTCTCGTACCGACGCCCGCACGTTGGGAATTGCTGCTCCGCTGCGGATGTCGGGCAATATTCAGGGCACACCCGGTGTTCGTCTCGTCAGCCCATTTGCTGAACTGGACTTAGCATCCGGGGTGATCGTCGCCCAACGGCATATCCATATGTCGCCGCTTGATGCTCTGATTCTGCGGGTTTCCCATGGTGATAAAGTCTCGGTCGCCATTAATGGCGATGAACGTCGACTGATTTTCGATAACGTCGCCGTACGCGTTTCGCCGGATATGCGCCTCGAAATGCATATCGATACAGACGAAGCCAATGCCGCAGGCGCTGATAATCCCCAGGCATTCGCCACACTGGTGACCTCACGATGAACAACGAACTGCTGCAACGCATTATCGAGGAGGTTGTTTCCCGATTAAAAAAACGCGCGGAAAGCACGCTCACTCTTAGCGTCGCGCAGTTACGGGAAATCGATTCACGGACAGTATGCTGCCAGTACTCGTCGCTCCATCTCCAGCAAGTGGATCTGCCATTACTGGAGCAAATTGCCGAAGGCTGCCCAGCCAACATGTCGGTGGGAAAGATTCACGACGCGCTGGCATGCGGAGTCCGCGTGAAAATTTCACTACAACACCGATTGTTACCCGCAATCCCCGTGAAAAAACTCGCACGTCTGCCGCTGGAGTTCAATGACGAACGGGGACGAATCATCTTTTTGCATCCTGAGAAGCTTCTCAGCTATGCCGACGTCGCCCAATTAAGGGATGGCGTACTGGTGTTGCGCCGTCGGTGTGTCGTGACGGCTCTGGCTCAGGAAGCAGTCAGTCTGCGGAATGTCCAACTAATTAAGCAGGAGTGAGCTATGCATCTGGCCCGGGTTACAGGCGTTGTGGTTTCCACGCAAAAATCCCCATCACTGGTGGGAAAAAAACTGTTGCTGGTACGTCGGGTAAGTGCTGACGGAGAGCTTCCTGCCTCCCCTGTGAGTGGAGATGAAGTCGCTGTTGATTCTGTCGGCGCAGGGACCGGTGAACTGGTATTACTCAGCAGCGGATCCAGCGCCAGACACGTTTTTTCTGGCCCTAACGAGGCCATCGATCTGGCTATCGTCGGCATTGTCGACACGCTTTCTCGTTAGGAGGAATTATGGCGATTTATACCCGCACTGGTGATGCCGGAACAACAGCCCTCTTTACCGGACAGCGCGTGAGCAAAACGCATCCACGCGTGGAAGCCTACGGTACGCTGGACGAACTGAATGCGGCGCTAAGTCTGTGCATTTGTGCAGCGAAAAACCCGCAGCACCGGCAGTTACTTGAGAATATCCAGCTGCAGCTTTTTTGGTTCAGCGCCGAACTGGCAAGCGAAAGCGAAGAACCAACGCCAGAGCAGCGCTACATCAGCTCGGAAGAAATTGCGGCACTGGAAGCTGCCATCGATACCGCAATGGGAAGAGTACCGCCCCTGCGCAGCTTTATTCTACCTGGCCGCAGCGAAGCCGCCAGCCGACTGCACTTTGCCCGTACGCTGGCACGCCGCGCAGAGAGACGACTGGTCGAGCTCTCCACCGAGATATCCGTCAGACACGTGCTGATGCGTTATATCAATCGCCTGTCCGACTGCTTATATGCGCTTGCACGAGCAGAAGATCATGACGCCCATCAAAACGACATCATTCAGAAAGTGGCTGAGCGCTATCTCGCTGCCGTTCAAGCACCAGCCATAAAGGAGCCGACTATGTCTCTGTCTTTTCAGGAGCTCCACCAACTCACTCGCGCTGCGGTGACGAGAGCAGAAGAACTTCAGGTTCCGGTCGTCATAAGCATTGTTGATGCGAACGGGACCCAAATGGTGGCCTGGCGCATGCCTGACGCTTTACTCGTGAGTAGCGAACTGGCACCCAAAAAAGCCTGGACTGCCGTGGCGATGAAAACCGCCACACATGAGCTGACATCGGCAGTGCAACCCGGCGCTGCGCTTTACGGTCTGGAAAGCCATATGCAGGGAAAAGTCGTCACCTTCGGTGGCGGATACGCATTATGGCGTGAGGGTTTACTCCTCGGGGGTCTTGGCATCAGCGGAGGAAGCGTTGAACAGGATATGGACATTGCAGAAACGGCCATTGCGGCGATTAACGTGAGAACACATCAATGAATACTTCAGAACTTGAAACCCTTATTCGTAACATTTTGAGTGAGCAACTCGCCCCGGCAAAAGCAGAAGTTCAGGGTAACGGTATTTTTCCGTCCGTTGGCGAAGCTATCGATGCAGCGCATCAGGCTTTTCTGCGTTACCAGCAATCTCCATTGAAAACCCGCAGCGCCATCATAAACGCCCTACGCGAAGAACTGACGCCTCATCTTGCTTCACTGGCCGCTGAGAGCGCAGCTGAAACAGGAATGGGCAACAAAGAGGATAAGTTCCTTAAAAATAAAGCCGCGCTGGACAACACCCCGGGTATCGAAGATCTCACCACCACGGCGTTAACCGGCGACGGCGGCATGGTGTTATTCGAGTATTCACCGTTTGGCGTGATTGGTTCTGTCGCCCCCAGTACAAACCCGACAGAGACCATTATTAACAACAGCATCAGCATGCTGGCGGCAGGGAATAGCGTTTACTTCAGTCCGCATCCGGGTGCTAAAAAGGTTTCACTCAAGCTGATTGCCATGATTGAAGATATTGCTTTCCGTTGCTGCGGAATTCGTAATCTTGTCGTCACGGTCACAGAACCCACTTTTGAGGCTACCCAGCAGATGATGGCGCATCCTAAAATCGCAGTTCTGGCGATTACCGGTGGCCCAGGTATTGTTGCTATGGGCATGAAAAGCGGGAAAAAAGTCATCGGCGCAGGCGCAGGAAATCCACCCTGCATTGTTGATGAAACGGCCGACCTGGTTAAGGCGGCAGAAGATATCATCAATGGCGCATCCTTTGATTACAACCTCCCCTGCATTGCTGAGAAGAGCCTGATTGTTGTTGATGCCGTTGCCGAACGACTGGTTCAACAGATGCAGTCTTTTGGTGCGATGCTTCTCAATAGCGAAGAGGTAGACAAACTGCGCGCTGTCTGTCTACCAGAAGGCATAGCCAATAAAAAACTGGTGGGTAAAAGCCCGGCAACCTTACTGGAAGCAGCAGGAATACCGGTTCCGGCAAAAGCACCTCGATTACTGACAGGCATCGTCAAGGCTGACGACCCGTGGGTTACCAGCGAGCAATTGATGCCAATGCTCCCCGTCGTAACGGTGAGCGATTTTGACAGTGCATTAACGTTGGCCCTGAAAGTTGAAGAGGGATTGCATCACACCGCCATTATGCATTCGCAAAATGTGTCACGTTTGAACCTTGCCGCACGCACGCTTCAGACCTCCATCTTTGTGAAAAATGGCCCCTCTTACGCCGGGATCGGCGTTGGTGGTGAAGGTTTTACAACCTTCACTATTGCGACGCCAACCGGTGAAGGAACAACATCTGCACGCACTTTCGCACGCTCTCGTCGTTGCGTGCTGACAAACGGTTTTTCTATTCGCTAATGGGGCCGTTATGAATAGCTTTTCACTGCAAACTCGATTGTACAGCGGCCAGGGAAGTCTGGATGTGCTCAAGCGTTTCACGAATAAGCATATCTGGATTATCTGCGATGGTTTTCTCGCGCGTTCTCCCCTGATTGAAAAGCTGCGCAACGCTCTGCCAGCGGATAACCGCATCAGCATTTTCAGCGATATCACCCCCGATCCCACCATCGGTACGGTAGTACAAGGGATTGCACAAATGCAGTCCCTGCGACCGGACGTCGTGATGGGTTTTGGTGGCGGCTCAGCACTGGACGCCGCAAAAGCCATCGTCTGGTTCAGCCGACAGTTCGGTATTGAAATTGAAACCTGTGTCGCAATTCCCACCACCAGCGGCACAGGCTCCGAGGTAACCAGTGCCTGCGTGATTAGCGATCCGGATAAAGGCATTAAATATCCATTGTTTAATAATGCACTTTACCCGGACATGGCCATCCTTGATCCAACGTTGGTTGTCAGCGTACCACCTGCCATCACCGCGAATACCGGCATGGACGTGTTAACGCATGCACTGGAGGCTTACGTGTCCACGAAGGCCAGCGACTTCACAGACGCACTGGCTGAAAAAGCGGCTCAAATTGTCTTCCAGTACCTGCCTGTCGCCGTCAGCAAAGGCGACTGTCTGGCAACCAGGGGGAAAATGCACAATGCATCAACGCTCGCGGGAATGGCATTTAGTCAGGCTGGACTGGGGATCAATCATGCGATTGCCCATCAATTGGGTGGTCAGTTTCATCTGCCGCATGGACTTGCCAATGCGCTGCTGCTGACCCATGTCATTTATTTTAATGCCCGCGATCCGCGAGCTGCGAAGCGCTATGCCCGTTTTGCTAAAGCCTGCCATTTATGCCCGGATAATGCGAACGATACGGCTGCGCTGAATGCGCTCATTCATCAAATTGAGCTTCTCAAAAAACAGTGTGCGTTACCTTCTTTCGTTGACGCGCTTAAAGACGGAAAGCAAGCCTGGTCACAACGTATCCCGTCGATGGTTCAGGCCGCGCTGGCTGACGTCACGCTGCAAACCAATCCTCGTGTTGCCGATGCCAGTGCCATGCAGGAACTGCTTGAGGAATTATTATGAAGACAGCCATGACGGCAGAGTCCACGCTTTATGATGCACAAACCATTCGCGAACGCGTTCGCGCAGCGGGTGTTGTCGGAGCCGGAGGCGCAGGCTTTCCTGCTCACGTAAAATTACAGGCGCAGGTCGATACCTTTCTGGTCAATGCGGCTGAATGTGAGCCAATGCTGAAAGTTGACCAGCAGTTGATGGCCGTCCAGGCTGAGCGACTTATCCGCGGCGTTCAATATGCCATGACGGCGACCGGAGCCAGTGCCGGAATTATTGCGCTCAAAGAGAAATACCAAAAGGCTATCAATGCATTAACGCCCCTTCTACCTGCCGGGATCCGCTTACATATTTTGCCTGATGTCTACCCGGCTGGTGACGAGGTTCTGACCATCTGGATGGCAACAGGTCGGAGAGTTCCGCCTGCCGCGCTGCCAGTCAGCGTCGGTGTAGTGGTCAATAACGTCCAGACCGTGCTCAACATCGCCAGAGCAGTTGAGCAGCAGTACCCCGTGACGCGTCGTACCCTGACTATTAACGGCGCAGTCGCCAGTCCCATCACACTCACTGTCCCTATCGGAATGTCTTTACGTGACGTTCTGGCGCTGGCCGGTGGTGCAACCGTTGACGATCCCGGTTTTATTAACGGTGGTCCGATGATGGGCGGCCTGATTACTTCACTGGATACCCCCGTAAGCAAGACCACCGGGGGCCTGCTGGTTTTGCCTAAGTCTCATGCGTTGATTCAGCGGCGGATGCAGGATGAACGCACCGTGCTTTCTGTAGCAAAAACCGTTTGCGAGCAGTGCCGTTTGTGTACGGATTTGTGCCCAAGGCATTTGATCGGCCATGAATTATCCCCGCACCTGTTGGTTCGTGCGGTTAATTATCAGCAGGCGGCCACACCGCAGCTGCTGCTCACGGCCCTGACCTGTTCAGAATGCAACGTGTGTGAAAGCGTAGCCTGCCCGGTTGGGATTTCACCGATGCGCATCAACCGTATGCTGAAACGCGAGCTGCGGGCGCTCAACCATCGTTATGAAGGGCCGCTAAATCCTGAGGATGAAATGGCGAAATACCGGTTGATCCCGGTTAAGCGCCTTATTACCAAACTGGGTCTTAGCGACTGGTATCACGATGCGCCACTGGCTGAGACTGATTATTCCACAGATAAAACGACGCTGTTGTTACGCCAGCATATTGGTGCCAGCGCCATCCCATGTGTAGAACAAGGCGAACGCGTTGTTCGCGGTCAATGCGTTGCCGATGTGCCGTCCGGTGCATTAGGCGCGCCTGTTCACGCCAGCATTGACGGTATTGTCAGCGAAATCACTGAGCAATCTATCACGGTAATTAGAGGTTAATCATGTCTCAGGCTATAGGGATTTTAGAACTCACCAGCATTGCCAAAGGGATGGAAGCTGGTGATGCCATGTTAAAAAGCGCGAATGTGAATTTACTGGTCAGCAAGACCATCTGCCCGGGAAAATTTCTACTCATGCTCGGTGGTGACGTAGGTGCCGTACAACAGGCGATTGCCACTGGAACATCTCTTGCTGGCGATATGCTCGTTGACAGTCTGGTACTCCCCAACATTCATGCCAGCGTACTCCCCGCAATCAGCGGACTAAACAGCGTGGATAAGCGTCAGGCTGTTGGTATTGTCGAAACATGGAGCGTTGCTGCCTGCATCTGCGCCGCCGACCGGGCGGTTAAAGCCTCCAACGTCACGCTGGTACGTGTCCATATGGCATTTGGTATTGGCGGCAAGTGCTACATGGTCGTTGCTGGCGATGTATCCGATGTGAATAACGCAGTGACGGTTGCCAGTGAAAGCGCGGGTGAAAAAGGCCTGCTGGTTTACCGCTCTGTCATACCCCGCCCGCATGAAAGCATGTGGCGACAAATGGTGGAGGGATAATGGAAAGACAACCCACCACGGATCGAATGATTCAGGAATATGTACCTGGCAAACAGGTCACGCTGGCGCATCTTATTGCTAATCCAGGTAAAGATTTGTTCAAGAAGCTGGGATTACCAGATGCGGTTTCCGCAATCGGTATTCTGACCATTACCCCCAGCGAAGCCTCAATCATCGCCTGTGATATCGCCACGAAATCAGGGGCGGTAGAGATTGGTTTTCTCGACCGGTTTACCGGTGCGGTGGTACTGACGGGTGATGTTTCCGCCGTTGAGTACGCGCTGAAACAGGTAACCCGAACGCTGGGCGAAATGATGCGTTTTACCGCGTGTCCCATCACCCGGACGTAATCTCATGAAACGTATCATGCTAATTGGCCCCAGCCAGTGCGGTAAAACATCGCTCACGCAGTGCATGCGGGGAGAAGCGCTTCACTATCAGAAGACCCAGGCCATAGTCTGGTCTCCTACGACAATAGACACACCGGGTGAATATCTTGAGAACCGCTGCCTGTACAGTGCGCTGCTGGCCAGCGCCTGTGAAGCAGACATTATTGCGCTGGTACTCAATGCTGACGCGCCGTGGTCACCATTTTCTCCCGGTTTTACCGGACCAATGAACCGACCCGTTATTGGCCTCGTTACCAAAGCCGATTTAGCCAATCCGCAGCGTATTTCTCTTGTGGAGAGTTGGTTAGTTCAGGCTGGTGCGCAAAAAGTATTTGTCACCAGCGCGCTGGAGAATACTGGGGTCGATGAGATGTTCATTTTTCTGAATGCAAAGGAACCTTCATGTCTCACAAAATAATGGCCATTAATGCAGGTAGTTCCTCGCTTAAATTTCAACTACTGGCGATGCCGCAGGGTGAAATGATCTGTCAGGGGTTGATTGAACGTATCGGTTTGTCTGATGCGCAGGTCACCCTAAAAACGCCAGCGCAGAAATGGCAGGAGGCTTTGCCCGTAGCCGATCATCGTGAAGCCGTAACGTTGCTCCTGGAAAAACTGCTCAACCACCACATTATCAACAGTCTGGAAGAGATCGACGGCGTGGGTCATCGCGTCGCGCACGGCGGAGAATCCTTTAAAGACTCCGCGCTGGTAACTGATGAAACGCTGGCAGAAATCGAGCGACTCGCGGAACTGGCCCCTCTGCATAACCCGGTAAATGCGTTGGGGATCGCGGTATTCCGCCAGCTATTGCCCAAAACACCAGCCGTTGCGGTGTTCGACACCGCCTTTCATCAAACGCTTGATGAGCCTTCTTTCATCTATCCCCTGCCCTGGCGTTACTATGCAGAGTTGGGTATTCGTCGCTATGGTTTTCATGGTACCAGCCACAAATACGTTAGCTCACAGCTTGCTGAAAAACTGGGTGTACCACTCAGCGCCCTGCGCGTTGTTTGTTGTCATCTGGGCAACGGCAGCAGCATCTGCGCCATCAAAGGCGGACAATCGGTGAATACGTCAATGGGCTTTACGCCGCAGTCTGGCGTGATGATGGGCACGCGAAGTGGCGATATCGATCCGTCCATTTTACCGTGGATTGCCCTGCGAGAAGGCAAAACACCGCAGCAGCTCAACCAATTGCTCAACAATGAGTCCGGATTGCTCGGTGTTTCTGGCATCTCACCTGACTACCGCGACGTTGAACATGCCGCAGATATGGGCAATCACCAGGCGGCGCTGGCGTTGACGCTTTTTGCTGAGCGCATTCGTGCCACCATTGGTAGCTATATTATGCAGATGGGCGGTCTGGATGCCCTGGTGTTTACCGGTGGTATTGGCGAAAACTCCGCACGGGCGCGCGCTGCGATTTGTCGTAATCTGAATTTCCTGGGGTTGGCCGTTGATGAGGAAAAAAATCAGCGTAATGCCACCTTCATTCAGACTGAAAATGCGATGGTCAAAGTGGCGGTGATTAATACCAATGAAGAGCTGATGATTGCGCAAGACGTTATGCGTTTAGCGATATCTGAAACTGTGACATTGGGCATTCCTGCATAATACTGCCGCACCGCAAATTGCGGCAAATCATGGTAATAGCGCGATCGCCATGACACTATGCGCCGAAGATTGCTGATCACATAGGTGAAGACGTGGCTGTTGCGCAATGTCCCGCATCGTGCGGAGAACTTATCCAGGGCTGGATTCTGGGCAGTGAGAAATTGGTCTCCTGCCCGGTTGAATGGTATAGCACCGTTGAGGTCACTTCAGGTTCACCGCTGACAGATGAACGTCCGCTTTCGCGGGCGATGGTTGAGAGGTTATTGCTGCACTGGCAATACCCGGCACAAATGAGTCAGGATATTCGAATTGATGTCCAATCAACCATTCCTGTCGCTAAAGGGATGGCCAGCAGCACAGCGGATATCGCCGCCACGGCAATCGCCACGGCGCAGTATCTGGGTCATCAGCTAGACGAATCTACTCTGGCGCAGCTTTGCGTTTCGCTGGAACCTACCGACAGCACCGTTTTCCGCCAGCTTACGCTGTTCGATCATAACGACGCCTCCACGCAAATTGCTTGTGAAGCCCAGCCTCAACTCGATCTGCTGGTTCTTGAAAGTCCGGAAACCTTGCTTACTGCTGATTATCACCGTACTCCACGCCAGTCAGGGTTACTGGCAGGCGCTCCAGCGCTGAAACGCGCATGGGAAAAGGTACAGGAAGCCTGTATCAGTCAAAATCCTTATCGGATGGGTGAAGCCGCCACGCTGAGCGCGATCGCCAGCCAGTTGCTGTTACCTAAACCAAATTTTGATTCACTTTTAGCGCTGGTAGAAGAATGTGATTTATACGGTGTCAACGTTGCGCACAGTGGCAGCGTAGTCGGTCTGATGCTCGACAGAAAGCGTCATGATGTGGACTACATTAAATGGATGCTGACGCAGAAAAAATTAACGGAACACTGGCCGGAACAGCATTTGTTGCGGATGGTAACTGGTGGAGTCGAACTGCAATAAGGGCCGCCGCTAAGCAGCGACCCAGACAAGCATAAAATCGTTACTCGGCTTTCGCTTCGCCGTTTTTCACTTCGCCCATCGCTTTCAGCTTTTTAGAGATGTCGCGGCGCTCTTTAGAGATCTCAGCGTTTTTGATGATGTAATCATCAACACGATCTTCATAATCGCTTTTCATGCTGGCGATAATGCCCTGAATCGCTTCCACGCTCATTCCAGGCTTGATGTAGTCGCTCAGGTTGTCCAGCAGCAGAACACGTTTCTGGTTGTCACGGATCTTTTTCTCAACGTCCTGGATTTCACGTTGCAGTTTGTTTTTACGACGGAACAGACGAACAAATTCCAGCACGTCCTGGAAAGAAGGCTTGGTAGTTTCCATTTTTACACCCCTGATAATGTGAGATTCGGATTCGTTAAAACAACGGCTAAAGTGGGTCAACATTACTTTCATGCCCGCCATACTTCAAGTTGCATCTACATCGACCATGCATGGTTGAAACCTGAATTATCGAGGGTAAAGCCATTGCAGTTACCAATGGTTTTAGCCTTTTTTAGTATCATACCTCTATTCGTTGCTGAATCGAAGCAGCAGTAGAACCAATCCCCTCATCTGCTCTTTATTTGCGCAGCGCGCGACAGATCAAATGAGAGAGCAACTCCAGCTGTCGCGCCATTTCCATATTTAGCCAAACGTAGCCGTGAATGGGCGTTTCAGCGACATTATCGCCCTTATGCTCAGCAATAAGCTGACGTAACTCCACCACGGTGTCATTGAGTTTTTCCGTATTGGCAAGCACCGGTTGTGGATTACCTTCATACAATGCGTGGGTTATCGTCAGTAGCGCCTGTTGTGTCCTGAGCTGTGTTTCACGCAAAGTATGCGCATTCAACATAACAAAGTGGCTTGTACGGCTGGCCCAGAGCGCATTGATTTGCAGCTCAAGCATGCAGACCAGGTTACGATTAACCGTCTGAATAGCTTCAAAGATTGATTTTTGAATGCGGGTTTCTTTGCTGGCAGGAACGATGAGCCCACGCATTTTGACAACATCACTTAAAAGCTGTTGTAAATGCTTCTCCAGTCGCGGTTGCTCCAGCAGGTTGGGAGATAGCGCAGCCTGATACACCCGATTGTACCCCGTTACGCAATGCGCCAACTGAATTCGCCAGTGTATAAATGCCCGCTGCGGCCAGATACCGGTAAACAGCATTGCCAGTAATGAACCCAGAATAACATCGCCGCCGCGCCATAACGCTGTGTTCATATCACCAGCGGGGGCGCCCACAACGACCGCAAGCGTTATACCAATCAGCAACGCCTGATACGGCTTTTTACCCAGTGCCAGCCAGCCGCAGAGAAACATCGCTACCGCGCACCATATCAGCATTAGCGGAAGTGAAAAGAGCTCCAGACGAAGAGCCACCAGCCCAAGTACCGAACCCAGAATTGTCCCGCCAATACGCTCAAACGCTCTGGGGACAACGTTCCCCCAAAAGGAAATAGGCCCCATAATTACCACCAACGTAATCAGAGGCCATGTACCTTCAGGAATGTTCAACAGGCGAACCAACAGAAAAGTAAAAAGAAACGCCAGCGCAATGCGAACACCATGCACCACACGATAATGACGATACAAACGAATTTCAAAAGGACTCAGTGACTTATCTGCACGCACTCATGCACTCCGTCAGGGAATTGCAAAGAACAGAATTGTACCTGTTTTTTGAGTGAAAACATCACCCTGATGACCAGGACATTCATCCTGATTTACACCAAAAACAGTTACTTCGACTGTACCGGCACGTACATTTCAATGTCCCAGTAGCCGTCCTCCATGCCATTGTTCATATAAACTTCAAAGCAAGGTTTAGCGGCTATCGCATACGTCGAATCCTGCAGCAGGCGCTCAAAGAACTGATACCACGGCGTCGCGAAGTCATGATTTTCAACGCGCGCAACGGCGATAGCATAGTCGCCCCCCGCCAGTTCGGTCTGGATCACCCCTTCGCTGTTTTCTGGGATCTCAAAACCTTCAGGCACAGACACCACGGTATCACAACGCAGTTTTTCCGCCGGAACAACGTCAGGATTGTCGTAATAAACGGCTATCCATTCCAGCGGTACGATCTGCTTACCGTCGACCCACATCATTAACTGCTCGAAACCCTGCTTTACCGTTTGTTCCCACGGTCCAACCATATGGAAACCGGCAATTATGCGTTTCTCAACCTGCTTTATCTCGTACTCCATATAACCTCCGTTATTACACTGTATTTATATACAGTGTAATTTTTAGGTATGACGGCCACAAGGAATCAGTGATTATTATGTGAGCAGATTCGCACTCTTGCCAGTCAGGCACATCAGGAAAAACTACGCTTTGTGGTGGAAGTAATCGCTCAAACGCGAGAAGACACCGCCTTCGTTGACAGACTCCAGCGTAACCAGAGGCCAGTGCGCCACCAGTTTATCCCGATCGTAGAGTTCAATTTCCCCCACACGTTGATGGGCAGCAATGGGGGCAACCAGTTCTTTCTTATCAAGAACATATTTTGCCTTGATATTAGCGACTTCGGCTTTAGGCAGGGCCATCCAGAAATCCTGCTCTGTGCCAAGGCTAATTTTTTCTTTATCGCCGTACCAGATCCGTTCAATACCAACCTGCTTACCGCTACGTAATACCTGCACGGTATCGAAGTTCTGTTGTCCCCATTGCAGCAGTTTTCGCGCCTGGTCTTCACGCCCTTTCGCACTCTCCGCCCCCATCACAACTGCAATCAGGCGGCGCTGCCCATCAACGGCAGAAGCAATCAGGTTGAATCCAGCGCCGGAGGTATGTCCTGTCTTCAGACCATCGACGTTCATAGTTTTATCCCACAACAAACCGTTACGGTTTTGCTGCGTGATTCCGTTCCAGGTAAGGCTTTTTTCACTGTACATATGGTAGAAATCCGGCTCTCCATGGATGATAGCTCTCGACAGCACGGCCAGATCGTAAGCTGAGCTATGCTGACCTGGCGCATCCAGACCATGTACCGTTTCAAAATGCGTGTCCCGCAGGTTCAGCTTTTGCACATAGTTGTTCATCATCGCGACAAACTGCGGCTGCCCTCCGGCGATGTAATCCGCCAGCGCCACGCAGGCATCATTACCGGAATCAACAATTAGCCCGCGACTCAGGTCACGCACAGAAACGCGATCCCCTTCTTTCAGGAACATTAAGGATGAACCGACGAATACCGGATTATCTTTCGCCCAGGCATCTCGTCCTACGGTGACAATATCTGTCGGACTAATACGCTTGCTGTCGATTGCGCGATCGACAACATAGCCGGTCATCAGCTTGGTCAGGCTGGCAGGGTTGCGCTGCTGGTGTTCATTTCCGGCTGTCAGGATTTGGCCCGTGGTGTAATCCATTAATACCCACGCACCGGCATTAATTGCCGGAGGCTGTGGAGCGAAACTGGCGACGTCGGTCGCGTACGCGGGCGAAAAACTCATCGCAAATAGTGAAGCGGCAATAAACAAACGGCGTTTCAACAGCATGTCCTCAGGAAATGGAGAAATAGCCGTTCTTTTTACGGAAGTTCTGGCGAACAAACATGGATAAATTGCAAGAAAATGTGACATAAGGCACATTTTCTTGCTGTAAGGAAAGGATTTCAGATATCGACCGCGTCTGGCGTTACCCTTTGCGCGGTGCCGTTTCTGCGTGATGGCTACGATGACGATGATAGCCATCTATCATACTGCGGAAAATTTGCCCCGGCGTGTCACCCAGCGTGCACAGGTAAATATGCGCACAGATGAACAGTAAGCCGACAATCGCCAACACCATATGCAGCACCAGCATCACAGGCCCAGCCCCTACCACCTGCGGGTAGAGGCATAACAACCCGGTGATGATTAGCAGCGGAATCAGCGCATACATGATGGCCAGATAAGCCAGCTGTTGTAGCGGGTTAAATTTACTCTCTGCCGTTGCGGCAAACGGGTGTGGTTCACCCTTCATGATGCCATACAGATAAAAGCGCGTTTGCAACAAGCAGCGTGATATCAACCCGTTAAACTTCACCCGGTAATGACAACCGTTGCCGCTGGTTGCGTTGATTAGCACAAAACCAACCCAGAAGGCCAACAAGGCGAAACCGCACCAGGTATGTACCTGCACCATCAATGCCACCGGTCCGACAGAGAAGTGACCAAACAGGCCACTCAGCAAAAGCAGGATAAAAAGCAGCGCATTACCCCAGTGCCAGCGGCGGACTGCCAGAGAATAAAGGTAATCCCGGTGCTCTTCTCCGGTTGCCGTCTTGGGTGCCAGCATCCGACGTAACAGCGCGTGCATAACCAGGCCCGCAATCATCAGCACAACAACAACTCCTGCATAAATGAGCCACAGCGGCCAGTAGTCCGGCGCATAGTTAAGCTCTGCTCCCCAGATAGAATTCATGCTTTACCCTCCTGATGGATCTCTTTACGCCGATAAACACTCACCGGACCGCTACGCGTATCCTGCTGGCGATAAACCTCTTTTTGATTTATCCAGTGCTGAATTTCCGGATCGTCACGACGACCAAATTTCAGCGCATCCGTCGGACAAACGGAAACGCAGGCGGGCGATTGACCGCTCTCGAGTCGGGTATCTGCGCAGAAGTTACATTTGTCGGCAATTCCCGTTTGCGGATTGAGATAACGGACATGGAACGGACAAGCGGCAACGCAGTAGTCACAGCCAATACAGCGAGACTTATCCACTTGCACAATGCCATTTTCGTCGCGAAATGATGCACCGGTCGGACAAACGCTGACACACGGCGCATCTTCACAATGCTGACAGGAAACGCGAACAAACTGGAAGTGGGACAGCACCTCGGGTTCATGTTCGGGTGAACGGATCTGCACCTGTAGACGGCTAAATCCCTCTGGCACATCATTCAGAACTTTGCAGGCAACCGTACATGCCTGACAGCCGATACAGCGTTTCTCGTCATGCAGCATGACATAAGGGTTCGTAGATTGATTCATGATGTTCTCCTTTCTCATGCCCGACGAAGCGTAACGCCAGCGGTGTGGACCACCGTACCGGAAACCGGACTGGTAACATGCGGAAGCAAATTACCGCAATGGATACCGTGCGTTGTCGCTGCGGTTTTGGCTCCCGCCTTGGCGCCAAATCCCATATAAACAAACAGCGTATCGGGCCGAATTCCGGCGGTGACCAGCGCTTTGCCTTTTTCCTTGCCGGTCGCATTTTCCAGCCAGATGTCATCACCGCTTTTGATGCCTTTTTCACGGGCCGTTTGCGGGTGGATCCACACCGCGTTATCCCACATCAACTCGCTAAGCAGTGGCACGTATTGCGTCGCACCGTTGGTATGAACCGCCACTTTTCCCTGGATAAAATAGAGTTCACTGTCGCCTTTAAGCGCAAAATTGCGCGCGCGCGGAATACCGTAGCCAGGCAGGAGCGTTTCCAGCTCTTCGGAATAGAGTTCGATTTTTCCTGACGGAGATTTAAAGCGCAGTTGCTCGCCATAGGTACCGTCGCTGTCAACCGCCACCGCGCCCGGATAGCGTTCCACAAACTGACGCACCGCTTCAGGTTCACGCAGCAGCAACGGAACACCCCACTCCCGATACCCTTTCTGACGCAATTCAGCAGATAGCGCATGATCGCCATTAAGCTGGTATAACTGACGCGTTTGCATATCCTGCCATGGGTAGAATTGGCCAAGGCCTAACTGCACGGCCAGCTCTTTCCAGATTTGCCAGCTCGGACGCGCATCACCAATAGGTTCTACTACCTGCTGACGCAGGGCATAGGCTGGATTCAGACCCGACATATCTGAAACTTCTTCATCGCGCTCAAGGTAAGTACATTCAGGCAAAAGGTAGTCGGCATACGCCGCGCTTTCGCTTAAATAGACATCACAACTGACCACAAGGTCGAGCTGTTCAACGGTTTTGACCAGATCAGGTCGACAGGTTACGGTTTGGAAAGGGTTGTGTCGGGACATAACCCATCCCTTCACCGGATAAGGCGTCTGATTTAACACAGCATCAATGATGCTTTGCACCACACCACCGCCCGCCGCGATGTACTTAAACTGCGGGGCTACCAGATCGATACGCTGCGCCGTTGGCTTGGGTAATTTGACATCGGGTTTTGCCAGCATCGGAGCGACCTTCTCTCCAGCCAGCTTATTGTAAGTTGCCGCCGCTTTTTTCTGATACAAACCGCCTTCACGCTCAATATTGCCAAGCAGCACATTGAGGGTAAAAATCATGCGCCGCATATCAATTTCTTCTTGCGAAAACGTCGCGCGATGGCCCGGACTGACGATGGCATGAGGCGCGCAGGCGGCCATTTCGCGGGTGACCCGAACAATGACATCAGCAGGCACATCCGCGAGCTGCTGCGCCCATTCCGGCGTGGTCTCTTGTACCGCTTCTGCCAGTTGCTCAAACCCCGTGGTGTAGCGCGCAACAAAGTCCGCGTCATACAGATTTTCATTGATCATGACGTGACACATGGCCATCAGCACCGGTAAATCGCCGCCCGGCTTGAGCGCATGCCATTCATCCGCCTTGCTGGAGAATACGGACAGACGGGGATCGAAGCTGACCATCTTCGCCCCCTTCTCCTGCGCGGTCATCAGCTCATGCGTATCAGCAACCTCGATCCCTTCATAGAGGTTATGGCCAAAAGAGACCATATAACGGGTATTGGCGATATCCATGGCTAAATCGCCACCCATCATAACTTTAGCGGCAATGGCTTTACCGGCAGGACACGTTGATGCGTGAGTAAAGGTATTCGGTGACCCGAAAGCCGTCGCGAGGTGAAATAAATGGCCAGACAGCGAGCCAGATTTAGACGAGAAGACGACTCCCTGGGGACCATATTGCGTTTTTATTGCCGTCATTTTTTCGGCGATTTCTTTATACGCCTGTTCCCAGCTAATAACCTGCCAGTCACCGCTCCCGCGAGGTCCTGTGCGTTTCATGGGTTTAACAATGCGATGAGGGTCGTTGACCAGGCTAACGCCGCTGCCGCCGCGAGCGCAGACACGTGTCCCCTGCTGTGGCGCATTAGGGTTTCCCTGAATAAAAACCGTTCTATTATTAATCACCTGAGCCTGAATTGGGCAGCGAAAAGAACACATCTCGCACAAACTTGGCGTCAGGGATGTTTTCCCTTTGATACTCTCTGGAGAATTTCGCGCCAGTGCCCCAGGCGGGAAACTGCCTATCGCACAGGCTGAACAGCCTATACCCACTCCTCGCAAAAAATTACGCCGACTAATGCTCATATAACCTCCTGTTATTAGATATATCCAATAAT
The DNA here is from genome assembly GCF_030332875.1 of Citrobacter sp. Cpo045. Lineage (NCBI taxonomy): Bacteria > Pseudomonadati > Pseudomonadota > Gammaproteobacteria > Enterobacterales > Enterobacteriaceae > Citrobacter > Citrobacter sp. Cpo045. Next base: position 351,401 of record NZ_JAOWGZ010000103.1, read on the forward strand.
TATATGGCGTTTAGATTATTTATTTTTTACATCAATCACATTTCATTACAATGCATGACAGCGAATTGACATAAATAAAAAACCATTGTTTATAAAAGATTTTTAAAGTTTCCAGAACACAGTAAATAAAATGGAAATAACAATAATGGTTATCAGTTAGATAATTTACAAACCCGCAACCTCAAGATATTTTATTTCCGTAATTTATTTTAACAGTGCGGAATTTATTAATTAATTCCATTAATGTCCTGTTTATCTCAATTTTATTGCGTACACAATCCAGCTTCGATAATGCCATAGCTGATTATCTCGCTATTTTTTGGTATTCTTGAACCAGCGCTAAATTGATCCCGGACATAACTGAACAATGAATGACGGCAAGCAGCAACCTGGTTTTCTCTTCCACGATTACGAGACCTTTGGTACCCATCCGGCGCTGGACAGACCCGCGCAATTTGCGGCTATCCGCACAGATAATGATTTCAACATCATCGGTGAACCAGAAGTCTTTTATTGCAAACCCGCGGACGATTATCTGCCGCAGCCTGAGGCGGTGTTGATTACGGGTATCACACCGCAGGAAGCACGAGAAAAGGGAGAGAATGAAGCCGCATTTGCTGCACGCATCCACGCCCTGTTCACCGTGCCGAAAACCTGTATCCTGGGTTATAACAACGTGCGCTTCGATGATGAGGTGACGCGCAACATCCTGTATCGCAATTTCTACGATCCCTATGCCTGGAGCTGGCAGAACGATAATTCGCGCTGGGATCTGCTGGATGTGATGCGCGCCTGCTATGCCCTGCGCCCTGAAGGCATTAACTGGCCGGAAAACGACGACGGCTTACCCAGCTTCCGCCTGGAGCATTTGACCAAAGCCAACGGTATTGAGCATACCAATGCTCACGATGCTATGGCGGACGTATACGCCACAATCGCAATGGCGCAATTAGTGAAGTCGCGCCAGCCGCGTCTGTTTGATTATCTCTACAGCCATCGTAATAAGCACAAGCTGGCCGCGCTGATTGATGTCCCGCAAATGAAGCCGCTGGTCCATGTCTCTGGTATGTTCGGCGCATGGCGCGGAAACACCAGTTGGGTAGCGCCGTTGGCGTGGCATCCGGAGAATCGTAACGCGGTTATTATGGTCGACTTAGCCGGTGATATTTCGCCGCTGCTCGAACTCGACAGTGATGCCCTGCGCGAGCGGCTCTACACGTCTAAAGTGGATCTGGGTGATAACCCGGCCGTACCGGTTAAACTGGTGCACATCAACAAATGCCCGGTACTGGCACAGGCGAATACTCTGCGTCCGGAAGATGCCGACCGTCTTGGCATTAACCGCCAGCACTGTCTGGATAATCTCAAAGTTCTGCGCGAAAATCCGCAGATACGCGACAAAGTGGTCGCGATCTTTGCCGATGCGGAACCCTTTACACCGTCAGATAACGTGGATGCCCAACTTTATAACGGCTTTTTCAGCGATGCTGACCGTGCGGCGATGAAAATCGTTCTGGAAACCGAACCACGCAATTTACCGGCGCTGGATATCTCCTTTGTCGATAAGCGCATTGAAAAACTGTTGTTTAATTACCGTGCACGTAACTTCCCGGGAACGCTGGACGAAGCAGAACAGCAACGCTGGCTGGACCATCGCCGCCAGGTATTCACACCGGAGTTTTTGCAAAATTACGCCAATGAACTGCAGTTATTGAGCCAGCAGTATGCGGATAACAAAGAAAAGTTGATGCTGCTGAAATCACTCTGGCAGTATGCCGAAGAGATTGTATAAATCCCACACATAAAAAAACGGAGAACATGTCTCCGTTTTTTTTAGTTAAATGCTGTTATTACGCGACATCTTCGTCGTACTGCGGCACCGGGTTGCGGAAGCTTTTGGTCACACAAGCCAGGTAAATCAGACCGATACCGGCCCAGATCAGACCCAGAACCATTGAGCTCTCTTCCAGATTCACCCACAGCGCACCAACGGTCAGCGCACCGCACATCGGCAGGAACAGATACTGGAAGTGGTCTTTCAGCGTCTTGTTACGCTTCTCACGGATCCAGAACTGGGAGATCACCGACAGGTTAACGAAGGTAAACGCCACCAGCGCACCAAAGTTAATCAGCGCCGTCGCCATCACCAGGTCAAAGTTGATTGCCAGCAGAGCAATCGCACCAACCAGAATGATGTTCATAGACGGAGTACGCCATTTCGGGTGTACATAACCGAAGAAACTTTTCGGGAATACGCCGTCACGCCCCATCACGTACATCAGACGCGCTACGCCAGCATGCGCCGCCATACCGGACGCCAGTACGGTAATGGTAGAGAAAATCAGCGCGCCAACCTGGAAGAACTTACCGGCGACGTACAGCATGATTTCCGGCTGTGAAGCGTCTGGATCTTTGAAGCGCGAGATATCCGGGAAGTACAGCTGCAACAGATAGGTGGAGACGATAAAGATCAGGCCACCAATCAGCGCAGTCAGGAAAATTGCACGCGGGATCACGCGCTCAGCGTCTTTGGTTTCTTCTGACAGGTTGCTGATACCGTCAAAACCGGTGAACGAGAAGCACAGGATCGTAGCGCCCGTGATCATCGGGATCACGTGTGCATCACCTGACCAGAACGGACGGCTGCTCGCCAATGTACCAGCACCTTCCCCTTCGAACACGCCATAAACGACCATGCCGAGGATCACTGCAATCAGCACCACCTGCAACAACACGATTACGGTGTTGAAATTCGCAACGGATTTAAGGCTGCGCAGGTTGAAGGCGGTCATAAAGGCCACCAGCGCCACCACGAATATCCATGACGGTATCGACGGCACCAGGGCTTCAAAATAAATTTTTGCCAACAGAATGTTGATCATCGGAGCGAACAGGTAGTCCAGCAGTGATGACCAACCCACCATAAAGCCAACGGTCGGGCTAATGGATTTCTGGGCGTAAGTGTAGGCAGAGCCTGCAGACGGATAGCGACGCACCAGTTTACCGTAGCTCAGTGCGGTAAAGAGGATGGCGATCAGTGCAAAGGCGTAAGCTGTCGGGACGTGACCATCGGTCATTCCTGATACGATACCGAATGTATCGAACAGCGTCATCGGCTGCATATAGGCAAGGCCCATCATGACAACCGGAACCAGCGTAAGCGTTTTACGTAATTCCACGCGAGAGGTGTTTGGAGTAGCGTTATGCGACATGGTTATCCCCCATTACGGCGAAAACCGTCGCGTAAGCAAAAAATTGCCCCATTTTTTGTTAATCCTCAGCGACAACAACTGTCGATTTTTAAGTAAGTATCTATCCGGTACGAAGCCCGGCCTCTTTTATGAATGATTGGTTTGATGCAAAAAAATAACCGACGCGTATTAAAACGTCGGTTAATGTCATTTTTTGCAAGCGGCGTATTTTGCCCTAAATTGGGGAGAAATAACAAGAGATTGAAGCGACCACAAAAGAATATTTTTTCTTAACTGATTGATTTGTCAGCAGCCGTTTTAACATACACCCCCGCAATAGCACTATTTGCTAAAATTTCATCCCGCCACCAGGCACTGGCCAACCCGGCGGTCTGTTCATTCCAGCCTATCCACACGGGTTCAAAGACAATTTGCGCGACCACTTTTTTCTCAATCAGTGCGCCGCTCTCCAGAAATCGCTGCGCCAGGTAGCGCGGAATATAGCCACATCCCAGACCGCTGATTTGCAGTTCCAGCTTGGTTTTGAAGTCAAAAACGGTAATGGCTTCCTGATCGTCCAGCACCTGGGAACCTGAGACGTTGGCATGCTGCGCATTGTCGCCCACCACTATGGCGCGAAAACGGCGAATGGTACGACGATTTAACGGTTCCTGTTCCTGCGCCAGCGGGTGATGCGGCGCAACCACAAACACCTGTTCCAAAACCCCGAGCCGTGCAAAGCCAAATTCGCTCGCTGCAGGGGGTTCATGCATGGCGCCAACGATAATATCCGCCCGGCCCTGAGTGAGGGCATCCCAGGAGCCGCCCAGCACGCCATTGATAAATTTCAGGCGCGTCACGCTGTGGTGTTGATAGAAAGATTCGATGAGTGGGGCCAGCAGTGAAAAGGGAAACGTATCATCTACGCCAATAACCAGTTCATTCTCCCAGCCTTCGTGAAGTTTAATCGCCTGCTTTTCGAGTTCACGGACGGTGTGCAGCACCTCCCGCCCCTTTTCCAGCAGCATCTGCCCGGTGCGGGTGAACTTAGCCCGGTGTCCGCTGCGATCGAGTAGCTGAATATTAAGATCGCTTTCCAGCTTATGGACGGTGTAGCTAAGCGCAGACGGCGTCTTAAACAATTTTGCCGACGCCGCCGCGAAACTGCCCTCTTTTTCTAATGCATCGAGGATGATAAGAACGTCCAGCAGTGGTTTCATACTCGCCCCCTGGCGGTATACAGCGGCACTCTGCTGGATTGTCACTCCATCGGCATCACCAGCGGGTCAGGATACTGGTACTCAAACCCAAGCTCATTACAAATACGGTTGCCATCAATGACTTTACCTTTACCGTTATCCGTACCGCCGCGAAATTCCGGCGGCTCCATCCCCAACTGGCGGGCCATCTGCGGATAGAACACGTTACGCGCCGGATGCATAGGCGCACATATATTATAGATGTGTCCCCCTTTAGGCGCTTGCAGCAGTAACGTGATGGCAGAAACTACATCGTCCAGATGCACCAGATTGACGCCATGATGTCCGTCAGGTGCCGTCTTGCCAGCGAAGAAGCGACCAGGATGTCTTCCCGGACCGACCAACCCGGCCAGACGCAAAATATCCACCGATGTGCCTGGCAAATTGTGCAACCAGTCTTCAAGTTCTTTCAGGACACGACCGCTCGCCGTGACCGGATTACGCGCCGTCCCCTCTTTCACTGTGCCCTGAACGTCACCATAGACTGACGTCGAACTGGTAAAAATAATTCGTGGGATCCGATACGCCAGCGCGCTGTCGACCAGCTCCTGCATGGCCTGCAGGTAAAATGCTTCCCCAGGACCGCTACGACGCGCAGGTAGCGTAATAACCAGCGCATCGGCGTCCATCAGTGCATCGAGATCGTCAGCCTCACAGACCAGTTCAGGTTCCAGGCGCAGCGAATAACTCTCGATACCGCTCATGCGGGCCGCTTCCACCCCATCCAATGTGGTTTTGCTGCCGGTAACCTGCCAGCCTCTCGCCGCCAGCGACATGGCTAACGGCATGCCTAACCAACCTAACCCGACAATTGCGACCTTTTTCATGCCTTCTCTCCTGACTTTTGGCCTATAACGCAAGGCTACGCCAGCCCACGGTGGCTGACAATTCATAGTATCAATATGAAATGAATTAATGATCAAAAAAAGCCCTTGCTTTCCGTAGCTAAAGTGGTTTAGGTTAAAAGACATCAAATGAATAAACATTCATCGAGAAAATTTATGACACGCGCTCAATTCAAACACCATCATCACCATCATCCTGACTAGTCTTTCAGGCGATGTGTGCTGGGAGACGTTTAAATCTTCCAGCGGTGCATGAGCGTATGAGAAAGCCCCCGGAAGATTTCTTCCGGGGGCTTTTTTTTGTGCGTGACCCAAACTGATTCAGACAGGATAACGAGGAATAAAGAATGTTAGACAACACCCGTTTACGCATAGCTATGCAGAAATCAGGCCGCTTAAGCGATGATTCACGCGAATTACTGGCCCGTTGCGGCATTAAAATTAATCTTCACACCCAGCGCCTGATTGCGATGGCGGAGAACATGCCGATCGATATTCTGCGTGTGCGTGATGACGATATCCCGGGTCTGGTGATGGACGGTGTCGTTGACCTCGGCATCATCGGGGAAAACGTTCTGGAAGAGGAACTGCTCAACCGCCGGGCACAGGGTGAAGACCCTCGCTATTTTACTCTGCGCCGTCTGGACTTCGGCGGCTGCCGTCTCTCGCTGGCTACCCCGGTTGATGAAGCCTGGGATGGCCCGGCAGCGCTGAACGGTAAACGTATCGCGACCTCTTACCCACACCTGCTCAAACGTTATCTCGATCAGAAAGGAGTTTCGTTTAAATCTTGTCTGTTAAACGGCTCAGTAGAAGTCGCTCCCCGTGCGGGTCTGGCTGATGCGATTTGCGATCTGGTGTCCACCGGCGCAACGCTTGAAGCCAACGGTCTGCGCGAAGTAGAAGTGATCTACCGCTCTAAAGCCTGTCTGATTCAGCGCGACGGCGAAATGGCCGAAGCCAAGCAACAACTGATCGACAAACTGCTAACCCGTATCCAGGGGGTTATTCAGGCCCGTGAATCCAAATACATCATGATGCACGCGCCGAGCGAGCGTCTGGACGAGGTCATCGCCCTGCTGCCCGGCGCTGAGCGCCCTACCATTCTGCCTCTGGCGGGCGACCAGCAGCGTGTTGCCATGCACATGGTCAGCAGCGAAACCCTGTTCTGGGAAACAATGGAAAAACTGAAAGCGCTCGGTGCCAGCTCAATTCTGGTGTTGCCGATTGAGAAGATGATGGAGTGATCTGATGCCTGATGGCGCTTCGCTTATCAGGCCTACAAGAATTGTCACAATCATTGATATTACGGGTCTTGTAGGCCGGATAAGGCAGCGCCGCCATCCGGCAACACCCGATAATGGAGTAACGACCATGAGCTTCAATACCCTGATTGACTGGAATAGCTATAGCCCTGAGCAGCAGCGCGAACTGCTGATGCGCCCGGCGATTTCCGCCTCTGAAAGCATCAGCCGTACGGTGGCCGAGATCCTTGAGAACGTCAAAAATAACGGCGACCGGGCGCTGCGTGAATACAGTGCAAAGTTCGATAAAACCGAGGTTGGCGCGCTGCGCGTGACCGAGGAAGAAATCCAGCAAGCCAGCAGTCGCCTGAGCGACGAACTGAAACAAGCCATGCAGGCGGCGGTGCGTAATATTGATACTTTCCACACCGCGCAGATCCTGCCACCGGTGGATATCGAAACCCAGCCGGGTGTGCGTTGCCAGCAGGTTACCCGCCCTATCGCTTCCGTGGGCCTGTATATTCCTGGAGGTTCGGCGCCGCTGTTTTCCACCGTATTAATGCTGGCGACCCCGGCGCGCATCGCCGGTTGCAAAAAAGTGGTGCTGTGCTCACCGCCGCCAATTGCCGATGAAATCCTCTACGCCGCGCAGTTGTGTGGCGTAAAAGAGGTGTTTAATGTTGGCGGTGCGCAGGCCATTGCCGCACTGGCGCTGGGCACCGAATCTATTCCTAAGGTTGATAAAATCTTCGGGCCGGGCAATGCTTATGTGACCGAAGCCAAACGCCAGGTCAGCCAGCGTCTTGACGGTGCGGCCATCGACATGCCTGCTGGCCCGTCCGAAGTGCTGGTTATCGCCGACAGCGGCGCGACGCCGGACTTTGTTGCCTCTGACCTGCTTTCTCAGGCAGAACACGGCCCCGACTCGCAGGTTATTCTCCTGACGCCAGACGCTACGCTTGCCGAAGGCGTTGCCAAAGCCGTTGAACGCCAGCTCGCTGAGCTTTCCCGCGCTGAGACCGCACGTCAGGCGCTCTCCGCCAGCCGCTTAATCGTGGCGAAAGATCTGGCGCAGTGCGTTGAAATATCTAACGCCTACGGTCCGGAACACCTGATTATTCAGACCCGCAACGCGCGTGAACTGGTTGATGAGATCACCAGCGCCGGTTCGGTGTTCCTCGGTGACTGGTCGCCGGAATCCGCAGGCGACTATGCTTCTGGCACCAACCACGTTCTTCCGACCTACGGCTATACCGCGACCTGCTCAAGCCTTGGGCTGGCTGATTTCCAGAAACGGATGACCGTACAGGAATTAACCCCACAAGGTTTCTCTGCCCTGGCCTCAACCATTGAAACACTGGCCGCTGCTGAACGACTGACTGCCCACAAAAATGCCGTCACCCTGCGCGTTAACGCCCTGAAGGAGCAAGCATGAGCACTGACAACTTTCTCAGCGTCACTGATTTAGCCCGTAAGAATGTTCGCGAATTAACGCCCTATCAGTCTGCCCGTCGTCTCGGTGGTAACGGCGATGTCTGGCTCAACGCGAATGAGTACCCAACCGCCGTTGAGTTCCAGCTCAGTCAGCAAACGCTGAACCGCTACCCTGAATGCCAGCCGAAAGCGGTGATTGAGAATTACGCGCAGTATGCTGGCGTCAAACCGGAGCAGGTGCTGGTCAGCCGCGGCGCAGATGAAGGGATCGAACTGCTGGTGCGCGCTTTTTGCGAACCCGGTAAAGATGCGATTCTGTACTGCCCGCCGACTTACGGCATGTACAGCGTCAGCGCCGAAACGATTGGCGTTGAGTGCCGCACCGTTCCAACCCTTGATAGCTGGCAACTGGATTTACAAGGCATCGCGGACAAGCTTGATGGCGTGAAGGTAGTCTACGTATGCAGCCCTAATAACCCAACCGGCCAGCTGATTAACCCGCAGGATCTGCGTTCACTGCTCGACATGACGCAGGGTAAAGCTATTGTGGTCGCTGATGAGGCCTATATTGAGTTTTGTCCGCAGGCCACGCTGGCAGGCTGGCTTTCTGAGTATCCGCATCTGGTGATATTACGCACGTTGTCCAAAGCGTTTGCGCTCGCCGGTTTACGCTGCGGGTTTACGCTGGCGAATGAAGAGGTTATCAATCTGCTGTTAAAAGTGATTGCCCCTTACCCACTCTCTACGCCGGTGGCAGATATCGCCGCCCAGGCGCTGACGCCGCAAGGGGTTGCCGCCATGCGTCAACGCGTAGAGCAGACCCTGGAAGAGCGTCAGTATCTGGTAGATAACCTGAAAACAATTCGCTGTGTAGAGCAGGTATTCGATTCTGAAACCAACTATGTTCTGGCGCGCTTCACCGCATCAAGTAGCGTATTTAAATCTTTGTGGGTTCAGGGCATTATCTTACGAGATCAGAATAAACAACCTTCGTTAAGCGGCTGCCTGCGAATTACTGTCGGAACCCGTGAAGAGAGCCAGCGCGTCATTGACGCCTTACGTGCGGAGCAAGTATGAGCCAGAAGTATCTTTTTATTGACCGTGATGGAACCCTGATTTCCGAACCGCCAAGTGACTTTCAGGTCGATCGCTTTGACAAACTCGCCTTCGAGCCGGAAGTTGTTCCCGTTTTGCTGAAACTGCAAAAAGCAGGTTTTAAGCTGGTTATGATCACTAACCAGGATGGACTCGGAACCCAGAGTTTCCCGCAGGCTGATTTTGACGGTCCGCATAACCTGATGATGCAAATTTTCACCTCTCAGGGCGTGACGTTTGATGAGGTACTGATTTGCCCGCACCTGCCAGCGGACGATTGCGATTGCCGTAAGCCAAAAGTGAAGCTGGTTGAACAGTATCTGGTTGAACAGGCCATGGATATGGCGAACAGCTACGTCATTGGCGATCGGGCGACCGATATTCAGCTCGCTGAAAACATGGGCATTAGCGGATTGCGTTACCATCGCGATACCCTGAACTGGGCGATGATCGGCGAGCAGTTGACCAAACGTGACCGCTACGCACACGTTGAGCGTAATACTAAAGAAACGCAGATTGACGTCAAAGTCTGGCTGGACCGCGAAGGCCGCAGCAAAATCAATACCGGCGTTGGCTTCTTTGACCACATGCTGGATCAAATCGCCACCCACGGCGGTTTTCGCATGGAGATTGCCGTCAAGGGCGATCTGTATATAGACGATCACCACACCGTTGAAGATACCGGTCTGGCGCTGGGCGAAGCCTTAAAGCTGGCGTTAGGCGATAAACGCGGCATCAATCGTTTTGGTTTTGTACTGCCGATGGATGAGTGCCTGGCACGTTGCGCGCTGGATATCTCCGGGCGTCCGCACCTGGAATACCGCGCGGAGTTTACCTACCAGCGCGTTGGCGATCTGAGCACGGAGATGATCGAACACTTCTTCCGTTCACTCTCTTACACTATGGGCGTCACCCTGCACCTGAAAACCAAAGGCAAAAATGACCACCACCGTGTGGAGAGCCTGTTTAAAGCCTTTGGCCGTACGCTGCGTCAGGCGATTCGTGTAGAAGGCGACACGCTGCCCTCTTCAAAAGGAGTGCTGTGATGAACGTGGTGATTCTGGACACCGGCTGCGCCAACCTGCACTCGGTAAAATCTGCCGTCGCACGGCATGGATACGACCCGGTCGTCAGCCGTGACCCGGACGTAGTTCTGCGCGCCGATAAACTGTTTCTGCCGGGCGTCGGCACCGCGCAGGCGGCTATGGACCAGTTGCACGAGCGCGAACTGATTGAACTGATTAAAGCCTGCACGCAACCAGTACTGGGGATCTGTTTAGGTATGCAACTGCTGGGCCGTCGCAGCGAAGAGAGTAACGGTGTCTCCCTACTGGGCATTATTGAGCAGGACGTCCCGAAGATGACCGATTTCGGTCTGCCGCTGCCGCATATGGGCTGGAATCGCGTCTATCCGCAGGCAGGGAACCGTCTGTTCCAGGGTATTGAAGATGGTGCGTATTTCTACTTTGTACACAGTTACGCTATGCCGGTAAACCCGTGGACCATCGCCCAGTGCAATTACGGCGAACCGTTTACCGCGGCAGTACAAAAGGACAATTTCTTTGGCGTACAGTTTCACCCGGAACGTTCGGGCGCGGCTGGGGCACAGTTGCTGAAAAACTTTCTGGAGATGTAATGATTATTCCGGCATTAGATTTAATCGACGGCACGGTGGTGCGTCTTCATCAGGGCGATTACGCTAAGCAACGTGATTACGGTAACGATCCTCTCCCCCGTTTGCAGGATTATGCAGCCCAGGGTGCTGAAGTGCTGCACCTGGTTGATTTAACCGGCGCGAAAGACCCGGCACAGCGCCAGATCCCGCTGATCAAAACGCTGGTCGCTGGCGTCAATGTTCCGGTACAGGTTGGCGGCGGCGTGCGTACGGAAGCAGACGTGGCGGCGCTTCTTGACGCAGGTGTGGCGCGCGTGGTGGTGGGTTCGACGGCGGTAAAATCCCCCGAGATAGTCAAGAGCTGGTTTGCCCGTTTTGGTGCCGATGCGCTGGTACTGGCGCTGGACGTTCGTATTGACGAGCACGGGAATAAACAGGTTGCGGTCAGTGGCTGGCAGGAAGATTCAGGGGTTTCACTGGAAGAACTGGTTGAGACCTATTTACCCGTCGGCCTGAAGCACGTGCTGTGTACCGATATCTCCCGCGACGGTACGCTGGCAGGCTCAAACGTCGCGCTGTATGAAGAAGTGTGCGCCAAATACCCGCAGGTGGCATTTCAGTCATCTGGCGGCATTGGCGGAATCGAGGACGTAGCGGCCCTGCGCGGGACTGGTGTTCGTGGCGTGATCGTCGGACGCGCCCTGCTGGAAGGTAAGTTCACCGTTGAGGAGGCCATTCAATGCTGGCAAAACGCATAATTCCTTGTCTGGACGTCCGTGATGGGCAGGTGGTAAAAGGCGTCCAGTTCCGCAATCACGAGATTATTGGCGACATTGTCCCGCTGGCAAAACGCTATGCCGATGAAGGCGCAGATGAACTGGTGTTCTACGATATCACCGCTTCCAGCGATGGCCGCGTAGTGGATAAAAGCTGGGTATCACGCGTGGCGGAAGTGATCGATATTCCGTTCTGCGTAGCTGGCGGCATTAAATCCATCGACGATGCGGCGCGCATTCTCTCCTTCGGGGCGGACAAAATCTCCATCAACTCCCCGGCGCTGGCCGAACCGGAACTTATCACCCGTCTGGCGGATCGCTTTGGCGTGCAGTGCATCGTGGTGGGCATTGATACCTGGTATGACGCCGACACCGGCAAATATCATGTAAATCAGTATACCGGAGATGAAAGCCGTACCCGCGTCACGCACTGGGAAACACTGGACTGGGTGCAGGAGGTCCAAAAACGAGGCGCGGGCGAAATCGTCCTGAACATGATGAACCAGGACGGCGTACGTAACGGTTATGACCTGGAGCAACTGAAAAAAGTGCGTGATGTTTGCCACGTCCCGCTGATTGCCTCCGGCGGTGCGGGCACCATGGAACACTTCCTGGAAGCCTTCCGGGATGCCGACGTTGACGGCGCGCTTGCCGCCTCCGTCTTCCACAAGCAAATTATCAATATTGGTGAATTAAAAGCGTACCTGGCAACACAGGGCGTGGAGATCAGGATATGTTAACGAAGCAACAATGCCGCGAGCTGGACTGGGAAAAAACCGACGGACTGATGCCAGTCATCGTGCAGCATGCGGTTTCCGGTGAAGTATTGATGCTGGGGTATATGAACCCGGAGGCGCTGGATAAAACGCTCGAAAGCGGCAAAGTGACCTTTTTCTCACGGACCAAGCAGCGCCTGTGGACCAAAGGAGAAACCTCCGGTCACTTCCTTAATGTGGTGAGCATTGCGCCTGACTGCGACAACGACACTCTGCTCGTTCTGGTTAATCCGATTGGCCCAACCTGCCATAAAGGCACCTCAAGCTGCTTTGGTGACGCAAGCCACCAGTGGCTGTTTTTGTATCAGCTTGAGCAACTGCTGGCCGAACGTAAAACCGCTGACCCAGCCAGCTCCTACACCGCGAAACTGTATGCCAGCGGCACCAAACGCATCGCACAGAAAGTGGGTGAAGAAGGCGTAGAAACCGCGCTGGCCGCGACGGTGAACGACCGTTTTGAGCTGACAAATGAAGCTTCTGATCTGATGTATCACCTGCTGGTTTTGTTGCAGGATCAGGACCTCGATCTGACGACGGTGATTGAGAATTTACGTAAGCGTCATCAGTAAGTTGCAGACGTAAAAAAACCGGGCAGAGCCCGGTTTTTTGTTGTCAGGTTCAAACTTACTCAGCTTTGGCTTTGTAACCACGCAGAGCATTTCGCCCCAGCACCACGCCTGCACCAATCATCCCACCGAGCAGAACCGCCAGCACGAGGGTAATCGCTTTTTTCGGGCTGTCACGACGAATCGGTAACGTTGGTTTCATCACATAGCGGTAGGCGTGTAACTCAGCCCCTTCAAGCTTAAGACTTTCGATATCCAACAGCTTTTGCTTGGTCTGGAAGTAGTTATCAGACAATATCAAAGGACGTGTAGATTCGTGCTCAATCATGGACTTCAGGGCATCACTACCCAACAGGAACATACTGTCCTGTGTCACATCCTGCGTCTGCTGAATTTGCGGCTTAGTCACCCCGGCCTGCTCTGCATAACGCAGCGCTTCCTGAATTTGTTTAATTCGCAGATCTTTTTGCTCCTGCGCGACCACTTCCTGAGTTTTCAAAGAGTCCTGAATCGTGGTTGTTTGCAACTTGATATTATCAACCAGGTCAAGCTCCAGCTCTTTAGCAACCTTTTCATCTGTTTGTTGAATGTATTCAGCCAGTTGACGCTGAGCGTCTTCAGGTGAGCCACCCACATAAGAAATCGCCAACGGCAGTGGTTGACCTTTAACAGACTGATCAATTGTCAGTTTTTCTGGTTTTTCCTGATTATCTAGCATTTCAGCCAATGCGGATAAAGAGGTGCTGAATCGCCCGATCACATTTGCCTGAAGTTCAGTGACCTTAGGCGCACTGGCACCATACAACACATTGAGGGCGTTGTTATATGTGGCTATCTGACCCACATCCGGTTGGGTGATGATGGCTGTTGAGGTCCATTTCTCCTTGGCAACTGCCAAATAGCCCACAGCAAGTACTAAGGCAATAACAATCGCGATAACGATTGTTACTTTCCCACGCCATAACTGTACCAGTAAATCGATCAGATCAATCTGTTCCGGATCGTGACTGCGCCCGAACATGTTGTTATCACTTACAGACATAGAAACCCTAGATAAGGAAAGACTTAAACTGGGATTAGTTTAGCTATAAATTGAGGCAATGCCATAGGATTAATGATAAAAAAATCAAATTGTTTCTGGGATTTTGATTGGTATTTCAAACACTACTGAATAGCGATACGATTAAACAAAGTGTCAATACTCAAAGAACATCTTCATGCGCAAAAAACCATCAACAAACAGGTTTCATGCCCGCTAATCGTTATACTTTACAATTCATTTTTTGAATTCACAGCACGAATGCTTACCGTCTAACCAGTAAAAATGGTAGGCGTAAATAATATAACAATTAGCTTTTTTACCATCTAACGGTATCATTCCACTTTTTAGTAGCACCTGTTGGTGCCTGGCTATTATTTAGCCAAAAAGAGGAATAAACATGAAATACCTGGTTACGGGTGCCGCTGGTTTCATCGGCTTCCACGTTAGCAAACGCCTCCTTGAGGCTGGCCATCAAGTAGTCGGTATTGATAACCTGAACGATTACTACGACGTCAGCCTTAAACAAGCTCGTCTGGAATTACTGGCGCAGCCTGGTTTCCAGTTTCATAAAATTGATTTAGCCGACCGCGAAGGCATGACTAAACTTTTCGCATCCGGGCATTTTGAACGTGTGATTCATCTCGCCGCACAGGCTGGTGTACGATATTCACTCGAAAACCCGCATGCCTACGCAGACTCAAATCTCACAGGCTTTCTGAACATACTGGAAGGGTGTCGCCATAATAAAATTCAGCATTTACTCTACGCTTCATCCAGTTCAGTTTACGGCCTGAATCGCAAAATGCCTTTCTCTACGGATGATTCCGTAGATCATCCCGTGTCGCTGTATGCAGCAACCAAAAAAGCCAACGAACTGATGGCCCATACTTATTCCCATTTGTACGGATTGCCCACAACCGGGTTGCGTTTCTTTACCGTGTACGGTCCTTGGGGTCGTCCTGATATGGCGCTGTTCAAGTTCACCAAAGCGATGCTTGAAGGGAAAAGTATTGACGTCTATAACTATGGCAAAATGAAGCGTGACTTTACCTATATTGATGATATCGCAGAAGCAATCATTCGCCTGCAGGATGTCATTCCACACGCAGACACACAATGGACCGTTGAAACAGGCACGCCAGCAGCCAGCATTGCGCCCTATCGCGTTTACAATATCGGCAATAGTTCACCGGTTGAGCTAATGGACTATATCCAGGCTCTGGAAGATGCACTGAGTATTGAAGCAGAGAAAAATATGCTACCGCTACAGCCAGGTGATGTGCTGGAAACCAGCGCGGACACTAAAGCACTGTATGAGGTAATTGGTTTTAAACCTGAAACCACGGTAAAAGATGGGGTGAAGAACTTTGTTGACTGGTATCGTGATTTCTACAAAGTTTAATTACTGACCTGATTAAAATAAAAAAGGCCTTATATAAGGCCTTTTTTATGGAGACGAGATTAATCACTACCAAACAAATCGCGGGTATACACTTTATCGGCAACATCAGCTAATTCTGACGTCATGCGGTTAGAAATAATAATATCTGCTTCATTTTTGAACGTATTAAGATCACGCACAACTCGGGAATGGAAAAATTCATCCTCTTCCATGACCGGTTCATAGATAATAACGGGCACGCCCTTTGCCTTAATGCGCTTCATGATGCCCTGAATCGATGAAGCCCGGAAATTATCGGAACCACTTTTCATGATCAAACGGTACACGCCAACTACCTTAGGCTTACGCGCAAGAATAGAATCTGCGATGAAGTCTTTACGCGTACGGTTCGCATCAACGATCGCGCCAATAATGTTATTCGGTACAGACGCGTAGTTCGCCAGCAACTGCTTAGTATCTTTCGGCAGACAGTAGCCACCATAGCCGAATGACGGGTTGTTGTAGTGATTACCGATACGCGGATCCAGGCACACACCTTCAATAATCTGCCGTGAATTCAAGCCAAGACTTTCTGCATAGCTATCCAGCTCGTTAAAGTAAGCCACACGTAACGCCAGATAGGTGTTAGCAAACAACTTGATGGCTTCGGCTTCAGTCGAGTCGGTAAACAGCGTCGGAATGTCCTTTTTAACCGCTCCTTCCTGCAGCAGCGCGGCAAAACGCTCGGCACGTTCGGAACGTTCGCCAATAACGATACGGGACGGATGCAGGTTGTCGTACAGTGCACGACCTTCACGCAGGAATTCTGGCGAAAAGAATATATTGTCGATACCCAACTGTTCTTTAATGGAGTTCGTAAAGCCAACCGGAATCGTTGATTTAATTACCATCACCGCATTTGGGTTGATTTCGACTACATCGCGGATCACTGACTCGACGCTCGAGGTGTTAAAGTAGTTAGTTTTTGGATCGTAATCAGTCGGTGTCGCGATGATAACGTAGTCCGCGTCGCGGTATGCATCATACTTATCGGTCGTTGCACGGAAATTCAGCTGTTTTGTCGCCAGATACTCTTCGATCTCTCTATCAACGATCGGCGATTTTTTCTGATTCAGCATCTCGACCTTCGTCGGAACGATATCCAGAGCGACCACTTCATGGTGCTGGGCAATCAGAATACCGTTCGACAAACCAACATAACCTGTTCCTGAGATAGTTATCTTCATTCGCTGTGTAACTTCTTCCGGTTAAACATTTGAGGGTGAACACGCTGCCAACAACGTGGCGCATCGGCTCTGCATTGCACCAGTATATCGTGCTTTGCTACAACACCGGATATCGGACCTGACTGAATCCCATTTTTTGGCAATAAAAAAGCCCGGAGGAGCGCTCCGGGCCTGCATTTACAGTTAGACTAAATCAGATTAATCCAGCCATTCAGTGTGGAACACACCTTCTTTATCAGTGCGTTTATACGTGTGCGCACCGAAGTAGTCGCGCTGGGCCTGGATCAGGTTAGCCGGCAGTACCGCAGAACGGTAGCTATCGTAGTAGGCTACCGCAGCAGAGAAGGTCGGTACCGGGATACCATTCTGCACAGCATAAGCCACTACATCACGCAGCGCTTGCTGATATTCGTCAGCGATATTTTTGAAGTACGGGGCCAGCAGCAGGTTCGCGATGCCTTTGTTTTCAGCATACGCGTCAGTAATTTTCTGCAGGAACTGCGCACGAATGATGCAGCCCGCGCGGAAGATCTTCGCGATTTCACCGTAGTTCAGATCCCAGTTGTACTCGTCGGACGCGGCACGCAGCTGAGAGAAACCCTGTGCGTAGGAGACGATCTTGCCCAGGTACAGCGCGCGACGGACTTTCTCAATGAACTCGGCTTTATCGCCAGCCAGTTTAGCCTGCGGGCCAGACAGCACTTTAGATGCCGCAACGCGCTGGTCTTTCAGAGAAGAGATATAACGAGCAAATACGGACTCAGTGATTAAGGACAGCGGTTCCCCCAGATCCAGAGAGCTCTGGCTGGTCCATTTACCGGTGCCTTTGTTGGCCGCTTCGTCGAGGATCACATCAACCAGGTATTTACCTTCTTCATCTTTTTTGGTGAAGATATCTTTGGTGATGTCGATCAGGTAACTGCTCAGCTCGCCTTCGTTCCACTCGGTGAAAGTGGTTGCCAGATCTTCGTTTGACAGGTTCAGACCGCCTTTCAGCAGAGAATAGGCTTCAGCAATTAGTTGCATATCGCCGTATTCGATACCGTTGTGAACCATTTTCACGTAATGACCCGCACCGTCGGCACCGATGTAGGTTACGCACGGTTCGCCGTCTTCAGCTACAGCAGCAATCTTGGTCAGGATAGGCGCTACCAGCTCATACGCTTCTTTCTGGCCGCCAGGCATGATGGATGGGCCTTTCAGCGCGCCCTCTTCACCACCGGACACGCCGGTACCGATGAAGTTAAAGCCTTCAGCAGACAATTCGCGGTTACGACGAATGGTATCCTGGAAGAAGGTATTACCACCATCAATGATGATGTCGCCTTTATCCAGATACGGCTTCAGGGAATCGATGGCAGCATCGGTGCCAGCGCCCGCTTTCACCATTAACAGGATACGACGTGGGGTTTCAAGAGACTCGACGAACTCTTTCACCGTGTAATAGGGAACCAGTTTCTTACCTGGGTTCTCGGCAACAACTTCTTCAGTTTTTTCGCGGGAGCGGTTGAAGATGGAGACGGTATAACCACGGCTTTCGATGTTGAGCGCCAGGTTGCGCCCCATCACTGCCATACCTACGACGCCGATCTGTTGCTTGGACATTACATACTCCTGTCAGGTGTGGTCACCGCGCGATGTATGCACGGCTTGAAATGTGGACTAATGTTAACTCAGATTCAGGTGATATGAATAGCATTTGCTGATATAAATGTAGTAGTACTTATTTATAATGATGGATAGTTATCCCTTCCTCTCTAAAATATCAGATACTTAAAGATATAAAAAGATATAACATTTCCAACATTCACACTACTGTTTCCATTCATTGATATTTAAACCATTCCTTTTAAATAAATCATAATTATAAACTTCACTATAAATTATATATAGCTCTCACCCCCTAAATAATGTAATCATTAGACGTGAGACTCATTACTTATTTAAAACTGGCATTCACAATTACAAGAAATTTATAACTTACTGAAAAAAGAAGAAACCTTGCGTTATCTTTCGCATAATTTACTAAGACGAAGATTTGACATTTGAATTTCAGCAACCCAAAGCTGATTCCCTATCCATTTGCAAAAAAAATATTGAAAACGCACAGCTTTATTTTAAAGATCGCAGCAATGCGCTGATAGCATAATAACACCAATAATAGGAACTCTTCAAAAAACACATTTTGAGCTGTTTCCTATAAATATTCCACTGCCAACAAGCAGCTTTTAATTTATTAGCAGATAGTGAATTATCACCAACGCGATATCGGGCCAAGACTTGTTGTATACATACAGCACTACCAGAACGACGCAATAACTCTAACCACATTAAATAATCTTCATGACCGCACTCTTTCTGTAGACATTTCTCTAGTTTTTTCTGATTATATATACCGGTAAGATTGCCAATACAGTTACCGCGAAGCATTCGCGAGTAACTAATTTTTGATGGGCAGTATCGGGTTCCAACAATATTTTTTGGATCATGAATGAAAATTACATAGTTAGAGCAAACTACATCATATCCTTTTTCAAGTAACGGGACTTGCAAAGATAGTTTATTTGACTCCCAAAAATCATCACTATCTAAAAAAGCAATATACTGGCCTTTACAACTCTCAATACCTATATTCCGAGCTCTAGCCACTCCGCTATTAGTTTTTAAACGAATTAGCGTGATGCGAGAATCATTGAAGCTAGAAACAATTTGAACAGTATTATCAGTTGAAGCATCATCGATTACATACAAATGCCAATCTTGATAACTTTGCTGTAGCACGGAACTGATACTTTCATAAATATAAGGCGAAGCATTAAAAGCAGGCATGATAATAGATACAGACTCCCTCACGATATTAACTCCTGCCATTGCTGGCTAATTTTTTCGACTGTGTAGTGTTCTGCATTTTTAAGCGCTTCATGTTGCATACGTTTTCTTAAAGAATCATCTCTAATTAATGTTGTTAATAGCAATGAAAACGCAGTTTCATCACCATCAGCTACAAGTATTCCATCTTCGTTATCATTGATAATTTCACGTGGTCCAGTTTTACAATCAAACGCTATTGCTGGCAATCCATATGATTTAGCCTCAATCAACACTAATGGCAATCCTTCGTAACGAGATGTCATAGCAAGTATACTTGCATTTTTATATTCATCAGCGATAAAAGGTGTTGCTGAAATCAATGACACACTTTCCGAGATATCTAACTCAAATATAAGATTTTGCAATTCATTACGCTTCTCACCATCGCCCACAATATGCAACACCCATCCATCACGATCATCTAATGAGGCCCAAATCCGTAGTAACCTATCAAATGCTTTTTGATAAGTGAGACGACCTACAGCTAGCACTATCTTATTCTTATGCTCTAAAGTAGATTCATGCTGTAGCTCAAAATTACTTGCGTTAGGAATAATGCTAACACGTGAGCGAACTATTTTATTAAGTAATTTATAATCATGTTGTGTCAGTAATACAAGATCATCAGCAAATTGATAACTGAGCCATTTGAATATGCGGACTAACTTTGTTGACATCTCAAAAGCAACATGTTCACTAAGTATTAATCGACAGCCTAATCTCAGTAATTTATGCAAGCATGCAACCTTAAATGACAGACGCCCCATCGAAATAGTGATCATTACATCGCAAAAGTTTTTTCTCAGAAACATTACTAACTCATAGAGTGTTTGTTTTTTAAGCACTTTTAATTCAACCCGTTTATCCAACGGATAATAAGGCACCCCATTTTCCGCGGATACCGAAACCAGGAACACTGAATAACCAGCCAGAGACATCTGGTTAGCCAAAAATGATGCGACACGCTCCGTACCACCAGAGCGAGAGATATCATCAATCAAAATAAATATTGTTTTCATTTTTACCTAAAATAGAGAGAACAACAAAAGACTATGCAGAGCGGACACTAAGCTAACGCCCTATATCGAATGACAAAATCACTTTCACTAGATAAACGAAATCCTGCATCAACTACAAATAAACATGAGGAAGATAGTACTCTTTCTTTATAAGAATTAATTGTTATAAAATTAAACTCCCTTTATGAATAAAGGGAAGAACGCACAAAACACACCCGGCTTTCACATGTCACATCGTTCATAAAATCAGGATTAAAATAACTTTATGGCTATGAAAAACAGGAAACTGACCCTGGCCCAAAATCAATGCAGTGCTAAATCAGAGATCTTCGTCTTTTTGCAAGCTCCGGATAAATTCAGCCGGAGTCATGTCATTTAATGATGAATTCATCCTCTCATGATTATATTCCCTGCGCCACTTCTCGAGTTTATTCTACGCATCTTCCAGCAACAAAAACCAGTGAATATTCAAGCATTCATCTCGCAGGCTTCCGTTAAACGATTCAGTAAATGGGTTATCTGTCTGAATACGTACCGGCATACGCTTATCCAGTACCCGCAGCGCTTCCATTACCCGGACCACATCTTCATCCTTCAATGATTTTCCGGTATGGATCGCCAGGCATTCCCGACTAAAATTATCCACTACAGTCAGCGCCCGGAAGCGCCGACCATTAAACAGACTATCCGACAAGAAATCCATACTCCAGCACTGAACGATGTTCGTCAGGGTCGGACGCTGCTGACGGTGTGTCGCACGATATGCCTGCGGGGACGTTTCCTGCGCAAATTCAGGCCTTCAAGACAATAAATCCGGTGTGTTTTCTTATAGTTAATTAACCAGCCTTCTCGTAGTAGGACGTGAATACGCGGACAGCCGTAGCGTATTTGTGTTTCCGCAATTTCCCTGATGCGCATGTTATTGCCCGATCGTCACGACGACTCTGCCATTGATAGACAGTTTTGCTCTGCATCAGCAACCCACATCCCCGACGAACGCTGATACAATATGCCTCTCGCAGGAAATGTACCGCCTGGCGCTTCTGAGCCAGCCTCAGAACTTTTGCTTCAGTACCTCCTGCAGCATCGACTCAGATCAGCCACTAGTTTCTTCAGCCGCTGATTTTCATCCTCCAGTTGCCGCAGATGCCGCAGCTCGGTCACGCCCAGACCGGCAATTTTTTTCTTCCAGTGTAAAAAGTGGCCTCAGAAATACCCATCTTTCTGAAAACCTCCCCGACGCGGGTGCCGGTTTCGGCCTGTTTCAGTACAAACGCAATCTGTTCTTCGGTATAACGGGTCTTTATCATGGCAATGCGCCTCTCAGTGAGATGGAAGAAAGACCGGAGACTTCAGTTTAGCCTGATGCTGTTTTCAGGGAGAAGATCAGAACTAGCTCTAAAAATGTATTGTTATCTACATAATAATTTTTTAATGCAAAAAGCCATATATAATATGAAACCTACAGTAAAACCATTTGCAGCTATAAACATTTTCATTTTGGTCTTTAACTTGTCTTTATTTGGGTATGTGTTATTATTTATTGCTATTTCCGGATGGAAAGAACAGATTTTGTTTGATTTATAAATCTTACCGCCAGAGCGAATCAACTCACATGCAAAGATGTACTCTTCACCCGAAGGGTATTTAGTACCAAGACCAAATTCAGTGTTAAACCGAACATTTTTTAGCGCAGATATTTTAATAATCATATCAATAGAGCAAATTCCAGCAGCAGAAACAATGTTAACTTTTTTTATTTTTTCTTTTGTCTCTACCGCATCCTTTTTTAATGTATGAGAGACAATCAATAAAGGACTTTCATTATATTTAGTGATTAAACGGTATATGTAAGATAATGCTTCATCATATATATCAACATCATCATCCATGATCCAAAGATAATCTGATTTTGCATTTTCGATTGCCAAATTTCTACTTTTTGATAACCCAATCTCATTAGATTCTATATATCTAACATTAGATGGTAAGGATCTTACAAAATCTGAATAATTTTGACCATTGGTGATTTGATGGATCAAAAGATATCTGCAATCACTGCGAAATTTTATTTTATAAATTCCTGAGTTTAAAGCCGATAAACCGATTTCAATATCCAATTGAGATTCCTGTTTTCTATATAAGCTTGATTTCACTTTAGAAGCATATATGGTTCTAAATTAGCTAAAATAATATGAGGATAGTAGAACCAGGATACAACTATTAATTATCATACCTTGGTGTTAAATTGAGCGTAATTAGCAAGATATTGTTTTTATTGAAATGTTTTATAAACACATCTTAACAATACTATGTCGGCCATAACATAATAAAACTCTTCAAATGATGATACTCTCCTTACTGTCTATAAGGCAGTAATTGCATTTCTCATGCTGTTGCAATTTTTAGCTCTAATTAACTTCCATTTTAATTTTTATGTATATTAGATAAAAAGATAAGAACTTAATGGCTGAAGATAAATATTTCAAGTTATATTTACTATCTTGTATAAATGACTGAATAGTACTCTAAAAGATAAGAATTGATATTTTTACTTAGAACTTCAAAAAAACTAACATTGAAAGGGTGTTCAAACATATAAAAGGATACATCATCTCCTTTATATAAAATAATAAATAAAAACGAACAATTTATCAAAAGCAGAGTATACAAAGCAATAATTTTACTTGAGATATAAATTTTTGTGGATATTAACATTGGATATATAAAAAATGGCGAAAGAGCATAGATAAATAAAGAAATCCTAATACCAAAGTTTTGCGGTATATTATAACTCACTATCCCTAATAGTAAGAAAAATAATAGAAATAAAAACATTCTTCTGGTAATTAACTCTGCTCTGGCATTCGAATAAAATAGTATTGAAAAGCAAAGTAGATAATTAACTACTATAGTCAAAACCTGAACGTATCCCATAGAATTGCCATAGCTATTGAATAAATAATATTCAATACGTTCGCGTAATGTTATAAAGCACACAACCATAAGACAAATAGCGGTAATTAAGACAATGAATTTTATTTTCCTATTTCTTGCTTTTATAAATTCCCATACACCTATATATAACACTGATGACAAATGAGATGTTATGGCTAACAAATAATATAAGTATTTTTTCCTATTGCATAATAAAAATGCATTAAGTAGAAAAACTGCTGATAGCATACTACGCAGAAAATATGCATTAAAAGCATAAAAAGCGTAAGACAGGTTGAATATTAAAAAATAAAGACAAGAAAGTCGAGGGTTAATTCGAAAACAAAATAAAAACAAAAACAACTGAATTATAGTGAAACTTGAAAATAAAAAAACATATTCATTTCCATTGAATATAAAATATACCACCCGCATCATGAGCAATATAAATATTTCAATTCCCCCGCCAAATCTTCCGAAACTAAATATATTAGTTTCCATTATATTTCTATAAATTAAAACATACTCAGCAATATCAGAGAATGGAGTTATTGATGAGTAAAATAGTATAAAAAATACAATTGAAAGTAGTGAGAACACCCCCCTGAGTTTATTATTAACAAATGGACTGAGTAGACCTATAAGAGGTAATGATATTAAAGGGTAAATAAAAAACAATATAATAATAAAAAATATCAATATATAATAAGAACAAATGGACCGTCTTATTTTTTTGTTAAAGACGGCATCAGCTTCCACATCGTGATTTTTAAGAATCATTTTTGTATAGATACTCTACAGGACTTAAATTAGACATATGAATCGTTTTGATATAGGATAATCTTTTAACATGAATAAAACATGGCATACTAATTCTGCTCATTATCTTCTGTAAAAGTGTCCTTTTATTTTTTAACTTCAGCACCTCAAAAAAAACAGAATCACAGTATTCAAAACTATCCTTTCTAATTAAGTACGGCTCACAAGATAATATAGCACCAAAAACCTCAATCCCACGGAAAGAGATAACATCGGTGTAATTATATAATGAAATTAACTTAGACTGGATTTTATTTATTCCTGCTGGAGTATATATACAATGAGCATCACATTTCATCACAAAATCTGACGTAGCTAAAGAAAAAGCGTAATTATAATATGTTGCTAATGAGCGTGCTGGATACTTCTTGACCTCATCATAATATTTATCGCCAGCCAATGCTACTTGCTCTGTATAGTGAAATATTTTAATTTCGCATACATCTTTAAGTTCATTTTTCAGTTTTTCAACTATTAATAAAGTTGAGTCTGTTGAACCATTATCTACAATTATTATTTCCCGGCAAAGCGCTGCGACAGATAATATTGATAACTCAATAAAAGTTGCACCATTCTTCACTCGATAGACTGCTGTAATTGAAGGATGCTTATCTCTATTTGTTACAGTTTTCGATAAATATTTTACAGTTAGGCTATCTCTGTTGTCACGGGTTAAAAAACCTGACAACTCATTGAAATTAAGTCTTACATTAACAATTTTAGACTCAATTTTATAGAATAATTTACTGATTATCATATATAAAACTTTGAATCCTCTTAATGATATATATATCACCATTTCGTTCCAAGGAACAGAATTTCTCCGAAATATAAGAACGAAATTCAACCCAATCATCATTGCCGTCTAGCAACTTCTTCATTTCCGACATTAGTTCTTTTTGAGTAAATACTTTAGCTCCTGGAGTAACATCCTCATACTTTAAATACAGATCTCGTGCTGTCGTATACTCGTGCAAATCAAATGGATAAAATATTATAGGTCTATCAAGGTATAAATAGTCAAAATAAATTGACGAATAGTCTGTTATTAAATAATCAGAATCCAGCATATTATCTTCAACTGGCTCTTTACTATCAATAATAACTATATTCTTAAACTCCGTTATATTAACATCTAGCTTAGTATTCGGATGCAATCTTAAATATAGAAGGGAATTATTGCGTGATAGAAATGTATTCAGCTCATTAAAATCCATCCCAGATACTTTAATGAAATCTGAACGATCATCCCGCCACGTAGGAGCATACAGAAATATCTTGGTTCTTTTTCCCACTGAACTTTTATTAGCAGATATTTTTTTATTTGATCTTTCTATCAAATTAGAGATACGGGGTGGATCTGCTATAATAACGCATTTAGGATCAAATACTCTAAATGCTGATTTGAATGAATAATCGTACACAAAATCACTTGGTGAAAGGATTAGAGTACACTTTATATGTTTTTCTGGCATTAATATTTTAATAAACCAGTTAGCACCTTTAAAATAAGAGTACAATGGTAATTTTTTAATATCATACTCTATTTTTTTTAATGGAGTACCATGCCATAAATTTACCAATACAGCACCCGCTGATGTATAAAAATTTATAGTCGATACATAATTAGAATAAACATATACTTTAGCCTTAAAGCAATAATATAGACCTTTTATACTATTTTTAGTAAATGCCTCATATCCTTTTCCTCTAATAAAATCGACTATTTGCCTTTTATCAGAAATCCATATACATCTAATGCCCTCATATTTATTGGTTGTTTCAAACAGATAACGAGTATTATCAGTAAAACCACCATATCCACCAAAAACCCAAATATTCTCATCACGTTTAAATAAGAAACCTATAGGATAGATAACCCATAAAAAAACTTTACTTATGTACTTAATTATTTTTCTCATATGTGAAACCTGAATAAAATCGCTTGCTAATTAATATAGTTAATATTGACACTATTAAAACAGAGGCTATTGGCAATTCGAAATATTTCATTTGTAACTGAATGCCCAATAAAAAAAGAGATGGTGTAAGAACTGAATTAATAACTTGAGTTATGACAAATTTTTCAACTTTGAAACAGCGAGTAAAAACTTCACAACCTGATATTATGAATGTAAAAATAAAAAACACAGAGATATATATCATCTGGTTCATTGGTAATACTTTTTCAAACAAGAAAAAATTCGGTTTAAAAAAGTATAGAAGATAAAAAAACGCATACCCTATTAAAAGTAATGTCAGTGAAAGGAAAAAATACTTATCGAATATTTTCTTAGCTTCTTTGACAAAACCATTTGCTATATTATTAGCATACAAAGTCATTTGTGAATTTAATATTGACATAGCTATGTTCTGACCTGCACGCATTATTGATATTGAAATACCAATATAACCAGCAATTTCTGGACCTAAATATTTAAATGATATTATATTAAATCCATTCCAGTAGAAATAACCTAAAAACCAAACTACGCTTGTTTTTTTTAATAAAGGCCATAATTCAAAAAAAACACTTTTAAAAACAAACCCTTTCTTTTTAAGATCTATAAATAACCAACTACAGTTATTTAACAAATAAATTGATATTAAAAAGGATATTATCCCTGACAACTGGGATATTCCCATAGAATATAAACCAAAACCAGAATAGATTGCTATCCATAATGAGCCAGCAACCATTAACTGGCTAACTATGTTAGCCCTGATTAACAGATTTTGTTTTTGTGTACCATCTAACATAGCATTTAGAGGTAATAGCATTAAGCTTATACATGATATCAATAATAAGAAATACCATGGTTTGCACCATTGAATAATACCGTGATAATCCTTAAACATCACGTATGATACAACAGCACCCATAAAGAAAAAAATTATAGTTAAAGAAAAATACCAATAGAGGGAAAATATAAAGTATTTTGATATTTTATCACTATTACCTTTATTATCTGTGGAGTCATATGAATGACTATAGTACTGTTTAAGCACTCCCGTCATACCCACTTCTAATAATTGAGTCATTGCAGTGAGAGAAAAAAAAGCATAATAAAACCCCAACTCTTCGCTGGATAGTTTTTTAGCCAATACCAATAAAGTTACAGGGCCGACAAATACACGAATAGAAGAAAAGCATATAGACAATAATGATATTGTTTTATACTTTTTTTCCTTTTCACTTGTTACCATACAGATTTCGCTTTCTTATGTTCAATAAAATTGCATCATTATATAAACCAATAAAATTAATACTATATGTTTTATCTTGCTCTGCGTACAATTTCTATAATTTCAGTGGTTGATATCGAGGGGGTTCTAGGTAAATACAAAACCTCACACTCATTTTTAACCCAATCAAACCGTCCTTCCCAATCATTTCCCATCACGAGTAAATCAGCATTGTATTTTTTAATATAATTTAGTTTAAGCTCTAATGATTCTTCGATAAAAACATGATCTACAAATTTAAGAGATGATATTATTTCGACACGTTCTTCTTGACAATAGATTGGATATCTTTGTTTTTTAGAATAATTCAAAGCATCAGATGACACACCTACAATTAACTCTGTACCAAGACTACGAGCTCTTTTGAGTATATTGACATGACCAACATGAAAAACATCAAAAGTGCCAAATGTTATTACTCTTTTCATTTTATATTCACTCTGAAATAGGTTTACAAATACAATTGATATTGAGGTAATTATAAGAATATTATCAGCATAGCTTACTTTAAACTTATATGGCGAAATGCTATAGTAGCGCACCAAAAGGAATTATATAAAAATCATTAATATTTCACATTGATAATTTAGCTGGCTATTATAATACCAGCTGAAATTATATTCAACAGATACTATAAAACTGATTACACACGCTACCGCCCCTGGCTCAAAAGCTACCAGTGCACTAAGTATCCCATATTAGATTTAACATTGAAGATATCAAGGGTAACAATGACTAAACATTCCCTCGTAATAAATCACTCCTAATTAAAGTATGACAACTATTTGTTCCCTTAATCAATTATTATTTATGAGAAAGCCTGAAGAGGCAGTGACATAAATTTATTTCGTCGCAAAAATAATCACTGCCATGGTTTAGAGCAACACTATAAAGCGATCAGAACTCATTACTCTCCAAGTAATTTCTCAATATTCTTACGGAACTTCGCCCCTTCCTTCAAGTTCCGTAGCCCATACTTCACGAACGCCTGCATATAGCCCATTTTTTTACCGCAGTCGTAGCTGTCGCCCGTCATCAACATCGCATCGACAGATTGTTTTTTCGCCAGTTCTGCAATAGCATCCGTTAACTGAATTCGACCCCAGGCACCTGGTTGGGTATGCTCTAATTCTGCCCAAATATCAGCAGACAGCACATAGCGGCCTACGGCCATCAGATCGGAATCAAGAGTCTGTGGCTGGTCTGGTTTTTCAATGAACTCAACGATGCGGCTGACTTTACCTTCGTTGTCTAAAGGCTCTTTGGTCTGAATAACAGAGTACTCAGAAAGCTCGCCTTCCATACGCTTAGCCAGCACCTGACTACGCCCTGTTTCATTAAAGCGAGCAACCATGGCAGCTAAGTTGTAGCGCAGCGGGTCCGCACTCGCGGTATCCAGAACGACGTCCGGTAATACCACGACGAAAGGATTATCACCAATAATAGGGCGAGCACAAAGAATTGAATGACCCAGCCCCAGCAGCTGAGCCTGACGAACGTTCATGATAGTCACGCCAGGCGGACAGATCGACTGCACTTCGGCTAAGAGCTGGCGCTTAACACGCTGCTCAAGGAGTGATTCGAGTTCGTAAGAGGTGTCGAAGTGGTTCTCAACTGCGTTCTTCGACGCATGAGTCACCAGAACGATTTCTTTGATACCGGCAGCTACAATCTCGTCGACAATGTATTGAATCATCGGCTTGTCTACGATCGGCAGCATCTCTTTAGGGATTGCCTTCGTAGCAGGCAACATGTGCATCCCCAGGCCCGCTACCGGGATAACTGCTTTCAAATTAGTCATTCTCTCTCCTACCTCCAAACGGCTGATAAAGTATAGACTTTAGCCGTACGTTAGCCAGTATTGCTGGCTCCATCCTCAACACGAAATAGCTAGGTTAAGGTAAACCGAATGCAAACTCTACACTTCACCAGCACCGAGGTGAACTCGGATTCCTCGGAAACGAACTCATCTCGTCAGTTTTATAGCATTTCCGAAAAATCGAAGTTAACTAAGCCCCAGGCACTCTACAAACAACAATCACTCAGAGACAAACGTAATGTCATCTTTCTTATCGTGCAAAAATTCGTATTTTAAAGTGCGATCCAGCCCCTGAGACAATGTATAAGGTGCGACAAAACCGGATGAGTGGACTTTCGTTGCATCAAACTGTGTGGTGGCACAGAACTTCTTCACGCGCACAGAGCTGACAGCATATTTTTTGCCGGTCACTTTACCCAAAATATCAAAGCAATAGCCACCTAACATGCCTAGAGCGTAAGGTAAGTGTGCTGAGGGAATTTTTTTACTTAAGCTCTGTTCAACTTCGGTAACCAGTTGATTCATATTCAGATCAGGTTTATCAACGTAATTATAAACCTCATAACCAGCAGTCACATTCTTCAGTTTATACTTGATAAACTCAACAATATTACCCACATAAGCCATTGATTTATAATTCGTACCAGCCCCAACCATCATAAACTTACCGCCAGCGATCTGCTTCAGCAGATTATAAACGTTGCCGCGGTTGCGTTCGCCAAAGATAACAGTTGGACGAATGATAGTCAGCGAACGATCATCAGGCGCTTTAGCATGCCATTCACGAAGAACCTCTTCCGCTTGCCACTTGCTTTTACCGTAGTGGTTGAAGGGATCGTGAGGATGATTTTCATCAGGGTTGGTTTTGTTCAGGCCATAGACCGCAACAGAACTGGTGAAAATGATGTTCTTAACATCATTTTTCTCCATAGCGGCCAATACATTGCGCGTCCCCTGAACATTCACATCATAGTAGAGTGAAGTAGGACTGACATCATCACGGTGTTCAGCCGCTAGCAACACTACTGTGTCATAGCCTGACAGCGCCTGATCCAGAACTTGTTGGTCGCGAACATCACCGATTTGCGTGATTTGCGGATAGAAATGACTCTGCTGTTTATCCAGATTCTTGATATCAAAATCCGCAACAGCCGTCTCCAGGAGTCTGGTCCCCACGAATCCGGAGGCACCGATGAGCAAAACTTTATCGTTCATAAATCACTTTGTCTGTTCGTAACACAAGAAGCGTATGATAAAGATGAGCGTCTTCCCTGAGTAGTCAATGCTGCCCAGCCCCAGCTTTAACAGTAATTGGGTGATTATAATCTTTTAGCCAATGATATCCAGTAAGAATATAGTGGGGTTACCTCCCCTGCCCCGGCAGTCGAAAATTCACCGCTTCGACATTCACTACCTGATGGTTTACCCGGTCAATGTCAACTGAACTTTGCCCGCTTTCGTTTACCGCATGGATATTCGCCAGTGATAGCAAGGTGTCCTGCTTAGCCATAAACTTGCCGCGCACATCCTTACGAAGGTCGAAGTGCATCTTGAGCGCGGGTCCTGTTGCGGATTGCTGCATCACCCTGATGTTACGTAAAAAAAGATGCTGTGGTTGGTTGTGCAACTCAAGCGTGGCTCGCTTCATCTCCACGTTGGTGATGGCCACGAACGACGTTGCATTACCTGATGAGATCTGAATTCCACGTAATTTATATTCAAGTTTCGTGTTATCCAGATGGATATTATTTAACTTAAAGTTCTGCGGGATGGATAAATATCGTCCTTTAATAACACCGTAGCCAATGAGCATACCTGCGCTATTTTCCATATTGATATCATCAATCACGAAATTATCGCAGCCATAAATAGCAACCGTTGCATTATCAATGCCTGCTTTCTTACTAAAATCTGGGGTAATATTTCGTGCGGTGATATTACGAATGATAAACTGTTTGCCGTTCTCTACATGGACTAACTGTCGACAGTCGGTACCGGTGATATTCGCCACCACAAAGTTTTTTACCGCCAGTTCATCGGGATAGGTATTGTCATAGGTACTGCCCGCCAGCCCGATGCCGATGCCCCAGTTCACGTTGCCATTGGTACAGTTGATACGTTCAATGACATGGTCAGAAATGAGGATGTTGCTGTCGTTGATCGCCACATTCCACTCAATGGCATCTCCCTGTAGATCGCTAAAACGGCAGTTTGTAATCTTTACGCCATCCATCCGGTTATGAAAGCCCTGACGCAGGATCCCATAGTTGGCGCGCGTGACGGTAATATCATCGATAACCAGATTGCGCATCAGCCTTGGTGTTTTGCCGCCGATATAGACTTGTGTCACTGGCCCGAAACCACTCATGGCAATCCCTTTTATCACACAGTCTGAACCGCGCACATCGAGGGTAACATTCCTCAGGCTCCCCCCCTGCTCACCCACTACCTTACATCCATCCTGCAGAACAAAGCGACCACGGCCATTGCCGCTGATTCTGCCTTGCAGGTGTAGCGTTTTGCCAGTAGGAATAACGACAGCGGTATTGAGATCCTTACATTCCAGTCCATATGGTACGACTACCGTTTGTCCTTCTTTGAACGCCTGCCGGAAAGAAGCGACCCAATCCTTTGGGTTGTAATCCTGAATGTTAACACTGTCCGATGATTCAAGCGCCCGGACAACGGGAGAATGCAGTACGACAAGCGCAGAGCCTGCCGTCAGAAAAGTACGGCGTGAGAGTTTGTTCTCTGACATACAACCTCGATTTACATCGTTTGCAGCAGACTGGCTAACTGTTTATTGATCGCTAACTGATTAAATTCAGTTTCAATTTTTTCTCGCGCACACTGCACAATCGGCTGTACCTGCTCACTGTCGAGCAGGCTAAATGCCGCTAATCTCTCTGCCAGTGCCTGCGCATCGTTTTCCGGTGCCAGCCAGCCAGACTTGCCCGATTCGACCAGCTCCGGGATCCCGCTGTGAAAGGTAGAAATCACTGGAATACCCACCGCCATCGCCTCCATCAGCGCCACCGGGATCCCCTCCATATCGCCGTCTCTTCCGGTAATCGACGGCAGCAAAAATACATCCGCCTGCTCAAGCATCTCCTTTACCTGATGGCTGGGCTTAAAGCCGGGCATCTCAATCACGTCATCGAGTTGATATTGCTCGATCAGTGTGCGTAAACGTCGCTCCCAAGGGCCGATACCCAGAATGCGATAACGAAATGAAACGCCCTGCTCTTTTAACTGACGACAGGCTTCGATGGCGACGTGCAGTCCTTTTTTCTCGGTTAACCGGGCGACAGAGATAATTTCCAGCGGTGCAGCTGGTGCTTTCAGTTGGCGAGGGGTAAAACGCGTCATGTCAATACCCATACGCGAAACCGCGATTTTTTGCGGCGGGCATCCCATGTTTTTTAAACGTCCGGCCCAGAGATTGCTGATGGGTAACATCAAATCTCCACGTTGAAACAGCTGCTGATACTCAGGGGTATAGCGGGTAAGCACATCCCGATGCGAAACATCGACGCCGTGAAATACCGTAGCGATTTTTCCGCGGATCATCCCAAGCTCACGCAGCTTAGCAGCCGTTACGCCTGCTGGCCCAAAATGAGCAATAAAGACATCCGCTTCAAACGCCCGCGGATTCCCACCGCAAATGGCCGCCAAAATCAGATTGCGCGCCTCCTCGCCATAGAGTGGAACATTCAACGCTTTCCAGGTCGCTGCGCGGGTGAGACCGTGCAGAGCCGCCGCCGCCCTATATTTCAGCTTCGCCAGTTTGCTTTCCGGTTCATTCAGCAACCAGCGCGTTTTTTCCCCCAGACGGTAGGTATTAAATGAGGCATGCGTATTCTCAAGATCGCCCTTCTGCAAAGCGACAATCTCCACGTCGTAGCCCATATCAATAAATGCGGTTATCTGATTGAGTACAAAGGTCTCAGAAGAGAGCGGAAATTTAAGCAAGAAAAAGCCAATCTTCATTTTTCCCCCTCAATACGCGTTAAAACCGACTGCACCATGCGTACCCCGCGTTCGCGTTCGCGTGTCACAGCGTCCCCAAGTCGTATGTTCAAATCAGGTAACTGTCCGAGGGTATCGGCGACCTTTCCTTCCAGACTGCCATCGAGCAGATGACGAATATCGACAGCCATCTCCGGCAACCCCAACTGTTGCATGATCCCTGACGATTTATGCTCGTAGTTAATGGCGATGGCTGGCGTCATAAAATTCATCGAGATGATGGCCGAGTGCAAGCGAGTGCCCACCGTCAGATCGCATGCCCCCAGAATCTTCCCCATCTCCAGATCGTTAAGTTCATCCATCACCACGTGATATCGGGCCGGGTCGTTAACATACTGGCGAAGATTTAACGCCACCATGCGGTCATCTTTGTTGTAACTATCAATACCGGTGCATGTTGACAGTGCAATCACCTGGTAACCTTCATCGAGTATGCGGTTCACTACCCCGGCAAAAGCTTGCTCATAGGCCTGCTGCGTTGTCCCCAGACGCTTATCAAAAGGAGCCAGCTCGCGCAATGTAATGGCAACGGTCTTCTGTTTAGCCGCCATGTCTAACCAGTGCTGTACCGCATAACCTGGCTCAAAATCCTCATGATGATTGTCGACCAGCCAGGCCGTATCCACGCCTGTTTCAACTTTATCCGTGGTAATTGCGCTGCGCTTCATCAGATCCAGACTGACGGATTCACGTAAAATCAATGCATTACAGTGGCCAAACACGTAGTTCGCCAGTTGATTAAACTGCTCATCCTGGAATGGCCCCACGCTGTGACCAATCATGTACAGCGGTTTTTTCGCCATAAACGAACACAATGCATGTTCAAACTGCGGCACACCATACAGATCGACAAAGAACGATCCGCCGACCTGGATGATGGCGTCATAGCGCGACAGCAGACGGACAAAATCGGTAAAGCCCTGGGCGATAGCGATATTGCGCAGATTACCGGAGTCGGTAACACGCGAGAGCAGTACCTGGTGCTGATAGCGACGACGCAGCACTTTCTTCACGCGCCCCATAACACCCACTGCATTGTTGTGTTGTCTCATCTGCAAATACAGCGGATCGCCCATCACCGGGCGGTTCAGCAACCATGAGGAGCTCACCGGGTAACGGCTCATAACATCCACTTCAGTCTCAGGACGCAACGCGTTAATGGCATCCAGCAAACCGCGCAGGATCGCGCTATCCCCTCGGTTCCCGCAGGTATGGTTGCCCAAAATTAATAGTTTCATTATGACCTCTTAAAGCGTTGTTCTTATCCTGCACGGAGCAAGGTTTTCATTTTTTCACTGCGACAGAGCTGGCGTTTTATTTCCACCACCAGCGGATGGCGCGACAGCACTATCATTAACGCAAACGCCAGCGCCCCTGCCGCTATCTGGCTCCCCAACAACACGCCCAACGACAGCTGGCTATGCAGCATTACGCCCAACGCATAGCTCACCACAAGGGTTGGCAAGGAGAGATACAACGGCAGCCAAAGACTGAGCATGTACTGGCGGTAGCTGGGACCAAGAACAGGTTTAATCATCACGAAATAGCTGAGGACGGTGTTAATCACCTGGACCAGTAAAAAGCCCAGCGTCACGCCAATTGCCCCGGCCAGATGTCCACCGATGAAAATGGCGGGAATAAACAGAAAGGTTTTGAACACATTGAATTTAAAGCTGATATCGACCCGCGCTTTCGCCATCAGCAGTGAACCGATTGGATTCCCCACCGAGCGCAGCAGCCCAACAATGCACAGCAGTTGCAGGATGGGGATAATGCCGTTCCACTTCTCACCGAATACCAGCGGCACCACGTTATTCGACACCACCATCAGTCCCAGCAGCGCCGGGAAGTTGATAATCCCAACCACCGACAGCAGCTTGTAAAAATTCACTCGCAGCTTTTCACTGTCGTCCTGGATTTTGGCAAACGCCGGAAACAGCACGCGGGTGATAATCGGGTTCAGTTTGATCGGGGGGACAACCGCCACATTCCAGGCGAGATTGAATCCGCCCGCCACGCCAGCTCCCAACGTGCGGGCTAAAACCAGCGTGGAAAGGTTGGTATTGATGTAATTGATGATGCTGTCTGCCGTCAGCCACGCACCAAAACGCAGATTCGACGAAACGGATGCCAGCGAAAAATGCAGCCCCGGACGGTAAATCCGGCGACCAAAATAGCCGAACAGCAGCGTACGTAGCGTACTGTTTACCAGGTACCCGAGAATGGCCGTCAGTGCGAGCGGCCAGAAATGGGCGCTGACTACGGTAAAGGTAAATCCGGCCAGTACCGAACTGGTTTCAATCATGCCAATTTTGTTGAAGGCCAGCTCTTTTTGCATCAGCGCACGAAACTGCTGCCCGTGCGGTATCACCACAAACGCCAGCGATAACGTTTTGATGAGCGGTGCCAGTTCTGGGTTATTAAGTACGCTGGCAATCGTCTCGCTCAGCAGAAACATCGCCACGCATACCACGATACCCAACCCAACATTGAGCCAGTACAGCGTGGTCAGTTCAAGATAGCCAATCTCTTTGCGCTGAATAATTGAGTTGGCGATACCAAAGTCAGACAACGTATCTGCCAGCGCGATGATCACCAGCGCCACGGTTAACAACCCGAACTGGTGGTTATCAATAATCCGTGCCAGTACGGTCATCTGGATAAGCCCCAGACCAATGATGATCACTGTGGCAATCGCCGACCACTTTGCGCCGTTCAGCGTTTTTTCTCGTAAGCTCATGTTAATACGCCGCTTTGTTGACAAAGCCTTTGAATACCGTCAGAAAAACAATTTTGATATCGAACCACACGCTCCACTCGCGAATGTATTCGAGGTCAAACTCCACACGTTTTTCCATTTTTTCCAGCGTATCGGTTTCACCGCGCCAGCCGTTGATTTGCGCCCAGCCGGTAATACCCGGTTTCACCTTATGGCGTAACATGTACCCCTCGATCAGCTGGCGGTACTGTTCGTTATGCGCTACCGCATGCGGGCGTGGCCCAACAATAGACATGCCCCCGGTCAGCACGTTAATAAACTGCGGCAGTTCATCGAGTGACGTTCGGCGCAGGAAATTCCCCACAGGGGTAACGCGCGGATCGTTTTGCGTCGCCTGCGTCACCACCGCGTCGTTTTCCATCACTTTCATCGAACGAAACTTCCAGACTTTGATCGGTTTTCCGTCCATGCCATAGCGGGTCTGGCGGAAAATCACCGGTCCTTTGGAGGTCAGTTTTACCAGTAGCGCTATGCCACACAGCACCGGAGAAATAAGCAGCAGGATCAGCGAAGCCAGCACGATATCTTCCGCACGTTTCAACAGGCGATTAATCCCCGAGAGCGGCGTGTCATACAGCGGCACCACCGGAACGCCGTTCATCTCCTCAATCCGTGAATGCAGAATGTTGAAGGTAAAGACATCAGGAATAAGGATCACTGAGCAGGTGGTGTCGGCCAGCTCACGAACCAGTTTTTTGACGCTGGCGCCATCGCTCATCGACATGGCGATATAAACGTTATGAATACGTGAGGCTTTGGCGTCATCCACCAGTTGTTGCAGATTACCGGCCCAGTCGCGGGAGTTTTTTCCAGGGATAGGATCGTGATAGACACCCGCCACTTCAAATCCCAGCCACGGTTCATGGCGAAAGCTGTCCAATAGCATTTGTCCGGCGGGCAGGTCCCCTGCCACCGCCACCCGGCGCGTGTTATACCCGCGATTACGCAACCATCCCGCGCCGTAGCGAATAAACGAACGGCTCAACACCAGGCCAACGCTGGATAGCAGATACCACGCCAGCCAGACGGCGAGACGGTTATCAAAATCGTTATTAAAGGCGATCAGACCTGCGCAAAAAATCAGACTCAGCGTCCAGTTTTGCAGCAACAGCACCAGCTCAGTGGAAATTTTGACACCGCGCCAGGAGCGATAAAAATCCGTTATGCCACCGAGCATCTGAAAAACGACCAGCGTAATCAGCGCCACCAGCAGGTGCATGTACAGGAAAGGCAAACCGCTTAATTCGCAGATTACCCACAACCCGCCAAACATGATGGTGATATCTGAAAAGCGTTGCACCATCGAAATTAACGACGCATTGGTTTTGGCGCGTTCGCGCTTTTTTAGATGTGTCATCGTGGTTCCTGTTAGTCACCCTTTGCCCAGAATCGGGCAAAGGAAGCACCAGCATTACTGATTCAGTAACGCCAGAAGAGTGCGCGTTCGCGCTTCCATCAACGGAATATCTCCGCGCGATTCCACGTTCAGGCGCACCACCGGTTCGGTATTGGAAGAGCGTAAATTGAAGCGCCAGTCGACAAACGACATGCTGATACCGTCCGTTCTGTCCACCGACAGCGCCTCACGGGAAAAATGCTGCTCCACGCGCGCAATCGCTGCCGCCGGCTCTGCCAGCGTACTGTTTATTTCTCCGCTCGCCGGGTAGGCCACCATCCGGTCGCGGACCAGTTCGCCCAGCGACTGTCCTTTCAGACACAGCAGCTCCGCCACCAGCAGCCACGGGATCATTCCGCTGTCGCAATAGGCAAAATCGCGGAAATAGTGGTGCGCGCTCATTTCGCCACCATAAATGGCATCTTCGTGGCGCATCCGCTCTTTGATAAACGCGTGCCCGGTTTTTGACATCACCGGTTTACCGCCTGCCGCAGTCACCACATCCACGGTGTTCCAGGACAGGCGTGGGTCGTGGATAATTTTCGCCCCCGGATTCTTCTCCAGAAACGTTTCCGCCAGCAGGCCGACAATGTAGTAACCCTCAATGAACTGACCTTTTTCATCGAACAGGAAGCAGCGGTCAAAATCACCGTCGAAGGCAATCCCCATATCCGCGCCGTGTTCAATCACTGCATGGCGCGTGTCGGCCCGGCATTCCGGCAGCAGAGGATTGGGAATACCGTTGGGGAAGTTGCCATCCGGCGTGTTGTGAATTTTGATGAACTCGACCGGCACGCCCAGCGCCTTAAAACGGGCTTCAATGGCGTCAACCACCGGACCTGCCGCGCCGTTGCCGGAATTGAGTACCAGCTTCATCGGTTTCAGTTTGGCGGGATTGATGTAACCCAGCAGGTGGTCAATGTAGGCATCACGGGTAGTAATGCGCTGGTAGCGGCCACGTTTTGTCTCATCAACCATCGGGAAGTCATTGGCTTCCGCCAGGCGCTGCACGTCGCGCAGACCGGTATCACCGCTGATGGGCCGTGCCCCTTCCCGCACCAGCTTCATGCCGTTGTAATCCATCGGATTATGGCTGGCGGTGACTTCAATACCGCCGTCAATGCCCAGGTGGAAGGTGGCGAAGTAAATCTCTTCGGTGCCCGACATGCCAATATCCAGCACATCCACCCCCGCATCCTGTAGACCTTTCGCCAGCGCCAGCTTCAGCGTCTCACTGGTCAGGCGCACATCGCCGCCAAGGACAATCGTTTTTGGCTTCAGGAACTCACCGTAAGCGCGGCCAATACGCCACGCGATATCTTCATTCAGCTCTTCGCCCAGCCTGCCGCGAATATCGTAGGCTTTGAAACAGGTTAATTTCGTCATGATTTACCCTTCTTCAGGCAACAGGAGGCCCTGACTCTTAATGAGCCTTTTAATGAGTGTTAAATGCATTTCCTGGAGCGCTTCGCTTATCGGCCCTACGGTGTTGTAGGCTGGATAAGCGCAGCGCATCCGGCATCAGGTACGCCCGTATCTGTCCGCAAACCGCACAACATCATCCTCATCGAGATAAGATCCGGAGCGCACTTCAATCAGATCGAGCGGGATTTTCCCCGGGTTCTCCAGACAATGGGTCGCCCCCAGCGGAATATAGACAGACTCGTTTTCAGCGAGCAGTTTGATGTCGTCATTGATTGTCACCTTCGCGGTACCAGCCACCACAACCCAGTGTTCAGCCCGGTGATGATGCATCTGCACGGACAATCCCTCACCGGGTTTAACGGTAATCCGCTTCACCTGGTAACGGTCTCCGGCATCAATAGAGTCGTACTTGCCCCATGGACGGTAAACTTCACGGTGAATATGGTGCTCATGACGTCCGTCAGCTTTAATTTGCTCCACCACTTTTTTGACGTCCTGCACCGCGTTGCGATCGGCGATCAGCACCGCATCTTTGGTCTGCACCACCACCAGATCCTTCACCCCGACGGTCGTCACCAGGCCAGATTCGGCATACACGTAGCTGTTTTCCGTTTTATGGCTAATGACGTCACCATGATGCACATTACCTTCAGCAGTATGGGCGCTGATTTCCCACAATGATGACCAGGAGCCAACATCGCTCCAGCCTGCGTTCATGGGCATCACCACCGCATCGGCCGTACGCTCCATTACCGCATAGTCCACAGACTCTTCCGGGCAGGCGAGAAACGCCTGTTCATCAACGCGGATAAAATCGAGATCGGGGTCAACCGTACTCATGGCGTTTTCGCAGGCCTCAAGAATGTCGGGGCGATATTTTTTCAGTTCTTCCAGATAGCGCCCGGCCCGGAACAGAAACATGCCGCTGTTCCAGTAGTAGTCGCCGCTCGCCACGTAAGCCTGCGCGGTTTCCAGATTGGGCTTTTCAACAAACTGCGCCACCTCAAAAGCCACGGCGTCGGTATTGGTCGGCGAAACCTCGCCGCGACGGATATAGCCGTAGCCGGTCTCCGGCTGGTCCGGCACGATACCAAACGTCACCAGCTTACCCGCGCTGGCATACGGCATTGCATTGCGAACCGCCTCTCGAAATGCCTCTTCATCGGCAATCATGTGATCGGCCGCCAATACCAACAGCAGCGGATCTTCCCCCGGACTTTGACGTTTTGCCGCCAGCGCGGCCAGCGCTATCGCCGGTGCCGTGTTACGTCCGGCGGGTTCGAGAATAATATTCTCAGTCAGCTTGTGCAGTTGCCGTAGCTGTTCCGCCACAATGAAACGGTGTTGTTCATTACAGATAACTACCGGGCTTTCACACTCCACGCCGTTCAGACGACAGATCGTTGTCTGCAGCATGGTGAGATCGCCTTTCAGACACAGGAACTGCTTTGGATACAGCACACGGGACAGTGGCCATAAACGGCTACCCGAGCCACCGGCCATCACCACCGGAAAGAGTTTGTTATGACTCATCATGTACCCCGAATATCTGCAATAAATTGGCTCAGCACGTTTTCTTTATCCAACGTGCGTTCGGCATACTCACGTGCCACCGTGTTAACTTTTGGCATGGTTAGCGCCTGTTGAATCCCGCCAACCAGCGCATTCACTGATTCAGGCTCGACACACACCGCGATGCCTGGGTGAGCGTCACACAGCTGACCCAACTCGGTCTCAGGTTCGGCGGTAATCACCGCGTTACCGCCAACGGCGAGGATGTTGGTCAGTTTGGAGGGCAATACGGCATCCGCCGCACCGCGCTTTTGTACCACCAGATGGCAGTCCGCCATCTTGAGCAGCGCAGGCAGCGCGTCATAAGATTGCAGCGGAAAGAAGATCACATTGTTCAGGCCGCGTTCGCCAGACATACTCTCCAGCCGCGCTTTACCCCCGCCCTGCCCGACAATCACAAACAGCCAGGGCTGTTCGCTCAACAGGGCCGCTGCGTCGATCACACTCTCCAGCCCTTGCTTTTCACCGATATTGCCTGAGTAGAGAATGATTTTTTTATCATCAGGCAAGCCCAGTTGCTGACGCAACGCCAGAGCATCGGCATCGTTCACGTCACGAAAACGCGCTACTTCTGACCAGTTCGGAAAGAAAATGACCTTCTGTGCATCAACGCCCTTCTCCTGCGCTTTATTCATCATTGAGCGAGAAATGGTCGAAATATGGTCCATATTCAACAGCCCACTGCGCTCAAAGGCGCTGGCCAGTTTTGCCACCGCGCCACGCTTGCCTTTGCCCGCCATGCCAAGCCCCAGCATGGCATCGACTTCGTAATCCTGAATATGCAGCAGCGTGCGCGCCCCGGACAGCTTCGCCAGCAGGCGCATGCCCGGCGTACAAAACAGCGTCGGCACTACCCCAATGATGCGATCCGGCTTCCAGCGGCGCTGCGCCAGCAGCGGGAAGAAACTGCTCAGGGCGAAACTACCTAAATGCAGCAAGCGCTTGAGCGTAGAAGGCTGCTCAGGCACATACAGCGGACAACGCCAGACGATGGCATCGCCCTCTTCACGACGATAGCGCCAGGATGAATAGCGACCGTTGACCTTCCACTGCGGATAATAAGGCGGCGCAGTGATCACCCGTACGTCATGCCCCTGTTGCGCCATCCACTCCACCATTTCACCGGTGTATTTACCGATACCGGTCAACTCCGGCGAATAGTTGATGCCATACACAAGGATCTTCATAGCCCGGGTACTCCGGCCTGACTCTTCTCACAGAAGTAAGCCCGGCTGTTGTCGTGCACGTGGTCACTGGCCAGGATCTCTTCAATTGCCAGCCAGCGGTACGCGCCATGTTGAACGTCAGGCAGTTGCAGGTCGTTTTCCGACACCCGCAGACGAAATCCCAGCACGATGTAATGCGTTGAGAAATCTT
The DNA here is from genome assembly GCF_030332875.1 of Citrobacter sp. Cpo045. Taxonomy (NCBI): domain Bacteria; kingdom Pseudomonadati; phylum Pseudomonadota; class Gammaproteobacteria; order Enterobacterales; family Enterobacteriaceae; genus Citrobacter; species Citrobacter sp. Cpo045. The sequence continues at coordinate 393,161 of NZ_JAOWGZ010000103.1, forward strand.
CCCCGGAAAAGTTGTCGTCATAGAAGTGCTGCCAGACCCCGTAAAACTCTGCAGCGGACAGCGGTAAACGTAACCCCAGCTCAGCTTCAGTAAGCCGCTCAAAAGCCGCGCGCAGCGGTTCATCTTTTTGCACCCGACCGCCCGGCACGAACCAGTACCCCTGCGCCGGACGATTGAGGCGCTTGCCAAGCAGAAATTCGCCTTGGGCGTTTTCCACGATCAAATCGATGGAAATCAGCGGAGTTGAACGTACAACGGTGGCAAAATCCTCATGACGTAAAAACATGCTTACCCCCGGTAACGCTGCTGGTTTTCAAGGAACCACTGATATGTACTGGCAAGCCCCGCTTCCAGAGATATCTCGTGATACCAGCCCAACTGATGCAGACGCGTAACGTCGAGTAATTTGCGCGGCGTCCCATCCGGTTTGCTGGCGTCGAACACCACGCGCCCCTTGTAACCCACTACCTGCGCGAGGGTTTGGGCCAGTTCACGGATGGTGCAGTCCACACCGGTACCCACATTGATATGCGACAGCATTGGTTGGGTATATTCCTGCAACACTTCCTGAGCCAGCTCCATCACGTGGATACTGGCCGCCGCCATATCGTCGACATGCAGAAATTCACGCATTGGCGTCCCGCTTCCCCACACCACCACATCCGGCGCATTTTGCTCGCAGGCTTCGTGAAAGCGGCGCAGCAGCGCCGGGATCACATGCGAATTGCTCGGATGAAAGTTGTCATGCGGCCCGTACAGATTGGTCGGCATCACCGAGCGATAATCACGGCCATACTGTCGGTTATACGATTCGCACAGCTTGATACCGGCAATTTTGGCAATCGCATACGGCTCATTGGTCGGCTCCAGTTGCCCCTGCAAGAGTTCACTTTCGGCGATTGGCTGGGTAGCTTGCTTGGGATAAATACAGGATGACCCGAGGAACAACAGTTTATTCACGTTATGCAGATGCGCTGCATGAATAATGTTGCTCTCAATCATCATATTTTCATAAATAAAATCAGCAGGATAAGTATTGTTCGCCACAATCCCCCCCACTTTTGCCGCCGCCAGATAAACCTGGTCAATACGTTCAGCGGCAAAGAACGCCTGCACCGCACCGGCGTCCAGCAGATTAAGCTGGTCGCGGGTACGCAGCACCAGCTCTACGTTATTTCGTTGCGACAATTGTCTGACGATGGCGGCCCCCACCATCCCGCGATGGCCCGCCACAAAAATACGTTGTGTCTTCATCCTCAGTACTCCAGCGCGATGGCGACCTCGTAACCGTGCGACTTGAGCAGGGAATGTTTCTTCGCCGCATCAAGATCGTTGGCAACCATTTCCGAGATCATCTGGCGCAGCGTGATTTCCGGTTTCCAGCCCAGTTTTTCATGTGCTTTGGCCGGATCACCCAGCAGCGTTTCCACCTCAGCCGGACGGAAGTAGCGCGGGTCAACGGCAATCATGACATCCCCGGGTTTCACCCCCGGCGCATCGTGTCCGGTCACAGAAACCACGATGCCTTTCTCATTCACGCCCTCGCCTTCAAAGCGCAATTTAATCCCCAACTGAGCGGCCGCCATTTCCACGAACTGGCGCACGGAATACTGCACGCCGGTGGCAATGACGAAATCTTCCGGCTGATCCTGCTGCAGCATCATCCACTGCATCCTGACGTAATCTTTGGCATGCCCCCAGTCGCGCAGTGAATCCATGTTGCCCAGGTACAGGCAAGACTCCAGCCCCTGAGCGATGTTGGCGATCGCCCGGGTAATTTTGCGAGTGACAAAGGTTTCGCCGCGGCGCGGAGATTCGTGGTTGAACAGAATGCCGTTACAGGCATACATCCCGTAAGACTCGCGGTAGTTGACGGTGATCCAGTAGGCGTACAGCTTGGCAACAGCATACGGTGAACGCGGATAGAACGGCGTGCTCTCTTTCTGCGGGATATCCTGTACCAGACCGTACAACTCAGAGGTGGACGCCTGATAAAAACGGGTCTTTTTTTCCAGACCAAGGAAGCGGATCGCCTCCAGCAAACGCAAGGTGCCGATCGCATCAACGTCTGCGGTGTATTCCGGTGAATCAAACGACACCGCAACGTGGCTCATGGCGCCCAGGTTATAGACTTCATCCGGTTGGACTTCCTGTAAAATACGGGTCAGGTTGGAGGAGTCGGTCAAATCGCCATAGTGCAGATGAAATTTGGGATTGCCTGAATGCGGATCCTGGTAGATGTGGTCCACACGTTCGGTGTTGAATGATGAAGCGCGACGCTTAATACCGTGTACTTCATACCCTTTTTCCAGCAGAAGTTCTGCAAGGTAAGAACCATCCTGCCCGGTTACGCCAGTAATGAGAGCGACTTTTGACATGTTATAACCTCTTCAGTGATCCCCTCAGGGAGTAACTTTCTCGACGCGTTCGCGCGTGACTACTGCGGGATTTCCCCGACAAACAACATTTGCTGGCAGCGATTTAAATACGCTGCTTCGTGCTCCAACGACGGTGCCATCGCCAATCGTCACGCCAGGCGCGACAAAGACATCTGTCGCCAACCAGCATTTAGCGCCAACCACAATCGGCGTGGCGTTAATATCAAAATGTTGACTGGCATAATCATGACTTCCGGTGCATAAATAACTTTTTTGCGAAATAACTGCATGGGCGCCAATCGTAATATCACCTAACGTATATAAAACCGCGTCGTCACCCACCCAGGCATAATCTCCCAGGGTTAGTTTCCACGGATAAGTAATTTTTACTGAAGGCCGAATGACTACGTTTTTTCCTATTTTCGCGCCAAACATTCGTAATAAAAATGCACGCCAGCGATACATGACCTGTGGAGACCAGCGAAATAATGTTGCTTGCACCGCCCACCATAATTGCACTTTAATAGCACCACCGCCGCGAAAACCTCCAGGCACTTTAAATCCGCTTAAGTCCTGCATAATATGCCCTTACATTTTCCCATATAAGGTTTTTGTTTTACCGGTTGTGCGCAGACGTAAATATTCTGACAAACCGGTCCAAAAACCTGGCATGTGTAATATCTGGCGCTGTACTTTTTTGGCATCCCGACACAATTCCAGATTATTCGTCGTTGACACTCCGCCCATAGAAAACTCCGACACCAACCCGCTCAACTTTTTAAAAGCGTAACCGGACTTGTATAATTGGGCTGCCAACGCGTAATCAGACGATATTTTATATTGCAAATCATAATTCCAGACATTCAGTCCTGAGAGTGGAAAGAATATCGCCTGATGGCTGGCGGGCAGGCTGTGATAAATATACCAACCCGGTTTTGCCCGGCGCTTAATTTTGTTGCCATTGCCGAAATCCAGCAACGCATCGCCAATGACCATGGTTTGGTCGCTCTGCATTTTTAGCTGGCGGATAAAATGTGCCGCATCCGCATGCAAAATATCCCCGGAGTTGAGGAACAGCGCGAACCGCCCGCGCGCCATCGCGATGCCTTTGTTCATCGCATCATAGATGCCGTTATCCGGCTCGCTGACAAACCGTAACCGGTGTTCCCCACTGAGCCCTTCAAGAAACGCCGACGTACCATCCGAGGAGCCGCCATCAACAACAATCCACTCAAAACTGATATCACCCGCTTGCGCCAGATGTGCCAGCGATGCGTGAGTTTTGACGATCCCTTCCAGATTGCGAAAGGCGACGGTAATGATACTGAGCAGCATGTGAGTTACCTCGCGATATTCAGCGCCTTGCGCAATATAAACGGACACACAATTAAAAATGCGTATTCCGGACTAAATACTGAACCTGTAAAAAACAGTGACAACGGTGTAAAAAGATAAAGCTGCACCCGATAATTCTGATTATCGCCAAACGCATTGATCATCATTTTCATGACCTTCCCCATGTACCACAGGGCTAATATCACCGCGAACCATGAAAAATAAATAATCAGCAGATACAAACCATTGTCTATTGTTTTACCGACATCTGCACCGTTAAAAATTCCGAATGACGCAACGTATTCATAAAGTGAGCCAAATCTCACTACGCCATCAACGTTCAGTAACGAATAACCGACCATCACTAATGGCCCTACGATACGATAATACGATGACGAACCTTCAGTCCCTAAATCACCAAGCCGCGTTGCGATGTACGGAAAAGCAAATATCACCCCAACTAAAAACACGCTTAATGAGATTATCGCCAGCGGTAGCTTCTTTTTTATCGCATCCTTATTCAGGTACTGGAACGCCCACTCCAGGAGATAAAACAAAATAAACGTCATTACTCCTGAAAACGATCCTGATAATATTATCCCTGCCAGAATCATAGCATCGGACTTAGGTGTTTTGATACCAAACTGTTTGATACTGAGCCAAATTGAGATTAACGCCAGAGCGAAGAATGCCGGTTCGAAATAGAGCGCAGTGGTACGTTTCCCACCAAACTTAATAAAGTTCAGAACATAGCTGTTACTGTAAATAAGATATTTCGAAATAACTTCCATTAAACTTCTGCCGCCGCTGAGAATTATCTGCGCCATTTCAACCGCAGCTAACCCCACCACCAGTCCCACTACCAGCCAGAAAAACCGCAAGATCTTAGCGTAGTTATGCGGTGAAATGGTTTTGAAGCGAATACTCCACACCATGCCAATGATCACCACGGTATAAACAAACAGCATCGCTGACGTTACGTACTTACTGGCATCCAGTGATTGACCGAACAGGTAGTTAAACGCCGTCAGCCCGCCCCCTACCCCCAGTGCGATCATTAATTTTTTGATATTGATGCGCTCGACAAACAGCAACAGCAGAACGGGTAAGAAGGTGACGATAGTTATCGGGAAGCTCTCGCCAAGCTGGGCGAGTTTGACGTTAACCAGCAGATAAAGCAGCGGTAGCACCAGATAGCTACAGATTCTGATAGAACGAGACATATTCCTCCAGCATCTGTTGCCCACTGTATGCCACCCGACTGCGTTGACTGAACGCGGTAAGGGACGTGTCAAATACCGCCTGCGCAATGTCTGATTTTTTCAGCTGCACCAGCTGCAATACGTCCGCTTCGCTGAACGTTTTACCGCCTGATTTAGCCAGCACTTCCTGCGCGGCATCGCTGTGCGTGGCAATTACCGGTACGCCGATGGAAAGCGCTTCACACAAAATCAGCGGGTAGTTATCGACACGGGAGCTGAACACCAGTCCATCCATCTGGTTAAGCGCACTCATCAACGTGCGCTTATCGCTCTCAAAACCGTGATTGATGACGTTATCTCCCGCAAATGGCGAAAATTTGCCGAAGGTATGCAGCTCAATTTTTTCTCCCAACGCCATCAACTCCTGCACCAGCTGCTGATTGGTTTTACCGTCATAGCGCAGGTCATGAGCCACCACGGCAATTTTCGGCCGACCGCTCTCCGCAGGCATCGCGGGTAGTTCGGCAAGAATGGCTTCGGTTGCCACATCAATGCCATTATTGATAACGCGGCAGCATCCCACGCCATACAGGCTGTTGAATGCGTCGGCCACATGTTGACTGGGCGAGATAAACTGGCAGCCCAGCGCCAGCATGGCACGGAACATCTGCCGCTTACCGGGCAACTGCTGATGGGCTTTATCGACTTTTACCGGCGGATAGTTGCTGAGCGTTGGGCATTTCTGGCAGCCCGTTTTCCAGCCTTCGCAACCATCGGTAAAGGCACAGCGCCCGGTCACGCTCCAATGATCGTGCAGCGTCCAGACGAAGGTGATATCCGGTTTATGCGCCTTCACTTTTTGGCAAAAGGTCACCACCTCTTCCAGGTTCAACCAGTAGCTGTGCAACACATGAAAATGCAGTACCAGTGGGCCGCAGGTGCGGGTAACCGTGCGATATAGCTTGTCGAGATTGCCGAACATGTCGCGATTTGCAAAACGAAACAGCGCAATGTTAGCCGCCGACGTCAGGCGCGGCGTATATTTGATAACCTGTGGGTATTTCGCATGACTGGCGCTTTTTTTACCGCCTTTGCCATAGCCATAGACAAACCGTGACGACAGCCCTTTTTCCAGCGCGCGAAGATGCAAATCTAACGCCACACCTGCCGCCCCACCTTCTGCGAGTCGCACATTAAACTGTAATATCTTCATTTTATTACCTTCACCCGTGCCTTCTCGCCCACGACCAGCGTATTGTCCGGAACGCTATCCACCACGACGCTCCCGGCGCCAATCGTCACGTTATCGCCAATAGCAACGTCGCCGAGCAGAGTGACATTGGCCCCCAACTCAACGCCGTTACCGATGACCGGACAAGATGGATCGTTGGCACCAAGATTGCCGATAGTGACGCCGTGGCGTAGGGTAAAATCATCCCCCGCCACCACGTGTTTGTTGATAACCACCCCATAACCATGATGGATGGTGAAACGACGACCGATTGATGCAGCAGCCTGAATTTCATAGCCAAACAGGCATTCGGTGATAAGGCGATACATCACCAGCACCGGGGCAGCCCACAGGTTGTTTATGATATTTTTTTTACGCCAGACGGAGCAAAAATGGGCAATCCGATAGGCCGCCACCATGCAGCAGGGGCGCAGACTCCAGCCGTTCGCGCGTAAATCTTCCAGCATAATTAGCGTCCTCGCAGTCCGTCGGCCAGACGCTTACTGTTACGAACAGAAAGCAGCGTCAGCAGCGTGCGCCAGTTCATCCGTTTGTTGCGGATCTGATAGAGGGTAAACAACTGATATTTCTTGCTGGCCCGGTCAAATTTGCCTTTGTGCTTGCGGTAAAACTGAAAGTAACCGGAGAATTTATTCGGCGATGAGGTAATACGCATCTCGCCGTGATTCACATGCAGGATCTGCGTCGCCTCTTTGACCTTCCACGGTTTGCCATACGCCACCACCATGCGCAGGAAGATGTCGTAATCCTGCGCCGCTTTCAGCGTGGTATCGAACAGGCATGCTTTAAACCGCCATGCCCAGGTAAATACCTGATTACCAATGATGTTGCGTTTATAAAACCTGCGGCGTGAATATACGGACTTCGGATAGAGCGGCAGACTGGTCGGCTGCGAATACACTTCGCCCTCACAGACATAGTCATTGGCATATAGAAACGCCCGTGTGACCAGTTGATGCCGGTACTGCAGGAACACGCTCAGGCGGTTCGGCGTCCATTCATCATCATCATCAATCCCCGTAATGTATTGCCCGTTGGCCTGCATAATGGCCTGATTACGCACCGCACAGGCCCCGGAGTTGGTGGAATTATGCGTATACGACACGCGCGGATCGTTGAGTTCCTCAACAAACTGCTGCAACTGCTCATATGAGGAAGAGCAATCATCCACAATGATCATCTCCCAGTGAGGGTAGTCCTGGCGCAACACCGATTTAATCGCCCGAATGGCCAGCTGCTGGCGGTTCCAGGTTGGCATATAAATTGAAATTAGCGGGTTTTCTGTCGTCATTTTCGTTTCCGGATAGATACGCTTTTGTAGGCCGGATAAGGCGTTTTCGCCGCATCCGGCAGGGTTGGTGATTTATTTCGCATCCGACGTGTATTCGTATTCGTAGTAGCCGTAATCCTGATACCCGCTGGCACGGCGGAAGATCGAGTTGAGGATCACCCCTTTCACCTGAATGCCGTTTTGCTCGAAGCGACTCAGGCTGGTTTCCACCTCTTTCAGCGTGTTGACCGCATAACGCGCCACCATCAGCGTGGTGCCGACATGACGGCCAACAATCGCCGCGTCGGTCACCGCCAGAATTGGTGGGGTGTCAATCAACACCAGGTCATAGTGCGAGCTGGCCCAGGCAATCAGTTCGCCGAAACGTTCGCTCATCAACAGCTCGGAAGGATTGGGAGGGATTTGACCACGAGGGATCAGATCAAAATGCGGAATCGATGTCGGTTTGGCGCTGGATGAGATATCCCCCTTGCCAATCAGGATCTCAGACAGGCCGTTGACGTTATTGGTCCCCAGCAGTTCGTGGGTATAGCCTTTGCGCATATCGCAGTCGATCAACAGCACGCGTTTGTTGGTCTGGCTGATGACTGCCGCCAGGTTGGCGCATACAAACGTTTTACCAATCGACGGGCTGACGCCGGTCAGCATCAATACGTTGTTACGCGCCTGCATCATGGCAAAGTGCAGGCTGGTACGCAGGCTACGTACCGCTTCTATGGCGAGATCCGTTGGATTCCCCACGGCCAACAGCTGGCTTTGCTTGTAGCGTTTCACACCTTTAATGGTCTGAACGTTATCACGCGCTTTTTGCCATTCGGACAGCGGAATACTGGCATACACGCTGATACCATGCTCTTCCAGCGCCTGCGGGCTTTCAATACCGCGATTAAACAGAGAACGCAGCAGTACGCCCACCACGGAAAGCATCAAACCGAGAATGATACTGCCGAGAATAATCAGCGCCGTTTTCGGCTTCAGCACGCCTGGCTGGGCAATCGCGGGATCGACAATGCGCACATCGCCAACCGTACTGGCCTCGGTAATCTTCAGTTCCTGTTGCTTGTTCAGCAACTGCATATAGACCTGCTGACCGGACTCCACATCACGCGTCAGACGAACAATTTCCTGCTGCGTTTTCGGCATCGCCGTTACGCGCCCGTTCAGCTTACTTTTCTCATCTTCCAGCGCCTGGCGTTTTTCCAGCAGCGTGCGGTACGCCGGATGCGCTTTGGTGAACAGCTTGGAAATCTCCGCTTCTTTGAAGGTCAGTTCATTCAGCTGCGCATCGATATTCACCATCGAATCCAGCACCGCTTTGGCTTCCAGCGGCAAATCCACGGAGTCTTTATCCTGACGAAAGGCGTTCAGCTTGTTTTCAGCAACGTCAAGCCGGTTACGTACCTCAGGCAGTTGCTTTGCCAGAAACGCCAGACTTTTGGCAGCCTCTTCGGATTTACGTTCCACGTTTTGTTGCAGATAGTTGCGGGTAATACTGTCGAGGATCTGGCGGATTTGCTCGCGGTCTTCGCCGGTAAACGTCAGGCTCAATACGCCGGTGTCTTTGCCCGTTTCCGTCACCATCAGGTTATTTTGCAGGGTGTTTATCATGCCCAGCGTGGAGAATTTGCTGACGGTAAATTGGCTCTCCGGGCTGGCATGAATCGCCTCAACCAGCATCGTCACGCCATCATGTTCCAACACCTTGCCGACTTGCCCCCGGGCGCTAAAACCCCCGTCACTCACCAGTTGATAGCTTTTGTCATTCAGCACATTGAGCGTGAAGGTCTGTTCATTCATTGCCTTTGGCAACGTGAAGGTGGTCACATTAACCGTTTCGTTCTGGCGGCCCATCAGCCGGTCCCAGCCCGCGCCAAAAATAGGGAATGTATCTTTGGTAACGGCGATATCGAGGTTAAGATCGTCTACCGTTTTCCCTAATACCAGACGCGACTGGATGAGCTGAATTTCCGCTTCCGAGGCCGGAGGTTTGTTCGACAACGCCGAGCCAATATCCTGCACCAGTGAATTTCCGGTATTTTGCTCAATTTGCACCAGCGCGTCCGCACTGTAGATGGGTGTGGCGAACAGCGTGTAGACCGCGGCACACAATGCAAAAGCCGTGGTAATGCCTAATACCCACCAGCGGGCCTCCACCACCGTTGCAACCAGACGACCAATATCGATTTCATCATTGCCGGTTACCGGCGCAGCAGACTGTTTAACTTTTTCTGTCATTGTTTTCCCTGCTCTGCGTTCAGTGCCTGAGCCCATTGGCGGGCAGACCGTTCAAGTAATGCGTACACCGCGTCAAACGCATCACGGCTTTTACGATACGGATCGGGAATTTCGCGCTCGCTGTCCCAGTGCCCAAAAAGCATCACTTTGCCACGCATCTCCGGTACCATTTCACACAGGGCAGAGATATGGCGCTTCTCCATGGTCAGGATCAGGTCATACTCCCGGCACATGCGTCCCGAGATCTGCCGGGCACAATGATTATCCAGTGACAGGTTGTGCGCCTGTGCCACGCTAATAGCACACGGATCCGCGCCTTTCCCCACCAGCGCCCCAAGACCGGCTGAAGAGACCGTTAACGCCGGATGAAATTGCCTTAATAAGCGCTCTGCCGTCGGGGAACGACAAATGTTCCCCACACAGACAACTAAGATTTTGTTAAACATGATGATTACCAGTTGTGAAGGTCGCTGGCCGTGTCCGTCATATAGCGAACACCGCTAATAGTCGGCAGCAACTGATTGATCAAACGGTTCCAGCGAGCAACCGGCGCGGTAGTGACATACACCACATCGTATGGCTGGAGTCGGAATGATGTTGCCATCACCAGCGACGTCGCATCGGACATATCAAGCTGATAGATATTGGCGATCTTGCCGTTGTTCCCGCCCTCGCCTTTCAATGGTCGAATAACGAAAATGCCGCTGGCATTGGAGGTGGTCAGGTCGATACCTTCGGCATTGCCCAGCGCTTCGGTAAGCGTCATGCCGCTGAAGTCCATTTTGAGGGTGCTCTGTTTTTTTACTTCCCCCATTACGAAGACTTTCAGATCGTCATTACGCGGAACAAACAGAATGTCGCCAGGATAGAGCAGCCGGTTCTGGCTCAGGTCGCCATTTTGCATCAGCGCTTGCAGTGAAATACGTTGCTCCTGCCCTTTATGAGTCAGCACAACGTTGCGCCAGTCTGCTGCCTCGGTGAGACCGCCAGCGGCGTTAATGGCATCGAGAACGGTAAGCGGCACGTTGGTGATGGCCTGCTGGCCGGATTTGTTCACCTGCCCGGAGACATAGGCCTTCTGCGAGCGGAAAGCGGCGATATTAACGTCCACCTGCGGGTCAGCAATGTACTTCGCTAAGCGCCCGGTAATATCACTACGAATCTCTGCCAACGTTTTTCCCACCACGCTGACTTTGCCGATGTAGGGGTAAAACATGGTGCCATCAGGCTGCACCCAGTTGCCGGTATCGCTTGAGCTACGGTACTGCCCGGCCGGCGTGGTGAGTTCAGGATGGTCCCAGACGGTCACATTCAGGACATCCCCCGGGCCGACCCGGTACTGATATCCGGAAATCTCCTGGTCCAGCGACATATTAGGCTGGGCAACATTTGGTCGAGGACGTAATTGTTCGACCAGCCGTGGCGTGAGTGGATAAACATTCACCATGCGATCGATATCAAAATCAGCGTCCTGCTGTTTAATCACATCTTTGCCCATCGTAGACATATTGCTGCCCGGAAGCACGGTACAACCGTTTATCAAGATCACCGATACCAATACTGGCATCAATTTAAGTTTGGATTTCATCATTGATTATTTATCACTTTGGCAGAGTATTTATCACATGCAATCTAAATAGCGACTTCGCCTGTACGTATTTACCTTGCCGTTAATTGAAATGGAATTTAACTGGCATCAGTCCTAAAAAAAATGAATTCATCTGCGGTCTCTTGACAGAATAATTTAGGCTTGTTTCAGGCGACCAGACACGCTACCGCCCCTGGCTTCACTAGCTACCAATGCACTGATTAATTTAAATTTTTATCTTCTCCTTTATTTTCATCACATTTACAGCGTTAACGCATCGGGAATGGCGCCACTGATTGATGAGGAAATATTTATCTTTTGATTATTACCGCAAGAATTGTTGCAGCTATGCGAATATCAGGCAAGATAACAAACCGCCGATACCTGGCTTTTAAGATTAATATTAAGCGTCGGTTTTATATATTTTTAGGATTTTATTGATATTGACAATATTGATATAGAAATATTCCACCTGCGATATTTCCTAAATATATTTAGATTAATAAAATCATTTCCTGTAGTTACATTAAGGCTATTATCCTGCATCAGTTCTGATATAACCGACAGAGAAATCCCTTCTCGCCATTGCATTTTTCGCCAGTTTTACCCATGATCGAATTGTGACAATTGTCATACAACTATGGGTATAGCATTTACTATGGAATGGATTGCCGATCCGTCAATCTGGGCCGGACTGGTCACGTTAATCGTGATCGAACTTGTTCTTGGCATTGATAATCTTGTTTTTATTGCCATCCTCGCGGAGAAACTACCTCCTGCCCAGCGGGATAAGGCGCGTATTACCGGGCTACTGCTGGCGATGGTTATGCGCCTGCTGCTGCTGGCATCAATATCCTGGCTGGTAACGCTGACCACGCCGCTGTTCAGCATTCGCGATCTCAGCTTCAGCGCCCGCGATCTGATCATGCTGTTCGGTGGTTTCTTCCTGCTGTTTAAAGCCACTATGGAGCTCAACGAACGGCTGGAAGGGAAAGACAGCGATAACCCCACCCAGCGTAAAGGCGCTAAGTTCTGGGGTGTGGTCGCGCAGATCGTGGTGCTTGACGCCATCTTCTCTCTGGATTCCGTCATTACCGCTGTTGGCATGGTCGATCACCTGGCAGTGATGATGGCGGCAGTCATTATTGCCATCAGCCTGATGTTGCTGGCCAGCAAGTCGCTGACGCGCTTTGTTAACAGCCATCCAACTATTGTTATTCTGTGTCTGAGCTTCCTGCTGATGATTGGTTTCAGTCTGGTGGCCGAAGGGTTTGGTTTCCATATCCCGAAAGGTTACCTGTACGCGGCCATCGGCTTCTCGGTCATGATCGAAGCATTGAACCAGTTGGCTATCTTTAACCGTCGTCGCTTCCTCTCAGCCAACCATACTCTGCGCCAGCGCACCGCCGAGGCGGTAATGCGGCTGCTGAGCGGGCAAAAAGAAGATGCCGAACTGGATGCCGAAACCGCAGCGATGCTGGCGGATCATCATGAAGGTCAGATTTTTGCGCCACAGGAGCGGCGGATGATTGAACGTGTGCTGAACTTCAATCAGCGTACCGTCAGCAGTATCATGACCTCGCGCCATGATATTGAACATATCGACCTCAATGCGCCCGAAGCAGAAATCCGCGCCTTACTGGAAAAAAACCAGCATACGCGTCTGGTGGTCACTGGCGAAGACGAGCAGGAGGAACTGCTGGGCGTGGTGCATGTCATCGATTTGCTGCAACAGTCTCTGCGCGGCGAACCGCTCGACCTGCGTGTATTGATTCGCCAGCCGCTGGTGTTCCCGGAAACCTTGCCGCTGCTTCCGGCGCTTGAGCAGTTCCGTAATGCCCGGACGCATTTCGCGTTTGTAGCCGATGAATTTGGTTCCGTCGAAGGGATTGTGACGCTGAGTGATGTGATGGAAACCATCGCCGGCAATCTGCCAAACGAGGTAGAGGAAATCGACGCCCGTCATGATATTCAGAAAAACGCCGATGGTTCGTGGACCGCTAACGGACATATGCCACTGGAAGACCTGGTGCAGTACGTGCCTATCCCGTTAGACGATAAGCGTGAGTATCACACCATTGCCGGACTGTTAATGGAGTATTTGCAGCGCATCCCGAAAACCGGGGAGGAAGTCCAGGTTGGCGACTATCGGCTAAAAACCCTGCAGGTGGAAAATCATCGCGTGCAAAAGGTCCAGCTGATACCGCTACACGGTGAAGAAGAGATGGATTACGAGGTGTAAGTCACGAGCCGGATGGGGCATTAGCCACCATCCGGCAATATGAATCAGAGCTTATCCAGCAACTTTTTAACATCTTTGCCGTTGCGGGAATCTTTATTGCGATCTGCCCAGTCATTCAGACGACGTTTTGCTTCATCCTGCAGATGCTTACGCAAAAGCTGATCAACTTGCAGACTGTAGTTCAGTGATTGCCACTGGCCATAGACCCTGAGAGGAACCGGGGTGGCCTTCAGGAAACTAATCAACTTACTTTCGCCATCCCAACCGCCCAGCACGCGAATGTTAAACAGCGTGTCGCAATTCTGCTTCACCAGATCTAACGTTCCTTTGCCGGTTAGCGCCAACATCGCGGACTCCCCTGCCATGTTATCCAGCGTCACCTCACCGTTATCCAGCGTCATATCGGTTACAAAATGATCCAACCGGGTCACGTTATCGAGGTTTTGCTGAGATTTAACATCCCCACCGCTGCGTTCTACAGCCTGTTGAATCATCTGCTGGAAGTTCATCCCTTCCATTCGCGTATCTTTCATTTCGACATGGGCCTGCCCTTGCCAGCTATGGCGAAACGCCTGGGCATCAATATCTGAGCCGGAAAAATCTCCCGCCAGCGACAGCTTGCCGGTGAGTGCGATGGGGTAATCAAAGGCCTTCAGAATCGTGCCAATTTCCACACCTTCCAGGCGCGGATGAAAGACCGCTCGCGGTTCTCCCTTTCTGGCATCCAGCGTGCCGGGCAGTGAGATCAGCCCGCCATCACTTTTTCCCTGCAACTGCGCAATGTTCAGTAAGCCGAACTGGTTGTCTATTTTTGCCGAAACATTCTCAAACGCCATTTTCCGCCACAGCACTTTGTCAGCCTGCAAAGCGATGTCGGCCGAAAAACCCTTGAGTCCCTGATACGAAACGGCATCAACCTGGGAAGCAATGACGGGGCGCGCCAGCGTTGACTGACTCTGACCTTGCTGAACGTCACCTTTTGCTGTCGCCGCTGCGTCATGCTGTACGAGCAGGTTATCCAGATTGAGCTGACCAAATTTTAAGTCGACGGCCCATTCCGGTTTTTCCAACAAGGATACGTGCGCTTGCCCGGAGAACGAAGAGTCATTAGCAGTCAAATTTATCTGGCTAAACGAAAGCTGTTTTTTCTCTTCCAGCCATTGCGCCTGAAGATGTCCCTGACCGTTGATCCCCTGGGGCGGCAGATCGGCCCCCTGCAATTGCCAGCTTAACTGCTCGATATTCGCAGATAAGTTGTGCGGATAATCGGAGGCATCGACCGTGCCGTTAAAGGATAACGCGAGATCGCGCTGATCGCGGTTCACACGCCCGGAAAAATCAAACGTACCGCGGTGCTGGCTATCTTGTTCCATCTCCAGACGAATATCACGAACGGTAACTTGTTCGTCGTCTTCATGCTGGAATACCAGAACACTGTCGGCAACCCGCAAACGGGCGATATCAAACGACCACCCTTTGTCTTCCGCCAGATCGGGCAACATATTGTCTTTTGGGGCAACGGGCGCATCTTTACCGCGCACCGCCTCAGTTTGCGGGGTCAGTTGAATCACTGCGCCTTTGAGCATCACCTGCTTCACGCTGAGCTGGTGGCTCAACAGCGGCCATAACGCAACGTCAAGACGCATATTGTCGGCACGAACCAGAGGTTCGCTGGCACCTTCAGCCGTTAACACCACTCGCCCTGAGAGGATACTCAGTTGCGGCCATACGTGCCAACGCAGGGGGCCATCCAACTGCAGCTGATACCCGCTACGTGCGGCAACCTGCTTGACCATATACGCGCGGAAATCATTCGGATTCACCAACAGTACTAACGCAGAAAAGCCGGCCACCAGCACGACCAGAAGAATCATCAGCGTCGTCAGAAATCGTCTCATGCTATCCCCAATGGACTGAAAAACACTCAGTCTTTATCGATCCGGCTGGCAACGGCGCCCTGCTGGTCGCGATACTTCGCATCCTGACGACGGTTGTATGGTCGCGCTGCCGGACCGGAAAGCGGTTCGAAACTTAGCGCGCCAATCGGCATGCCCGGACGCAGAGCCAGCGGTAATTTTCCGGAGTTGTAAAACTCCAGTACGATACAGCCAGACCAGCCCGGATCGATACGGTGTGCGGTGACGTGTACCATCAGTCCCAGACGCGCCAGAGATGAACGGCCATCTAACCAACCGACGAGATCGGAAGGCAGCGTCACGGATTCGAATGTTACTGCCAGCGCAAGCTCACCCGGATGCAAGAAGAATGCCTCGCCGTCCTTGAGGACGATTTCATCACTCATCACGCGATCCAGCGCGGCGCTGACTTCATCTTTCGGTCCGCTCAAATCGATATACGCCGCCGTATGACCGCGGAACGTACGGAATTTGTTGCCAAGACGCACATCTACCGTGGCGCCATTGATTCGCTCGACAGGAGGGCGTGGAGTGATCGACAGGCGACCTTCATCCAACCAGGCTTCAATATCTCGGTCACATAAACGCATGGCACTTTCTCCTTTCGTGCTTCAAACCCTTAATGCCAGGTGCGTTAAGGGTGAACCAGGTTATCACTGAACGGTACACAATTCGCTGAACTTATTCAAAGAACTGACTGATTTTAGCCTTCAGAATATCGATGGCGATGCGGTTTTTACCCCCGCGCGGCACAATGATGTCGGCGTATTGCTTTGAAGGCTCAATAAATTGCAGGAACATTGGACGGACGGTTTTCTGGTATTGCGCCATCACCGAATCCATTGAACGACCACGTTCATTCACATCCCGCTTGATACGGCGCATCAGACAAATATCCAGCGGCGTATCAACAAAAATAGAAAAGTTCATCTCATCGCGCAAACGCGCATCCGTCAGCAGCAAAATGCCTTCCAGGATAATGACTTTCTTCGGTTCGATATGAATAGTGTCTTGCGTACGCGTGTGCTCAACATAGCTATAAACCGGCAGCTCAATGGCAGAGCCGCGTTTCAGCGTTTGCAGATGTTGAAACAGCAGGCTGTGGTCCATCGCGTTCGGATGGTCGTAGTTGGTTTTTACACGTTCTTCCATCGACAGATGGCTTTGATCTTTGTAATAGCTGTCTTCGGGAATAACGCCAATATGTTCGTCACCGACTTGTTCACGCAATTCGCGATAAAGAGTACTGGCAATAAGGCTCTTGCCGGAAGCCGATGCGCCGGCAATGCCGATAATGACGCACTGATGGGACTGATCAGTCATAAATTTAGCGACCTGATTAACCTGGATGTAAGGAAGGGCGGCGCCGAAACGCCAAACGCGGCAATTATAGGGATTTCAGCGGCGCGATGCCACCCCAGGCTGCACCAATGCTGTCCCTGTCGCAAATTAAAATGGTCAGATTTAGAACAGCCGCTATATTTATTCACCTGCCTTAGGAATTAATAGCTTGGGAGTGTTAATTTATGAGCAGCTGGCGTATAAATTGTAAATTGTTTGTACTAGCATAATCCCAGATTAAATGTGATGCGTCCGGCATCTCTGCTGGGCGACAACGGCTATTTGGGTAGAGTGGTAATGAGTAAACAATCCCAACATGTTTTAGTTACCTTACCCCATCCTCTACTGCGCCTGGCCAGTTTAGGTCTGGTGGCTTTCATCTTTACGTTGTTTTCGCTGGAACTATCACGTTACGGCGCACAGCTTGCCCCTCTGTGGTTTCCAACCTCTATCATGATGGTGGCTTTTTACCGTCACGCGGGAAAGATGTGGCCTGGGATCGCGCTGGCTTGCTCATTCGGTAGCATCGGCGCCTCTTTACTTTTTTTCCCCGGACAGTCGCTTAATTTCTCCTATACGGTCATTAACATTATTGAGGCTGTTGTTGGCGCAATGTTATTGCGTAAACTGCTGCCCTGGTACAATCCCTTACAAAATTTGAATGACTGGGCGCGCCTGGCATTTGGTAGCGCGGTTGTTCCGCCACTGTTGGGCGGCATTTTGATGTGGTTGTTGCTGCCGAAGGACACGTCGTTAAATACCTTTCTTATTTGGGTACTGTCAGAATCCATTGGCGCACTGGCGTTGGTGCCGTTAGGTTTACTGTTTAAACCACATTACCTGTTGCGCCATCGCGACCCGCGATTATTGCTTGAGACCCTGATTACCCTGCTGGTGACCTTAACGCTCAGTTGGCTGTCCATGATGTACATTCCATGGCCATTTACCTGCGTTATTGTCCTGCTGATGTGGAGCGCTGTCCGTCTGCCGCGTATGGAGGCGTTTTTAATATTCCTCAGCACCGTGATGATGGTTTCGCTGATGCTGGCCGCCGACCCTTCGCTGCTCTACACCCCTAAATTGACCGTATTGACCAGCATACCGTGGCTACCGTTTTTGATGATCCTGTTGCCCGCCAATATGATGACCATGGTGATGTACGCATTTCGAGCCGAACGCAAGCACATCTCTGAAAGCGAATCGCGGTTTCGCAACGCCATGGAATATTCCGCGATTGGCATGGCGTTAGTCGGTACCGAGGGGCAATGGTTACAGGCCAATAAAGCCTTGTGTCAGTTTCTGGGCTATAGCCAGGAGGAGTTACGTTCACTGACCTTCCAGCAATTAACCTGGCCGGAAGATTTGAACAACGACATTGAACAGTTGAACATGCTGGCACGCGGAGAGATTAATAGCTATTCCATGGAAAAACGCTATTACACCCGTTCGGGCGACGTCGTCTGGGCGTTGCTGGCCGTTTCGTTGGTGCGTCATAGCGACAATACCCCACTCTATTTTATCGCGCAGGTTGAGGACATTAACGACCTGAAGCATACCGAGTGGATTAACAAACGGTTGATGGAGCGCATTACCCTCGCCAATGAAGCCGGGGGGATTGGGATCTGGGAATGGGAACTCCAGCCTGACGTGATCAGCTGGGATAAACGGATGTTCGATCTCTACGAAGTTCCTGCGCATATCAAGCCCAGTTGGCAAGTCTGGTATGAGTGCGTGGTACCCGAAGATCGTGAGTACGCCGAAAATGTGATTCGTGATTCACTGGCCGCACGGGCTCCGTTTAAGCTTGAGTTTCGTATCGCGGTAAAAGATGGCATACGCCATATCCGCTCGTTGGCCAACCGGGTACTGAATAAAGACGGTGAAGTTGAACGCTTACTTGGTATCAATATGGATATGACCGAAGTCAAGCAGCTTAACGAAGCGCTGTTTCAGGAAAAAGAGCGCCTTCACATTACGCTGGATTCAATCGGCGAAGCGGTGATTTGTATTGATGTCGATATGAACGTGACCTTTATGAATCCGGTTGCTGAGAAAATGAGCGGCTGGCAGCAGGACAGTGCCATCGGCATTCCGCTATTGACGGTACTACATATTACTTTTGGCGAGAACGGTCCGCTGATGGAAAATATCTACAGTGCTGACATGTCGCGTACGGCAATCGAACAGGAAGTGGTCCTGCATTGTCGTAACGGCAACAGTTATGACATTCAGTACAGCATCACGCCCCTCAGCACCCTCGACGGCGGCAGCATTGGCTCGGTGTTGGTTATTCAGGACGTCACAGAGTCGCGGAAGATGCTCCGCCAGCTTAGCTACAGCGCCTCGCATGATGACCTGACCCAGTTGGCAAACCGGGTCAGCTTCGAAAACCATCTAAAACAATTGCTGCATTCGGTACACGACACGCACCAGCGCCATGTGTTGGTTTTTATCGATTTGGATCGTTTTAAAGCGGTGAACGACAGCGCGGGTCATGCCGCTGGCGATGCCCTGCTGCGTGAACTCTCAGCGCTTATGCTCAGCATGTTGCGATCCAGCGATATGCTGGCACGCCTGGGCGGCGACGAGTTTGGTCTGTTGCTACCGGATTGTAATATCGAAAGCGCCCGCTTTATCTCAGGTCGCGTCATCAGTGCTATTAATAATTACCACTTTATGTGGGAAGGCCGCTTACACCGTATAGGTGCCAGTGCGGGAATTACGCTGATTGATGAGAAAAACCATGTCGCGACCGATGTGATGTCTCAGGCCGATATCGCCTGCTATGCGGCGAAAAACAGTGGGCGTGGACGTGTCTGCATTTATGAACCGCAGCAAAGCCAGGGTCATGCCGCGCGTAGTCAACTGACATTGGATGAGCAAAGACACACCATTATGAACAACCCAATGCTGATGATCGCCAGAGGTGTGGCTTCCCCGCGTATACCGGAGACGTTTAGCTTCTGGATTATTTCGCTTCGCTTAGGCACCGCTGAGGGTGAAGTCATTGAGGAGCAAGCCTTCCGCGCCGGGCTGGTCGATCCCGCGTTAAGCAAGGCGCTTGACCGTCGGGTATTTAGCGAGTTCTTCCAGAACTCTGCCCAAGCAGTAGCCAGTAAGGGCCTCAGTATTGCCCTGCCCCTTTCCGCCGTCGGCCTGCTCAACACAGAACTTATCGATGAGCTGCTGGAGCACTTGCAACGCAGTCCACTACCGCCGCGATTGCTGCATCTGACCGTTCCGGCAAGCGTCATCAAAACCAACCCAACGCAGGCGGTATCCGCCCTGCATCGGCTGCGCCAGTACGGCTGTCGAATTGTATTAAGTCAGGTTGGTCGC
This sequence comes from Citrobacter sp. Cpo045, assembly GCF_030332875.1. Classification (NCBI taxonomy): domain Bacteria; kingdom Pseudomonadati; phylum Pseudomonadota; class Gammaproteobacteria; order Enterobacterales; family Enterobacteriaceae; genus Citrobacter; species Citrobacter sp. Cpo045. The sequence goes on from NZ_JAOWGZ010000103.1 coordinate 413,280, forward strand.
GATTTAGAGCTCTTTGACAACCTGAAATATCGCATTGTCGATTACCTGTTGCTCGACAGCGAGCTAAGTGCCAGCGCTCCCGGCAACCTGATCGACGAAATGTGGGTGTCCATTATCCAGGGTCATGCCCAGCGTCTGGACATAAAAACTATCGCCGGGCCGGTGCAGTTGCCACTCATCATGGATACGCTTTCTGGCATCGGTGTTGATATGATTTATGGCGATATTATTGCCGATGCCCAACCGCTGGATCTGCTACTGAATACCAGTAATTTCGCCATCAACTGACGGTTGCCAGCCATCCGTATACCAAATATGTAACAGCGCATAGGAGCGCCAGGGTTTCCAGCGCTCTGCATACCGTCGGATCTGGGCCGGTGTCATGCCGGGAAAACGCTGTTTAATCAGATAATCATCCGGCAGAAAAACGTCCTTCGCCTGCCAACCACGTAGCGCGAAATAGTTGGCGGTCCAGCGCCCTATCCCGGGAAACGTTTGTAGCTGCTTAACGCCTTGTTCGATATCGGCAGGGGCTATTGTCGCGAGCGTTCCTTCAAGGGTTGCATGAGCCAGGTGGATCAACGCTTCAGCGCGTTTGAGCGGCATTCCTAGCGCTTTCAGGCGTAGCGGATCGGCATTGGCAAGCGCTTCTGGCGAGGGAAAACACACATACTCGGGCGCATCCTCCAGCGCTTCCCCGTAAGCGTGCGCCACTTTCGCCGTCAGTTTAGCGGCCATCAATACGCTGACTAACTGCCCTAAAATCGCCCGTACCCCTTGCTCAAACGCATCGACACATCCCGGCAGGCGCAGTCCCGGACGCGCCGCACCGAGGCTACCCAGCGCGGCGATAATTTGCTGCGGGCAACAGCCAAGATCGAACAAGCGCGTTATTTTTGCCAGGCACTCGGAAGCTACCGGCTGTAACCCTGTGCTCAATGTCACGTGTAGCACGTTGGCGTGCAGATCCGGGACAACGCGCACCAGACCACGATGCCCCCCTACGCACAGGCTTCTGACATAGCTCAGTTCCTCTACGGTTTCGACACCTTCAACCGCACGGGCGGCAAGAAATCCCAGCATCCAGGGCCAGTCATAAGGTGGTTGCCAGCTCAGCGTGAACATTCAGTTTTCCTTTTTACGCAAACCTACAGCATAAACGGTATTCAATCAGTACGCCTTGCTTTCATATTCCAGTTGTCGGGGCGTCAACTATTCGTTAAAGTCACGCCCCTTCTTCACTGGCATGGGGATTTTTACGGTGTTTATTGGTTTTGACTACGGTACGGCAAACTGTTCAGTGGCCGTTATGCGTGATGGGCAGCCCCACCTGCTCAAAATGGAAAATAACAGCACGCTGCTACCCTCAATGCTGTGCGCACCAACGCGCGAAGCGGTTAGCGAGTGGCTGTATCGCCATCACGACATCCCAACTACGGACGATGAAACGCAGGCGCTGCTTCGCCGTGCGATGCGCTACAACCGCGAAGAAGACATCGACGTTAACGCCAACAGCGTACAGTTCGGTCTGGCATCGCTGGGTCAGTATATTGAAGACCCGGAAGAGGTGTACTTCGTTAAATCGCCAAAATCATTTTTGGGCGCCAGCGGTCTGAAGCCGCAGCAGATTGCGCTGTTTGAAGATCTGGTCTGTGCAATGATGCTGCACATTCGCAACCAGGCGCAAAGCCAGCTGCCGGAAGCTATCACTCAGGCCGTGATTGGTCGGCCCATCAACTTCCAGGGATTAGGTGGCGATGACGCCAACACCCAGGCGCAGGGTATTCTTGAACGTGCGGCCAAACGCGCCGGTTTTCAGGATGTCGTCTTCCAGTACGAGCCGGTAGCGGCGGGACTGGATTACGAAGCGACGCTGCAGGAAGAAAAACGCGTGTTGGTGGTGGATATCGGCGGGGGTACGACCGACTGTTCACTGCTGCTGATGGGGCCGCAATGGCATCAGCGTGCCGATCGCGAAAACAGCCTGCTGGGACACAGTGGCTGCCGCGTAGGCGGGAACGATCTGGATATCGCGCTGGCGTTTAAACACCTGATGCCACTGCTAGGTATGGGCGGTGAGACAGAAAAAGGTATCGCCTTACCGATTCTCCCGTGGTGGAACGCGGTCGCAATCAACGACGTTCCCGCGCAAAGTGATTTCTATAGCAGCGCCAACGGTCGACTGCTCAACGATCTTGTCCGCGACGCGAGAGAAGCCGATAAAGTCGCTCTGCTGCTTAAAGTCTGGCGCGAGCGTCTGAGCTATCGCCTGGTGCGCAGTGCAGAAGAGAGCAAAATCGCACTTTCCGACCAGACTATTGTAACGGCGGCGATACCGTTTATCAGCGACACGCTGGCAACCGATATCAATCAACACGGACTGGAAGCTGCGCTCAATCAGCCCCTGGCGCGTATTCTCGAGCAGGTCCAGCTGGCGCTGGACAACGCACAGGAAAAACCGGACGTGATTTATCTGACCGGCGGCAGCGCGCGTTCGCCGCTGATTAAAAAAGCCCTCGCCCAGCAGCTTCCCGGGATCCCTATCGCGGGTGGCGATGACTTCGGTTCTGTCACCGCCGGACTGGCCCGCTGGGCTGACGTTGTTTTCCGCTAAGCCGCTCGCATGCTGAAAAGTGTGCGTATTGACATCATCCTTGCTGTGGCTTATTTTCAGGAGTGAGGGTTAGGGAGGGTTTCCCCTCCCCCTGGTGTCTTAGTAAGCCGCGAAGCTAATGACTAAGAGTATCACCAGTATGATGACCTGCTTCATCATAACCCTTTCCTTATTTTGGCCCCTTCCTCGGGAGGGGCTTTCCCGTTCCAGCGTCCTGCTGAAATCTCTGGCTTTCCTCCTTTTTGCCTTGTCAGCACTCTATCGCACAATTGCATATTCGCTATCTTCACCACCGATTGTTGCGTAACGCCTCGCAAAGCCGCGTCAGCATTCAGACGAATCCCGACAGTGTTTCATAATTCCTCCATTTTTCTCCCTTGTTCACTGGCTAAACTAGTATCATTCCGCGAATCGTTTCAGGATGAGAAACTCATAACAATGAAAGGCAGTAATAAATCCCGCTGGGTGATAGCAATCGTGATCGTCGTGGCCGCCGTCGCCGCCATCTGGTTCTGGCAAAGCCGCAGCGCATCCCAGGGAACCGCACCGGGCGCGACCAAACCCGCGCAGCACACGGCGGGGTCAGGACGGCGTGGAATGCGCTCCGGACCGTTGGCTCCCGTGCAGGCTGCCACCGCCACCGAGGAAGCCGTGCCACGCTATCTGACAGGGCTGGGGACCGTTACTGCCGCAAATACCGCCACGGTGCGTAGTCGGGTGGATGGTCAACTCATCGCCTTACACTTTGAGGAAGGACAACAGGTTAAAGCCGGTGACCTGCTGGCAGAGATAGATCCCAGCCAGTTCAAAGTTGCTCTGGCTCAGGCGCAGGGACAACTGGCAAAAGATAAAGCCACGCTGGCGAATGCCCGTCGCGATCTTGCCCGCTATCAACAGTTGGTTAAAACCAATCTGGTCTCCCGTCAGGAGCTGGATGCCCAGCAGGCGCTGGTCAATGAGACGTTAGGCACAATCAAAGCGGATGAAGCCAGTGTCGCCAGCGCTCAGTTGCAACTCGACTGGAGCCGGATAACCGCGCCTGTCGATGGTCGTGTCGGCCTGAAACAGGTCGATGTCGGTAACCAGATTTCCAGCGGCGATACCACCGGAATTGTCGTCATTACGCAAACGCATCCTATCGACCTGATATTTACGTTGCCGGAAAACGACATTGCTACCGTATTGCAGGCACAAAAATCGGGGAGCCCGCTGAAGGTCGAAGCCTGGGACCGAACCAATTCGCAAAAGCTGAGCGAAGGAGTTCTGCTCAGCCTCGACAATCAAATTGATGCCACCACCGGAACAATCAAAGTTAAGGCTCGTTTTAACAATCAGGATGATGCTTTATTCCCTAACCAGTTCGTTAACGCCCGCATGCTGGTCGACACACAACAAAATGCTGTTGTGATCCCAACTGCCGCCCTGCAAATGGGTAACGAAGGCCACTTTGTCTGGGTACTGAACAGCGATAACAAAGTGAGCAAACACCTGGTTAAACCGGGTATTCAGGATAGCCAAAAAGTGGTGATTGCCGCCGGGCTTTCTGCGGGCGATCGGGTCGTGACCGACGGGATTGACCGTCTGACGGAAGGCGCAAAAGTCGAAGTCGTTGAGGCGCACGACGCCTCTGTTCAGGACGAGAAAACAGCGCCACGCGGATACGGCAAAAAAGGAGCTAACTCCTGATGCAGGTGTTACCTCCGGACAACACAGGCGGACCATCGCGCCTGTTTATTCTGCGCCCCGTCGCCACCACGCTGCTGATGGTCGCGATTTTGCTTGCCGGAATTATCGGTTATCGCATCCTGCCAATCGCCGCCTTACCTGAAGTGGATTACCCCACGATTCAGGTCGTTACGCTCTACCCTGGCGCCAGCCCGGACGTCATGACCTCGGCGGTCACCGCACCGCTTGAACGTCAGTTTGGACAGATGTCTGGCTTAAAACAGATGTCATCACAAAGCTCCGGTGGCGCATCGGTCGTTACGTTACAGTTTCAACTGACGCTCCCGTTGGATGTTGCCGAGCAGGAAGTTCAGGCCGCGATTAACGCCGCCACCAATTTATTACCCAGCGATCTCCCTAACCCCCCGGTCTACAGCAAGGTAAACCCGGCAGATCCACCGATCATGACGCTGGCGGTCACATCCAGCGCCATGCCGATGACGCAGGTGGAAGATATGGTCGAAACCCGCGTCGCGCAGAAAATCTCTCAGGTCTCCGGCGTGGGTCTGGTAACACTTTCTGGTGGGCAACGTCCGGCGGTCCGCGTGAAGCTTAACGCTCAGGCCATTGCCGCACTCGGTCTGACCAGCGAAACCATCCGTACGGCCATTACCGGTGCCAACGTCAATTCGGCAAAAGGGAGTCTTGATGGCCCAACGCGTGCCGTTACCCTTTCAGCCAACGACCAGATGCAGTCCGCGGATGAATATCGTCAGCTCATTGTTGCCTATAAAAATGGGGCACCGGTTCGTCTGGGCGATGTTGCCACCGTTGAGCAAGGGGCCGAAAACAGCTGGCTGGGCGCATGGGCCAATAAGCAACAAGCTATAGTGATGAATGTTCAGCGTCAGCCTGGCGCGAACATCATCTCCACGGCAGACAGTATCCGCCAGATGCTGCCGCAGCTCACCGAGAGCCTGCCCAAATCGGTTAAGGTCAGCGTACTTTCCGATCGTACAACCAATATTCGTGCGTCCGTAGCGGATACCCAATTTGAGTTGATGCTGGCGATTGCGCTGGTAGTCATGATTATCTACCTGTTTTTGCGCAATATTCCGGCAACTATTATTCCTGCAGTCGCCGTACCGTTATCGTTAATCGGTACTTTCGCGGTGATGGTATTTCTTGATTTCTCCATCAACAACCTGACCCTCATGGCGCTAACCATCGCGACAGGCTTTGTGGTGGATGACGCTATCGTGGTTATCGAGAATATTTCACGCTATATCGAAAAAGGCGAAAAACCGCTGACTGCTGCCCTGAAGGGCGCGGGCGAGATTGGTTTTACCATCATCTCTCTGACATTTTCACTGATCGCCGTACTGATCCCACTGCTATTTATGGGTGATATCGTAGGTCGATTATTCCGGGAGTTCGCTGTGACGCTGGCCGTGGCGATTCTGATTTCCGCCGTTGTCTCACTCACTCTTACGCCGATGATGTGCGCGCGTATGCTGAATCAGGCCTCATTGCGTAAGCAAAACCGCTTCTCCCGTGCCTCAGAGCGCATGTTTGATCGCGTTATTGCCGGGTACGGCCACTGGCTGGCGAAAGTGCTCAACCATCCGTGGCTCACGCTGAGCGTTGCGCTCGGCACGCTGGCGCTGAGCGTTATGCTATGGGTCTTTATCCCCAAAGGCTTCTTTCCGATCCAGGATAACGGCATTATCCAGGGCACGCTACAGGCACCGCAGTCCAGCTCATTTGCCAGCATGGCCCAGCGCCAGCGTCAGGTTTCAGATGTCATTCTGAAAGATCCGGCGGTAGAAAGCCTGACCGCTTTTGTCGGTGTGGACGGCACTAATACGGCATTGAACAGCGCGCGCTTACAAATCAACCTTAAGCCGCTGGATGAACGCGACGATCGGGTGCAGAAAGTGATTGCGCGCCTACAGGACGCGGTTGACAGAGTTCCCGGCGTTGACCTTTATCTTCAGCCCACTCAGGACCTGACGATTGATACTCAGGTCAGCCGGACGCAATATCAGTTCACGTTGCAAGCGACATCCCTTGATGCCCTCAGCACCTGGGTTCCACAGCTGATAGCAAAACTAAATCAGCTACCGCAACTGTCCGATGTCAGTAGCGACTGGCAGGACAAAGGGCTGGTAGCGTATGTGAACGTCAATCGCGACAGCGCCAGCCGTTTGGGCATCAGCATGTCAGATGTCGACAACGCCCTGTACAACGCCTTCGGCCAGCGACTGATTTCAACCATCTACACCCAGGCAAATCAGTATCGCGTGGTGTTAGAACATGACACCAACAATACGCCAGGGCTTGCGGCACTGGATACAATTCGTCTGACCAGTAGCGACGGCGGCATAGTACCGCTCAGCGCGATCGCCAGTGTTGAACAGCGTTTTGCCCCGCTGTCGATTAACCACCTCGATCAGTTCCCGGTCACCACCATCTCGTTCAACGTGCCAGACGAGTGGTCGCTGGGTGATGCGGTACAGGCCATTCTGGATACCGAAAAAACGCTTAACCTGCCCGCCAATATTACCACCCAGTTCCAGGGCAGCACGCTCGCCTTCCAGGCCGCGCTGGGAAATACCATCTGGTTGATTGTGGCTGCGGTTGTCGCGATGTATATCGTCCTCGGCGTGCTGTATGAGAGCTTTATTCACCCAATTACTATTCTCTCCACGTTGCCGACGGCGGGCGTCGGGGCGCTCCTGGCGTTAATGATTGCCGGGAGCGAACTGGACGTCATCGCGATTATCGGCATTATTTTGCTCATCGGTATCGTCAAGAAAAACGCCATCATGATGATCGACTTTGCCCTTGCCGCGGAGCGCGAACAGGGAATGTCACCACGCGATGCCATTTTCCAGGCTTGTCTGCTGCGTTTTCGCCCGATCCTGATGACTACACTGGCGGCACTGCTCGGCGCGTTGCCGCTGATGTTGAGTACCGGCGTGGGCGCAGAGTTACGTCGTCCATTAGGTATTGGCATGGTCGGTGGGCTGCTGGTGAGTCAGGTATTAACCCTGTTTACCACCCCGGTGATTTATCTGCTGTTTGACCGTCTGTCGTTGTACGTGAAAAGCCGCTTCCCGCGTCAGGAAGAGGAAGCGTAAATGAAATTTTTCGCGCTTTTCATTCATCGTCCGGTGGCGACCATTCTCATTTCGGTAGCCATCACCCTGTGCGGCATACTCGGATTTCGTCTGCTGCCGGTCGCTCCGCTACCGCAGGTGGATTTTCCGGTGATCATGGTCAGCGCATCGTTACCGGGTGCCTCACCCGAAACGATGGCGTCCTCGGTCGCAACTCCGCTGGAGCGCTCGCTGGGGCGCATTGCGGGCGTGAACGAAATGACTTCGAGCAGTTCACTTGGCAGTACGCGTATTATTCTCGAATTCAAATTCGACCGTGACATCAATGGCGCGGCGCGGGACGTTCAGGCCGCAATTAACGCCGCGCAAAGTCTGCTACCCAGCGGGATGCCGAGCCGACCAACGTATCGCAAAGCCAACCCTTCCGATGCGCCAATCATGATCCTGACGCTAACGTCGGACACGTACTCGCAAGGTGAATTGTACGATTTCGCATCAACACAACTGGCGCAGACCATCGCACAAATCGACGGCGTGGGCGACGTGGACGTTGGAGGCAGCTCTCTGCCTGCGGTGCGTGTAGGGCTTAATCCGCAGGCGCTGTTTAACCAGGGTGTGTCGCTGGATGACGTGCGTAGCGCAATTGACAACGCCAACGTGCGTAAGCCGCAGGGCGCTATCGAGAATGATACCCACCGCTGGCAGGTCCAAACCAACGATGAGCTGAAAACCGCCGCCGAATACCAGCCGATTATCATCCACTACAATAACGGCGCGGCGGTACGACTGGGCGACGTTGCGTCTGTAACCGACTCGGTGCAGGACGTACGCAACGCGGGGATGACCAATGCCAAACCGGCCATTCTGCTGATGATCCGCAAGCTACCGGAAGCCAATATTATTCAGACGGTAGACAGCATTCGCGCCAAATTGCCGGAGCTACAAACGCTGGTCCCGGCCGCTATCGATCTGCAAATCGCCCAGGACCGCTCGCCGACTATTCGCGCCTCGCTGGAAGAAGTCGAACAGACGCTGATTATCTCCGTGGCGCTGGTTATCCTGGTGGTCTTTATTTTCCTGCGCTCCGGGCGCGCGACGCTGATCCCCGCGGTAGCTGTTCCGGTCTCGCTGATCGGTACCTTTGCCGCCATGTATCTGTGCGGATTCAGCCTGAACAACCTGTCGTTGATGGCGCTCACCATTGCTACGGGATTTGTCGTCGATGACGCCATCGTGGTGCTGGAAAATATTGCCCGCCACCTGGAAGCGGGAATGAAGCCGCTCCAGGCGGCGTTACAGGGTACGCGCGAAGTGGGATTCACCGTGCTCTCCATGAGTCTGTCGCTGGTGGCGGTGTTCCTGCCACTGCTGTTAATGGGCGGATTGCCTGGGCGCTTGCTGCGTGAGTTTGCTGTCACGCTGTCGGTTGCTATCGGTATCTCGCTGCTGGTGTCGCTGACATTAACGCCAATGATGTGCGGCTGGATGCTCAAATCCAGCACCCCGCGCGAACAGTCTCGCAAGCGGGGTTTTGGTCGTGTGCTGGTTGCACTGCAACAGAGTTACGGCACCTCGCTTAAATGGGTGCTACGCCATACGCGGCTGGTAGGCGTGGTGTTACTTAGCACCATCGCGCTGAATATCTGGCTTTATATTTCCATCCCCAAAACCTTCTTCCCGGAGCAGGATACGGGTGTATTGATGGGTGGGATCCAGGCCGACCAGAGCATCTCATTTCAGGCCATGCGCGGCAAACTGCAGGACTTTATGAAGATCATCCGCGACGACCCGGCGGTGAATAACGTCACCGGTTTTACCGGTGGTTCGCGGGTCAACAGCGGGATGATGTTTATTACCCTCAAGCCACGTGATGAGCGCCATGAAACGGCTCAGCAGGTGATCGACCGCCTGCGCGTCGCGCTTTCAAAAGAGCCAGGTGCGAATCTGTTTTTAATGGCGGTGCAAGATATTCGCGTTGGTGGACGCCAGGCCAACGCCAGCTATCAATACACATTGCTGTCCGACGATCTCGCGGCGCTGCGTGAGTGGGAACCGAAGATCCGTAAGGCGCTTGCCGCCCTGCCCCAACTGGCAGACGTCAACTCCGATCAGCAGGACAATGGCGCGGAGATGAATCTGATTTACGATCGCGACACCATGTCTCGTCTGGGGATCGACGTGGCAGCCGCCAACAGCCTGTTGAATAATGCTTTCGGACAACGACAGATCTCTACCATCTATCAGCCGATGAACCAGTACAAAGTGGTGATGGAGGTCGATCGACGTTACACCCAGGACATCAGCGCACTGGACAAAATGTTCGTCATCAACAATGACGGTAAAGCGATCCCGTTATCGTACTTTGCTAAATGGCAGCCGGCGAATGCGCCACTGTCTGTGAACCATCAGGGCTTGTCTGCCGCCTCAACCGTGTCGTTTAACCTGCCGACAGGTTCTTCACTGTCAGAAGCGACAGAGGCCATCAACAGAACCATGACCCAGCTCGGCGTCCCTTCCACGGTTCGCGGTAGCTTTGCCGGTACCGCACAGGTATTTCAGGACACCATGAATTCGCAGGTGATCCTGATTATCGCCGCCATCGCCACGGTCTATATCGTGCTGGGGATGCTGTATGAAAGCTATGTCCATCCGCTGACCATTCTCTCCACGCTACCTTCGGCTGGCGTCGGGGCGTTGCTGGCGCTGGAACTGTTCAATGCCCCGTTCAGCCTAATCGCCCTGATAGGGATCATGCTATTAATTGGCATTGTGAAGAAAAACGCCATCATGATGGTCGATTTTGCGCTGGAAGCGCAGAGAAACGGCAAACTACAGCCGGAAGAAGCTATTTTCCAGGCCTGCCTGTTGCGCTTTCGCCCAATAATGATGACCACGCTGGCGGCGTTGTTTGGCGCGTTGCCGTTGGTGTTATCCGCAGGAGATGGCTCTGAACTGCGTCAGCCTTTGGGGATAACCATTGTCGGTGGGCTGGTCGTGAGTCAGCTCCTGACGCTGTACACCACGCCCGTGGTCTATCTCTTTTTCGACCGTCTGCGTCTGCGTTTTTCGCGTAAAAACAGCAAACCGGTAGCAGAGTTATGACAGAACTTCCCGACAGCACCCGCTGGCAACTTTGGATTGTGGCATTTGGCTTTTTTATGCAGTCGCTGGATACCACCATCGTTAACACCGCGCTTCCCTCGATGGCGGCAAGCCTCGGGGAAAGCCCGTTACACATGCATATGGTCATTGTGTCATATGTTTTAACTGTTGCCGTGATGCTGCCCGCCAGCGGATGGCTGGCGGACAAAGTTGGCGTGCGTAATATCTTCTTCACCGCCATCATCCTGTTTACGCTTGGCTCGCTGTTTTGTGCCGGGTCCAGCACACTCAACGAGCTGGTGATGGCGCGCGTCTTACAAGGCGTTGGCGGCGCGATGATGGTGCCGGTCGGCAGGCTAACGGTGATGAAAATCGTCCCGCGTGAGCAATATATGGCGGCAATGACGTTTGTCACTTTACCCGGTCAAATCGGCCCGCTGCTGGGCCCAGCGTTAGGCGGGATTCTGGTTGAATACGCCTCCTGGCACTGGATATTTTTGATTAACATTCCGGTAGGCATTGTCGGCGCAATAGCGACGTTAATGCTGATGCCCAACTACACCATGCAAACCCGACGTTTCGACCTCTCTGGGTTCGCGATGCTGGCGGTCGGCATGGCGGTACTGACGCTGGCGCTCGATGGCAGCAAAGGAACCGGCCTCTCCAGTATCACGCTGACGGCGCTGGTTATCTGCGGGGTATTGGCTATTGCGCTGTATCTGAAACACGCCCATCGTAATCCGCGTGCGCTATTCAGCCTGAATCTGTTTCGCACACCAACCTTCTCGCTAGGTCTGTTCGGCAGTTTTGCCGGACGCATCGGCAGCGGCATGTTGCCGTTTATGACACCGGTGTTTTTACAGATTGGCCTCGGTTTTTCACCTTTTCATGCCGGGCTGATGATGATCCCGATGGTGCTGGGCAGTATGGGCATGAAGCGCATTGTGGTGCAGGTCGTTAACCGCTTTGGTTACCGTCGTGTGCTGATTACCACTACGCTTGGCCTGTCGCTGGTCAGTCTGTTGCTAATGACCACGGCACTGCTGGGCTGGTATTACGCCCTGCCCTTCGTGCTGTTTTTACAGGGAATGGTCAACTCAACGCGTTTTTCATCCATGAACACGCTTACGTTAAAAGATCTGCCTGACGATCTGGCCAGCAGCGGTAACAGCCTGCTGTCGATGATCATGCAGCTATCGATGAGTATTGGTGTGACCATCGCTGGCCTGCTGCTGGGCATGTTCGGCCAACAGCATATCGCCATCGACAGCGGAAGTACGCATACCGTCTTTATGTATACCTGGCTGTGCATCGCCTTCATTATTGCGCTGCCCGCCATTATTTTTGCCCGCGTGCCGAACGACACGCAAACCAACGCGGTGATTTCACGGCGCAAAAGGAGCACCTGATGAAGTTCTGGCGGCCCGGTATCACCGGCAAACTGTTTCTGGCGATTTTCGCCACCTGCATTGTGTTGCTGATCAGCATGCACTGGGCCGTACGCATTAGCTTCGAACGTGGTTTTATTGACTATATCAAGCACGGCAACGAGCAGCGGCTGCAAATGCTCAGCGACGCATTAAGCGAGCAGTACGAGCAGCACGGCAACTGGCGATTCTTACGCAATAACGATCGTTTTGTTTTCCAGATCCTGCGCTCTTTTGAACACGACAACGACGATGATAAACCGGGTCCAGGCATGCCGCCGCACGGCTGGCGTACACAGTTTTGGGTTGTCGACCAAAACGCCCGTGTGCTTGTCGGCCCGCGCGGCCCAGTTCCTCGCGACGGCATGCGCCATCCCATACGCGTTAACGGTAGCGAAGTGGGCGCCGTGATTGCCTCTCCTGTGGAACGCTTAACGCGGAATACGGATATCAATTTCGACATGCAGCAACGACGATCCAGTTGGCTTATCGTTGCGCTCTCCACGATCCTGGCAGCGCTGGCGACGTTTACGCTGGCGCGCAGCCTGCTGGCCCCGGTTAAGCGGTTGGTGGAAGGCACGCACAAACTGGCAGCGGGCGATTTCACCACTCGCGTTACGCCAACCAGTACGGATGAACTGGGCAAGCTGGCGCAGGACTTCAACCAGCTCGCCAGTACACTGGAAAAAAACCAGCAGATGCGTCGTGACTTTATGGCCGATATTTCTCACGAACTGCGTACGCCGTTGGCGGTGTTGCGCGGTGAACTGGAGGCCATTCAGGATGGTGTCCGCCAGTTTACCCCTGACTCCGTTGCCTCGTTGCAGGCTGAAGTCGGTACGCTCACCAAACTGGTTGACGACCTTCATCAGCTCTCCATGTCAGATGAAGGCGCGCTGGCCTACCAGAAAACATCGCTGGACCTCATCCCCCTATTGGAAGTGGCAAGCGGCGCATTTCGTGAACGCTTCGCCAGCCGTGGATTGACCATACAGCTTTCGCTCCCCGACAGCATGACGGTATTTGGTGACAGGGATCGTCTGATGCAGCTGTTCAACAACCTGCTGGAAAACAGTCTGCGCTACACCGATAGCGGTGGCGGGTTGCATATCAGCGCCGAACAACGCGAACGCATGGTGTTATTAACCTTCGCAGATTCCGCTCCCGGCGTAAGTGACGAGCAGTTACAGAAGCTGTTTGAACGATTTTATCGCACCGAAGGCTCGCGCAACCGCGCCAGTGGAGGTTCCGGGTTGGGGCTGGCGATTTGCGTCAATATCGTACAAGCGCATAATGGTCTGATTCGTGCCGCCCATTCGCCTTTTGGTGGGGTTAGCATTACAGTAGAGTTACCGCTGGAACGCGATTTACAGAGAGATGTATGACTGAGTTACCCATTGATGAAAACACACCACGTATTCTGATCGTGGAAGATGAGCCTAAGCTGGGGCAACTGCTGATCGACTACCTGCGGGCAGCGAGCTACGCCCCTACGCTGATCAACCACGGCGACCTGGTTCTGCCTTACGTGCGCCAAACGCCGCCCGATCTGATCTTGTTGGATCTGATGCTGCCCGGTACCGACGGTCTGACTCTGTGTCGGGAAATCCGCCGCTTCTCAGAAGTCCCCATCATGATGGTAACCGCTAAAATCGAAGAGATTGATCGCCTGCTGGGGCTGGAGATCGGTGCTGATGATTATATTTGTAAACCTTACAGCCCGCGTGAAGTTGTCGCGCGCGTGAAAACAATTCTACGCCGCTGCAAACCGCAGCGCGAACTGCAACAAATGGATGCAGACAGCCCGCTTATCGTCGATGAAGGCCGTTTTCAGGCCTCCTGGCGTGGGAAGATGCTCGATTTAACGCCCGCCGAATTCCGCTTACTTAAAACGTTGTCACATGAGCCGGGAAAAGTGTTCTCCCGTGAACAGTTGCTCAATCATCTCTATGACGATTACCGCGTCGTTACCGACCGCACCATCGACAGCCATATTAAGAACCTGCGACGCAAGCTGGAGTCGCTGGATGCCGAGCAGTCGTTTATCCGCGCGGTCTATGGCGTGGGGTATCGCTGGGAAGCCGACGCCTGCCGAATTGCTTAAACTCTCCTGCCCTTCAGGGCTCCGCTGCTCCGTGAGCCCTGGTAACTAGCAACTCTCCAAATATCGCTCATACTCTTTCTGACAATACTGTCGTCAATAACTGTTTGATATAAAACTTTTAATCAAGGAGTTCATATGGCTGGTTGGTTTGAATTAAGTAAGAGTAGCGATGATCAGTACCGCTTTGTTCTTAAAGCTGGGAACGGGGAAATAATCCTTACCAGTGAGCTTTACACTACAAAAGGCGCTGCAGAAAAAGGGATCGCATCTGTCCAGGCTAACAGCCCTCTGGATGAGCGTTATGAGAAAAAAACAGCGTCTAATGGCAAATTACATTTCAACCTGAAAGCTGCAAACCACCAGATTATTGGTAGCAGTCAACTGTATGCGAATGAACAGTCACGCGAGACCGGTATTGCTTCAGTTAAGACCAATGGTGTCAGTCAGACGATAAAAGATAAGACCTGATAATTACTCGCCCAGCCGGGTAACACAACGCTGTCGCCCGGCGTTTTTCTTTACCTGACTTCCTCGCAGCGCTACAATGCCCGCCCTTAATATGGGGGCACTCCCCTAACCGCCTCATTGAGTGAGGCGAGTCTGACCTGTCATCAGAACGAGAAAATTATGTTTAAACCGGAACTCCTTTCCCCGGCGGGAACGCTGAAAAACATGCGTTACGCTTTCGCCTATGGCGCAGACGCTGTGTATGCGGGCCAACCGCGTTACTCACTGCGCGTACGCAACAACGAATTCAACCACGAAAACCTGCAGCTCGGCATTAATGAAGCCCATGAACTGGGTAAAAAATTCTATGTGGTGGTTAACATTGCCCCACACAATGCCAAGCTGAAGACCTTCATTCGTGATCTGAAACCGGTGGTGGAAATGGGACCGGATGCACTGATCATGTCAGACCCTGGTCTGATTATGCTGGTGCGCGAAAACTTCCCTGACATGGACATTCACCTTTCAGTACAGGCTAACGCCGTAAACTGGGCGACGGTGAAATTCTGGAAGCAGATGGGGCTGACCCGCGTGATCCTCTCCCGCGAGCTGTCGCTGGAAGAAATCGAAGAGATCCGCACCCAGGTGCCGGATATGGAGCTTGAGATCTTCGTTCACGGCGCGCTGTGTATGGCCTACTCCGGCCGTTGCCTGCTTTCTGGCTATATCAACAAGCGTGACCCTAACCAGGGTACCTGCACCAATGCCTGCCGCTGGGAATACAACGTGCAGGAAGGCAAAGAAGACGTGGTGGGCAATATCGTACATAAGTACGAGCCTATCCCGGTACAAAACGTTGAGCCTACGCTGGGTATCGGCGCACCGACAGACAAAGTCTTTATGATTGAAGAAGCCCAGCGTCCGGGTGAGTATATGACCGCGTTCGAAGACGAACATGGCACTTACATCATGAACTCAAAGGATTTGCGTGCCATAGCCCACGTTGAACGCCTGACGCAGATGGGCGTGCATTCCCTGAAGATCGAAGGCCGCACCAAGTCATACTATTACTGTGCACGTACCGCGCAGGTCTATCGTAAAGCCATTGATGATGCCGCAGCCGGTAAACCGTTCGACCCGCAACTGCTCGAAACGCTGGAAGGTCTGGCGCATCGTGGTTACACCGAAGGGTTCCTGCGCCGCCATACGCATGACGACTATCAGAACTACCAATACGGCTTCTCTGTTTCCGAGCGTCAGCAGTTTGTCGGCGAGTTTACCGGCGAACGTAAAGGTGAACTGGCAGCCGTACTGGTGAAAAACAAATTCACCATCGGCGACAGCCTGGAGCTGATGACCCCACAGGGCAACATTAACTTTACCCTCGAACAGATGGAAAACGCGAAAGGTGAAGCCATGCCGGTTGCGCCGGGCGATGGTTACACCGTGTGGATGCCAGTACCAGAGGATATCGATCTGAATTATGCATTGTTGATGCGTAATTTTACCGGTGAGTCCACGCGCAACCCGCATGCTAAGTAGTTAATTACGGTTATTTTTCAGCGTTCGGAAGATTCTTAGAAATCGATCACATACCGTTGCGTTCATTAAGGGTATTATCCCCTCCGCTGAAAAACATAACCCATAAATGCTAGCTGTACCAGGAACCACCTCCTTAGCCTGCGTAATCTCCCTTACGCAGGCTTATTTTTTGCCTGCCGTTTAAACTCCCCCGAATATCCCATTTCAAATCACTTTTATCAGGCGAAAAAAAACCGGGCATTACGCCCGGCTGATTAGGTGATTAAAGATTAATGTGCGGCTTCTGGCTTGTGCTTTTGCGCACTCTGGAAGCCATAGGTCAGCTCATTTTTCTCTTTATCCAGCGCAACGGTCACCTGGCCACCATCCACCAGCGAACCAAACAACAGTTCGTTAGCCAATGGTTTCTTCAGGTTATCCTGGACCACACGCGTCATTGGACGTGCGCCCATTGCGCGGTCATAGCCCTTCTCTGCCAGCCAGTCACGTGCTTCCTGGCTCACTTCCAGAGAGACACCTTTCTGATCCAGCTGAACCTGAAGCTCGACGATAAACTTATCAACAACCTGATGAATCACCTCGGTAGAGAGATGATCGAACCAGATAATGTTGTCGAGGCGGTTACGGAATTCCGGCGTAAACACTTTTTTGATTTCGCCCATTGCATCAGTACTGTTGTCCTGATGAATCAACCCAATCGATTTACGCTCAGTTTCACGCACACCGGCGTTGGTGGTCATGACCAGCACCACGTTGCGGAAATCCGCTTTACGCCCGTTATTGTCGGTCAGCGTGCCGTTATCCATCACTTGCAGCAGCAGGTTAAAGACATCCGGGTGCGCTTTTTCGATTTCATCCAGCAGCAGTACGGCATGCGGATGCTTAATAACAGCATCGGTCAGCAAACCGCCCTGGTCGAAACCAACATACCCCGGAGGCGCACCAATCAGGCGGCTGACGGTGTGGCGTTCCATATATTCGGACATATCAAAACGCAGCAGTTCAATACCCAGCGCTTTGGACAACTGCACCGTGACTTCGGTCTTACCGACGCCAGTTGGTCCGGCAAACAGGAACGAACCGACCGGTTTATGCTCGTGTCCCAGACCGGCACGGCTCATTTTGATCGCTTCAGTCAGCGCCTCAATGGCTTTATCCTGTCCGAATACCAGCATTTTCAGACGGTTACCCAGGTTTTTCAGCGTGTCGCGATCGCTCTGCGAAACGCTCTTCTCCGGGATCCGCGCAATGCGGGCCACAACGGACTCGATATCCGCCACGTTGACGGTTTTCTTGCGCTTGCTGACCGGCATCAGACGCGCACGCGCGCCCGCCTCATCGATCACGTCAATCGCTTTATCCGGCAGATGACGATCGTTAATGTATTTCACCGCCAGTTCAACCGCTGCACGCACCGCTTTGGCGGTATAGCGGACGTCATGGTGCGCTTCGTATTTCGGCTTCAGACCGTTGATTATCTGCACGGTCTCTTCTACCGATGGCTCAGTGACATCGATTTTCTGGAAACGGCGCGCTAAGGCACGATCTTTTTCAAAGATATTGCTGAATTCCTGATAGGTTGTGGACCCTATCACACGGATCTTACCGCTGGAGAGCAGCGGCTTGATCAGGTTAGCCGCATCCACCTGGCCGCCCGATGCCGCACCCGCACCGATAATGGTGTGGATCTCATCGATAAACAGAATGCTGTTAGTATCCTGTTCCAGCTGTTTCAGCAGCGCCTTAAAGCGTTTTTCAAAATCACCGCGATATTTGGTGCCAGCCAACAGCGAGCCGATATCCAGGGAGTAAAGGGTGCAATCAGCCATGATTTCAGGCACATCACCCTGGACGATACGCCAGGCGAGGCCTTCAGCAATGGCGGTTTTACCGACACCAGACTCTCCCACCAGCAGCGGGTTGTTTTTTCTGCGACGGCACAGTACCTGAATGGCGCGCTCCAGCTCTTTGTCCCGGCCAATGAGCGGATCAATTCCACCCACTCGGGCAAGCTGGTTAAGGTTAGTCGTGAAGTTTTCCATACGGTCCTCCCCGCCAGCTTGCTCTTCGTTATTTGGCTGATTCCCAGAGTCAGAAGACTGACTGGGTTCGTCTTTGCGCGTGCCATGAGAAATAAAATTCACCACATCAAGGCGGCTCACTTCATGCTTACGCAGCAGATAAGCCGCCTGAGATTCCTGCTCGCTGAAGATAGCGACCAGCACATTTGCGCCGGTAACTTCATTACGCCCGGAGGACTGAACATGAAAGACCGCGCGTTGCAGTACACGCTGAAAACTCAACGTTGGCTGCGTGTCGCGTTCTTCCTCACTGGCAGGCAATACAGGTGTGGTCTGTTCAATGAAGGCTTCGAGTTCCTGACGGAGCGCCACCAGATCCACAGAACACGCTTCCAGCGCTTCGCGGGCCGATGGGTTACTGAGCAACGCCAGTAACAAGTGCTCGACGGTCATAAACTCATGTCGGTGCTCGCGCGCTCTGGCGAAAGCCATGTTTAAACTGAGTTCCAGTTCTTGATTGAGCATAGGCACCTCCCCCAATGTTTATGCCTGCATTCAGGCTTTTTCCAGCGTACACAGCAACGGATGCTCGTTCTCCCTCGCATATTTGTTCACCATCGCTACTTTGGTTTCAGCCACTTCGGCAGTGAACACACCGCAGATAGCTTTGCCTTGATAGTGAACTGCAAGCATCAGTTGCGTTGCACGTTCTACATCATAAGAAAAGAATTTTTGTAACACGTCAATAACAAACTCCATCGGAGTGTAATCATCATTGACTAATATCACTTTATACATAGATGGCGGTTTTAGCGCGTCGCGCAATTTGTCTTCCGCCAGCAGATCGAAATCCAGCCAGTCGTTCGTCTTACCCATTGTCAGTCGTCATCTTCAGTTACGGTTTCCGGCAGAAAATCTTGCCGCTGACAAGCAGCCTATGCGCACAATCAATCTACCTCAAGTATTAGATAACTATCATCTATTAGTGCCATCCGCGACATCTGTCACATAACCGACAATAGCGTTAACTGCTTCAAATTTTGATGCATTTTTACCCTATTCCGTCTGCATGGCGCTTGACGCCCCGCCTGATTTCTCTAAATTGTAGTCTCGAGAGTTGGCGAGGTTTTGAACAGCCCCCACTCCGCCACCGGTTCATTCCATCTTACTTATATAAGATTTACGAAGGATGTCGAAGTATGGAAACGGGTACTGTTAAGTGGTTCAACAACGCCAAAGGGTTTGGTTTCATTTGCCCCGAAGGCGGCGGCGAAGATATTTTCGCCCATTACTCCACCATTCAGATGGATGGTTACAGAACGCTAAAAGCCGGACAGTCTGTCCAGTTTGATGTCCACCAGGGGCCAAAAGGCAATCATGCCAGTGTCATCGTGCCTGTCATTGAAGCAGAAGCTGTCGCATAGCTCTTCTGTCTCATTGTGTACATCCCGCAGTCAAAATGCCAGCCCTTGCGGCTGGCATTTTTATCTCTGTGGCATTATTCCCGCGCCAGAGCATCTACCGGATCCAGACGTGCCGCATTCCGCGCCGGTAGCCAGCCAAACAACACCCCGGTTGCAGTCGAACACAGAAACGCCGTCAACAGCGCGACGGGTGAAAATCCAATTTCCCAGCCCGGCAGAAATAGCTGTAGCGTAAAAGCGATCAGCATCGACAGGCTAATGCCCAACGCGCCGCCAACCAGACACACCAACACTGCTTCAATTAAGAACTGTTGCAGCACGTCACTGGCGCGAGCGCCAACCGCCATACGAATGCCAATCTCACGCGTTCGTTCGGTTACTGAAACCAGCATAATATTCATCACGCCAATCCCACCGACCACCAGCGAAATCACCGCCACCAGCGTCAGGAAGAGTTGTAATGTACGTGTGGTCTTTTCGGCGGTTTTCAAGATGCCGTCCATATTCCAGGTGAAGAAATCCTTCTTGCCGTGGCGCAACGTCAACAGTCGGGTCAGTTGCTGTTCGGCCTGGGCACTGTCAAAACCATCCTTCACTCGCACGGTGATCGAGTTCAGCCACGACTGTCCCATAATGCGCCCGGACATAGTGCTATAAGGCAGCCAGACACGCAGGATCTTGCTACTGCCAAACATCGACTGTTTCTCTTCTGCAACACCAATCACCGTGGCAGGCATATTCCCCACCAGCACGACTTCGCCAACAACTTTCGCTTTATTGGGGAACAACTGACGACGGGTATTGCTGTCGAGCACCACCACCTGAGCGCGCCCCGCCAGTTGCTCGGCGTTAAAGGTGGTCCCTTCGCTAAATGTCATGCCATAGACGTTGAAATAGTCGCCGCTAACGCCATTAGCACTGGCAGCAACATCGATATTGCCATAGCGTAACCGCAGGTTCTTCGACACCGCAGGCGTTACTGAACTGACCCAGGGCTGCTTCTGTAGCGCCGTCAAATCGTCATACTTCAACGCCTGTTGATATTGCGGATCGTCGTCGCCGAAGTCTTTGCCTGGATAGATATCAATGGTGTTAGTACCTATAGCGCGAATATCTGCCAGTACCAGTTGTTTAGCCGCATCGCCTACCACCACGATCGACACCACCGAAGCAATACCGATAATGATCCCAAGCATGGTCAGTAGCGTTCGCATTTTATTCGCGGCCATTGCCAGCCAGGCCATGGTAAGCGCTTCACGAAAACCGCTGACAAACTGGCTCCAGCCGGATGCCGTTTTCACCGTTGGCTCCGCGATATCGCGTCCGCCAGAGGGGTTCTGTGGCGGTGGATTGCGCACAATCTCGCCGTCACGAATTTCAATGACCCGTTCGGCCTGCGCGGCGACCTGGCTATCGTGAGTAACGATAATTACCGTATGCCCGCGATTGCGCAGCTGATGCAAAATCGCCATCACCTCTTCGCCGGAATGGCTATCCAGTGCACCGGTGGGTTCGTCGGCAAGAATAACCTGCCCCCCGTTCATCAGCGCACGCGCGATACTGACCCGCTGCTGCTGACCACCGGAAAGCTGGGAAGGTTGATAGTCAACCCGGTCACCCAACCCCAGCCGCTGGAGTAATTCCTGCGCACGCGCCAGGCGCTGCTTACGTTCAGTGCCCGCGTAGACCGCCGGTACCTCAACATTTTGTGCGGCGGTTAAATGCGACAGCAGGTGATAGCGCTGGAAGATAAAACCAAAATGCTCACGACGGAGTTGCGCTAGCGCATCGCTATCCAGCGTAGAGACATCGCGTCCGGCAACCCGATACGTACCGCTGGTTGGCTTATCCAGACAGCCGAGAATGTTCATCAGCGTCGATTTACCCGAACCCGACGCCCCGACAATCGCCACCATTTCCCCGGCCTGAATGCTCAAGGATACGTCCTTCAACACCTCAACCTGGCCTTCGCCTGACGGATAGCTGCGGCGGATATGGCTCAGCTCAAGCAATGCTGTCATTTTGCAGCTCCAGCGTTGCCCTCACCGGTAATGACTTCATCCCCCTCTTCCAGCCCTTTCACGATCTCCACATCGGTGTCATTACGCGCGCCGATAACCACTTCACGTTCGCGGGTTTCGCCGTTACGCAGCAACCTGACGTTATAACGATTATTGCCGATAGGATCGCCCAGCGCCGACAGCGGGATGGTCAGGACATTTTTGACATCAGTGAGCTGGATATGGACCTGCGCGGTCATATCCAGGCGCAGGATCCCTTTCGGGTTGGGAACTTCGAAGCGGGCATAGTAGAAAATCGCATCATTCACTTTCTCTGGCGTCGGGAGAACATCTTTGAGCTTACCTTCGTAGCGCGTCTGCGGATCGCCCAGCACGGTAAACCAGGCCTTTTGCCCCGGATGCAGGTGAATTACATCAGCCTCAGAAACCTGCGCTTTCACCAGCATGGTGCTCATATCCGCCAGGGTCAGAATGTTAGGTGCCTGCTGGGCGGCAATAACGGTTTGCCCCTGCAGGGTAGTAATTTGTGTTACTTCGCCAGCCATTGGCGCAACGATGCGGGTGTAATCAAGATTGGTTTTCGCCGTATCGAGAGAGGCCTGATTACGCTTAATTTGCGCGTCAATTGTGCCAATTTGCGCCTGTTTGACCGCCATTTCGGTGGCCGCCGTGTCGAGATCCTGCTGTGAAACGGCCTGAGTTTTCGCCAGCTGTTGTTGGCGGGAGAGAGTGACCCGCGCCAGCTTCCACTCAGCTTCGGCTTGTAAACGCTGGGCGCGCAATTCCATTAGCGTCGCTTCAACCTCTTTGATTTGGTTTTGCGCCTGTTCAGGATCGATAACACCGAGCAACTGATCTTTTTTCACTTTATCGCCAATCGCGACCGACAGCGTTTTTAACTGCCCGCTGACCTGCGCCCCGACGTCAACTTTACGCAGCGCATCCAGCTTACCGGTCGCCAGCACGCTTTGTTGCAGATCGCCAGGACGAACAATTAATGTTTGATACTGAGGTAAAGGCGCATTAAGCGTTCGCCAAAGTGCAATTGCCGCCACAATAAGGACGACGGCGAACAGAAAATAGCGTTTTTTGATTTTTCCCTTGAGCTTCATAAATGTCCCAATTCCCCCAATACGCCCACCAGAGTGGAGTGCTAAACATCAACGTTAAATAAATCGCCGTTGAAAAGCGCAAGAATAACAGAGTTATTGATGAATGGTTAAGATCCGCTGTGCTGAAATTAGTACAAAGGTATCAATCGGATTTATATTATGAGCCAGCTAACTGAAAGCACTTTTCTTTCCACCAAACCAGTCACGCGTTTTGGCCTTTTTTTCAGCCTGAGCAGCGGTCATTTACGGCCCGCACATTGCTGGGATAAACGGAGCTTTCGTCGTAAGTTTATCTGGCGTTCATTATTGATACCCCGCCTCACTCAGGAATGGATGACTGAACTGGCCCAATGGCCGGATCTTGGCCCCCTGCTCGCCCGTCAACCCCGACTGCCGGTTCGTTTGCACCGTCCTTATCTTGCGGCAAACTTCTCCCGCAAAATGCGTTTAGATGCGGTGCGTTTTCATTACCATTTTATCCGCCACGCATTCTTACCCGCTGAATTTAACGCCTTATTAAGCAATGACGGCTTACATCTGGCGCAAACCGAAGGTAAAGACGGCGATATATTTACCATCACCATGATGATGTTTCCGGTACTGGATAAAGAGGGTGAAGCCACCATTCAGGTGCGCAATGGTGACGGAGACGTGCTAACTAAAATGACGTTTACGTTCTGCGAATATAATGGGAAAAGGACATTATTTATTGGCGGTGTGCAGGGCAATGCGCAACTACCGCACGAAGCAATCCAAAAAGCGACGAAGTCCTGCCATGGAATTTTCCCAAAACGTATTGTGATGGAAACCATTTGCCGTTTAGCCGAACAGTTGAATATTGAAAAAGTTATGGCTGTAAGTAATGAACAGCATATCTTTCGCAGTCAACGCTACCACGATAAAAACAAGGTGATCCATTCTGACTACAACGCTTTTTGGGAGTCGGTTGGCGGTGAGTGCGACAGCAACGGGTACTACCATATTCCGCGCACGCTGGCGCGAAAAAGCGAGGCGGATATTGCGAGCAAAAAACGCGCAGAATACCGCCGCCGCTATCAGCTACTGGACAGCATCCATTCGCAGCTGTCGTCGATGTTTCGCCACTAATCCGCTCTGCCGCGTGCCAGCCACAGCACGCGGGAAAACATTTTTCGCAGCAGCGTTGGCACCGCATCAACGCCCCGCCGCCCGGCTTCCATCGCCACCTCAATGGCCAAATCCGGTTTTGACGAACGATGTATCGCCTTGGAGATTATTTTGCGCATATTCATAGGCACATTCTCCGGAATTTGCGCCACCCGGTGAAAGACGTCAGCAAATCCCTGGCGATACATAAAGTGTTCCATATCCAGCGCGGGGAGCATGGTCAAATGCTCACGCTCTTCCTCTCTGTCGTCATTCAATAAGCTACGTACCGTGGCCGCGTACTTTTTCCCGGCTTCATCGCCATCGACCAGCACATGCCACTCTATCCCCATCCGGCGGGCGAATTTAACCAGCGGCTTAAGACCGGACTGGGCAAATTCAATGACTTTAATCCCTTCTGCATCAAAGTGATGTCCGCACTGGCGGGCCAGTTCGTTAATAACCCAGGTTTCCGTTTCACCTTCCACCAGCAGCCAGCAGCGGGCAAACAACGATGACGCACGATTAAAACGAATATGAAATGCGATTCGCCGACCATCTTCTGCACTGATCCCACCCGGCCCAAGCCGCCAGGCAGCGACACGGGATGATTCACGTACCAGACGAACAACATGCTCAACAGGCGTAAGGGACAGCAGCTCACCGGAGTTGGTGGTCGCCACTCGCTGCAGAGGCAGTAAATTCAACAAGTGCCAGGCCACCGACAGCATGATGGGATGTAAACGCGTTTCCGGATCTTCCACCAGCAGTAAAGGTCGGGCGTCTTTATCCAGCCTTAGCGTGCCTTTGGCCTGCAACAAGGTCGAAAAGAGGCCCAACAGAATAACCCGGTGCGTACGTCCGCCGGGTTTATCAATCATGCGGTTAATAATGTCCAGATAGCGCCAGCTTCGTTGTTCGTTATTGGAGCGACGGCGCATCAGACGGTAGCGGGACTGGCCAGCCCCCTGCTCGGAAAAATAGTGCTCCAACAACTGAACCATGGCCGATAACCCCTGACGGATCTGCCCGTCGGTCAGGTTTTGCGGCCGGGTAGCCAGCTCACGCGCCAGAAAATCCAGTTGGCGGGCGGTGACTTCGACATCCGCCGAGTCCGGCACGGTACCGTTGCGGATCCGTCGCATAAATCGCGCGTCGCGCAGACGCAGTACCGGCATCAGACGCACAAGGTGGCGCGCCTGATCGTTAATGTCATCGAGAGGTAATGGATGGCCGTCGCCATCAAGAAAACTGCGCAAGGTAAGAACGCTACCGTCATCCGCACACTCGCCTTCCAGGCGATAAAAAATGCGGTGATAGCCATCCTGGCAAGGCGTCCAACTGGCTTCCAGAGGACGATAGCGACGCACCCGGTGACGACCTGGTTGGGATTCACGAAACGTCAGGATAATGTGCAGGTGGTGTTCCCGGCCCTGTATATCACCCGGCGGGAACCAGAAATCCTCGCGGACAAAATGATACAAGTCTGACTCCGGCGACAGCAGCAGGGTCAAGGCATCCAGCAGACTGGATTTACCCCACGCGTTCTCCCCAATCAGCACGTTGCTCTGCTCCAGCATCAACGACAGACGGTTAATACCGCGAAATCCAACAATCTCAACGCGTTCGAGAATCATATAGCCTCCGGAAATGCTAACTTTTTCCTTCAAGTTATCAGGAGTATAACGGCAAGCGGGCGCTCAGGACACCCGATATCAATCTGGTGTGAATCGCAAAAGCAAAAAAAATAAGAATATTCTTCTTATGTTTTCTCCCGAATATAATTTCAGAACTTAATCATCGTCCTTTCGCTAATTGAACTATGCTTCATTCACCCAAGATTCAAAAAGGAATCGCAACATATTGCCTTAAATCAAATTTTTTCATCAATTTAACTGGCGAAGGGATGATATTTTTTTCTAAAATACCCGCTCTTTCATCATCGTCCCTTTTAGCGATGAATTACCGGGCAAGGAACACGAACCCGGAACTTTTAATTGAGGTGGTTATGTTCAGGAAATTAGCAGCTGAATTCTTCGGTACGTTTTGGCTCGTTTTTGGTGGGTGCGGTAGTGCAGTGCTGGCAGCCGCATTCCCGGAATTGGGAATTGGATTTGCCGGTGTCGCGCTGGCATTCGGCCTGACAGTATTAACCATGGCATTCGCTGTGGGTCATATTTCAGGTGGGCATTTTAACCCGGCGGTAACCTTCGGTTTATGGGCTGGCGGTCGTTTCCCGGCAAAAGATGTTATTGGTTACGTTATTGCTCAGGTTGTGGGCGGTATTGTTGCAGCTGCGGCACTGTATCTTATTGCCAGCGGTAAAGCAGGTTTTGATGCAACGGCCAGTGGTTTTGCTTCGAACGGCTTTGGTGAACATTCACCAGGCGGTTATTCCATGCTTTCTGCCGTCGTCATTGAAATTATTCTGACCGCAGGTTTCTTATTAGTGATCCACGGCGCGACCGATAAACATGCTCCGGCAGGTTTTGCACCTATCGCAATTGGTCTGGCGTTAACACTGATTCACTTAATCAGTATTCCGGTCACCAACACCTCCGTAAACCCGGCACGTAGTACCGCAGTAGCCATTTTCCAGGGCGGCTGGGCATTGCAACAATTGTGGTTCTTCTGGGTCATGCCGATTATCGGTGGGGTTCTCGGCGGTCTTATTTACCGCACCCTGCTCGAAAAACGCGATTAATCGCTAACAAAAAGGCCTGGCGAAAGTCAGGTCTTTTTGTTCCTCTCTATATTTCCTTTTATTTGCAACTTTACTCCCCTCTTTGCATTGAGTAGTGTGTATACCCGTTATACTTCAAGTTGCAGATGTGTTGACTGCGCTCGCTCCCCCCAGTCACGTACTTATGTACGCTCCCGGGGATTCACTCCCTTGCCGCCTTCCTGCAACTTGAATTATTTAGGTTATAGTGACGCATTTCGTCTTACTTCTCAGCAAGGATCTGATTTTCATGTTTTCAGGGCTGTTAATCATTCTGGTTCCCCTTATTGTGGGCTACCTTATTCCGCTCCGGCACAGGGCTGCATTACAACTTATCAATCGCCTGTTAAGCTGGATCGTCTACCTTATTCTCTTTTTTATGGGTATTAGCCTGGCGTTTCTGGATAATCTCGCCAGCAACCTGTTAGCCATTCTTCATTATTCTGCGGTCAGCGTGACGGTCATTATACTGTGTAATATTGCGGCGCTGTTCTGGCTGGAGCGTTCGCTGCCCTGGAGACACAACCACAAGCAAGAAAAGCTCCCCTCGCGAATTGCAATGGCGCTTGAGTCGCTTCAGCTTTGCGGCGTCGTCGTCGTCGGTTTCCTGCTCGGCCTCACTGGGCTTCCCATTCTGCAGCATGCCACCGAAGCCAGCGAATATACGTTAATCTTTTTACTGTTCCTGGTGGGGATTCAACTGCGCAACAGCGGCATGACCTTAAAGCAAATTGTATTGAACCGTCGTGGGATGATCGTGGCCGTCGTCGTCGTCGCCAGTTCGATGCTGGCGGGGGTTATCAATGCCTTGATCCTCGGTCTACCGCTGAAAACCGCGCTGGCGATGGCATCAGGTTTTGGCTGGTATTCCCTGTCCGGTATTCTGTTAACCGAATCGTTCGGGCCCGTAATTGGTAGTGCCGCCTTCTTTAACGACCTGGCCCGTGAGCTGATCGCCATTATGTTGATTCCAGGAATGGTGGGCCGCAGCCGCTCTACCGCGCTGGGATTATGCGGCGCGACATCAATGGACTTCACCCTGCCCGTTTTACAACGCAGCGGCGGTCTGGAAATGGTCCCGGCAGCCATCGTCCACGGCTTTATTCTGAGTCTGTTAGTACCTCTGCTGATGGCGTTTTTCTCCGCCTGACGCCGGGACAAATACCTCTCTGGCGGTAGTCAGCTACCGCCAAAATTGCGCTAAATCAATCTCCCTGCAAGTAGTAGCAGAAATCCCTTTTATCCCTTCGCGCACAGGCATAACCTTAAACATGTATATCAAATATAACTTTAAAAGGTGTGACCATGTTTTGTGTGCAATGTGAACAAACCATCCGTACTCCGGCAGGAAACGGCTGCTCTTACGCGCAGGGTATGTGCGGTAAAACGGCTGAAACCTCCGATTTGCAGGATCTGCTGATTGCTTCCCTACAAGGTCTGTCTGCATGGGCTGTTAAAGCACGTGAATACGGCATCATCGACCATGAGGTTGATAACTTTGCGCCGCGTGCGTTCTTCTCCACGCTGACTAACGTTAACTTCGATTCCCCGCGTATTGTTGGCTATGCCCGTGAAGCTATCGCCATGCGCGACGCCCTGAAAGCGCAATGCCTGAACATCGACGCGAACGCAGCGGTCACCAACCCGATGGCCGATCTGCAACTGGTCAGCGACGATCTGGGCGACCTGCAACGTCAGGCCGCTGAATTTACCCCGAACAAAGACAAAGCAGCCATTGGCGAGAACATTCTCGGCCTGCGTCTGCTGTGTCTGTACGGCCTGAAAGGTGCGGCAGCTTACATGGAGCACGCGCACGTTCTCGGTCAGTACGACAACGAAATCTACGCTCAGTACCACAAAATCATGGCATGGCTGGGTACCTGGCCTGCCGATATGAACGCTCTGCTGGAGTGTTCAATGGAAATCGGCCAGATGAACTTCAAAGTGATGAGCATTCTGGACGCCGGTGAAACCACCAAATACGGTCACCCAACCCCGACTCAGGTCAACGTAAAAGCGACCGAAGGTAAGTGCATCCTGATCTCCGGTCACGACCTGAAAGATCTGTACAACCTGCTGGAGCAGACCGAAGGTACTGGTGTTAACGTTTATACCCACGGTGAAATGCTGCCGGCGCACGGCTACCCGGAACTGCGTAAGTTCAAGCACCTGATCGGTAACTACGGCAGCGGCTGGCAGAACCAGCAGGTAGAGTTTGCCCGCTTCCCAGGTCCGATCGTCATGACCTCTAACTGCATCATCGACCCGACCGTTGGCGCGTACGACGACCGTATCTGGACCCGTAGCATCGTCGGTTGGCCGGGTGTGAGCCACCTCGAAGGCGACAACTTCGGTCCGGTTATCGCTCAGGCACAGCAGATGGCTGGCTTCCCGTACAGCGAAATCCCGCACCTTATCACCGTAGGTTTCGGTCGTCAGACCCTGCTGGGCGCTGCTGATACCCTGATCGACCTGGTGAGCCGCGAAAAACTGCGTCACATCTTCCTGGTTGGCGGTTGTGACGGTGCACGTGGTGAACGTAACTACTTCACCGACTTCGCCACCAGCGTGCCGGATGACTGCCTGATCCTGACCCTTGCTTGCGGTAAATACCGCTTCAACAAACTGGAGTTCGGAGATATCGAAGGCCTGCCGCGTCTGGTGGATGCTGGTCAGTGTAACGATGCTTACTCTGCCATCATCCTGGCGGTAACCCTGGCTGAGAAACTGGGCTGTGGCGTGAACGATCTGCCACTGTCTCTGGTGCTCTCCTGGTTCGAACAGAAAGCGATTGTTATTCTGCTGACCCTGCTGTCTCTGGGCGTGAAAAACATCGTCACTGGCCCGACTGCACCTGGTTTCTTCACACCGGATCTGCTGGCAGTTCTCAACGAGAAATTTGGTCTGCGTTCCGTGACCACCGTTGAAGAAGACATGAAGCAACTGCTGAGCGCGTAAGGAGTAAAGAATGACAATGCCAACTCATCAGTGCCCATGGCGGATGCAGGTTCACCACATCCATCAGGAAACGCCGGATGTATGGACAATTTCGTTGCTATGCCACGATTATTATCCTTACCGCGCCGGGCAGTATGCACTGGTCAGCGTACGTAATTCAGCGGATATGCTGCGTGCTTACACCATTTCTTCAACGCCGGGCGTTAGCGAGTACATCACGTTGACCATCCGCCGGATTGACGATGGCGCAGGTTCACAGTGGCTAACCCGCGACGTGAAGCGCGGCGACTATATCTGGCTGTCGGATGCAATGGGTGAGTTCACCTGTGAAGATAAAGCGGAAGACAAGTTCCTGATGCTGGCCGCCGGCTGTGGTGTCACGCCAATCATGTCAATGCGTCGCTGGTTGGCAAAGTACCGCCCACAAGCGGATGTACAGGTAATCTTTAACGTTCGCTCGCCGCAAGATGTCATTTTTGCCGACGAGTGGCGCGAATATCCGGTGACATTAGTTGCTGAAAACAATGCCACAGAAGGTTTTGTTTCCGGCCGACTGACGACTGAACTGCTGAAAAGCGTACCGGATCTGACCTCGCGTACCGTGATGACCTGTGGCCCGGCACCGTATATGGATCTGGTCGAGAAAGAAGTCAAAGCGCTGGGTGTGACGCGCTTCTTTAAAGAGCAGTTCTTCACACCTGTTGCCGAAGCCGCCACCAGTGGCCTGAAGTTTACCAAGCTACAGCCGGCGAAAGAGTTCTACGCGCCGGTGGGCAGTACGCTGCTGGAAGCGCTGGAAAGCAACAAGGTTCCGGTTGTCGCCGCATGCCGTGCAGGTGTTTGCGGCTGCTGCAAAACCAAAGTGGTTGACGGTAACTACACGGTCAGCAGCACCATGACGCTGACCGACGCAGAAATCGCTGAAGGTTATGTGCTGGCTTGTTCCTGTCATCCGCAGGGTGATTTAGTGCTGGCGTAATTGGCCGGTATCTGATGTGCAAAAGGCTGCCTGGCTGTACCGGGTGGCCTTTTTTTATGCTGTCAGGCGTTGCAAAATTCTGATGTTTTCACTCTCCCCGCAAATTATCGACCACACTTACCCTGCGCAGATTAAACATAATCCCCGACTAGCACGTCGAACTTTCTACAAGGATCCCCATGAAAAAAGTGGCTATTGTCGGCGTCGGTCCCACCGGGATTTATACGTTTCATGCCCTGGTTGAGCGCGGTGAACCGCTGGAAATAGAGCTTTACGAGCAAGCTGAAGAGGCGGGCGTTGGCATGCCTTACAATAGCGACAACAACGCAGACCACATGCTGGCAAATATAGCCAGCATTGAGATCCCGCCGATCTATATCAGTTATCTGACGTGGCTTCAGAATCAAAGTGATGACTATCTGGCCCAGTTTCAGATTAAACGCGCGTCTTTGCATGAGCGGCAATTTTTGCCCCGCGTGATCCTCGGCGACTATTATCGCGATCGTTTTTTAGCCATTGTCGAGAAAGCGCAACAAGCCGGTTTCACGATTCGCGTACATGAATCAAGCGAAGTCACCGACCTGCGAGCAGACCCGAATGGGGTTTCTTTGTGGATCAACCACGCGTCACAACCCGTTGAGGTGGATTTCGCCGCTATCGCCACTGGTCATCTGTGGCCTGAAACGGATGCTCAGGAACGCAAATTTTTCCCCAGTCCGTGGACCGGTCTGATGGACGCGCAGATTGGTGCTTGCCGGGTAGGGATTCTGGGCACCTCGTTAAGTGCTATCGACGCCGCGATGGCTGTGGCCAGTCAGCATGGCACCTTCACTACCAATACCGACCATTCACTGCAATTCACACCTAAATCCGACAGTCAAAACCTGAAACTAACCCTGATGTCGCGCAGCGGGGTACTGCCTGAAGCGGATTTTTACTGCCCCCTTCCGTATGAATCGCTGAATATCGCGACGCCAGAAGCAATTGAAGATGCCATTGCCCATGGACAAAACGGATTACTGGACCGCATCTTTCAGCTTATGGCGCAACAACTGCAAGACGCAGCGCCAGGCTGGTGCCAACAGGTGGCGCTTGCGACGCTTAACGCCGACACGTTCCCCGAAGTCTATTTCGCCGACAGGCTCAGACATGACCCTTTTGACTGGGCGAGACGTAACCTGGTAGAAGTTGAGCGCAACAAGCAAAAACAACATACCGTCGCCTGGCGCTATACCTTGCTGCGCCTGCACGAGGTTATCGAGGAGATAGTCCCTCATCTTGATACCCGCGACGAAAAACGTTTCAGGCGCGGACTGGCGCGGGTATTTATTGATAACTATGCGGCAATCCCGTCAGAGTCAGTTCGCCGACTGCTGGCGCTGCACGAAGCCGGGCTGATTGAGATCCTCGCGCTCGGCACAGATTATGAGCGCATGAATGAACAGGAAATGACGGTAATTTCCCACCACGGTCAGCGCTGCGAATTTGATGTGTTTATTGACGCCCGAGGACAACGGGCATTGCAGAGCAAAGATATCCCGTTCCCAACACTACGCGATCAACTGCTGGCCTGTGGCGATGAGATCCCGGATATCGGCGAAGATTACACGCTGCAAGCGCCGGAAAACGCCCGCAATCGCATCGCTTTTGGCGGGCTGCCGTGGTTGATGCACGATCGTCCGTTTATTCAGGGACTGGTGGTCAGCGCTGAAATAGGCGCCGCGATGGCAAGGGCATTGACGCAGCGAGCGCTGAGACGTCGGCACAAACTATGGAACAGTGACGACATAGAGTAGCGACAAATTGAACGACGAGGCGGAGCAATGCTACGCTTTCCCGCCTCGGTATAGACTCTCAGATGGTAACTATCGCCAGGCAGAATTCCCGGCAACGGAGTAACGCCCCGCCCCCAAAAACGCCACGGCCAGCGCGCCGATAAAGAAATAAACCAGACTTTCAATCGCCCATGCACCGGTTTTATCCAGTGTCCAGGTTTCGCCTATCCCGACCATCAGCCATGCCACAACCATCGTAAACGCCAGCCCCAACGCCGCCGGACGCGTCAGGATGCCAAGAATAATCAGGCACGGTGCCACGACCTCTCCCAACAGAACGCCATACGCAATAAAGCCAGGGAAACCTTTCGCTATCAACATACCGCTGATGCCATCAATACCCGCAAAGAGTTTATGCAGCCCATGAAACAGCATCAGCCCACCGACGGCAAAGCGTAACAATAACTTGCCAAAATCTTCGTGAGTCAGTACTCGGTTAACTGAATTTAATAGTTTTATAACCATTTGAATTTATTCCTTGTTTCACCATGTCCAATAACAAACTACGCTTAATACAGGTTAAATGAAACCTGCCGGAAATAAGGGGGAAATGAGAAGCATAACTATTATCTTCATCTAAACTTGTAACCGGTATCACATTAGAGGAGAAGGAAAACCATGAAACAAACGGTTGCCGCTTTTATTGCTAAAACACTCGAACAGGCTGGCGTAAAACGCATTTGGGGTGTAACGGGTGACTCACTTAATGGTCTGAGTGACAGTCTGAATCGTATGGGAACAATTGACTGGATGCCAACCCGTCATGAAGAGGTTGCAGCCTTCGCTGCGGGTGCTGAAGCGCAGTTGACGGGCGAACTGGCCGTCTGCGCAGGCTCGTGCGGGCCAGGCAACCTGCACCTGATCAACGGGCTGTTTGATTGTCACCGTAACCACGTCCCGGTACTGGCAATCGCCGCGCATATTCCCTCCAGTGAAATAGGCAGCGGTTATTTTCAGGAGACCCACCCGCAAGAGTTGTTCCGCGAATGTAGCCACTATTGCGAGCTGGTTTCCAGCCCAGAACAAATCCCACAGGTGCTGGCAATTGCCATGCGTAAGGCGGTGCTCAACCGTGGCGTTTCCGTGGTGGTTTTACCCGGTGACGTGGCGCTAAAACCTGCACCTGAAAGCGCCACCACGCACTGGTATCATGCGCCGCTCCCGGTGGTGACTCCACAAGAAGAAGAGCTGAGAAAACTGGCGCAACTGCTGCGCTACTCCAGCAATATCGCCCTGATGTGCGGTAGTGGCTGCGCCGGTGCGCATAAAGAACTGGTTGAGTTTGCGGCTAAAATCAAAGCGCCGATTGTTCACGCCCTGCGTGGTAAAGAGCATGTTGAGTACGATAACCCCTATGATGTGGGTATGACCGGGCTGATTGGCTTTTCATCCGGCTTCCATACCATGATGAATGCCGACACGTTGATCCTGCTTGGCACCCAGTTCCCCTATCGCCCGTTCTACCCCACCGACGCCAAAATTATTCAGATTGATATCAATCCGGCGAGCATTGGCGCGCACAGTAAAGTTGATATGGCGCTGGTAGGCGATATTAAATCTACGTTACGTGCCCTACTGCCGCTGGTGGAGGAAAAAACCGAGCGGCAGTTCCTGGACAAAGCGCTGGAGCACTATCGCGAGGCGCGCAAAGGGCTGGATGATTTAGCCAAACCCAGCGATAAAGCCATTCACCCGCAGTATCTGGCGCAGCAGATCAGCCACTTTGCCGCTGACGATGCCATCTTTACCTGCGACGTTGGTACGCCAACGGTGTGGGCAGCACGCTATCTGAAAATGAACGGCAAACGTCGTCTGCTCGGATCGTTTAACCACGGGTCGATGGCGAATGCTATGCCGCAGGCACTCGGTGCACAAGCTACAGAACCAGGACGCCAGGTTGTAGCAATGTGCGGTGACGGCGGCTTTAGCATGCTGATGGGAGACTTTCTGTCGGTTGTCCAGATGAAGCTGCCGGTGAAGATTATTGTCTTCAACAACAGCGTGCTGGGATTTGTCGCAATGGAGATGAAAGCGGGCGGTTATCTGACCGACGGCACTGAACTGCACGACACCAACTTCGCGCGGATTGCCGAAGCCTGCGGCATTACAGGCATTCGCGTGGAAAAATCCTCAGAGGTTGATGAAGCGCTACAAAGGGCGATGTCGATTGACGGCCCAGTGCTGGTCGATGTGGTCGTGGCGAAAGAAGAGCTAGCGATCCCGCCGCAGATCAAACTCGAACAGGCCAAAGGTTTTAGCCTGTATATGCTGCGTGCAATCATCAGTGGACGCGGTGATGAAGTGATCGAACTGGCGAAAACGAACTGGCTCAGGTAAAACATCCTTATTAAATCACACACAAAATCATTCATGATGCATCAAGGCGGCTAGCCCGAAAATCCCCAGGAGCATAGGTATACTATGTGACTGGGGTTTAAGGGTGCGGCCAACGCCGAGACAGCTTGAAGGATGAAGTGTAATAAGGAGACACCATGATTGATTTACGCAGTGATACCGTCACCCGGCCGAGTCGCGCCATGCTGGAAGAGATGATGGCAGCCCCGGTCGGGGATGACGTGTATGGAGACGACCCTACCGTTAACGCCCTCCAGCAATACGCCGCAGAGCTTTCTGGTAAAGAAGCCGCTATTTTCTTACCTACCGGTACTCAGGCTAACCTGGTGGCGCTGCTCAGCCATTGTCAGCGTGGCGAAGAGTACATTGCCGGCCAGGGCGCGCATAACTATCTCTACGAAGCAGGTGGCGCAGCGGTGCTCGGTAGCATTCAACCGCAACCTATCGACGCAGCACCGGATGGCTCCCTGCCTCTGGACAAAGTAGCTGCAAAAATCAAAGTGGACGATATCCATTTTGCCCGCACCCGCTTGCTCAGCCTGGAAAATACCCACAACGGCAAAGTGCTGCCGCGCGAGTATCTGAAAGACGCCTGGGAATTCACCCGTGAGCGTAATCTTGCCCTGCACGTCGACGGCGCACGTATTTTTAACGCCATCGTCGCCTACGGCTGTGAACTTAAAGATGTCACGCAATACTGTGATTCGTTCACCATTTGCCTCTCCAAAGGCCTCGGTACCCCCGTTGGTTCACTGCTGGTCGGCAGCCACGAGTACATCAAACGCGCTATTCGCTGGCGCAAAATGACCGGCGGCGGAATGCGTCAGGCCGGTATTCTGGCAGCGGCCGGGCTGTATGCGCTGAAAAATAACGTGGCGCGTTTGCAGGAAGATCATGACAACGCCGCCTGGATGGCGGAGCAGCTGCGCGAAGCAGGGGCGGACGTCATGCGCCACGACACCAATATGCTGTTTGTTCGCGTTGGCGAAGAGCACGCTACCGCGCTGGGCGAGTATATGAAAGCGCAAGGTGTGCTGATTAACGCCTCCCCGATTGTGCGCCTGGTGATGCACCTGGACGTATCACGTGAACAACTTGCTGAAGTCGTCGCCCACTGGCGCGCTTTTTTAACCCAATAAGGAGATGGGCGTGCCGCAACGGATTTTGGTTCTTGGCGCCAGTGGCTACATTGGTCAGCATTTGGTACAGGCGCTCAGTCAGCAAGGGCATCAGGTGTTGGCTGCGGCACGTCGCATTGAACGGCTGGAAAAGCAGCAACTGGCCAATGTCAGTTGCCACAAGGTCGATTTGAATTGGCCAGATAACCTCACCCCGCTGCTGACGGGTGTTGATACGGTTTATTATCTGGTTCATGGTATGGGCGAAGGCGGTGATTTTATCGCCCACGAACGTCAGGTGGCGATGAACGTGCGCGATGCGCTGCGTAATACGCCAGTTAAACAGCTTATTTTCCTGAGCTCATTGCAGGCTCCCCGGCATGAACAATCCGAGCATCTGCGTGCGCGACAGATAACTGCAGACACCCTGCGCGAGTCAGGCGTGCCAATGACGGAATTGCGCGCGGGCATTATCGTGGGAGCGGGTTCCGCTGCCTTTGAAGTCATGCGCGATATGGTTTACAACCTGCCGGTTCTCACCCCTCCACGCTGGGTACGCTCGCGTACCACGCCTATCGCGCTGGAGAATTTAATGTACTATCTGGTGGCATTGTTGGAAAATCCCACACAGCATCACCGCGTCCTCGAAGCCGCCGGGCCGCAGGTGTTGAGCTATCAGGAACAGTTCGAGCATTTTATGGCGGTCAGCGGTAAACATCGCCTGCTCATCCCCATCCCCTTCCCTACCCGCTGGATTTCGGTCTGGTTTTTGAACGTCATTACGTCAGTGCCGCCAACCACGGCCAAAGCGCTGATCCAGGGCTTAAAACACGACCTGCTGGCCGATGACACCGAATTACGTGCGCTGATCCCACAAAAACTGATTGCCTTTGATGACGCGGTGCGCAGCACGTTGAAGGAAGAA
The DNA here is from genome assembly GCF_030332875.1 of Citrobacter sp. Cpo045. Classification (NCBI taxonomy): domain Bacteria; kingdom Pseudomonadati; phylum Pseudomonadota; class Gammaproteobacteria; order Enterobacterales; family Enterobacteriaceae; genus Citrobacter; species Citrobacter sp. Cpo045. Next base: position 449,898 of record NZ_JAOWGZ010000103.1, read on the forward strand.
GAGAAGCTGGTCAACTCCAGCGACTGGGGTTACGACGCACAGGCGTTTGCCCGCTGGCGTCCAGAATATGGCTATTTCGCCAAACAAGCTGGCTTTAGCGTTGAAACCTCTGCCAGCACAAAAGCGCTGTGGCAGGTTGTGAATCGACTCGGCGGCAAAGAAGGCTATTTCTTTGGCAATATTCTATGGAAGACGCGCGCGGCGTTGGACCTGCTGGTCGGCCATAAGCTGGCAAAAGGTCGTCCCGAACACCCACTATTGCAAGTTGGCGACACCGTTGATAGCTGGAAAGTCATCATCGTTGAGCCGGAGAAACAGCTGACGCTGCTGTTTGGGATGAAAGCGCCGGGACTGGGTCGCCTGAGCTTCACACTGGAAGATAAAGGCGATCACCGGCGCATTGATGTACGCGCGTGGTGGCATCCGCACGGTATGCCTGGCCTCTTCTACTGGCTGTTGATGATCCCCGCCCACCTGTTCATTTTCAGGGGGATGGCGAAGCGTATAGCCAAACTTGCAGAACAAATCACAGACTAATGATAAAAAGAGCCTGTATTCTTTCATGTTTCCCATTGCATACAGGCGTAATTCACGGAAGAATGCGCACGACGTTTTTTAAACACAGTGGATTGATATGAAGGTACTGGTTACCGGAGCCACCAGCGGCTTGGGCCGAAACGCGGTTGAGTTTTTATGCAGCAAAGGCGTCAGCGTCAGAGCCACCGGTCGCAACGAAGCGATGGGCAAGCTGCTGGAGAAAATGGGCGCAGAGTTTGTGCATGCGGATTTGACCGAGCTGGTTTCTTCGCAGGCAAAAGTGATGCTTGCCGGCATTGACACGCTGTGGCACTGCTCCAGTTTCACCTCTCCGTGGGGAACTCAGGAAGCTTTTGATCTGGCCAACGTTCGTGCTACCCGCCGTCTGGGCGAGTGGGCCGTAGCCTGGGGCGTACGTAACTTTATTCATATCTCTTCTCCGTCGCTGTATTTTGATTATCACCATCATCGCGATATCAAAGAAGACTTCCGTCCCCATCGCTTCGCCAACGAATTCGCCCGCAGCAAAGCGGCTGGTGAAGAGGTGATTGCGCTGCTCGCCCAGGCCAACCCGCAGACTCGCTTTACTGTCTTGCGCCCACAAAGCTTGTTCGGACCTCACGATAAAGTCTTTATTCCCCGCCTCGCCCATATGATGTACCACTACGGCAGCATCCTGTTGCCGCACGGCGGGAGTGCGCTGGTGGATATGACCTATTACGAGAACGCGGTTCACGCGATGTGGCTGGCGAGTCAGCAAGCCTGCGATAAGCTGCCGTCGGGTCGCGCGTACAATATAACCAACGGTGAACATCGCACCCTGCGCAGTATTGTGCAGAAACTTATCGACGAGCTGAATATTGATTGCCGTATCCGCTCCGTGCCCTACCCGATGCTGGACATGATTGCCCGCAGCATGGAGCGCTTAGGCAATAAATCGGCGAAAGAGCCAAAGCTTACGCATTACGGCGTTTCGAAGCTGAATTTTGACTTTACGCTGGATACCAGCCGCGCCCAGGAAGAGTTAGGTTATCAGCCCGTTGTGACGCTGGATGAAGGGATTGAGCGTACCGCGGCCTGGCTGCGCGACCACGGTAAGCTGCCGCGTTAGGCTGATAGCCATTGCAGGGTGGCGGCACAAGCGCCACAAAAACCTGCCAAATTAACCGTAGGCCTGATAAGCGAAACGCCATCAGGCATTGGTGTCTGCGTTAACCCTGCCCGTATTTCTCCAGTAACGCTTCGGCAATCGCCTGCGTTTCCGCGTCCGCCACGCCATTCCACAACGTCGAGCGGAAGTGCATCTGGAACGCCATAATCACCCGCTGCTGTTCACGCGGCGTCATCTCGGGTTTTACCTCATAGCCATAGCGTGACAGCAGATCGAGCAATGACGCGGTTTCTACCGGCGTATGGGGCGCTCGTCCGGCGAGATAAAATGCCACACGCTGAGCATCCGGCCATGCGCCAATGCCCTGAGCGGCCAGTGCTTGCCACGGAAACAGCGGACCGGGATCGTCCTTACGCTGCGGCGCAATGTCTGCATGAGCCACCACGTTTTGCGGTTTTATGTCGTAGCGGGCGATGATATCTTTCGCCAATGGGATTAACGCCTGAATCTGCGCGGGCTCAAACGGCGCAAAATACTTGCTGCCCGCCGATTTTTGCCAGCCGCGGTTTTCCAGCTCAATACCAATTGAGGTATCGTTAATACGCGTAGCGCCGCGCCAGAAGCTAATCCCCGCATGCCAGGCCAGATCTTTTTCCGGCACCAGTTGCCAGATACGCGGTTTACCATGGTAAAGCGGCGGCACTGCGGGGATCAAATAGTGTGAACTGACGTTTTTATCGGTCAGCGTAGCCAGGGAAGAGTCAAAATCATCGGCCGTGTAATGGATAACCAGTACTTTAATGCGTGGATAAGCAGCCTGGGCCTGACGGCGGGTATCTAACTGATACCCGTCTTTGTCGACAATCCCTTTTTCGCCAGCACATCCCACCAGCAACAGCGTAAATGCCAGCAGACACAACAGACGTTTCATCGGCGAGTTTTCACCGCGGTACCGCTGACGCTCACCATCAGCATGCTACCGTCTTTGCCTACGGTTTCGTAATCGATATCGATACCGACCACCGCATCAGCACCCAGCGCTTTCGCCTGTTCGCCCAGCTCCTGAAAAGCAATTTCACGCGCTTTACGCAGCTCTTTTTCATACGCGCCGGAGCGACCGCCAACAATATCGCGAATGCCGGCAAAAAAATCGCGGAAGATATTCGCGCCTAAAATGGCTTCACCGGTAACAACACCGCAGTATTCCACGATGCTCTGTCCTTCCAGCGTAGGGGTTGTCGAAAACTGCATGGTTAATCTCCTTTTTGCGCTAAGAGCACAATCTCAAAAGCATTATCAAACCAATACACTATGACACTCAAAGGAAAGCCCGCCAAATAAAACTGCTATCCTTGTTGATGTGTAGCGGTTTCAGGTGGTGCATTTTTTATTTTTATTTGACTGGCAAGCCGCCAGAAATAAAAAAGCCCCCAGATGTTTGGGGGCCTGAAGTTATTATTTTCTGAAATCTAATGGCGCCTGGCCGGACTGAATGTACATTGCTACGTTATCAAATGTAATCATTTTTGATTTACAAAAAATACATTTTGCCCCGAATGGATTTCCTTCAGTAACATCAAAGGTTGATGTTCTGTATTGGGAACCATGGCAACATGGACAGCGAAAGTGAATATGATTAGTAATAATAGTTACCTCAAAGCGCCACAACATTAATTGCGGATGGACCTTTAGGTCCCTGCTCCACACCGAATTCGACTTTCTGGTTTTCATTCAGCATCTTAAACTCATTACTTTGAATCGCTGAGAAATGGACAAAGACATCTTTGCTGCCATCTGCAGGCGTAATGAAGCCAAAACCTTTTTCAGGATTGAACCATTTAACTAAACCAGTCATTTTAGTAGACATATATTTATTCCTTAATTTGAGCCTTTCGGCAAGCTTGGTTTTTATGACAGAAACTTCGTAGTGCTTAATGAAGAGACTCAAAGAGGGGATAAACGGATTACACCTGAAAATGAGAACTGCTTGAGTAAACTACTTTGTATATCGTCTGTTATTCAAACCGACTGGATCATTAACGCACGGGCACCGAGATTAAGCAACTCTTATTTTAGCCATCCGGAGTCCCTTATAGCCAACAACACGGCATGAGTTTTGTTTAGCCAGGCGTAAAGCGCGGCAAATGGAACATGCAAATGCTCAGATGGTCTATACAGTATAAGAAGCATGAATGGCCGCCAACGCCCCGTTGCAGGTTGATATACTAAAGCTGAAGCTGGCAACGAGCGCCACCAACATGCTTCAGGTCGGGTGTCCGCGAATTTGCTTTAGCAAAAACAATGTGTTAATCGATCATACAATCTTTAGTGAGACCGAATTGTTCATCGTAGAACACAATTAGTAGGAAGCTTATAAGGAAATCATTATGCGCTATTCGAAACTCTCTCTGCTGGTTCCATGTGCACTACTTCTCAGCGCCTGTACGACCGTGACGCCGGTCTATAAAGATAACGGCACGCGTAGTGGTTCATGCATAGAAGGTGGGCCAGACAGCGTGGCTCAACAATTCTATGATTACCGTATTCAGCATCGAAACAATGATATTACCGCCCTTCGTCCGTACCTGAGCGACAATCTGGCTAAACTGCTGACCGATGCCAGCCGTGATAATGCACACCGCGATCTGTTTAACAGCGATCCGTTCTCCAGTCGCGCTACGTTACCAGACAGCGCCAGTGTCGCCAGCGCATCGACTATTCCGAATAGTGATGCACGCAACATTCCACTGCGCGTAGAGCTGAAACAGGGTGACCAAAGCTGGCGTGATGAAGTGCTGATGATCCGTGAAGGTCAGTGCTGGGTCGTTGATGATGTACGCTATCTGGGCGGCAGCGTACACGCGCCAGCCGGGACGCTGCGCCAGTCTGTCGAAAACCGCTAACCGCCCCATTCACCCGCTTAAATCATAACCCCCATAAATTGTCTGGCATTCTGCATAGAATGCCGACATTTATTCTTGCCCACTGGTGGCCCCGCTATTTTGTGCTATGTTTAGAGAAGAATGCGGTTTGCATTTAACTTTTAACGCATAAATATTGCATAACTATTCTGTCAAAGGTAGTATCTGCGGCTTCAATAGCTATCAGACTGCCAGTATCGAGTGTCAATGAGTATTCAATTAAACGGCATTAACTGCTTCTACGGCGCACATCAGGCGCTGTTCGATATCACGCTGGATTGCCCTCAGGGTGAAACACTGGTGTTACTTGGCCCAAGTGGAGCCGGGAAAAGCTCGCTGCTGCGCGTACTCAACCTGCTTGAGATGCCGCGCTCAGGCACGCTCTCTATTGCGGGCAACCGTTTCGACTTCACGAAGACCCCGTCAGATAAAGCCATTCGGGATCTGCGTCAGAACGTGGGCATGGTCTTTCAGCAATATAATCTCTGGCCGCATCTCACGGTTGTGCAGAACCTGATTGAAGCGCCCTGCCGCGTACTGGGTCTGACAAAAGAGCAAGCGATGGCGCGCGCCGAGAAACTGCTGGAACGTCTGCGCCTCAAGCCTTACAGCGATCGTTACCCATTACATCTTTCCGGTGGCCAGCAACAGCGTGTGGCCATTGCCCGCGCGTTGATGATGGAGCCGCAGGTGCTGCTGTTTGATGAACCGACCGCCGCGCTTGACCCGGAAATTACCGCCCAAATCGTCAGCATCATTCGCGAACTGGCGGAAACCAACATTACTCAGGTGATCGTCACCCACGAAGTGGAAGTTGCACGTAAAACGGCCAGTCGTGTGGTGTATATGGAAAACGGTCATATCGTCGAGTTTGGGGATGCGAGCTGCTTTGCCAACCCGCAAACCGAAGCGTTTAAAAACTATCTTTCTCACTAAGATTCGGGACAATACAATGAAAAAAGTTCTGATTGCCGCGCTAATCGCAGGTTTTAGTCTTTCCGCTACCGCAGCCCAAACCATTCGTTTCGCCACCGAAGCGTCTTATCCTCCGTTTGAATCTATCGATGCGAATAACAAGATCGTAGGTTTTGACGTTGATCTGGCAAACGCGCTGTGTAAAGAGATTGACGCTACTTGTACCTTCACCAATCAGGCTTTCGACAGCCTGATTCCGAGCCTGAAGTTCCGTCGTTTTGACGCGGTGATGGCCGGTATGGACATCACGCCTGAGCGTGAAAAACAGGTGCTGTTCACCACCCCTTACTACGACAACTCTGCGCTGTTTGTGGGCCAGCAGGGTAAATACACCAGCATCGACCAGCTGAAAGGTAAAAAAGTCGGCGTTCAAAACGGTACCACGCACCAGAAATTCATCATGGATAAACATCCGGAAGTGACCACTGTGCCGTATGACAGCTACCAGAATGCCAAACTCGATCTGCAAAATGGTCGTATTGACGGCGTCTTTGGTGATACCGCAGTAGTAACCGAGTGGCTGAAAGACAATCCTAAGCTTGCCGCGGTTGGTGACAAAGTGACGGATAAAGATTACTTCGGTACAGGTCTGGGCATTGCTGTGCGCCAGGGCAATACCGAGCTGCAGCAGAAATTTAACGCTGCGCTGGAAAAAGTGAAGAAAGATGGGACTTACGAGACCATCTACAACAAATGGTTCCAGAAGTAATATTTGATGAATGAATTTTTTCCTTTAGCAAGCGCCGCCGGGATGACCGTCGGCCTTGCCGTTTGTGCGCTGATCATTGGCCTTGCGCTCGCCATGTTCTTTGCCGTCTGGGAGTCAGTAAAATGGCGCCCGGTGGCATGGGCGGGCTCGGCCCTGGTCACCATCCTGCGCGGTCTGCCAGAAATTCTGGTGGTTCTGTTTATCTATTTCGGCTCCTCACAACTGCTGCTGACGCTGGCCGATGGCTTTACGATCAATCTCGGGTTTGTACAAATCCCGGTTCAGATGCAGATCGAAAACTTCGACGTCAGCCCGTTTCTGTGCGGTGTCATTGCACTGTCATTACTGTACGCCGCTTACGCATCACAAACGCTGCGTGGCGCGCTGAAGGCCGTGCCACTCGGACAATGGGAATCTGGTCAGGCGTTGGGTTTGTCTAAAGCCGCGATCTTCTTTCGTCTGGTGATGCCGCAGATGTGGCGTCATGCCTTACCGGGACTGGGTAACCAGTGGCTGGTATTGCTGAAAGATACCGCGCTGGTCAGCCTTATCAGCGTGAACGATCTGATGCTGCAAACGAAGAGTATTGCCACCCGTACCCAGGAGCCGTTTACCTGGTACATTGTGGCGGCCGCTATTTACCTGGTGATTACGCTGGTGAGTCAGTACATTCTCAAACGCATTGACCTGCGCGCGACACGTTTTGAGCGGAGACCAGGCTGATGCTTGAGTATTTACCTGAATTGTTGAAAGGGCTGCATACCAGCCTGACGCTGACGGTCGCCTCCATCGTGGTTGCTCTGGTGCTGGCGCTAATCTTCACCGTCATCCTGACGCTGAAAACGCCGGTGCTGGTGTGGCTGGTTCGCGCTTATATCACGCTGTTTACCGGTACACCGCTGCTGGTGCAAATCTTCCTGATCTACTACGGACCAGGACAGTTTCCGGCATTGCAAGAATATCCGGTACTGTGGCATCTGCTCTCTGAACCCTGGTTATGCGCCTTAATTGCGCTGTCGTTAAACAGTGCGGCCTACACTACGCAACTGTTCTACGGCGCTATCCGTGCAATCCCGGAAGGCCAGTGGCAGTCCTGCGGAGCGTTAGGGATGAGCAAAAAGGATACGCTGGCGATTCTGTTGCCGTACGCCTTTAAACGCGCCCTCTCCTCGTATTCCAACGAAGTGGTGCTGGTATTTAAAAGTACCTCACTGGCTTACACTATCACGCTGATGGAAGTCATGGGCTATAGCCAGCTGCTGTACGGTCGTACTTATGACGTTATGGTCTTCGGTGCGGCAGGTGTGATTTATCTGATCGTCAACGGTTTGCTAACGCTGATGATGCGCTTAATCGAACGTAAAGCGCTGGCGTTTGAACACCGGAATTAAGCATATGCCTGATGGCGCTACGCTTATCAGGCCTACGGTTCATGCACCTTTTGTAGGCCGGATAAGGTGCTAGCACCGCCATCCGGCAAATATGCATAAAGCAAAATAATGAAGACGGACAAGAACCTAAATTGTCCGTCTTTTTTTACACCGCAAAAAATACTTAATCATTTTTATTGCATATAAATTCATAAAATGGCATTGTTACTCCACGCCGCAGACACGGTAATAATCATAAGATTGACAGACGGGAGTTCCACCATGAAAAAGTTAGTACTGGCCGCATTACTTGCTACTTTCGCCGCTGGCGCCTCAGCTGCTGATAAAATTAGTTTCGGTGTATCAGCCACGTATCCGCCATTTGAATCACTGGACGCGAGCAATAAAATTGTCGGTTTTGACATCGACCTGGCAACGGCGCTGTGCAAACAAATGCAGGCAGAATGTACTTTCACCAATCACGCTTTCGACAGCCTGATCCCCGCGCTGAAATTCAAGAAATATGATGCGGTAATTTCCGGAATGGATATCACACCTGAGCGTAGCAAGCAGGTTGCATTTACTCAGCCTTACTATGCCAACTCCGCGCTGGTGATTGCGAAAAAAGACACCTATAAAACCTTTGCCGACCTGAAAGGTAAGCGCATCGGTATGGAAAACGGCACCACCCATCAGAAATACCTGCAGGACAAACATCCTGAGGTGAAAACCGTGGCCTACGATAGCTATCAGAATGCGATTATCGACCTGAAAAATGGCCGTATTGATGGCGTATTTGGCGATACCGCTGTGGTTAACGAATGGCTGAAAACCAACCCGCAGTTAGGCGTAGCCACAGACAAAGTAACCGATCCGCAATACTTCGGTACTGGCCTTGGCATCGCGGTTCGCCCAGATAACAAAGCCCTGCTGGAAAAACTGAACAGCGCGCTGGCGGCAATCAAAGCTGACGGCACGTACCAGAAAATCAGCGATCAGTGGTTCCCGCAGTAACGTCTGCCCAATCTGAAAAGCCGCGCTCTGCGGCTTTTTTTATCTCTTCGCCTGCGCTTTCAGTCAGTTCTTACGCCATAAACGCTTTCCTGGCATACACTTGTTAAAACGAAAAAAAGTGAGGCAAACGGATGATAGCGTTCCCTGCCAGTTTACTGATCCTCAATGGAAAAAGTGCTGATAATCTCCCCCTGCGTGATGCCATTGCGAAGCTTCGCGATGAAGGCGTGGAAATCCATGTTCGCGTGACCTGGGAAAAAGGCGATGCCCAACGCTACGTTGATGAAGCTCGTCAGCTAGGCGTTGCTACGGTGATAGCCGGCGGCGGTGACGGCACCATCAACGAAGTTTCGACAGCGCTGATTCAGTCGCAGGGTGGCAATATTCCAGCGCTGGGTATTTTACCGTTGGGAACGGCGAATGACTTTGCCACCAGTGTTGGTATACCCGATGACCTTGATAAGGCGTTAAAGCTGGCTATCGCTGCAAATGCGACTGCGATTGATATGGTGCAGGTCAACGATAAAACCTGTTTTATCAACATGGCGACCGGCGGGTTTGGCACTCGCATCACCACCGAAACGCCGGAAAAACTCAAGGCCGCACTGGGCGGTGTATCGTATTTTATTCACGGATTAATGCGCATGGATACGCTCAAGCCCGACATCTGTGACATTCGTGGGGAGGATTTTCACTGGCAGGGTAAGGCGCTGGTGATTGGTATCGGTAACGGTCGCCAGGCCGGTGGTGGGCAACAGCTTTGCCCGACGGCGCTGATCAACGACGGCCTGCTGCAACTGCGCATTTTTACCGGCGAGGAACTACTGCCAGGACTGCTTTCGGCGTTAACGCAATCCGAAGACAACCCTAACATTATTGACGGCGCATCGTCGTGGTTTGATATCCGCGCCCCACACGAAATTACCTTTAATCTCGATGGTGAACCGCTCAGCGGACAAGAGTTTCATATTGAAATCCTGCCCGCTGCGCTACGTTGCAGACTGCCGCCGGGTTGTCCGCTATTGCGCTAACCCAACGACAATCCGAGGGATCAGGCAATAGTGACTTTGCTGTCCAGATAAACGTCCTGTACGGCGTTAATCAACTTAACGCCGTCGGCCATGGTTTTCTTGAACGCTTTACGCCCCAGAATCAGCCCCATACCACCCGCACGTTTGTTAATAACCGCCGTACGCACTGCATCGCTCAGGTCGGTGTCGCCGCCGGCCGCCCCGCCAGAGTTAATTAACCCGGCACGCCCCATATAACAGTTCGCCAGTTGGTAACGCACCAGGTCAATTGGATTCTCGCTGGTCAACTTGGTATAGACGCGATCGTCGGTATAGCCAAAATTAACCGCTTTATACCCGCCGTTATTTTCCGCCATTTTCTGCTTAACGATATCCGCTCCGATAGTGGCAGCCAGATGGTTAGCCTGCCCGGTAAGATCGGCGGAAACATGGTAATCCACGCCATCTTTTTTAAACGCGGGGTTACGCAGATACGCCCACAGCACGGTAACCATACCCAACTCATGGGCGCGCTCAAACGCTGCTGAAATCTCTTCAATCTGGCGGCGAGATTCCTCAGAACCGAAATAGATGGTTGCCCCTACCGCAACCGCACCCATATTGAACGCCTGCTCTACGCTGGCATACAGCGTCTGGTCAAAGGTATTCGGATAGCTGAGCGTTTCGTTGTGGTTAATTTTAACGAGGAACGGGATACGGTGCGCGTAGCGGCGGGAGACAGAAGCCAGCACACCGTAAGTCGATGCCACGCAGTTGCACCCTGCTTCGATAGCCAACTCCACAATATTCTTCGGATCAAAGTACAGCGGGTTAGCGGCAAACGAAGCCCCAGCAGAATGCTCTACACCCTGATCCACCGGTAGGATCGACAGATACCCTGTCCCGGCAAGTCGCCCTGTGTTATACAGCGTCTGCATATTACGCAGCACGGCAGGCGGCCGGTTGTTATCCACCATCACGCGATCGACGTAATCATGTCCAGGCAGGTAAAGTTGGTCAGAAGGAATGGTCATACAACGATGCTGTAAAAGGCTGTCGGCATCTTTGCCAAGCAACTGCGCAATATCAGTCATAGCTATGCTCCCGTAAGTTCCGGTTTAAAACCGGAATATGGATTGTCCTGACCCGCCTTTTTGCGGGCAGCATTAAGCCTGGTACCGACTGCGCTTTTTTTCCATCTTTAGCGCACTTTTCAGCAACTTCTGCTGGCTCGATTCAGGAAAAAATAATGTTAAGACGGTCAAAGTTTAATCTCAAAGGTATTTTAAAGGTATTATTGAATGGTACTATCAGCGCGTACCTTACCTGTCATGAAGGATTTAAAGATGAAAACTACAGTTAAGCTGTCGTTCATGATGTTTGTAGAGTGGTTTATCTGGGGCGCCTGGTTTGTACCGCTGTGGCTTTGGCTGAGTAAAAGTGGCTTTAGTGCTGGAGAGATCGGCTGGTCCTACGCCTGCACCGCCATTGCGGCGATCCTGTCGCCCATTCTGGTCGGTTCAATCACTGACCGCTTTTTCTCCGCGCAAAAAGTGCTGGCGGTGTTGATGTTCGTCGGCGCTATTCTGATGTACTTCGCCGCCCAGCAAACCACCTTTAGCGGATTCTTCCCTCTGTTACTGGCCTATTCGTTGACCTATATGCCGACGATTGCGCTGACCAACAGTATTGCTTTTGCCAACGTACCGGATGTTGAACGTGATTTCCCGCGCATCCGCGTGATGGGGACCATTGGCTGGATTGCCTCCGGTTTGGCCTGCGGTTTCTTACCGCAAATGCTTGGCTATAACGACATCTCACCGACCAATATTCCCCTGCTTGTCACTGCCGGAAGCTCCGCATTGTTAGGCGTTTTTGCCTTCTTTTTACCGGATACGCCGCCCAAAAGTACCGGCAAAATGGATTTCAAAGTTATGCTGGGTCTGGATGCGCTGATCCTGCTGCGCGATAAGAACTTCCTCGTCTTCTTCTTTTGCTCTTTCCTGTTTGCGATGCCACTGGCGTTCTATTACATCTTTGCCAACGGTTACCTGACAGAAGTCGGAATGAAAAACGCCACCGGCTGGATGACGCTGGGCCAGTTCTCTGAAATCTTCTTTATGCTGGCGCTACCGTTTTTCACCAAACGCTTTGGCATTAAAAAGGTATTGTTGCTTGGTCTTATTACTGCGGCGATCCGCTACGGATTTTTCGTTTACGGCGGTGCGGAAGAATATTTCACTTACGCCCTGCTGTTTCTCGGCATTCTGCTGCACGGCGTCAGTTACGACTTCTATTACGTCACGGCTTACATCTATGTCGATAAAAAAGCGCCGGTCCACATGCGCACCGCAGCGCAAGGGCTTATCACCCTCTGCTGTCAGGGGTTCGGCAGCCTGCTCGGTTACCGTCTGGGCGGCGTAATGATGGAAAAAATGTTTGCTTATCAGGAACCGGTTAATGGTCTCACCTTTAACTGGGCTGGCATGTGGGGATTTGGCGCGGTCATGATTGCCGTCATTGCCGTGATGTTTATGATTTTCTTTCGCGAATCAGACAAAGAAATCACCGCCATTAAGGTGGACGATCGCGATGTAGCGTTGAAACAAGGGGAAGTAAAATGAAAGCAGAACGTATTCTCGGTGCTCTTTATGGGCAGGCGTTAGGGGATGCGATGGGCATGCCGTCGGAACTGTGGCCAAGAACCCGGGTAAAAGCACACTTCGGTTGGATCGACCGTTTTTTGCCCGGCCCTGCGGAAAATAATGCCGCCTGCTATTTTAACCAGGCGGAGTTCACTGATGACACGTCCATGGCACTGTGTCTGGCAGATGCCCTGCTTGAGTGCGACGGCGAAATTGTGCCAGACGTTATTGGTCGCAATATTCTGGCATGGGCTGAGCAGTTTGATGCTTTTAATAAAAACGTGCTCGGCCCGACCTCGAAAATTGCGTTGAAAGCTATTCGTGACGGTAAACCGGTCGCCGAACTTGAAAACAACGGCGTGACCAATGGCGCGGCAATGCGCGTTTCCCCGCTGGGATGCCTGCTGCCCGCCCGCGATCTTGATGCCTTTATCGATGATGTGGCACTGGCCTCCAGCCCAACGCATAAATCGGATCTGGCTATCGCGGGAGCCGTTGTCGTCGCGTGGGCGGTATCGCGCGCCATCGACGGAGGAAAATGGTCAGAGATTGTCGACGCGCTACCTGCCATTGCCCTGCATGCGCAGCAAAAACGAATCACCACCTTTAGCGCATCGCTTTGTGCACGCCTTGAACTGGCGCTGAAAATCGTCCGTAACGCCGATGGCATCGAGTCCGCCAGCGAGCAGTTGTATCAGGTTGTGGGGGCAGGAACCAGCACCATTGAGTCCGTTCCTTGCGCTATCGCCATGGTTGAGCTGGCGCAGACCGATCCTAACCGCTGCGCCATTTTGTGCGCTAACCTCGGCGGCGATACCGACACCATCGGGGCGATGGCAACCGCCATTTGTGGTGCATTACACGGCGTGAGCGCGATCAACCCAGCATTGAAGCAGGAGTTGGACGCGGTGAATCAGCTGGACTTTACCCACTACGCCAACGGGTTAATGCGACTGCGCGAGCAGCGGGAGGCGCTATGAGCAACACGCATCTGCAACAACTTCTCTCGCAATTACGTACACAGCGGCCAGTAACGGTGGTGGGTGCGGCGGTGATTGATGTCATTGCCGATGCGTATGCCCTCCCCTGGCGCGGCTGTGACATCGAGCTCAAGCAGCAAGGTGTTAACGTTGGCGGCTGCGCACTCAATATCGCCGTCACGCTTAAGCGTTTAGGTATCGATGCCTGCAATGCTCTACCACTGGGTCAGGGAGTGTGGGCCGACATTATCCGCAACCGGATGACAAAAGAGGGACTGCATAGCCTGATCGACAATGCCGAAGGCGATAACGGTTGGTGTCTGGCGCTGGTGGAGCCGGATGGCGAGCGTACCTTTATGTCTTTTAGCGGCGTTGAGAATCAGTGGAATGCCGCCTGGCTGGCACAGCTGGATATCCCGCGTCATAGCCTGGTGTATCTTTCGGGTTATCAGCTAGCGTCCCCGTGCGGTGAATTGCTGGTGCAGTGGCTGGAAGGTCTGGAAGAGGTGACACCATTTATCGATTTTGGCCCGCGCATCGGCGACATTCCCGAGCCCTTACTGGCAAGAATTATGGCCTGTCGTCCGCTGGTGTCACTTAATCGTCAGGAGGCGGAAATTGCTGCCGAGCGGTTTGCATTAAGTCAGGATGTGGAAGGTTTTGGCGCAGAATGGGTGCAGCGTTTCACCGCACCGGTGGTCGTGCGTCACGATAAAGACGGCGCATGGTATTTCAGCGCACAGACATCCGGCTGCGTACCGGCATTTGCAACGGCGGTCGTTGATACTATCGGCGCAGGTGACAGCCACGCTGGCGGCATGCTGGCTGGGCTGGCGTCTGGCTGGACGCTGGCCGACTCAGTGCTGTTAGGTAACGCGGTGGCGTCCTGGGTAGTTGGGCATCGCGGTGGCGATTGCGCCCCGTCACGCGAGGAGCTACTCCTCGCACACAAAAACGTATAGATCGCTACGACAGTAACTGATGCTGTATTCAATAGGCCGTTGCTGCTGGTCAAGCGCTACCTGCTTGATCACCAGTACCGGCACTTTGCTATCCATTTGAATGTGCGCCTGGAACTCTGCGTCAGGCATTCTGGCGCTAACACGTGAGCGCGTGCGCTGCGGGAAAATATGCTGGCTACGAAAATAGTCATACAGCGAAACACCGATGGCATCCACGTCATGAATTAGATGTGCGGGTACCCAGGACTCTTCAATAGAGACTGCGTCTTCGTCAACGTAACGAATGCGTTTGAGCAAGAAGACATCACTCCCTGCGACAACAGCCAACTGCTGTGCCACCTCTTCCGGGCAAGGCACAATTCTTTTGTTAACCCACAACGTATCTGGTTTTTTACCGCGCAACACCACCTGCTGAGAAAAACCGCGCGCTTCTTTAAGCGAATACTCGAAGATATTGTTAATTTGCGTTCCGTAACCGCGGGCACGTGTTACTACACCTTCTTCTTCCAGAGCCTGCATCGCCTTGCGTACCGTAATCCGAGAAACGCCGGTCAACTGGCTGAGGTCGCGCTCGCCGGGCAGGATATTGCCGTGCTCCAGGATCCCACTGCGCACAGCATTCTTCACCGTCTGCGCAAATTTCATATACAGCGGCGTGTTATCCGCCGCTGAAATACGTTCATTCAGTTGTGCGATAAGCTGGGTATGCGCTTGTTCCATTTATCTTTTTCCTGGCCGCCGTTTCTGCAGCCAGTATACCCATTACCACCACGCGTGGAAATGATGCACCGGACCAATTCCCTCGCCAACTTCCAGCGTGTCGGCCTGTGCCAACGCCGCTGAAAGCCACAGTTTGGCTTCCTGTACGGTATCGGCCCAGTTGTTATGGCGCGGACGCAGGGCTGCCAACGCCGCCGATAGCGTACAACCGGTGCCATGGGTATTTTTGGTCATCACCCTTGGTGCGGTAAAACGCTGCTCACCATCGCGCGTAAAGAGCCAGTCGGGGCTTTGTGCATCATCCAGATGACCGCCCTTCATCAACACTGCCTCGCAGCCCAGCGCCCGTAGCGCCCTTCCCTGCTCTAACATCTCCTGCTCAGTCTGCGCATGCGATGCCCCGAGCAGTGCAGCAGCTTCGGGTAAATTAGGGGTGATAATCGAAACCTGCGGCAGCAAACGGGTACGCAACGTTTCTACCGCCGAGGGCGACAGCAACGGATCGCCGCTTTTCGCCAACATCACCGTGTCCAGCACCACATTTTGTACCCGATGGCGACGTAAACGTTCGGCGACAGCTTCGACAATGTCCGTCTCCGCCAACATACCGATTTTAGTCGTATCAATACGCACATCATTGAACACAGAGTCCAACTGCGCGGCGACAAAATCAGGTTCAATGCGATACACCGACTGCACCCCACGCGTATTTTGCGCCACCAACGCCGTGATAACGGAACAGCCGTAAGCGCCCAGCGCCGAGAAGGTTTTTAAATCAGCCTGAATACCCGCACCACCGCTTGGGTCGGTTCCGGCGATCGTTAATGCGTTAATCCGTTTCATGCTTGCTCCTGGGCGTTCAGATTATAGAGGGCGTCGAGAAATGCCGGGACAAAGCTGCCCGGTCCGTTTGATTGTTGTGTGGCTATTTGCCCGGCCTGTTTCATCCAGCTACAGGCGGAGGCGACGTTATCAAGTCGGTCACCACGTAAAGCGCAACTGGCCGCAACAACCGCTGATAGCGCGCATCCGGTGCCCACCACGCGAGTCATCAACGGGTCACCACCGTCCACGCAAACGGTACGCTGACCATCGGTGACGTAATCCACTTCGCCGGTAACCACGACAATGGTCCCAATCTGACGAGCCAGCGCCTGCGCTGCCGGAAGCGCAGCGACAACCGTATCGGTTGTATCCACGCCGCGTCCCCCACCGTTCATGCCGGCCAGAGCAAGTATTTCCGAAGCGTTGCCACGAATAGCCGCAGGCTGCAGTGACAATAATTCCAGGCAGAAGCGGCGACGAAACTCAAGCGCGCCTACGGCAACGGGATCGAGCGTCCACGGGGTTTTAGCATGATGAGCCTGCTCAACTGCGGCACGCATCGCCGTGGCCCGTTCCCGAGTTAAGGTGCCGACATTAACCAGCAATGCACTGGCAATAGCGGCGAATTGGCTGGCTTCTTCAGGCTCGATCACCATCGCAGGCGATGCGCCCATCGCCAGTAACGTATTGGCAGTAAAGCTTTGCACGACCTCATTGGTCATACAGTGTGTGAGCGGGGATAAGATTCTAAATTGGTGCAAGATGTGAGCCGCGAGTGCGCGGCTGTGCAGGTCAGGCTGCATGGTTCAGCTCCTGCCCGCGCGAAGAAGGGACACGAGCAGTGTCAGACTTCCCTACGCTGGCATTATCCAGATCAGGTGGTACGGGTATTTCTCAGCCTTCACCAGGAAGGGCACCCCGAGTCGTTGAAACGCAAATGTAATATGTTGGTTTCAGCAACAGGATACTGTCTGTGTCTGATGATGTAAATTGGCACTGCACGCTGATGCTTCGCCGCTAAACCTCTGGTCACAGTTGCCGGATTTCTGTACTTTCATTTACACTTTTTACGAAATTACTGGAGTGATCACAAAATAGTGCTTGTCAGACATCCGGTATGCCAGGAATGATACATGACTGATTTTGATGACCCGAAGAGGTAGAGAGGATGGGTATGAAGAATAAAATGTTGCTGGGTGCACTTCTGCTTGCAAGCAGCGTCGTCTGGGCCGCACCAGCTGCAACAGCTGCCCCCACCGGTATCGATAAGTATGAACTGAGCAGCTTTATTGCTGACTTCACCCATTTCAAACCCGGTGACAAGGTTCCACCACTGTATCTCACCGAAGAATACACCATTAAACAGTGGAATCTGCGCAACCTGCCCGCACCGACAGCAGGTACCCACTGGACCTACATGGGCGGCGCGTATGTGCTGGTCAACGATGCCGATGCTAAGATCATTAAAGCCTACGACGGCGAGATTTTTTATCATCGATAATGGTATTTAATTAAAATGAAGAACACGTACTGTCCAAGAGGCAATTCGTGTTCTAAATTTCATGAAAAAATCAATCATATGTAATAGTAAAAACAACCTTGCTTTGCACTTTCCCTGTTCGTAACGGTTCATTATTAATTCGTGCATACCTGGCACTAACTATAAAATTATAATATTTGTCAACCGCGCCCATCTTTTCTATTCTTTTTAAAACAGATCCATTTTTTAAGGGGACACTGGTATCTGAGCCACTGTAGATATTAAATCCCACTCCTTGCGCACCATCAGGTAAAGTGTTTTTCAGGGTAAGTCCATCATCCGACCAATCGCCAGAAGAAACTTTAAGGGTGACAGGATTTGTTGCTACACTATACACACCGTTACATTCTAGCTTTAGAGTATCAGAAACATTCCCTCCATATCTACCAGCCTGTAAATCTTTTATAGAAATATTAGGTAAAGTAATAGCATAATCAGACTGTAAAAACTTACAGGTTGTCGGTTTATGCGTTATATTGAAAGTTATTTTTTGCGAAAATGAAGCATTCAGACCTAGTAAACATGCTAAAATATTTGTCAAACTACAGCTGGAATTTGATGAAAATATAATCGCATCATCAATAGTAAAGGTGCTGGTGTTAGAAAACCGCTGTTTTACATTACCAGGATCGTCGACATATTCAACCTTAAGTTGAATATTTTTTGTATTAAACAAATCTGCTGCTGAATAATTACGACTGGGAAATACTGAACCTGGCGTAGGTATTGGCCATTCCCCCCCGACAGAAGCATTTAATTTAATATATATAGATTTCCCGCCTGAAGAATTTTGTAATTCAACTATATAATCTTGTAGGCTATTGGCGATATAAATTTTATCTCCAGAGCTATAACAACTAAAACTCCCATCAAAATTCGTATTGAAATTTTTAGTCTCCCCTTGATCCGTTAATGTGAAACTAATGTTAGCATCTTTATCTTGCGTTCCCGAGCAAGTTGCGTAAGACATCATTGGAAATAATAAAACCAACATTATGTAATACTTTTTCATGTATCACCTCACCGACAAATATAAACTTTACTTTCATCAATCGTTTTATCGAAGGTGATTGCGCATGAAAGTCCCTGTTGTTTATCGACCGCCACTTTTATCTCCGGCGGTACTTGGTTGGTACGAATAAAAAGCTGACTTCCCTGACCTACCACACCAATATTTTGTCCATGGCTGTCTTCAACTTCATAGCCAAACGTCAGCGGTGAACCATCTGGACGCAACGCACGAATAAACCATGGCTGACGTTGATCGGTCTCAAATTTAACCAACACCACGGCACCCCGATAGGGAGAGGTACTGTGTCGATTCCCCATCAACTCGGTTTCACTGTTCGTATTTGAAATATCCAGCATCAGTTTATTTTCCCGATAGGGGGTAATAGTATCGTATAACACTACACCGTTATGGTTCGTGATACGGTATCGTTGCCCGTTAACATAGGCCCCTTCCAGTCCCGGAGCCTGAAGAATAGCAAAGGTATCTGAGAGACGATTAGCCAAATTCACTCCGCCAGACCATGCCAACACCCCGCCTGAAATATTGCCGCTGGCTTGCATATATTTATTTGACTGGCTATAGCTGCCGTTTAGCGTAGCAAGCGGTGCATTCCACGTTAGGTTGGCACCAGCCATTGTTTCGCTGTCCTGACGCTGATGACTCAGGTTGACACCGTAGTTAAACTGGTCGCGATCGCCAATCGTTCCTGAGAGCCCGGTCGTATTTGAGGCAAAGCCGTCATCATCAAAAGTTGTTGAATTGGATACATATAAACGTCGGCTTCTTGAAGTTATATCATCTCCCCATTCAAACGGAATAGAGATAAAAAAGTTAAACCGCTTATCTTCGCGATGATTTTCATCATAAGTCTGACTGGCAGAAAACGTATAACTGATCCGTTGCCATGTATTTGAATAACTCAACTGATAATCTTTACTGCTGCCGCTACGCCCCCAATAATCGCGCCATAGTGTACTCAGTGATACAGACCCCCAGCCGACTGGTAAAGATTGGTTGATGTTTGCAGAAAAACTATTTTTACGGCCAAAATCATTCTGGTAATAATCTGCAATGTCATAAACATCATTTTCATCACGGTGATAGCTGTCTTTATTATTAGCCCAAACGTGATCGTTAAACGTTCGGTAATCCCGTGATGAGTATCGATAGGCAGCAAGGCCAAAACGAGTGGCGGTTTGTGTTAAATATTTATTATAAGCAATTTGATAGCTTTGCCCATCAAATACATCGCCATTATCTTGTTTACTGTGCGAACGCGTCGCATCCACGGAGATGGCGCCAATTCGGGTATTCCAGCCAGTCCCTAACGTAAACGAATTGTAGTTATCAGCGAGCATCGTACCGGCGTATAACGTCAAGAGGTTATTCCACCCATATTGATAACTTAGCTGGGTAAAATCGGTTTGGTTACTTGCACCCTCAATATGGCTGCGACCAGCGACAAAATCATATTTGGATACACCAGGTTGCAGCATATTCGGGACAGAAGAGAACGGTACCAGATAGGTCGTTACTGACCCATCGGCCTCTTTAATACTGACATCAAGATCAGCACCACCGCCCGCCAGTTGTAAATCAGCGATAGAAAACGGACCTGGCGGTACCTCTTTTTGGTAAACCACAAATCCGTTCTGCTCAATAGTCACTAACGCATTACTCTGTGCAATCCCCTGAACCAATGGCGTAAAGTTTTGCCTTGAGTTCGGTAACATCTGCATATCACGGTACACTCGCACTCCGCGAAAGCGCACAGAGTCAAAAATATCAGACGATGTGTACATATCCCCGACACGCAGAGTACCGAGAATTTGCGAGATCCCACGCTCAAGGTAAAAAGTATTACTTTTCCACTCACCGCTACTGTCTTGAGCTTTGGTGTAGCTGGCATCTGAATGTAACTGCCAGCCCAGCAGATTCAGTCCACTGTTAAAACGAGCATAGGTGCTTTTACTATTACCAGAATTTTTATAGTCGCTGTAATACTGACTAAGGTAATAAGAAGTATAAAGAGCATTAATTCCACGGTCCCAGTTTTCTGGGGGAACATAACCATTTTCCAATTCATCTACATAAGCCTGGGGTACGCTAAGGTTTAACTGAAATTTTCCTATATTCCAACTATAGCTTCCTCCTTGAACCATTTGCTTAAGCGTCAGACATGTCTGGGTTTTATCGATCTCATCAGTATTAATTCCTAAACGCGAAATCGTATCGCGGGACAGACAAGTTTCTTCAGGGGTGTCTTTAACAGTAATATCATATTTACCGCGCCATTGAGCATTGACATAGATATCAATATCATACTGCCCTGGCAATGGATGGTTATCATCAATACGGAAATCAGAAACCTTCGCCCCCTTCATACCACCAGTCATAAAATTGGTATCGAAGGTCTCTTCAGCATAGGTAGTAATACTCCATAACGAAATTAATATCGCAGAAGCAAGCGGGGTCATCCTTAACATAATCAGCTCCTGTTATTTCAAGCTGACGCTATCACTTATAAAGCTGCCATAATCATTGATAATGGTTAATTTATATTGGTTAGCGTTACTACTTTTAACCATGACGGGTTCACTAGAGAATGGTGCGACCATCACTGATTTATCATTTATTTTCACACTGCCAACTTTTATCTCAGCTACCGTAACCCAATTAGCATTGTCATTTTTTATGACAAAAGTCTTACCATTGCGTACCAAAACTATTTTTTTGAAAGTCGCACTATTAACTGGTGCAATACCTGACGGACGGTAAAATAATTTAATACGATTCTGCATCGCAAACTTTATAACATTCTTGCCAGCATTTGCTGGGTTATTAGGCGGAATATCCAGTACATTAAGATAAAACAGGCTCTCTTTATTTTTCGGCAACGTATTGGGCATTTTTTTGATTTTGAGCTGTTGACCTGAATTGCCCGGCACCCTGACCACTGGAGGCGTTAATAAAAAGGGAACCTGAATCTTCTCTGGCGGTAATGATGTATTACCATCATCGATCCAGGCCTGAACCAGAGAGGCATTTTGTTCCTGGTTCATTAACTGCAGCGTTATTTCACTTTTTTCCGCGGGGTAAATAACTCTTGTGCCATAAATCACTATCCCTGCATGAACTGGTGTAACAACTGATAATGTGATTACCGCACATAGCATCTTCATTTTTCATTCCTTATTTTATGCCGGCAACCAAGGTTGCCGGCATAACATTATTCCTGGATGACCATCAGTTTTACAGTTCCGTTTACCTTACCCTCAGAAACGTTAGTTGCTGATTTTGCATACCGCGCAGAAAGAAGCAACTCATATTTATTATCGCCTAATGATTTAAGATCAGAAATAGCAAGCGTTGAGTTTCCGTCTTTTTCAATTAACTTATTTTTATGGTATAATTTAAAACCAACACCGGTAGCACCACCAGATCCCTGAGCCACGGTGTTTTCGATAACATCATTATAATCGAAAGCAGCACCATCAACTTTAATAATTACATCTTTGTTTGGATCGCATACCAAAATCATTGGTGTTGTCGCTTCATTTTCGCCAAATGGAACATCAACGCCAACATCGTAACCTTGAAATGCCGAAGCAGGTACATTTCCTAGTTCAATTGCAGAAACATTATTCCCATTATCGAATCGACAAGCGGTACCTGTTACTTCGCCAGTAATTGTCAAAGTTCCTTGTTCCTCTGCAGGAGCAGCAAAAGCCCCACCACTCAAAAATACGCCAGCCAATACAGCAGCAATAATTGAACGATTCATAGTATCTTCCTTAATCAATATATTTAGATTTGTTACTCGGTGTTATTCCTGTAACTAGAATCTACACGCTTAAATCGTTACCGCAATGTAAACGGAATGTTTTTTTGATTTAAGACAAGTTACTCAATGCAATATAATTACAACAAATAGTCAGGAACCAATCTTATTTACAAAATTAATAAGTTAACGTAATTTACCATTCATATTTATTTTCAAGATAAATAAAAAAGCCCACATCATTCATGAGAGTGATGTGGGCTATATGAAAGAGAGTATTCTAGTCGTAGCGGTTGAGGATAATTTGACGATTATCGCTGCCCGGAACAGCGACCAGTTCCGTTGTTACTCCCCTCACCACCGATGAAACAGTTTGTTCGGTACTGGAAACGTGGGTGGTGTTGCCGCAGCGCTGTTGAAGCTGAGCATTTACCACTTCGGTACTGCAGGTCGGCGCGACAACGTTGCCGCTAATAGTTAAGGTTGCGGTATCTGTTCCCAATGCGGGAAGACTTAATCCATAAGCCAGAACTATAATTCCCAGCGACAAAGTTTTTTTCATCTAAACGTCATTCCTGTATTAAGCCCGATTTAACATGCAGGGTAGTTATTTAGCGTAATAATAGGTGCGCTACCACGCGAAAACCAATTAAAATACTAAATCAATAGGATAGGCATGATCAATTTAAATGATGAATATCGGATTTAATTCAGAAAAAAACATGTTTTATTAAGACAGGGTAAACAATGCTCTATTTTTTCTTCATCTTATATATTCACCGCATCAATATATCATTGATGCGGTGAATAATTTTTAACGCCAGAAATTACACCGCGCGGAAGGCAATCTCGCCCGGAATAACTTCACCCTGCCAGTACAGCTGCGCTGCTACGCGCCCTGCAAGGTCACGGTAAATGGTGGTAAATTCGCTGTCTGGACGGCTGATAACCGTCGGCGTACCGCGATCGAGGTCTTCACGCAGAGAAATATGCAGCGGCATTTGCCCCAGCAACTGGGTGTGGTACTGCTCGGCCAGTTTCTGCGCGCCACCGGTGCCAAAGATGGGCTCATGATGTCCGCAGTTGCTGCAAATATGCATACTCATATTCTCAACAATACCCAACACCGGCACTTCGACTTTTTCGAACATCACAATGCCTTTTTTCGCATCGATCAGCGCGATATCCTGCGGCGTGGTCACTACAACCGCCCCCGTTACCGGGATGTTCTGCGCCAGCGTCAGCTGGATGTCACCGGTGCCCGGCGGCATATCCAGTACCAGATAATCGAGATCCGGCCATAAGGTTTCCTGCAGCATCTGCAACAGCGCTTTACTGGCCATCGGGCCGCGCCACACCATGGCGTTATCGTCGGTGACCAGATATCCAATGGAGTTGGTCGCCAGACCGTGAGACATGATCGGCGCCATATGGGTGCCGTCCGGCGAAGTGGGACGCTGGTTTTCCGCACCGAGCATTGTCGGGATAGACGGACCATAAATATCGGCGTCCAGAATCCCTACCTTCGCCCCTTCTGCAGCCAGCGCCAGCGCCAGGTTCACAGCGGTAGAGGATTTACCCACGCCACCTTTTCCTGAACTGACGGCGATGATGTTTTTCACACCATTAATACCCGGCTGGTTTTTCACGCGCTTCAGCGTCGCGATGTTATGCGACAGTTTCCAGTCGATCGCTTTCGCACCGGTAATACGCAGCAGATCGGCGCTACATTGCTCTTTTAAGTCCTCAAACGCGCTATGCCAGACAAACGGCATGACCAGCTCAACGTGCAACGTGTCATCCATCCAGGCGACGTGGTGCAACGCTTTAAGCGTCGTCAGATTATGCTTCAGGGTTGAATGCTGAAAATTCGCCAGCGTCCCGGCAACCATGGCGCGCAGGGTCTCTGGTGATTTGGCCTGGGATTGTGCGTTCATCCCGACTCCTTTTTGTTGTTCTGAATATACAATAGTCACCAGGTAGTTTACTCCAACCGCAACAATTATTCATTTACGGATAAATGCCCTTATCGCTTGGCGCAGTAATTACCATTTTGGTACTATCAAAGCCCTTTTCACTACAAAAGAAGTAATTGCCCACTATGACTCAAGTCGCGAAGAAAATTCTGGTAACGTGCGCGCTGCCGTACGCCAACGGCTCAATCCACCTCGGCCATATGCTGGAGCACATCCAGGCTGATGTCTGGGTCCGTTACCAGCGAATGCGCGGCCACCAGGTTAACTTCATCTGCGCGGACGACGCACACGGTACGCCAATCATGCTGAAAGCACAGCAGCTTGGGATCACGCCAGAGCAGATGATCGGTGAAATGAGTCAGGAGCATCAGACTGATTTTGCAGGTTTTGACATCAGCTATGACAACTACCACTCGACGCACAGCGAAGAGAACCGTGAGTTGTCTGAGCTGATTTATACTCGCCTGAAGGAGAACGGTTTTATTAAGAACCGTACAATCTCCCAGCTTTACGATCCGGAAAAAGGCATGTTCCTGCCGGACCGTTTTGTTAAAGGCACCTGCCCGAAATGTAAGTCTCCGGATCAGTACGGCGATAACTGTGAAGTCTGCGGCGCAACCTACAGCCCGACCGAACTTATCGAGCCGAAATCCGTCGTGTCTGGCGCAACACCGGTGATGCGTGACTCCGAACACTTCTTCTTTGATCTGCCGTCATTCAGCGAAATGCTGCAGGCGTGGACGCGCAGCGGCGCGTTACAGGAGCAGGTCGCCAACAAAATGCAGGAATGGTTCGAATCCGGCCTGCAACAGTGGGATATCTCTCGCGATTCCCCGTACTTCGGTTTTGAAATCCCGAATGCGCCTGGCAAGTACTTCTACGTTTGGCTGGACGCGCCAATTGGCTATATGGGTTCATTCAAAAACCTGTGCGATAAGCGCGGTGACACCACCAGTTTTGACGAGTACTGGAAGAAAGATTCCGGCGCCGAGCTGTATCACTTCATCGGTAAGGATATCGTTTACTTCCACAGCCTGTTCTGGCCTGCCATGCTGGAAGGCAGCAACTTCCGTAAGCCGACCAACCTGTTCGTACACGGTTATGTGACGGTGAACGGCGCGAAGATGTCCAAATCTCGCGGCACCTTCATTAAGGCCAGCACCTGGCTGAAGCACTTCGATGCCGACAGCTTGCGCTACTACTACACCGCGAAGCTTTCTTCACGTATTGATGACATCGACCTGAACCTGGAAGACTTTGTCCAGCGCGTTAACGCCGATATCGTCAACAAAGTAGTCAACCTGGCATCCCGTAACGCTGGCTTTATTGCTAAGCGTTTTGACGGCATTCTGGCGGCTGAGCTGGCCGACCCGGCGCTGTATAAAACCTTCACCGACGCCGCAGCGGTGATTGGCGAAGCATGGGAAAGCCGTGAATTTGGTAAAGCTATCCGTGAAATCATGGCGCTGGCCGACGTGGCAAACCGCTACGTTGACGAACAGGCACCGTGGGTCGTGGCTAAACAGGAAGGCCGCGATGCCGACCTGCAGGCGATCTGCTCGATGGGTATCAACCTGTTCCGCGTGCTGATGACCTACCTGAAACCGGTTCTGCCAACGCTTGCTGAACGTGTTGAAGCTTTCCTGAACAGCGAACTGAGCTGGGATGCCATTGAACAGCCACTGCTCGGCCACAAGGTCAACACCTTTAAAGCGCTGTACAATCGCATCGACATGAAACAAGTTGAAGCGCTGGTTGAGGCGTCGAAAGAAGAAGTGAAAGCAGCTGCAGCACCGGTTACCGGCCCGCTGGCTGATGACCCGATTCAGGAAACCATCACCTTTGACGATTTCGCCAAAGTTGACCTGCGTGTAGCGCTGATTGAAAACGCCGAATTCGTGGAAGGTTCCGACAAACTGCTGCGTCTGACGCTGGATCTCGGTGGTGAGAAACGTAACGTCTTCTCTGGTATTCGTTCTGCGTATCCAGATCCGCAGGTCCTGATTGGCCGCCAGACCATTATGGTTGCCAACCTGGCACCACGTAAGATGCGCTTCGGCATTTCCGAAGGGATGGTGATGGCCGCAGGTCCTGGCGGGAAAGATATCTTCCTGTTAAGCCCGGACGAAGGTGCAAAACCAGGCCAACAGGTGAAGTAAATCAAACATCTCAAGCGCTGCAACCGCAGCGCTTTTTTTTTCTACGCAAGTGCTTCCTCTAATCTTAACCCCTGCTCCATTTTCGGACTGCTTCGTTGTTAATATTAGATTTATTCTATACTGCTCTGGTATCAAGGTAGTCCGGGCTCACCAGATTCGTGGACGTTATTATTTAACATCCGATATTCATGAAATGGAGTTTTACATGAAAGCGTTACAAAAATTATTTTCTCTCGCCGTGGCATCGATTGTGGTTTTTTCCCTGGCGGGATGTGGTGATAAAGAAGAGACAAAAACATTCAATGCCAACATTAATGGTTCTGATATCACCGTCTCTTACACCTATAAAGGTGATAAGGTCCTGAAGCAAATCTCCGAAAGTAAAATTAGCTATGCGTCAGTCGGTGCCAGCAATAAAGAGGAAGCAGCAAAAGTATTCGACGCATTAAGCGCCAAATATCAGAACATTCCTGGCATAGAAGAAAAACTCACCTATTCAGATACCTACGCGCAAGAAAATGTCACTATCGATATGGAAAAAGTTGATATAAAAGCGTTGCAGGCCATTTCAGGGATGAAGCTATCTGAAAACGCCGATAAAAACATCAGCATGAAGCAAATGCAAACGGTAATGGAATCGGCGGGTTTTAAAGAAGTGAAGTAAACCATCGGCGACCCGATTTTAATCGGCGTCGCCCATTTTTTCTTTATGGCTTCGCGTTATGTACCCGTGATGTCAAACCACGCAGAAAATAACGCAGGAACTGATCGCCGCATTCGCGATAGTTCTTATGATCAGGTGCACGCATCATGGCGGTAATTTCCGGCATCGACACACGGAATTTCTGCTCGGTCATAATAGCCAGAATATCGTCGGTTTTCAGCGAAAAGGCGATACGCAGCTTTTTCAGCACCGTATTGTTATTAACACGACGCTCCAGCGCCAGTTCCGGTGCAGAATCATCTTTACCACGCAGATGATAAATCAGGCCGTTTAAAAAACCGGAGAGAATGATATCCGGGCAACGAACAAACCCAGCCTCATCTTCTTTTGTCATCCAGGTATCGAAACCTGCGGAGGTGGATTCCATGTCAGCAAGCGCAAGAATACGCACCATGTCGTTATTGTTCGCTTTCAGGGTGTAGCGCAGGCTACGAAGAATATCGTTACTTAGCATAGAGCCTTCAACTGTCGGTGATGCAATGGCGCGCAGTGTATCAGTTTTACAGTCCAATCGCCTCTTTTAGACTTTTAAGATAACGACGACTCACCGGAACGGTCAGTCCGTTACGCAAAATCAGTTCCGCCTGACCGTTGTCTTCCAGACGGATCTCCTGCAATTGCGCCATATTTACCAGATATTGCCGATGACAACGCAGCAGAGGAGTACGGCTCTCCAGCGTCCTGAGCGTCAACTCAGTGAAGCCTTCTTTACCATCGCTGCTCGTCACATACACACCACTCATGCGACTGCTGATAAACGCCACATCATCCATTTGCAGCAAATAAATCCGACTATGACCGCTGCACGGAATAAACTTCAGTGCCTGCTGATTTTCTGGCAGCAGTGATACATCCTGCTTGGTACGCTCCTGACGCAAACGGATTAGCGTTTTTTCCAGCCGTGCTTCTTCAATCGGCTTGAGCAGATAATCAAACGCATGTTCTTCGAAGGCTTTCACCGCATACTCATCAAAGGCGGTCAGAAAAACAATGTACGGACGATGCTCGGGATCAAGCATGCCAACCATTTCCAGGCCGCTGATTCGCGGCATCTGAATATCAAGGAACAGAACATCCGGACGCAATTTATGCACCGCGCCAATGGCTTCCACCGCATTCGAACATTCACCGACAATCTCGATGTCGCTTTGCTCTTGCAACAGGATCCGCAGATTCTCCCGGGCTAACGGTTCGTCATCGACAATCAGCACTTTGATCATGCCAGTTCCTCCAGAGGAAGTCGTAAAGTGATTCGGGTAAAGCGGTCAGGTTCACACGCTACGCTGATGCCAAAATCATCGCCAAACCGCTCGCGCAGTCGTTTATCGACCAGATTCATACCCAGTCCACTGGCTTCTGAGGTTGGCTGATACAGCCCGGCATTGTCTTCGATATCCAGCATCAGATATTGCCCTTCGCGATGGGCGGTAATCGATACTTCACCGGTATCCAGTAACTGAGAAGTACCGTGTTTAATGGCATTCTCCACGATGGGTTGCAGAGTAAAGGCGGGTAATTGCTGATGCGAAAGTTCTTCTGGCACCGTCAAGGTCACCTGAAGACGCGACTGGAATCGTGCCTTTTCAATTTGCAGATAAGCATTAACGTGTTCAATTTCATCGGCCAGCGTCACAATTTCCGACGGGCGTTTTAAATTTTTACGAAAGAACGTCGACAGATACTGCACCAGTTGGCTGGCCTGCTCGCTATCGCGTCGGATCACAGCTTTGATGGTGTTGAGTGCATTAAACAGAAAATGGGGATTGACCTGGGCGTGCAGGAGTTTTATTTCCGACTGCGTGAGCATCGCTTTTTGCCGCTCATACTGCCCGGCCAGAATCTGTGCCGAAAGCAGTTGGGCGATCCCTTCCCCCAGCGTACGGTTGATCGAACTAAAGAGGCGGTTTTTGGCTTCATACAGTTTGATGGTCCCCATTACCCGCTGGTTTTCACCTCGCAGAGGGATCACCAGCGTCGAGCCTAATTTGCATTGCGGGTGCAAAGAGCAACGGTAAGGAACTTCATTTCCATCGGCATACACCACCTCTCCGGTTTCAATCGCGCGTTGGGTATATGACGATGAAATAGGTTTGCCGGGTAGATGGTGATCGTCACCAATACCGGTAAATGCCAGCAGTTTCTCACGATCGGTAATCGCCACCGCACCGATATCCAGCTCTTCATACAGCACCTGAGCAACCTTCATGCTGTTAACCTCATTGAACCCCTGGCGTAAAATACCTTCCGTTGAGGCGGCAACTTTGAGTGCTGTGGCGGAAAAAGCGGAGGTATATTTTTCAAACATCGCGCGTTTATCGAGCAAAATACGCATAAACAAGGCGGCGCCCACGGTATTGGTTACCATCATAGGCGCGGCAATATTGCTGACCAACCGAAACGCATCGTCAAACGGACGGGCAATTAATAAGATGATCAGCATCTGCACCAGTTCGGCGACAAAGGTAATCGCCCCCGCAGTCAGCGGACTAAAGACTTTATCGGTACGACCACGACGGGTGAGCACGCTGTGCACCAGCCCGCCTAGCAACCCTTCCACAATGGTCGAGATCATGCAGCTAAGCGCTGTCATCCCACCCATCGAATAACGATGCAAACCGCCGGTAAGACCAACTAAACCACCGACCACAGGGCCGCCAAGCAGCCCGCCCATCACCGCGCCTATAGCGCGAGTGTTGGCAATAGAATCATCAATGTGCAGCCCGAAATAGGTGCCCAAAATGCAGAAAATGGAAAAGGTGACGTAGCAAAGCAGTTTATGCGGGAGTCGGATAGTCACCTGCATCAGCGGGATAAACAAACGCGTTTTGCTCATGAGCCACGCGATAACGAGGAACACACACATCTGCTGAAGCAGCAGCAACACCAGATTAAACTCGTACATACCCGCCAACCACACATCACTTAAAAGCGCGTAACATACATGGGCTGGGTGTAACTTTCTTTGAAGTGTTGCAAAAAAAGACGAATTTGTGAGAACGATCACTCGAAAGCGCGAGCATGGTTACAAATTCACCCATTCATAGATCAAAAAACAGACAAAACTACCTGGTTCGCAAAAGAGCGTCTAAAGTAAAACTGGGACCTCGCGAGCAAGAGTGAGACGACGATGGCGCTTTACACAATAGGTGAAGTGGCTTTGCTTTGTGATATCAACCCTGTCACTTTACGCGCGTGGCAGAGGCGTTACGGATTACTTAAACCGCAGCGGACAGACGGCGGGCATCGCCTGTTTAACGATGCGGATATCGACCGGATCCGCGAGATAAAACGCTGGATAAACAACGGTGTCCAGGTCAGCAAGGTTAAAATGTTGCTCAGCAATGAGAGCATTGATGTGCATAACGGTTGGCGTGAACAACAAGAGACGCTGTTGAGCTATTTGCAAAGTAATAATCTGCATAGCCTCAGGCTATGGATCAAAGAGCGTGGCCAGGATTATCCCGCACAAACGCTCAACACCCATTTGTTCATTCCTTTACGCCGACGTCTGCAATGCCAACAGCCGATCCTGCAGGCGTTACTGGGGATCCTCGACGGCGTACTGATCAACTACATCGCGATTTGTCTGGCCTCAGCACGTAAGAAACAGGGGAAAGATGCTCTGGTGGTTGGCTGGAACATTCAGGATACGACCCGTTTATGGCTGGAAGGTTGGGTCGCCAGCCAGCAGGGATGGCGCATTGACGTCCTTGCCCATTCGCTGAACCAACTGCGACCGGAGCTGTTTGAAGGTCGCACCTTGCTTGTCTGGTGCGGCGAGAACCAAACGCCCGCTCAGCAGCAACAGCTGAACGAATGGCGCGCGTTGGGTCACGATATTTATCCACTCGGTATTTAGAGCCTGGCCCATTAGGGCTATTTTGCTTGCCATTTCGAACCTGGGCAGTGCTCAGACAACACTCAGAGAGTTTTGAACGCCCTTTAGGGCGGCCCGGAGGGTGAGCGTAGCGAATAATCCTCACGTACTACGTGTACGCTCCGGTTCTTCCGCGCTGGCCGTGTTCAAACTGTCTGCGCCAATAACGCCTAATGATCCAGGCTCTTAATATTCTATTAACAAACGTGTACAATCCTTGAATTCACATAAGGAGTGCATAATGAGCGCAGCTAAAATCGGTGTCATTACCCTCTTCCTGCTGATGGCCATCGGCGGTATCGGCGGTGTCATGCTGGCAGGCTATACCTTTATTTTACGTGCCGGGTAAGATGTCTCGCTAATTTCTCAAACCCGCGATCAACAATTACCGCCGCCAGCGCGACCAGCAGCGCTCCCTGAATCACATAGGCGGTATTGAACCCACTCAGCCCGATAATAATCGGCGTACCCAGCGTGTTTGCCCCGACGGTTGAGGCGATGGTTGCGGTGCCGATATTAATAATCACCGACGTGCGAATCCCGGCCAGAATCACCGGGGCCGCCAGCGGCAACTCGACTTTAAGCAGCCGCTGCCTCTGACTCATGCCCATTCCGCTGGCAATATCCATCACGCTGGGTGAAATTCCGCCGAGTCCCGCCAGTGTTGCCTGCAAGATCGGTAATACACCATACAGGATCAACGCGATAATTGCCGGTTCAGGACCAAATCCCATCACCGGTACGGCGATCGCCAGCACAGCAACTGGCGGAAAGGTCTGCCCCACGGCGGCGATGGTTTCCACCATCGGCCTGAATTCCGCGCCCCAGGGCCGGGTTACCGCTATACCGGCCCCGGTGCCAATAAGTACGGCAATCAGGCTTGAAATCCCCACCAGGCCAAAATGGCTCAGTGCCAGCGCCGCAAAACTTTCCTGCTGATACACGGGACGCGGTAGCGCCGGAAATAGCGCACTGAACAAGGCCTGACTATGAGGCAACCCAACTAACAGGACCAGAAACAGGACAATAAGCCATAACAACGGATCAGCAAGACGTTTCACGGGTCGGCATCTCCGAAAGCAAATCACGAAAATGAAGCGTCCCGCAGGACAACCCCTGCGGGGTCACGACCGGCAAGACGTCGCAACCACGCGCTACGAACATCGACAACGCATCACGCAGCGTCATTTCATCTACCAACGGTTCACCGGCTGTGTGTTCACCGCGACGGATAAAATCCCCTACCGTGCGAAGCGACAGTAGACGTACGCCCAGTTCACTACGGCCAAAGAATGTTTGCACGAATTCGTTCGCCGGTGCTGTCAGCATCGACAGCGGCGTGCCTTGCTGCACTACCTTTCCTGCATCCATCAGAACCAGATGCTCCGCCAGCCTTAGCGCCTCGTCGATATCATGCGTCACCAGCACAATGGTACGCCCGAGCAGACGATGAATACGCGTCATCTCCTGCTGCAGCGCACCGCGGGTGACCGGATCCAGCGCGCCAAAAGGCTCATCCATCAGCAGTACCTGCGGATCTGCCGCCAGGGCACGCGCCACTCCGACCCGCTGCTGTTGCCCGCCAGACAGCTGATGCGGGTAACGATGGCGCAAACTTTCCTCAAGACCCAGCAGCGCCATCAGTTCGTCTGTTCGGTCATCAATACGTGAACGCGACCACTTTTGTAGCTGCGGCACCGTGGCGATGTTCTGCGCGACGGTCCAGTGGGGAAACAAGCCAATAGACTGAATCGCGTATCCCATGCGCCGCCTTAGCTCCAGCACCGGTAGGCTGCGGATCTCTTCCCCGGCAAAGCGAATCTGTCCGCTGTCATGTTCAACCAGCCGATTGATCATTTTCAGCGTGGTGGATTTCCCGGAACCTGACGTGCCAATTAACACCGAAAAGCTGCCCTCCCCCAACCGCAGATTAAGGTCGTCAACGGCTTTTTGCTGGCCATAGGTTTTACTGACATGGCGAAATTCAATCATTATTCGATACCTCTAGCAGCGCGAGCCCTAAATCAAACAGCGCATCAATCAATACCGCCAGTACCACAACCGGGATCACGCCCAGCAACACTAAATCGACGGCGCTACTGAGCAATCCCTGAAAGACCAGCGCGCCAAATCCCCCTGCGCCAATCAGTGCAGCAATCACCGCCATTCCCACCGTTTGCACCATCACTACCCGTAAACTGCGCAAGAAGACTGGCAATGCCAGCGGGAACTGCACCGAGACAAACCGCTGGAAAGTGTTCATCCCCATCGCTCGGGCGCTTTCCAGTACATCCCGCGGCACCTGATTCAATCCAGCCACAACGCCACGTACCAGCGGTAACAGCGCATACAGCACTAACGCAATAAGCGCAGGCGTCAGGCCGGTCCCGGCGACGCCGAGCGAACCCAACAAAGGAAAGTGCTTCACCAACCCGGCAAGGGGCGCAATTAACAGGCCAAACAGCGCGACTGAGGGAATGGTTTGGATGACATTCAGTACCGCAAAAACCGGCCCCTGACGGGAGACAGAGAAAGCACACCAGATGCCCAACGGCACACCAATAAGCAGCGCGGGCACCACGGTAGCGAACAGAATTGTCAGATGCTGCGCCAGGGCGTCGTTGAAGACATCCTGACGGTTGGCATATTCTTTAAGCAGGGAAAGATCGTTAAACGTGCCGGAGAACAAAAGCACCAGCGGAAAAATAAACATTTGCGCGTGCAACAGCCAACGCCATGATGCCAGCTCGGTTATGCGACGAATGGCGTCACTGGCGGCCAGCAACATTAGTCCTAGCCCCAACCAGAACCCGCTGCCCAGGCTGGTTCTGGCCAGTGGACTTCCCGTCTGGGCCAGATACGTTGCCGTTGTTCCTGCGGTTACCAGCGCTGCAATAACCAGCAACTGGCTAATAACAAGCGTCAATATATTGCCGGGCTTTCCCGGTACAAAGCACAGAAGAAACAGCAGCGAACAGGCTACTGCCAATCCCCACGCCATGTCGGGCCGGATATCCCAGAGTTGGCGCCCCTCACCGGAGACCAGGCGATTAGGCGCATAGCTAATGAAAGGCAGCGCTGCCGCCGCGAAGGTAAGAAGTACCAGTAACAACAGCACCCGATTAACTGAAATCTTTGACAAAACACCCACCTGCTGCAAACTCCGTTACTTCACCCATCCTTTTTGCTTCAGGTAGTCTGCTGCAACTTTTTTCGCATCCAGCCCCTCCACGGCAATACTGGCATTCAGCTGCTGCAACGTTTTTTCATCCAGGCTGGCAAAAACCGGTTGTAGCCATTCTCCCATTAGCGGGTAGTCTTTCAGCACCGATTCACGTACGACGGGTGCTGGCGCATAAATGGGCTGGACACCTTTGGGATCGCTTAAAGTTTGCAGACCAAGCGCCGCAACCGGGCCATCGGTGCCATAAGCCATCGCCGCATTGACGCCAGAAGTCTGCTGCGCCGCTGCTTTAATCGTCACCGCGGTATCTCCCCCAGCTAGCGACAACAGCTGATTTTGATTCAGTTTGAAATCATAGGCTTTTTCAAACGCAGGCAACGCGTCAGCCCGTTCGATAAATTCAGCAGAGGCAGCAAGTTTGAATGTTCCCCCGTCTTTCAGGTAGCGGCCTAAATCAGCAAGGGACTCAAGCTTGTTCTTTTGCGCGACATCCTGGCGTACCGCAATGGTCCAGGTATTATTGGCGGGTGCAGGTGTTAGCCAGACCAGCTTATTTTGCTCTGCATCCAGCTTTTTCACTTTCTCGAAACCGGCCTGCGCATTTTTCCACGCGGGATCATTTTCATCTTTAAAAAAGAATGCGCCATTACCGGTATATTCCGGATAAATATCCAGCTCACCGGAGGTGATTGCCCCACGCACTACTGGAGTGGTACCCAGCTGTACTTTATTGACGGTTTTCACGCCATGGCTTTCGAGCACCTGCAAAATAATGTTGCCGAGCAGCGCCCCTTCGGTATCTATTTTTGAACCAACCGTGACGGGTGACGCGGCCTGTAAGGGTAGGCTTATCGCGGCTAACAGCGCCAGCGAAGCCACCGATACTTTTGAGATTATCATGCTGTACTCCTCATCCTTTTGCGGCCCTTTTCAGAGACTTGAGGAAAAAGCATAGTCGAAAAATCAAGCCTTAACCTGGCAATTGGGTGGTAACGCTGAGAGTTATTAGCGGTAAGGCGATAATAAAATAAAAAAAAATCCGGCAAACCCAATATGAATTTGCCGGATGATACAACTTTGTCAGCCTGATAAGCGTAGAGCCATCAGGCATGCTGCATGACTTTATTCATCTATTACAGCAGTTCAAATTCGCCCTGCTTCACTCTGGCGGAATCCACGCCGATGAAAACGTTAAATTTGCCAGGTTCTGCATCGTATTTCATCTGCTGGTTCCAGAATTTGAGCGCTTCAATATCAATCGGGAAGCTGACGGTCTGGGTTTCACCTGGCTTAAGATTCACTTTTTCAAAACCTTTCAGCTGTTTTACCGGACGACTCATGGAGGCGGTCACATCCTGTAAATACATCTGAATCACCGTTGCACCTTCGCGCTTGCCGGTGTTGGTCACCTGCACGCTGGCCGTCACGGTTCCGTCACGCTTCATCGTCGGAGAAGAGAGCTTCACATCAGAAACCGTAAACGTGGTGTAGCTCAGGCCATAACCAAAGGGATACAACGGACCATTGGCTTCATCAAAGTAGCGCGACGTGTACTTGTTCGGTTTATCGGCGTTATACGGACGACCGGTATTGAGATGGCTGTAATAGACCGGGATCTGTCCAACAGAGCGCGGGAAAGACATCGGCAGCTTGCCTGACGGATTGTAATCACCAAACAGCACATCGGCGATGGCGTTACCGCCCTCCGTCCCGGCAAACCAGGTTTCGAGGATCGCATCGGCTTGTTGATCTTCCTTCACCAGCGCCAGCGGACGACCGTTCATCAACACCAGAACCAACGGTTTACCCGTGGCTTTCAACGCGGCAATCAGGTCACGCTGACTTTGTGGAATGGTGATATCGGTGCGGCTGGAGGCTTCATGCGCCATGCCCTGCGCTTCACCGACTACCGCGACAACCACATCAGATTGCTTCGCGGCGTTAACGGCTTCATCGATCATCGCCTGCGGCGAACGCGGGTCAACCTTTACCGCTTCTTCATACAGGTTGAGGAAATCGACAATGCCTTTGTCGTTGGTGATATTCGCCCCTTTGGCGTACAGCACTTTGCCCTGATCGCCGACGGCATTTTTAATCCCCGTCAGTACCGTTACCGACTGATCGGCAACACCGGCGGCGGACCAACTGCCCATCACATCACGCTTGCTGTCGGCCAGCGGACCGACAACCGCCACTGTGGCCGATTTTTTCAGCGGCAACGTTTCCAGACGGTTTTTCAGCAGCACCAGGCTTTCGCGCGCCACTTCACGCGCCTCTTTGCGATGCAAACGGCTTTCTGCGTTGGTGTCCTGTGGGTCAGATTCTTTGGCCCCCAGATGGCTGTACGGATCGTTAAACAGCCCCATATCATATTTCACGTTCAGCACGTGGCGCGCGGCGTCGTCCAACTCCGCCATCGTCACTTTGCCGGATTTAATCAAGCCCGGCAGATATTTGCTGTAATACTCATCGCTCATACTCATGTTGATGCCGGACTTGATCGCCACACGCACCGCATCTTCAGGATCGGAGGCGGTACCGTGCTTAATCAGTTCCTTAATCGCGCCGTGATCGGAAACGGTAATCCCCTTAAAGCCCCACTCATCACGCAGCACGTCTTTTAACAGCCATGAATCTGAGGTTGCAGGCGTACCGTTTAGCGAATTAAGACCCACCATCACCGCACCGCTACCGGCATCCAGCCCGGCTTTATACGGCGGCATATAGTCGTTGAACAGACGCTGTGGGCTCATATCGACGGTGTTATATTCCTTGCCACCTTCAACCGCGCCATAGGCGGCGAAGTGCTTGACGCTGGTCATCACCGAATAGCGGTCAGCCGGGCTTTTCCCCTGCATCGCTTCCACCATGGTTTTACCCATCGTAGCCGTTAAATACGTGTCTTCACCAAAACCTTCTGAAGCACGGCCCCAGCGCGGATCGCGAGAGACATCGACCATTGGCGCCCAGGTCATATTCAGACCATCATCGGCAGCTTCATACGCGGAAATACGGCCAACGGTTCTGACCGCATCGAGATTAAAAGAGGACGCCAGGCCAAGACTTATCGGGAACACGGTACGCTGGCCGTGCAATACGTCGTAGGCAAAAAAGAGAGGAATTTTCAGGCGGCTGAGCTCCATCACCTGATCCTGCATTTTGCGGATATCCTGGCGCGTGACGGTGTTAAAAATTGCCCCAACCTGCCCGTCTTTGATCATCTCGCGGATGGCTTCTTTCGGGTTATCAGGTCCGACGCTTATCAAGCGTAGTTGCCCAATTTTCTCATCCACGGTCATCTGTTTAAGTAAATCGGTAACGAATGCATCCCGCGCTTCTGGCGTCAGAGGATGGTTACCAAACAGCGTGTCCGCCAGCGCTGGTTGCAACGCCAGACTCACCGCGACACCTACAGAACATAGCCATTTCATGTTGATTCTCTCTTTATTTTTTCCCGACGAGGCAGCGAAAATATAACAAAAACCGCAGTTTGCCGTAAGACTAAACGGGAGCGATAAAGAAAGCTAAGGTTATTCTCCTAATTTTCGAAACCAACGCGACTCAGTGGAGGACAACCCAGAGACAATGTGAATGAGAAAGCGTATTGTCATACAAAGCGCTATGCTTGTTCCTGATATTGAGTCCCACCACAAGGAGTGGAGAATGTCTTCCATTACAACAGATAATAAAGCTTTTCTGAATGAACTGACCCGTCTGGTAGGTCATTCACACCTGCTCACAGACCCTGCTAAAACCGCCCGCTATCGCAAGGGATTCCGCTCCGGTCAGGGCGATGCACTCGCCGTGGTGTTCCCTGGCTCGCTTTTAGAATTGTGGCGCGTCCTGAACGCTTGTGTCGCCGCAGATAAAATTATCCTGATGCAGGCCGCCAACACTGGGCTGACCGAAGGCTCTACGCCAAGCGGTAATGATTACGACCGCGAGATTGTCATTATCAGCACCCTGCGCCTTGATAAGCTGCACGTCATCGGCAAAGGCGAACAGGTGCTGGCCTATCCCGGCACCACGCTTTATTCACTGGAAAAAGCGCTCAAACCGTTTGGCCGTGAGCCGCATTCGGTG
Organism: Citrobacter sp. Cpo045; assembly: GCF_030332875.1. Classification (NCBI taxonomy): domain Bacteria; kingdom Pseudomonadati; phylum Pseudomonadota; class Gammaproteobacteria; order Enterobacterales; family Enterobacteriaceae; genus Citrobacter; species Citrobacter sp. Cpo045. The sequence continues at coordinate 488,013 of NZ_JAOWGZ010000103.1, forward strand.
ATCGGATCTTCCTGTATCGGCGCTTCAGTGATTGGCGGTATTTGTAACAACTCCGGCGGCTCGCTGGTTCAGCGCGGTCCGGCATACACGGAGATGTCGCTGTTTGCGCGTATTGACGAGCAGGGTAAATTACAGCTGGTTAACCATCTGGGTATCGAACTGGGCCAGACCCCGGAACAGATCCTTAGCAAACTTGATGACGAGCGTATCAAAGATGACGATGTGCGCCACGATGGACGTCATGCACACGATCACGACTACGTTACCCGCGTCAGAGATATTGAGGCGGACACGCCCGCTCGCTATAACGCCGACCCGGATCGGTTGTTTGAATCATCCGGTTGTGCAGGCAAGCTCGCGGTTTTTGCGGTGCGTCTGGACACCTTCGAAGCCGAAAAAAACCAGCAGGTCTTTTACATCGGTACCAACCAGCCAGAGGTGCTGACGGAGATTCGCCGTCATATTCTGGCAAAATTTGAGCATCTGCCGGTCGCCGGTGAATATATGCACCGCGATATTTATGACATCGCTGAGCAATACGGCAAAGATACGTTTCTGATGATCGACAAGCTCGGCACCGACAAAATGCCGTTCTTCTTCACCCTGAAAGGTCGCACCGATGCAATGCTGGAAAAAGTGAAAATTTTCCGTCCACATTTCACCGATCGGGCAATGCAGAAATTTGGCCATTTGTTCCCCAGCCACTTACCCGCGCGCATGAAAAGCTGGCGCGATAAGTACGAACATCACCTGCTGTTAAAAATGGCCGGTGGTGGCGTGGCTGAAGCGCAAAACTGGCTAAGCGAGTTTTTCAAAACCGCTGAAGGCGACTTCTTTGCCTGTACGCCGGAAGAAGGCAGCAAGGCGTTTTTGCATCGCTTTGCGGCGGCTGGGGCGGCGATTCGTTACCAGGCCGTACATGCCGATGAAGTGGAAGATATTCTGGCGCTGGATATCGCGCTGCGCCGTAACGACACCGAATGGTACGAGCATCTGCCTGCAGAGATCGACAGCCAACTGGTGCACAAACTCTATTACGGCCACTTTATGTGCTACGTCTTCCATCAGGATTACATCGTGAAAAAAGGCGTGGATGCGCATGCCCTGAAAGAGCAGATGCTGGAGCTTCTGCACGAGCGCGGAGCACAGTATCCGGCAGAGCATAACGTCGGACATCTGTATAAAGCACCGGAAACATTAACCCGTTTTTACCGTGAGAACGATCCCACCAACAGTATGAATCCGGGTATTGGGAAAACGAGTAAGCAGAAGTTCTGGAAAGAGTCATAAAGCAAAAAAGATAAGCGCCACCGGGCATGTTGCCGGGGGCGCTTCGCTTGCCCGGCCTACCGCTACATTAGCTATGTGTATGCCGGATAAGTTGTCTTATTTAATCGTTCTGTGCAGTTTGCTCGCTCGTCGCTGAACCCGCCGCTGCCATCTGCGCCGCTTTTTGCTTTTTATAGCTCAGCGCCGCTGCCGGAACCGGCATCACCTTGCCCGTTTCAATCCAGGTACGTAAACGGCTGGCATCGGCAAAGTGGGTATATTTACCGAACGCATCCATCACCACCAGCGCCACCGGTTTGTTATTGATCACGGTGCGCATCACCAGACAGTGGCCTGCCGCATTGGTAAACCCGGTTTTGGTTAACTGAATATTCCAGTTATCGCGGTATACCAGATGGTTAGTGTTACGGAATGGCAGCGTATAAGCCGGGTTGGCAAAGGTCGCCATATCTTCACGCGTGGTGCTTAACTGGCCAATCAGCGGATACTGCTTGCTGGCAATCAGCAGCTTGGTTAAATCACGAGCGGTCGAGACGTTATGAATCGATAAGCCGGTTGGTTCCACAAAGCGAGTCTGAGTCATGCCGAGCGCTTTCGCTTTAGCATTCATGGCCTTAATAAACGCGTTATAACCGCCAGGGTAATGATGCGCCAGGCTCGCCGCCGCACGGTTTTCTGATGACATCAGCGCCAGCAGCAGCATGTCTTTACGGCTAATTTCACTGTTCAGTCGCACACGAGAGTAGATGCCTTTCATTTCCGGCGTCTGGCTGATATCAACTTTCAGCTTCTCATCCAACGGCAGTCGTGCATCAAGCACTACCATCGCGGTCATTAATTTGGTAATCGACGCAATCGGACGCACAAGGTCCGGGTGGTTCGAATAGATAACTTTGTTGGTATTCAGATCAACAATCATCGCGCTACCGGACGCTATCTCAGGCTGAGAAGCTGCTGCGGTAGTTGCCGTTTTAGCCACGGCTTGGGGTGCAAAAGGAACGGCCAGCACCAGGGCAAGGCTTAATAATGAAACTCGGAATTTCAGCATGATGAGATTTCTGATAATGGTTCACGCACGTCACAACGCACACCGCCAGAGACTAAGTATTATCTCAAGCTAGCTCAGGCATCATAGCGATCCGGCAGGTTTGCCGCCACAGGAGAATCGTCTCGAAATGCTGCGTTGCTGACTTTTACGTCAACAACGCAGCGCAGACAGGTTTATCCGTCAAAATAACCGATAGCCGTAACCCCACAGGATTACCGTAATCGCCAGCAGAACTTCCAGTACCAGAACACCGATCGCCAGTGTTGAACTGGAAAAGCTCAGGCCTTCCTCTTTAGAGATATTCAGGAACGTCGGAATGCCGAGATAGAGTAAATAACCGGTGTAAAATAGCGCGATCGTTCCTACTAATGCACACAGCCAGACCAGCGGATAAAGTGCGACCAATCCGCTTAAAAACAGCGGCGTCGCAACATACCCTGCAAAGACCATACAGTGGGCCAACGACGGGCGCTGCGGGTAATTACGTGCCATCCACCAGATAACCCGGCCCATGACGGCGACGCCTGCCAGCATCACCCCGTAAAACAGAATTGCCATCGCAAATCCGGTCAACAGAGATAACTTCAGGATATTGCCATCGCCAAAATTCCAGCCGATTTGCGTGGTACCGATAAACGCGCAAACAACCGGGATTGCCGCCATCAGCAGTACATGGTGGGTATAGTGATGCGAAACACTTTCGTTTTCGCTGTTGATCACGTGCATTTCACGATCGGGATGGGAAAACAGCCCCCAGACATGGTTCATACCGCCCCCTTCTTGTCAGCTCCGGACCTCAACACTTCAAGTATAATTCAGCTTTTGATTATTTTATGTACACATGAAAAATACCGAAGCGCCGGGTAAAAAGTGTGTAAGCCGTAGGCTTGATAAGCGAAGCGCCATCAGGCATTAGGGAACTGAACGACGTTAAGCGCTACTATGCGTCTTTTCCGGCATCAAGTATTCATAGGGTGTATGCTATTACCGTGGAGGTCATACAACGTATGGATATAACGCATTATGTTGCGCAGTACGGCTATGCTGCGTTAATCATCGGCAGCCTGGCGGAAGGTGAAACCATTACCCTGTTAGGCGGCGTCGTGGCGCATCAGGGAGTCCTGAAATTCCCGCTGGTGGTACTCTCGGTCGCACTAGGTGGGATGATTGGCGATCAGTTGCTCTATTTACTCGGACGTCGTTTTGGCGGCAAAATTCTGCGTCGTTTCTCGCGCCATCAGGCGAAAATTCATTATGCGCAGAAAATGATCCAACGGCGTCCTTACCTGTTTGTGGTCGGTACGCGCTTTATGTACGGCTTTCGCGTTATTGGTCCCTTACTGATTGGCGCCAGTCACCTGCCGCCGAAGATATTTTTACCGCTGAATATTCTTGGCGCGTTTGTCTGGGCATTGCTATTTACCACCCTCGGCTACGTCGGTGGCGAAGTGATCGCGCCGTGGCTGCACAGCCTCGACCAGCATATCAAGCATGGTATCTGGCTGGTGCTGGTTATCGGAATAGTCGCGGGCGTTCGCTGGTGGATGAAACGCCGAAGCACGCGTAAAGCGCAATGAAGATGGCCCGACAGCGGAACACCGGCGGGCCGATTAAATCAGGATGCGTGATAACCGCCGCCCAGCGCGCTGGTCAACTGGATTGAGGCATCCAGCCACTGGCCTTGCAAAAGCAGACCGTTGCACTGCTCACGTAATGCCGGGATCTTTGCCTCGCTAACCCTGGAGCCCGCAATAATACCCGCATTAAAGCGCGCCTGTGCCAGCCCCACTACGCGCTGAGCGTCATGTTCAATCTGCTGCTGATGCTGATTTTTCTGCGCCAGTGTTTCTACCTGCGATGCCGCACGTGCCACGTCATTCACCGCATCCACCACAGCTTTGTTGTAATTCGCCACCGTCAGGTTACTTTGCGCTTTCGTAATATCGAGATTCGCATTCAGCCTGCCACTGTCAAAGATAGGCAGCGTCAGCCCGGCGGTTACGCCCATTTGCTGCGCGGAATGGCGGAACAGGTCACTCAGATGTAACGCATCCTGTTGTAAAAATGCCATCAGATTCACATCGGGATAAAACGCCGCTTTCGCCGCATCAATGCTGCTCAGCGATGACTCAATGTACCAGTGTGCTGCCTGCAAATCTGGTCGACGGGCCAGCAGCGAATAACCTAGTTGGGACGGGAGCTGACTTTCAACCACGGGCAGTTTGGTCGAATGGAGCTTCAGGGCAACGGACTGCGAGTTGCTCAGCGCGCTTAGGCGCGCCTCAATCACCTTCATTTTACCGCTGACATCATTCAGCTGCTGCTCTGTTTTGCTGGAATCGATATCGGTTTCGACGCCTTCCACCGAAGAAGTGAGGCCGTTTTGATATAGTTGACGATCGACGGTAATCACATTTTGCTGCTCGCTTTCGATTTGCGTCAGCACGGTTTTCAGCGCGGCCTGCGTCTGCCATTCCCAGTAAAGACGGGAGACACCGCTCGCCAGCAGTTGCCGGGTTTGCTCGCGCTCAGCCTCACGTGCCTTAACGGCCCCTATACGCGCAGTCACTTCGGCCCGATTCTTACCCCACAGATCCAGATTCCAGCCGGCGGTTAAACCAAAAGTACCGTTGGTGTACCACGGCCCTGTCGTCCCGGCGGCCGGATCGGTAATGGCAAACGGCCCCATCAGCCCTTCGGCTGACATTCTCTGACGCTCAACGTCTGCGGAGAAGTCAATCTCCGGGCCATCTTGTGCTTCCACGGCCTTAGCCTGCGCCTCCGCCAGTTGAATGCGCTGTTCCGCGACCTGCATATCAGGAGAATTTCGCAACGTGCTGTCAATCAACGCATTAAGCTGGGGGTCGTGATATGCCTTCCACCACTGGCTGTCCGGCCAGCCATTTTTTAACGCGGCAGGCAATGTGGTATCGACATTTGCGGCAGGCGTCTGCTGTGACAGAGACTGACGGTCATCATGCATCGGCGCGCAGCCAGACATCAGAACAAAAAGCGGCAACAATGCCGTCGTGACAAACACAGAATTACGATTCATGGAGATATACAGGTAAGAAAAGATGTGCAGAGATTACGACTTGTCGCTGTTGCTTTTTTAGTTACGCGTGGCAATACATCTTTGGCAATAAAAATATATAATCAGAAAAATATACACCTCGTGAATAATATAGATTAAATAATTTTAATAATTAATGGATGGAGATGTTATGTCACAGAATATCTATGACGATCCTGAGTTCTTTGCCGGATATGCCACGCTGGATCGTTCAGTAAAGGGACTCGACGGCGCGCCAGAATGGCCGACAATACAAGCGATGCTCCCCTCTCTTCAAGGCAAAAACATTCTTGATTTGGGCTGTGGATATGGTTGGTTTTGCCGCTACGCGCGCGATAATCTGGCAGCCAGCGTAATGGGACTGGATATTTCACAAAAAATGTTAACCCAGGCACACAGTATGACGCAGGGTAATGGCATCGTTTATCAGCGTGAAGATCTCGAAACGCTAACCCTGTCCCCAAATTCTTTTGACCTGGTTTATAGCTCGCTTGCCCTGCACTATTTGCACGATATAGAACGATTATTCGTAACCATTTACCAGTCATTAACACCAGGCGGTATGTTAGTTTTCTCTGCCGAGCATCCAATTTATACCGCACCGCTTAATCAGGGCTGGATAAAAGATAAAACCGGGCAGCTGTCCTGGCCGGTTAATCATTATCAGCAGGAAGGTGAGCGTATCAGTAACTGGTTTGCTGAAGGCGTCAAAAAACAGCACCGTAAGCTGGCGACCTGGATTAATGCGCTGATTGCCGCCGGATTCGAGATCGTTTGTGTCGATGAATGGGGGCCGTCCGCGCAACAGATTGCTGAAAACCCGGCTTTAGATGAAGAAAAAGAGCGGCCGATGGTGTTTCTGCTCAGCGCACGTAAACCAGCATAACAACGCCTCCAGGCAGAATGATTGATACTTTCCTATACTCAATCTGAACTTACCAAAAAAAGGAAAGTTAATGAAAATTCTGCTGTGGGTAATTCTGATTATTTTTCTGATTGGGCTATTGGTGGTAACAGGCGTGTTTAAGATGATTTTCTGATGTCGTCATTTCGCCCAGGCCTGATAGCAGAAATCTCAGGCTATTATTCTCTCTGATGCCGGATGGCGGCGTAAACGCCTTATCCGGCCTACTGGAACTGAGATCAGGCAGTAATCTCGATAGCCTGAATCGCACGTGCGATATCCGGCGAATTATTTAACGCACGAATTTCCTGAAACAGTTCTGTTGCCTCTGAATATTCTTTGCGCAAATACCCTAACCACTGCTTAATCCGCGCTACATGATACAGCCCGGTGTCCCCCTGCTTTTCAAGGCGGGTATATTTTTGCAACAGCGTCACGACTTCAGGCCACGGCATACGCGGCTCGTTGTATTTCACCACGCGGCTCAGGTTCGGAATATTTAATGCGCCACGTCCGATCATCACCGCATCGCATCCGCTGATAGCCATACAATCCTGGGCGCTCTGCCAGTCCCAGATTTCACCATTCGCAATAACCGGAATGGTCAGCCGCTGGCGGATCTCGCCAATCGCCTGCCAGTTGATATGTTCCGCCTTGTAGCCCTGCTCTTTGGTTCGGCCGTGCACCGCCAGTTCGCTGGCACCAGCCTGCTGGACGGCATCGGCAATTTCAAACTGCCGGTCGCTGTTGTCCCAGCCCAGACGAACTTTCACCGTCACCGGAAGATGAGCCGGAACCGCCTCGCGCATAGCTTTTGCGCCCCGGTAGATAAGCTCAGGATCTTTCAATAGCGTTGCGCCACCGCCGCTACCGTTCACCAGCTTCGACGGACAGCCACAGTTTAGATCGACACCGTATGAGCCCAGTTCTACCGCGCGTGCGGCATTCTCCGCCAGCCACTGCGGATACTGTCCTAACAGCTGAATGCGAACCAACGTGCCGGATGGCGTCCGGCTGTTGTTATGCAGTTCCGGGCAGAGTCGATGAAATACTTTTGCCGGCAGGAGCTGATCCACCACGCGCACAAATTCGGTGATGCACAGATCGTAATCATTCACTTCAGTCAGCAGCTCGCGCACCAGTGAGTCGAGCACGCCTTCCATCGGCGCCAGTAAAACACGCATATCGTCACCCGCAAAAAAAGAGGCGCTATGGTAGCGCCTCCGTTCGGGAGATTAAAGAGGCTCAGCGCGGCAACAGGCAGTTATCTTCTTTCCAACCGTACAGCCATTCCATACCGCGATAAAACTCCGCCTGCGATTTGTCTTTCCACAGCAGATTACGCACCTGCCGCTCGACGCCTGCGGCGTGGTAGACACGGCCCATTTCACGCGTTGACCAGACGATGCGTGCGGTACGCGGAATACGCACCGACTCATACAGCGCAAAGGCATCAGCCGCATCGCCATCACACTGCTGTAGCGCTTTACCGAGCGTTACCGCGTCTTCCAACGCCATACAGGCACCCTGCGCCATATATTGCGCCACCGGGTGAGCGGCATCCCCCACCAGCGTGATGCGGTCGGTTCCCCATTTTTCTACCGGCTCGCGGTCGGCGGTGGACCAGCGCCGCCATGACGTCGGTTTATCCAGCATCTGGCGCGGGCGCGGATGGATACCCGCAAAATAGGAGAGCACTTCCTCTTTGCTGCCATCTTTCACGCCCCACTCTTCCTGCTGACGACTGTGGAAGGTCACCACCAGGTTATATTGCTTACCGCCGCGCAGCGGATAGTGCACCAGGTGACAGTGTGGTCCGGCCCACAGCACCGGTGCGTTAATGCGTAAATCTTCCGGCATATCATCGCAATCAATCACGGCGCGATAGACCACGTGTCCGGTAACCCGTGGCGCATCGCCAATCAGAGACTGACGAACGACCGATTTTACACCGTCACAGCCCACCAAAATATCCGCCGTCCAACTGTTGCCGTGTTCATCAAATACCGTCACGTCATTCTCTGTCTGGCGAATATCAACCACGTTAGTTGAAGTGCGATACTCAACGTTAGGATGCACCAGCGCCGCTTCCCAAACGCTGGCGTGAATATCAACCCGATGGATAACCGCATAAGGGCCGCCAAAGTGATCGCGGAACGCCTGGCCGGTTTCAATGCGGACCACCTCTTTCGCATTTACCGCATCCATCATCGTGATGTGGTCGGTAAAAACGGCGCGTTGGCGGGCGATTTCCCCCACGCCAAGGCTGTCCAGAGCAGAGAATGCATTCGGCCCGAGCTGAATACCCGCGCCAATTTCACCAATCTCGTGCGCTTTCTCCAGCAACATCACTTTAATGCCCTGACGGGCCAGCGATAGCGCGGTCGCCGCGCCGCCAATCCCACCACCCACGATAATTGCGCGTGTCACTTTAGCCATTGTCGTTCTCCTTATCAGGCTGGAATTTTATCTTGTTGATTCTCGGGCGCGGCGGCGATAAACGCCGGAAGCTGAGTACAGGCATCATATACCGCCTTACAGCGCGGATATCCGCTCAGATCACAGCCCATACGTAACGCGTTCGCCCACTGTGGGATCAGACAGCAATCCGCCAGCGTTGGCGCATCACCCACGCAGAACGTCCCCGAATGACTCTGGCGCAGCATCTGTTCCACCGCGCTTAACCCTTGCTGGATCCAGTGTGCATACCAGCGTTTTTTATCTTCTTCACTGACCTTTAACTCTTCACTCAGGTAGCGCAGTACCCGCATGTTATTCACCGGGTGGATATCACAGGCGATGGCATAGACAATTTCCAGCACCTTACTGCGCACCGGGAAGTCGGCAGGCAGCAGTGGCGTTTGCGGAAAGTGGCCATCCAGCCAGTCAATTATTGCCAGCGACTGCCCAAGTGATTCTCCGTCATCGGTCACCAGAGTCGGCACCAGTCCCACCGGGTTCATCCGTCGGTAGGCCAGTTCGTTCTGCTGACCGATGCGAATGTTGACACCCACCGTCTGGTAATCCAGCCCCTTCAGCGCCAGCGCAATGCGCACCCGATATGACGCCGAGCTATTAAAGAAACTGTACAGCTTCATCATCCACCTCAGACAATCTTCACGGCGATGGGGGTTAAACCGTCTACGTTTCCGGTGATCACATCCCCTTTCACTACCGCCCCCACGCCTTCTGGGGTACCGGTGTAGATCAGATCGCCCGGCTGCAGTTCAAAGAAACCAGACAGATAGCTGATGGTTTCATTCACAGACCAGATGAGGTGGCGAATATCGCTACGCTGATGATCGTCGCCGTTGACCTGCAACCAGATTGGCGCATTGTTAACATCCACACTTTCGCTGGCTTTATGCAGCGGCGCGATGGGTGCGGAGAGATCAAACGCTTTGCCAATTTCCCACGGACGCCCCATCTGCCGCATCTCCATCTGCCGATCACGGCGGGTCATATCCAGGCCGGTGGCATAGCCCCAGATATATTCGTGCGCTTTTTCCAGCGGAATATCACTGCCCTTTTTGCCAATCGCCACCACCAGCTCTATCTCATAGTGATAGTTATCGGTTTGCGATGGGTACGGCAGTTCGAGGATCTGACCAGCCGCCACCGGGACTACCGCATCGGCAGGTTTACAGAAAAAGAACGGTGGTTCGCGATCCGGATCAAAGCCCATTTCACGGGCATGAGCGGCATAGTTACGGCCCACGCAGTAAACACGGCGCACAGGAAATTGTTCATCACAGCCAACAACAGGAACGGTAACAGGCACTTGTGGTTCAAATACGTATTGCGTCATTTTCTCTCTCCCAAATTAATAGCGTGCTTCGCGGAACAACCCCAGTGCTTCCTGAACCGGTCTGTCCGAAAAACTGAATAAGACGGTATCTTCGTGGGTCTGGAACGACACGCCGTGCCAGGTTGGCACCACAAAGATATCTTTTGGCGAAAAGTTGAAGGTCTCATTGCCGATGGTGACCTGCCCACTTCCTTCCACCACGTGGTAGATAGTGCTGTCGGTGGTACGCGCCATTCGTGAGGAAAAGCCCTGCGGCAACAGTTGCAGGAAGGTTCCCATCGAAGGCATGGGATAACCGCCGGTTACCGGGTTGACGTAACGCATCTTGTAACCGTCCCACTCATCGGCGTCGCCCATGCGCGTCAGGTCATGCAGTGCTTCACGGCTGCGATCGTAGCGATAGTTAAAAATCGGCGATGAGTTACCTTTCTGATGACGCAGCGGCAGCATATTGGCCGCGTAGCGCGGTAAGTAATCCCCTTCCTTGCGCGTGACCGGCTGCTGATCTTCCGGGTAGTCTTCCGCAAAGCCGCAGCCCAGCAGGTTCACCAACGGCAGGTCCAGACCGTCCAGCCACACCACCGGTTCACTGCCCGGGTTGCCGTGATCGTGCCAGCGCCACTGCGGCGTCAGAATAAAATCGCCTTCATGCATTTGGGTGCGCTCACCGTCCACAGCGGTAAATGCCCCTTTCCCTTCGACAATAAAGCGCAGTGCAGACTGATTATGACGATGACTCGGCGCAACCTCGCCCGGCATAATTAACTGCAATCCCGCGTACAGCGTTGGGGTGATTGAAGACTGTCCACGCAGCATTGGGTTTTCCAGCACCAGCACGCGGCGAATCGCCTCTTTCGCGCCAATCAGATCGCCACTTTCCAGCAGCAGCGGGCGGATCTCCTGATAGTTCCAGTACGCAGGCGCGCAATGTGCGTTCGGTGTTGGCGGCACCAGGCGGTGCAGCGACTCCCACAGAGGGGTCAGATTCTGCCCGGAAATATGCTGGTAAAACTGCTGACGGCTGTTCTTAACGTCCTGATTCAGTTCAGACATAGGGATTCTCCTTATTCATTCACAACACCTGCGCGTGGCAGAGTATTTGAGGCAGAGGCCGACTGGCGGATAACAACCGTCAGCAGCGTAAGCATTACCGCGCTGATGGCCGCCGGGACGGCAATAATGAAAAACAGGTTATCGAATGAGAAATTCATCGCCATCATCACCCCGCCGGAAAGCGAGCCGACAATCGCGCCGCAGCGCCCCACTGCATTAGACCAGCTGACGCCCGTCGCCCGGCTTTGTGTCGGATAAAGCGTGGCGGTTAACGCATTAATACCAACCTGAGAACCGCTGATGCCGATGCCGGTGCCAAAAATAGCCAGTGCCATCAGCCACAGACCGTTTTCGCTCAGGCCAATCATGACGATGCACACTGCGCCCAGCGCATAACTCACGGCCAGCACGCGGAAAGGGTTATATTTGTCCATCAGCACACCCAGCGCCAGTGCCCCCAGCGTTCCTCCAATCTGGAAGGCGGCAGTTACCCAGGAGGCATGCTGCAGATCAATTCCACGATGGTTAAGCAGCGTTGGCATCCAGCTGGAGAGCAGATAAATAATCAGCAGGCTCATAAAGAACACTACCCATAGCATCAGAGTAATAGGCAGCTGTCGCCCAACGAACAGCTGGCGAATGCTGCCTTTAGCTATCGCGGCACCTTCGTTGAGATAAAAATGGGTATTGTCATAACGTTCCCGGGTGATGGCGCTAACGGTTCTGGCAATCACGTTTTGCGGCACTTGACGACGAACCTGCCAGCGCGGGGATTCCGGTAGCGCAAACAGCAGAGCAACAAACAGCATTAGCGGTAGAACGCCTCCCAGCACCAGAATGCCGTGCCAACCAATCACCGGCACCAGCTGTGCGCTGACGATACCGCCCATTGCCGATCCCAGAGTAAAGCCACAGAACATCATGGTGACCAGTGCGCCACGCCGACGCGCGGGCAGGTATTCCGAAGTCATAGTAATGGTATTCGGCATTGCCCCGCCCAGCCCTAAGCCGGTAAGAAAGCGCAAAATAACCAGCGTTTGCAGATCGGGGGAAAAAGCCGAGAGCAGGCTCAGTGCACCGAACAGCGCCACGCAGAGTTCTATCACCCGTTTGCGGCCAAAACGGTCGGACAGCGGGCCACAGAGCAGCGCGCCAGCAGTCAGCCCCAGCAGACCTGCGCCAAACAGCGGTGCCAGATCGCCGGCAGTCAGCTGCCAGTGAGTGCGAATGTCGGGTGCGATAAAACCAATCGCCGCGGTATCAAATCCGTCGAGCATGACAACCAGAAAACAGCAGATGATAACGCGCCACTGGGTCTTACCGACGGGGGCGGAATCGATCAGTGCTTGTAGATCACGTTGTTGAGTCATAGTGAATGCCTCAGTGCAGGTAGAGTAGATGTCTGTTTTGTTTTAGGTATGTTGCGACTTTGTATGTTTGGAGATGAAATGTACAATGGCTTTTCATGCAGAGGCATAACCTGGAGGTTATAGCAAATGGCAAACTGGGCGCAGAAACTGAAGTTGCAACACCTGCAAACGCTTATCGCGCTGGGCGAACAGGGAAATCTGACGCACGTCGCCCGGATGATGAATATCACCCAGCCCGCGTTGTCGAAATGGTTATCACAGCTCGAAGATGAGATTGGCATCACGCTCTTTGAACGTCACAGTAAAGGCTTGCGCCCTTCCGAAGGCGGCAAGTTGCTACTGCAACATGCCCAACGCCTGATCAATGATATGGAGCGTTCGCAGTATGAAATCGCCCGTTTTAAGCAAGGCGGCCTTGTAGGGAGTCTGAAGATTGGCTGCTCGCCGGTAGCGACCGACTGTGTTTCACAGGCAATACTGGGTTTGCTCACAGAACTGCCAACCCTGCATCTAAATATTGAAGAGAAAGTGATGACCCCGCTGCTGCACGATCTGCTCGCGGGTTCGGTGGATGTCGTCGTCGGTCGGGTCGGCGGTCGGGCGCTTCAGTTGCCGCTCAATTATCAAGTGCTGTATACCGAGCCGGTCTGTTTCGTCGCCCGCCCCGATCATCCCTTGGCAAAATATCCCCTGCTCACCTGGCACGATCTGGCTAACTGGCGCTGGATTGTCTGGCCGACAGGAACCCCTATCCGGATAAGCATTGATAACGCGCTGGTTGATAACGGCGTAATGTTGCCGGAAAACATCATTGAATCGGCATCAATCAACGTCAGTACCAACCTGCTGCAAAGTAGCGACATGATCTCTATTCTTTCTCTACGGCTGGCACAACGGTATGCCGCCCAGGGACAACTGGCTATCCTGAATCTGCCGAAGATTGAACAAAAAGGCAGCGTCGGCGTATTCTGGCGCAACAACGAAACGCCTACTACCGCCCTGAACCGTTTTCTGTACTACCTGGCACAAGTTTAGCGCGGAGAGTTAGGGCCATCGCCCGATGTTCCAGATATCTATTTCCTCTATGCTTAGAATTCATGATGTGATCGGTAGCACGTTTTTAAGTTTAATTGTATGATGAATGAGTCTCGTCAAGGGTTTCAACTATGAGCAAAGCACTGAACGTTATCTGGCAATATTTGCGCGCATTCGTCCTGATTTATGCCTGCCTCTATGCAGGTATTTTTCTTGCATCGCTACTCCCTATCACCATTCCGGGCAGCATTATCGGCATGCTGATTCTGTTTGTTTTACTGGCTTTGCAGGTGTTACCGGCAAAATGGGTTAACCCCGGCTGCTACGTGCTGATTCGCTATATGGCCCTGTTGTTTGTCCCGATTGGCGTGGGGATCATGCAGTACTTTGACCTGCTGCGCGCGCAATTTGGTCCGGTGGTGGTGTCTTGTACCATCAGTACGCTGGTCGTTTTCCTGGTGGTGAGCTGGAGCTCGCACATTGTGCACGGTGAGCGCAAAATCGTTGGGCAAAAAGAGGCTAAAGCAAAAAAATGATGTCGTATATCTGGTGGTCATTACCTCTTACGCTGGCGGTATTTTTTGGCGCACGTAAGCTGGCAGCTCGCTTTAAAATGCCTTTGCTGAATCCGCTGCTTGTTGCCATGGTGGTGATCATTCCCATTCTGCTGCTGACCGGTATTCCCTACGATCACTATTTCAAAGGCAGCGAAGTGCTGAACGATTTGCTGCAACCTGCCGTGGTCGCGCTGGCCTATCCGTTATACGAACAGTTGCACCAGATTCGCGCCCGCTGGAAATCAATCATTGCTATCTGTTTTGCCGGGAGCGTTGTGGCGATGGTTACAGGTACAACAATCGCCTTGTTGATGGGCGCATCGCCGCAAATTGCCGCGTCTATCATGCCAAAATCGGTCACCACGCCTATCGCTATGGCCGTGGGAGGCAGTATTGGCGGCATTCCGGCGATCAGCGCCGTATGCGTCATTTTTGTCGGCATTCTCGGGGCGGTATTTGGACATACGTTACTCAATGCCATGCGTATTCGCACTAAGGCCGCTCGTGGGCTGGCAATGGGCACCGCGTCGCACGCCCTGGGCACCGCACGCTGTGCGGAACTGGACTATCAGGAAGGTGCGTTTAGCTCACTGGCGCTGGTCATTTGCGGCATTATTACCTCGCTGGTAGCCCCGTTCCTGTTCCCGATTATTCTGGCAGTGGTGGGTTAATCTTCATTTTTTAGCTATTTATTTGCGATGCGTTGCACATTTTTCATTTAAGTTTCATAAGTTGCATACACAATGAGATTTGGATCACATATAAAGCCATAACAGGCCCGTAAACTACGATTCCATTACATTGTTATGAGGCATCGCCATGCATCCACGTTTTCAAACTGCTTTTGCCCAACTCGCGGATAACTTGCAATCAGCCCTGGCCCCTGTTCTGGCGGATGCACATTTCCCCGCCATGCTGACTGCTGAGCAGGTCTCTTTGCTAAAACGCGAATCGGGACTGGACGAAGACGCGCTGGCATTCGCTCTGCTGCCGCTGGCTGCGGCCTGCGCACGTACTCCGCTGTCCAACTTCAACGTTGGGGCAATTTCTCGCGGCATCAGCGGCAACTGGTACTTCGGTGGGAACATGGAGTTCCTGGGCGCGACCATGCAGCAAACTGTTCATGCCGAGCAAAGCGCTATCAGCCACGCCTGGCTGCGCGGTGAAAAAGGGCTCGCCGCCATCACCGTCAACTACACGCCGTGCGGCCACTGTCGCCAGTTTATGAACGAACTGAACAGCGGACTGGATTTACGTATTCATCTGCCGGGACGTGCGCCACACGTGCTGCGTGATTACCTGCCAGATGCCTTCGGCCCGAAAGATCTGGAGATTAAAACGCTGCTGATGGACGATCAGGATCACGGCTTCGCACTGCAGGGCGATGCGTTGACCCAAGCGGCAATCACCGCTGCCAACAGATGTCATATGCCGTACAGCAAATCCCCAAGCGGCGTGGCGCTGGAGTGTAAAGATGGCCGTATTTTTAGCGGCAGCTATGCTGAAAATGCCGCCTTTAACCCGACCCTGCCACCGCTGCAGGGCGCGTTAAACCTGTTGAATCTGAACGGTTATGATTATCCAGATATCCAACGCGCCGTGCTGGCTGAAAAAGCCGACGCGCCGTTGATTCAGTGGGATGCGACCTCCGCCACGTTGAAAGCACTGGGCTGCAATAATATTGAGCGCGTTCTCCTGGGTTAATCGACTCAATAACGCCAGTTCGTAGGCCGGATAAGGTGTTTACACCGCCATCCGGCACTATGCAGAATGCCTAAAATCCCCTCAATCAGACTGCTGTTTCTTGCGCTACGTCTTCCGGTACAGTAGCCTGATTGAAATTCCATCCAAATAACGAGTTTTCTGCATGTTAAAGCGCGTGTTTTACAGCCTGTTAGTCCTGTTAGGCTTGCTGCTTTTGACTGTGCTTGGACTCGATCGCTGGATGAGCTGGAAGACTGCTCCCTACATTTACGACGAACTGCAGGATTTACCCTACCGCCAGGTCGGTGTGGTTCTGGGCACGGCGAAGTATTACCGCACCGGCGTCATCAATCAGTATTACCGCTACCGCATTCAGGGCGCATTGAACGCCTATAACAGCGGGAAGGTAAACTATCTGCTGTTAAGCGGCGACAATGCCCAGCAAAGCTACAACGAACCCATGACGATGCGTAAGGATCTGATTGCCGCAGGCGTTGATCCCGCTGACATCGTGCTTGATTACGCCGGGTTCCGCACGCTCGACTCCATCGTGCGTACGCGTAAAGTATTCGATACCAACGATTTCATCATTATTACTCAACGATTCCACTGTGAGCGCGCCTTGTTTATTGCGCTGCATATGGGTATTCAGGCTCAGTGCTATGCGGTGCCTTCGCCAAAAGATATGCTCACCGTGCGGGTACGTGAATTTGGTGCCCGTTTTGGCGCACTCGCCGATCTCTACATTTTCAAACGTGAGCCTCGTTTTTTAGGCCCACTGGTGCCCATCCCTACCATGCATCAGGTACCGGACGATGCGCAGGGGTATCCGGCGGTCACGCCTGAACAATTACTCGAATTACAAAAGAAACAAGGAAAATAAGCATGGAAGGAAAAACGATCTTTATCGTTACTGGCGTACTGATGATTGTTCTCTGGACGTGCAGAGAAGGCCTGAAGGGACTGCGTTCCGGTATCGTCGAGAAAACCGTGAAAGGTTCGCAGACGCCAATGATCATTTCTCGCGCTAAAGAACCCAGCACTTACTGGAGCTATATCATCGTTTATTTCGGTATGGCCATTGGTGCACTGTTCACTGGTATCTGGTTACTCTTTATCAAATAAAAAACCGATGCAGAAAGCCTCTGCACCGGTTTTATTTTTCTCTTCCCAGATTACTTCTTACGCGCGTACTTCAGTGAGTCCAGCGCGACCGCGAAGATGATAATGCCGCCTTTGATAATATACTGCCAGTAAGGGTTCACGCCGATGTAGGTCAAACCGTAGTTGATGACGGTGAAGATAATCACACCGGTCACTACGCCAAACACGGTACCTACCCCGCCGCTGAACGACACGCCACCAACCACGCACGCCGCAATCGCATCCAGCTCATACATAAAGCCGAGGTTGTTGGTCGCAGAGCCGATACGCCCTGCTTCCAGCAAACCACCGAAGGCATAGAACACGCCAGACAACGCATAGATAATCAGCAGGTTCAGCGCAACGTTTACACCGGACACTTTCGCAGCTTCCGGGTTTCCGCCGATGGCGAAAATGTTTTTACCGAAGCGGGTCTTGTTCCACAGCACCCACACAAAGGCCACCGCAATCAGCGCATAGAATGTGATGTAGGAGAGTCGGAAACTGCCCAGTGCAATAAAGCCCTGCGCAAAGGTTGAGAATCCACTGTCAAAGCCAGAAATTGGCGATGCACCGACGAAGTCGTAGTACAGGGAGTTGATCCCGTAAACGATAATCATCGTACCCAGTGTGGTAATAAACGGCGTTACGTTCAGATAAGCAATGATAATACCGTTCACCAGACCGATAATGGCGCCAATCACGCAGACAATCAGCACCACTACAATGATCGGCATCGTCGCCATTTCCGGGAACACCTTGTTGGCATTCTCCATCGACTGCAACAGAGTTGCCGCCACCACTGCCGCCAGGCCAACCTGACGCCCCGCCGACAGGTCGGTCCCTTGGGTAACAATCAGTCCAGCCACACCCAATGCGATAATAATACGCACCGAGGATTGCGTGAGAATATTACTCAGGTTCAGTAAGCTTAAGAAAGTGGGATCCTGGAAAATAATAATCGCCAGCAAAACCAAAAGAACAACGTAAATTCCGCCTTCTTTCAGGTAAGTAAGAAAACTTTTCTTATTTAACGCACTCATGAGGAGCCCCTAATCTTAAAGGTGCAAAGACGCAAGACGGAGGATTTCGTTTTGCGTTGTTGTTTTAGTGTCAACAATTCCAGCAACGAGACCATTGCTCATCACCAGAATACGATCGGTAATACCCAGCAGCTCCGGCATTTCAGAGGAAATAATAATAATCCCCTTATCCTTTTTCGCGAGTTCGGCAATCAACTGATAAATTTCAAATTTCGCACCAACATCGATTCCGCGCGTCGGTTCATCCAGCATCAGAATTTCTGGCTGGGTTAATAACCAACGACCAATAACCACCTTTTGCTGATTACCGCCAGAAAGTGAACCGATTTGCGTGCGATGACCCGGTGTTTTTACCCTCATAGAGTCAATTACCCACTGGGTATCACTCTTCATGCGGGAATTATCCAACAGACCAACTTTGTTTTTATAGTTTTGGATATTGGAGATTAACGAGTTAAAACCAATGTCCAGATACGCATAAATACCGGTTGAGCGGCGCTCTTCCGTGACCAGTGCAAAACCATGGTTGATGGCTTCATTTGCACTGTGGTTATTAATCTTTTTGCCGTGTAGCGTAATCGTACCCGATGATTTCTCACGAATACCAAAAAGCGTTTCAACGATATCCGTGCGTTTTGCGCCTACCAGACCTGCAATCCCAAGAATCTCCCCTTTGTGCAAATCAAACGAGATATCACGAATCGACGGCTGGCGCAGCGAGGTCAGGTTACGCACTTGCAGAATGACTTCACCAGGTTTGTTTTCTTTATCCGGAAAACGTTGGTTCAGTGAACGTCCAACCATCATGGCGATGATCTTATCCATATCCAGCCCTTCCAGCGGCTGGGTCGCAATCCACTGGCCATCGCGCAGAACGGTAATTTCATCGCACAGCTGGAAGATTTCTTCCATTTTGTGAGAGATATAAACAATACCGCATCCACGCTCTTTCAGCTTACGGATGATGGTGAACAGATGGTTAACTTCTTTTTCGGTTAACGATGAAGTTGGCTCATCCATGATGACGATTTTGGCGTCATAGGAGAATGCTTTCGCAATTTCAATCATCTGCATTTGTGAAACGG
Source organism: Citrobacter sp. Cpo045 (assembly GCF_030332875.1). Lineage (NCBI taxonomy): Bacteria > Pseudomonadati > Pseudomonadota > Gammaproteobacteria > Enterobacterales > Enterobacteriaceae > Citrobacter > Citrobacter sp. Cpo045. The sequence continues at coordinate 507,126 of NZ_JAOWGZ010000103.1, forward strand.
ATAATGTGCCGACACGCGCACGCGGATCGATATCAATATCCAGTTCATCAAATATCGCTTTGGTATCGCGGTACATTTTTTCCTGATCGACAAACATGCCTTTGGTGGGATAGCGTCCCAGCCACATGTTGTCCATTACAGAACGTTGTAATACCAGGTTTAATTCCTGGTGTACCATCGAAATACCATTTTCAAGCGCTTCTTTCGCAGAATGAAAATCGATTTCTTTACCCTGAAATAAAATACTGCCGGAATCTTTTTGATAGATGCCGAAAAGACATTTCAATAATGTTGATTTCCCCGCGCCATTCTCTCCCATGAGGGCGTGAATAGAATGCGGGCGGACTTTTAAATTGACATTATCAAGCGCCTTAACGCCGGGGAAGGACTTGTTGATGCCGGTCATTTCCAACAAGTATTCGCCTGACGACTGAGTATGTGTGCTGACCATAATTATACCTTATTGGCCTTGCAGAGTGCGTTATTAAGGGCGCAATGAAATTGCGCCCACATACGGAGTATTTATTTGTTGGTGAACTCTGCCAGATTATCTTTATCGACACCTACGTACGGTACGCGAACAATCTTGTTCTCAATTTTCCAGTTAGTGCCATCTGCCGCACCTTTGCCGTCAGCCAGGTTTTTCGCCAGATCGAAGGTGGCTTTCGCCTGGTTGTTGGCATCGTTCAGGACGGTACCGGCCATGGCGCCAGATTTCACCAGAGCCAGCGCTTCAGGCAGCGCATCCACACCAAATACTGGTACGCTGGTTTTGTTGTGCGCTTTCAGCGCTTCAACTGCACCCATTGCCATCGCATCGTTGTTAGCGATAACCACTTCAATTTTGTTCGCGTTTGGACCAGACATCCACGCATCCATCTTATCTTTCGCCTGAGCGGTATCCCACATTGCAGTATCTAACTGCAGCTGCTCAGTTTTAATGCCTTTGTCGTTCAGCTCTTTAATCACGTAAGTGGTACGTGCTTCAGCATCCGGGTGTCCCGGTTCGCCTTTCAGCAGAACAAACTGAATTTTGCCGTCTTTGTTCAGGTCCCAGTTCGGGTTAGCTGCCCAGTGTTTGGCAATCAAATCACCCTGAATAATGCCGGACTCTTTAGAGTCGGTACCGACGTAATACGCTTTGTCATAGCTGTCCAGCGCTTTACGAGAAGGTTCTTTGTTGAAGAATACGATCGGTACGTTCTGTCCGCGTGCTTTTTCAATGACCGTGCCAGCAGCTGCCGGGTCAACCAGGTTAATCGCCAGTGCTTTAACGCCTTTTGCCAGCAGCACGTCGATCTGATCGTTTTGTTTGGACTGGTCGTTCTGCGAGTCGTTCATCAGCAGCTGTACATCTGGTGCCGCTTTGGCATCTTTTTCAATAGCCTTACGTACTACAGACATAAAGTTATCGTCATACTTATAGATAGTCACACCAATGCGGGTATCAGCAGCGTGCGCAGCCGCGCCGAATAACATGCTTGCCATTACAGCAGACAGGGTCAACACCTTCTTATTCATGGTATCTCCGGTTTTATTATGCAGGGTAGTACTTGAGATAAATGCTCGGCAGGCAGAACGTTACTGAAGTGTTACTGAACGCCGAAGCTCACTTTTAAAAAATATTTCTTCCGTGTCTGGCAACGCTCCAAAAACAGGCTTTAATTTTTGTTTAAGGCACCTATACCTCGATGAAAGTGATTATTCACCGTTACATAGTAGTTACAGCGCAACAAACAGTGTCATCATAGCTATCGCATTGTTAATATACTGTGAATTTACTCACATATTGAAAGCGGTTACATCGCGCAACGTTATGAGTTAGTGATCGGTGCCGCATTCTGCCGCAGCGCTACTGAATGGCGACGCACCAGCGTTGGCATAAAACAATGTGACGCCTGCGGATCCAACGTGCCAGCCGCCCCCTGTAGCGCAAGCTCCGTCGCCATTTTTGCCATTGAGGCAATGGGATAGCGCACAGTGGTTAGCTGCGGATCGGTGTAACGCGCGATGGGAATATCATCGAAGCCAATGATAGAAAGGTGTAATGGAATAGCGATGCCGTTATCTTTTAGCGCAGTCAGCGCGCCGGCTGCCATATTGTCGTTGTAAGCAAAGACCGCCGTCAGTTGTAAGTTACGCCCCAGCAGTTCCACCATCGCGGACTCTCCGCCCTGCATATCGGGCGAACCAGTGCCGACCCAGCTTTCTGCCGCAACAATCCCCTGCTCTTTCAGGGCAGTTAACCACCCTTCTTTGCGCATGGCGTCATCTTCAATACGGTGGCTTGATGCCAGATAACCGATGCGTTGATGACCATTATTTAGCAGCATTCGGGTAGCCATTTTGGCACCGCTGATGTTATCCAGGCAGACGCAACGGTGTGCGTAGCCAGGAACAAGGCGGTTGATCAGAACCATGCCGGGAATTTGATCCATAAACTCGGCCAGCTCCCGATCGCTCAGTGCTTTAGAATGTACAATCAGCGCGTTACAGCGTTGGCGAATCAACACCTCAATGGCATGACGTTCTTTTTCCGCCTCATGGTAGCTGTTGCCAATCAGGACATACTTCTGATGCTGCTGGGCAACCATATCCACGGCTTTTACCAGCGCGCCAAAAAACGCATCTGATACATCCATGACGACAACACCAATCGTGTCGCTTACCTGCGTCGCCAGTGCTTGTGCGTTGGCATTAGGTCGATAGCCAAGCTGAGTGACTGCCTTCATTACCGCTTCACGCGTATCGGGACTCACCAGCGCACTGTTGTTCAGTACGCGGGAAACGGTCGCTACAGAAACGCCAGACTGCCGTGCCACATCACGAATGGTTACCATATTCACTGCCCTGTTTTAGATTGCGGCTGCCCACAGACACCCCAGGCTGGGTATTTTGTCAGCACAATGAAACGGACTGCGTGAGTGATGTCACAGGAATGAAAGCGCTTACATCCATTTTGTTAATGAATGTGATCCAGATCGTTATCTGGATGTTCGCGGTAATGATGTCCCCGCAGCACGCAGGGTTAATTGACGCCACAGCCATTCCACCGGGCCCTGGCGGTAAAAACGCAGCCATATGACAGAGAAAAGTAAGTTAATCGCCCAGACAGGGATGACGAAAAACAGCAGCTCCAGCCGGTCAAATTTCATAAATAAACCGGCCTGATAAAACAACGTGGTGCAGATTAAGGTTTGTAACAGATAGTTGGTTAATGCCATGCGCCCCACACAGGCGATAGCAATGACCCATTTGAAGCGACTAAGCTGCGGCCAGAAACCAAACATCAGCGCGGCATAACCAATGGTTTGCAAAGGCGCACCCAACTCTCGCGGGGCTTGTAACAGGAAGGCACACCAGCGGTAGGACCAGTCCAGTTGCCACTGGGCGACGATAGCAGGCAGGTTAATCGCCATGCCGATAATAACCAGCAAAACGCCAGTGCGTCGATAATGCTGCAAACTGTACTGCCCTTTTAGCCAGCCACTACGCATTAATGCCGCGCCGAGCAGCATCATTCCCGCCAGTTGCCAACCGTATTGCGCACCCAGCGCCAGCAAGCTATTGGACATCATATCCACGCGATTGCTGATTGCTTCCATTCCGCCGTTCACTTTCCAGTATTTTTCATACAGCAACGCTGAAGCATCCGGTGTCCAGGCGCGGCTGGTTTCGCTCCCGGAGATCACACCCAACAGCAGCAATACACCAACGCCCGCCAAATAAAGCACCACGCCGGTGTTAAACAAGCTTTTCACCGACGGCGCATCCCGGATCAGCCGCCAGCAAATCAGGCCGATCAAGCCATATGCCAGCAGGATATCGCCATCCCAGAAGAGTAAACCGTGAATGAATCCCAACAGCACCAGCAACGTAAGCCGCGACTGGATCCAGCGTTTACCACGCGGGAGCAGCATTTGCAGACCAGCACCAAACAGCAGAGCAAACAGCGTGAGGAATTTTACCTGCGCGAAGAGATCGAGCAGCGCCCAAGTCCAGGCGTCGGATAAGGTGATGTTGCCATACCAGGCGGGATTGAGGTATGCCGCCTTTGGCAAGCCAAAGGCGCTAATATTGAGAAGCAGGATACCAAGAATGGCGACGCCACGAATAAAATCCAGCGTGACATTACGCTCCATGGTTCCTGCCCTAATCAGTTGTGATGACGTACTGCGCGCAGAAATTCCTGACGCGTGTTCTGGCTGGACTTAAACAATCCGCCAAGAGAAGTGGTGGTGGTCGCACTGGTCGCATCGCGAATGCCGCGCGCTTTCACACAGTAATGCACCGCATCAATCGATACCGCCACATTATTCGTCCCGAGCAGCGTTTGCAGCGCGGTGAGAATTTGCTGAGTCAGACGTTCCTGTACCTGCGGACGTTGCGCAAAGAACTGCACAATGCGGTTAATCTTCGACAGACCAATGACCGAATCTTTCGGAATATACGCCACCGTCGCTTTGCCATCGATAGTGACAAAGTGGTGTTCGCAGGTGCTGGTCAGCGTGATATCACGAACCGTGACCATCTCGTCCACCTTCATTTTGTTTTCAATGACGGTGATTTTCGGGAAGTTGGCGTAATCGAGGCCGGAGAAAATCTCATCGACATACATTTTCGCAATGCGATGCGGAGTTTCCATCAGACTGTCATCGCTCAAATCGAGATTGAGCAATTGCATAATCTCGGTCATATGGCCAGAGATAAGACGTTTGCGTGTTTCGTTATCCATCTCTTGCACGGGCGGGCGCAGCGGGGTTTCGAGACCACGCGCAACCAGCGCTTCATGAACCAGTGCCGCTTCTTTACTGAGTGATGACATTTCTTCTTCTCCTGCAGGTGGGGCGCCTCTGCCCTGCATGGGGCAAAGTTTTTAGGCTGTGTCACAGCCAGAACATTGTGCGTGAGGCGGCGCACATAATCCAGTATTCACCGTGATAATTATTGAAATTGGCACAGCCTTTCAGCGTTGCTGATTTCACTTGTCGTTCAGCCCGGTGACGTCGAGTGTTAATGTAAAGTTATATAGATGATGAAGTATGTTTGCTCAATGCGGAAGTGAAAGTTACTCACAGTGCTATGAATAATCTGTATTATGATGAGTTCGCAAACACATTCAGGTTCAACACAACAAGGAGCCACGCATGGAAATGCTTGAAGAGCACCGCTGTTTTGAAGGCTGGCAGCAACGCTGGCGTCACGACTCCGCCACGTTAAATTGCGCCATGACCTTCAGTATTTTTCTTCCACCACCCCGTGATAACGCCGCGCCTCCGGTGCTGTACTGGCTGTCGGGCCTGACCTGTAATGATGAAAACTTCACTACCAAAGCAGGCGCGCAGCGCATTGCCGCTGAGCTGGGTATTGTTCTCGTGATGCCGGACACCAGCCCGCGCGGCGAGCAGGTTGCCAACGATGATGGCTACGATTTAGGTCAAGGGGCCGGATTTTACCTCAATGCCACCCAGCAGCCGTGGGCAACGCATTTTCGTATGTATGACTATTTGCGTGATGAGCTTCCGGCACTGATTCAGTCGCAGTTTAACGTCAGCGATCGCTGCGCCATCAGCGGACACTCCATGGGCGGTCACGGCGCGTTGATTATGGCGCTGAAAAATCCCGGGAAATACACCAGCATTTCCGCCTTTGCGCCGATCGTCAATCCTTGCCGCGTTCCGTGGGGCGAGAAGGCGTTTAGCGCTTATCTGGGTGAAGATAAATCACAGTGGGCCGAGTGGGACAGTTGCGCGTTAATGTTGGCCAGCAAGCCCGCAGATGCGATTCCGACGCTAATCGATCAAGGCGACAGCGACCAGTTTCTTGCCGATCAGCTGCAGCCCGCGGTACTGGCCGAAACTGCCCGTCAGACCGCATGGCCAATGACGCTACGCATCCAGCCAGGTTACGACCACAGCTATTACTTTATTGCGTCGTTTATTGAGGATCACCTGCGCTTCCATGCCCAGTATCTGCTGAAGTAATTCCTGAGTTGAGGGCGGAAGCCCTCTTCATTTCTCCATCATTCCTTCACTTTTTCTCCTTTTTTCTTCCCCAACTATCTTATTGATTAAAAAAGCATTTCACTCCAAATCATATCAAACACAAATGATTTCTATTATCATTTGTGTTTACAAATATTCATACTTTTGTACAATCCCCCCGCTTCTTTACTGAAAAGAGTCCTTAAAAGACAAATACATACAATTGTCATGGCCTTTCACATGACGCGCAGTTTGATTCATTTAAATGGAATGATACAAATGACTATACCTCACGTTAAGGCTGTAGCTGCCGCAGTATGCGTCGCCTGCCTCCCATCACTCGGCCATGCCGCTGAACAAGACACCGTGGTCGTTACCGCTACCGGTTTCGAGCAGAAAATTCAGGATGCCCCGGCTTCAATATCTGTTATTACCAAGCAGCAGATTGAGGACAAAGCCTATCGAGATATCACCGATGCGCTAAAAGATGTCCCAGGCGTCGTTGTCACTGGCGGGGGGAGCAGCAGCGATATCAGTATTCGCGGTATGGCTTCGCAATACACGCTCTTCCTGGTCAACGGTAAACGCATCAGCACCCGCGGTACACGTCCTAACAGCGACAACTCAGGTATTGAGCAAGGTTGGCTGCCGCCGCTGGAATCCATCGAGCGTATCGAGGTAATCCGCGGCCCGATGTCATCCCTTTACGGCTCCGATGCGATGGGCGGCGTCATTAACGTCATCACCAAAAAAGTGTCGAATACTAAAGCCTGGACCGGCTCTTTGCACGGCGATGCCACTTTCCAGGAAGACAGAGACTCCGGCGATATTTACCAGACCAACGCCTATGCGTCTGGACCACTGATTGACGGATTACTTGGCGCGAAGGTGACCGGATTATTCTCCCACCGCGCAGAAGATGAAATCGTAAATGGCTACAATGAACAGCGTATGCGTAGCGGGGGATTAACCCTGAACTTTACGCCAGATGATAAAAACGACATCGATTTCGATTACGCACGTGAATTGCAGGATCGCGACAGTACGCCAGGCAAATCCATGGCAGAGGAAAACTGCCGTAACGGAAGCTGTAAGCCCAACAGTAAAAGCGAAAACAAGTATGTGCACACCACGTACTCAATAACCCACAGCGGTTATTACGACGACTTCAACTCCACCAGCTATGTCCAGCAGGAAGAGACCGATAACCCCGGTCGCCAGATGAAGTCCTACAACACGATTTTCAATAACCAGAACCAGGTCTTCATTGGGGCGCACACCCTGACGTTGGGCGGACAATACCGTTATGAAAAACTACGCGATAACGGCAACCAGCTGCAAGCTGCTGATGGACTGAACAAACTGACCCGCTGGAGCTGGGCGCTGTTTGCTGAAGATGAATGGGCCGTTACCGATACCTTCACGCTGACCGGCGGTCTGCGTATGGATAAGGATGAAAACTACGGTGACAACTGGACGCCACGCGGCTATGGCGTATGGCATCTGAGCGATCAGTGGACCTTAAAAGGTGGCGTTTCCGCAGGCTATCGTGCACCGGATCTGCGCCAGTCTTCTGCCAGTTGGGGACAGGTTACCGGCGGTGGTCGTCTGAACGGAATCATTGTCGGCAACCCGGATCTGAAACCGGAGAAAAGCCTCAGCGAAGAGATCGGTTTACTGTGGGATAACGGCAACAACCTCAACGCAGGCGTTACATTGTTCAATACCGACTTTAAAAACAAAATCACCGAAGTTCGCCGTTGTAACAGCAGTTCCGATCCGGCCTGCACCATCGGCGGCACCCATTATGACTTCGTCAGCGATCGCGTTAACGTCGATAAAGCCAATATGCGCGGCGTAGAATCCACCTTCGGCTGGAAAATAACCTCCGACGTCAACTGGACTGCGAACTACACCTACACGGAATCTGAGCAGAAAAGCGGTCAGTTTTCTGGCCAGCCGTTGAACAAAATGCCGAAGCATATGTTTAACACGACGCTGGACTGGCAGGCTACGCAGGATCTCGGTTTCTGGAGCCGTCTGAATCTGCGCGGGAAAACCTCTGAATACCTGAGCCGAACCTCTATGGCACAGGGCACCCCGTCCTATACTCAGGTCGACGTTGGTTTACGTTACTATGCTACCAAGGATCTGTTGATGACCGCTGGCGTGTATAACGTGCTGGATAAACAAATCGATTACGATACCTACGACACCGTCCTTGATGGACGTCGTTACACGGTTGGCATGACTTACAGCTTCTAAGTTAGGCGCAATAAAAAACCCCGGCACTCATCATGCCGGGGTTTTGTTTTTTCTGCCGTATCTGGTTAAGAATTACTTCTTCACGCGACCCGGGAATTTCATTTCGCTGTAGCGAACAAAACGGGTTCCTTTGGTCAGCTTATAGCCAAACCAGATAATCAGGAACAGCGGGATACCGATATAGGTAGCCATCACGCCGCCCCAGTCAATGCTGTCTTTCAGGAACGCTTCGTAGTTCTGACCCAGGGTGATAATCAGGCACAGCACAAAGGCGAAGATCGGACCCAGTGGGAAGAAGCCAGAACGGTACGGCAGATCCTTCACATCGTGACCCTGAAGCACATAACCGCGACGGAAGCGATAGTGGCTAATAGCAATCCCCAGCCAGGCGATAAAGCCCGTCATCCCGGAAGTATTCAGCAGCCACAGATACACGGTCTGGTTGCCAAACATTGAAGTCAGAAAGCACAGCCCCGCCACCACGGTGGTCGCATACAGCGCGTTACGCGGTACGCCGCCACGAGACAGTTTGCCGAAAATACGCGGTGCTTTACCGTCACATGCCAGGGTATAAAGCATACGCGTGGAGGCGTACATCCCGGAGTTACCTGCCGACAGCACCGCCGTCAGGATAACTGCGTTCATCACCGCTGCCGCAGACAGCAGACCCGCATGCTGGAATACCAGCGTGAACGGGCTAACGCTGATATCTTTTACATCGTTACGCAGCAGGCTTGGATCGGTGTACGGAATGATCAGGCTGATAATCAAAATCGCGAACACATAGAACAGCAGGATTCGCCAGAATACCTGACGTACCGCACGTGGAATGTTCTTTTCAGGATCTTCAGATTCGCCAGCCGCGATACCGATAAGCTCTGTCCCCTGGAAGGAGAAGCCGACGATCATCGCCACGCCAATCATCGCAGCAAAACCACCGGCAAACGGTGCATCACCGGTCGTCCAGTTGCTCCAGCCCACCGGCTGAGCGCCTTTGAAGATACCGAAAATCATCATCACACCAACCACGATGAAGATAATGACGGTGGTAACTTTGATCAGTGAGAACCAATATTCCGCTTCACCAAACCCGCGAACGGAAATGTAGTTCAGCAGGAAGATAACGCCGAGGAACAGCGCACTCCAGATCCAGCCCGGCGTGTCCGGGAACCACCAGCTCATCACCAGCTGTGCGGCCACCAGGTCAACGGCAATCGTTACCGCCCAGTTGTACCAGTAGTTCCAGCCCAGCGCGAAGCCAAAGCCCTCTTCTACATAGTTCTGACCGTAGGTGGAAAACGAGCCGGAAACCGGCATATAGGCAGCCAGTTCACCGAGGCTGGTCATCAGGAAGTACACCATCAGACCGATCAGAATATAAGAGAACAACGCGCCGCCTGGACCCGCTGCAGAAATAGTTGCACCAGATGCAACGAAAAGACCTGTACCGATGGAGCCTCCAATGGCAATCATCGTCAGGTGACGCGCCTTCAGTTCACGACGTAGCGTGGGCGCTTCTGTGGTTTTAGTTTCGGAAACCATGTGAAAATGCTATCCATCCAAAAAATGAGGCGCGATTGTAGCAGACGAAATGGCATTCTTCCGGCACAAATACGCTGTTATAAGAGACCTTCATGACTGGCCGCGGATTATAAGTAAAGCAGAAAATATGCGGCGCACAGCGGTTAAGATATAACCGCCGTTCTACAGAGATGACCTTACGACTGTAAGCGCCCTATTCGCCCAGCTCGACCTGGTCGCTGTAATGCAAAAATCGCGTAATGGCATTGGAGATGTGTTTTTGCCTGTGATGCACGCGCCAGAGAGTGCGGACTAAACGCGGCAGCGGCACGGGAACTTCGCTCAGCGTTCCCGCCTGCAGCTGCTCCGCAATGACCCGACGCGACAAGCAGCTGATCCCGAGACCATGGCGTACCGCATGCTTAATGGCCTCTGAGTTACCCAACTCCATTGCCATCTGAAATCTCGGCAGATGAGACAACAGCAGGTAATCCACCAGTTCACGCGTACCGGATCCTCGCTCACGCAGGATCCACGGCGAAGCCGCCAGCTGTTCCAGCGTAACAGGCCCCTTTGTGAGCGGTGACGACGGTGCGGCAAACACCACCAGCTCGTCTTCCAGCCACGGTTCAGAGATAATTTCAGTACTGTGACACGGCCCTTCGATCAGCCCAATGTCTACCCGAAAATCAAGCACAGCATTGATCACATCCTGACTGTTACCCACGCTCAGCTCGAGCGGCAAATCAGGAAAATCCTGCCGATAACGGGCGATCATAGCAGGCAAGATATAGTTACCAATGGTGCTACTGGCATAGACCCGAATGGCACCATTATCTTCGCGAAAAAGCTGCTCGATTTCGGTCGTTTGCTCAAGTAACGCCAACGCTCGTGGGTAGAGCAAACGCCCGTGCTCATTGACCACTAGCCGTTTGCCGACGCGGTCAAACAGTTGCACGCCGAGTTGCCCTTCCAGATCGGTAAGTGCCGCACTCACCGCCGATTGCGACAATGCCAGCATGACAGACGCCTGGGTCGTTGAACCGCTTTTTAGTACCTCAGCAAACACTTCAAGTTGTCGCAAGGTGATATGCATAGTCGTTTTCCACCGGATATCCGTTACTTACCACTTATAGAGATTAATTATAAATATATAATCAATTTTATTTTTAAACCACTTCGCCGTACTCTTTTACCCAGATAAAGGAGAAGGATATGACAGAACTCACCTTGCAGACTCATCGTCGTACAGCGTGGCATTTTATTCCGGGGCTTGCCCTGAGTGCAGTTATCACTGGGGTCGCCTTATGGGGTGGATCTATTCCCGCCGTCGCAGGTGCCGGGTTCAGCGCCCTCACCTTAGCAATCTTGTTGGGGATGGTCCTCGGCAACACCGTCTATCCGCACATCTGGAAAAGCTGTGACGGCGGCGTGCTGTTTGCTAAACAACATTTATTACGTCTGGGGATTATCCTCTACGGTTTCCGCCTCACCTTCGCGCAAATTGCTGACGTCGGCGTCAGCGGTATCGTGATTGATGTGTTAACGCTGAGCAGTACCTTTTTGATTGCCTGCTTCCTGGGGCAGAAAGTGTTTGGTCTGGACCGCCACACCAGTTGGCTGATTGGCGCGGGGAGCAGCATTTGTGGTGCCGCCGCCGTGCTGGCAACCGAGCCGGTAGTGAAAGCGGAAGCCAGTAAGGTAACCGTCGCTGTTGCCACCGTGGTGATCTTCGGTACCATCGCTATCTTCCTGTATCCGGCAATGTATCCGCTGCTGGCACACTGGTTTAGCCCAGAAACCTACGGCATTTACATTGGTTCCACCATGCATGAAGTAGCACAGGTAGTGGCTGCCGGGCACGCCATTAACCCGGATGCAGAAAACGCCGCGGTTATTGCCAAAATGCTGCGTGTCATGATGCTGGCACCGTTCCTCATCCTCCTGGCCGCACGCGTTAAACAGTTGTCTCCGGCTACGGGCGGTGAGAAAAGCAAAATCACTATTCCATGGTTTGCCATCCTGTTCATTGTGGTCGCGATTTTTAACTCGTTCCACCTGCTGCCGCAGTCGGTTGTGAACATGCTGGTAACGCTGGATACCATTTTGCTGGCAATGGCGATGGCTGCACTGGGGTTAACCACTCACGTTAGCGCACTGAAAAAAGCCGGTGCCAAACCGTTACTGATGGCCCTGCTGCTGTTTGTCTGGCTGATTGTCGGTGGTGGTGCGATTAACGTCGCTGTCCACGCCCTGATGGCATAAACGATCACGACTCACCTCCATTAACCCGCTATACTCTCCCTTTTTGTATTTGAGTATGGCGGGTTAAATTTATGAAATATATCGGAGCGCACGTAAGCGCCGCTGGCGGTCTGGCTAACGCCGCTATTCGAGCCGCAGAAATCGAAGCGACCGCATTCGCCCTGTTCACCAAGAATCAGCGCCAGTGGCGTGCTGCGCCGCTAACCACCGAAATCATTGATGATTTCAAATCTGCCTGCGAGAAGTACCACTACACCTCCGCACAAATCCTGCCTCACGACAGTTACCTGATTAACCTCGGTCACCCGGTCAGCGATGCGCTGGAAAAATCGCGTGATGCGTTTCTTGATGAAATGCAACGCTGTGAACTGCTGGGCTTATCCCTGCTGAACTTTCACCCGGGCAGCCATTTGATGCAGATCCCGGAAGATGAATGTCTGGCGCGCATTGCCGAATCCATCAACATCGTCCTCGCTCAGACCCAGGGCGTGACGGCAGTTATCGAAAATACCGCCGGACAAGGTAGTAATCTGGGATTCAAGTTTGAGCACCTGGCCGCCATTATCGACGGCGTCGAAGATAAGTCCCGTGTTGGCGTTTGTATTGATACCTGCCACGCTTTCGCGGCGGGGTACGATTTGCGTTCCGCAGAAGAGTGCGAAAAGACGTTTGCGGAATTTGAACGTATTGTCGGTTTCAAGTATCTACGCGGTATGCACCTGAACGACGCCAAGAGCGCGTTTGGCAGTCGCGTTGACCGTCATCACAGCCTGGGTGAAGGCAATATTGGCCATGATGCCTTCCGTTGGATTATGCAGGATAATCGTTTTGACGGTATTCCGCTGGTACTGGAAACCATTAATCCGGATATATGGGCCGAAGAGATCGCCTGGCTGAAAGCCCAGCAAACAGAAAAAGCAGTGGCGTAACGATCCCCGCGCGCCAGACAAGCTGGCGCGTATCAAGTGAGCGTAACCAGATCCTCTGGCATATGGTTGTACAAAATCCGCCAGAAATGCTCAGCCGTTTTATTCAAACGGGTATCCATTCGGTAAATATAGGCCTGAATTGGCACCATCAACTCCGGCGTGTCCAGACAAACCAGGCGCTTATCCCGTAGTTCGTTCACGATCGTCCACGCTGGCAGCCAGGCGATACCATGACCATCCAATGCCATATTCTTCAATAGCTCACTCATCGAAGACATAAACAGCGTACGCGCTGAAATACTGCCCACCTCCGCCAGGTGACGGTTAACCAATCTTCCCATGTAGGAAGTGCTGGTATAGTTCAGAATCGGCACCTGCGGCTGATAGATATCAAACAACGCCTTACCCTGTGCATCCGCAGCACAGACGGGATACAGCTCAGACTCAAAAACCTTCAAGCCGCAGAAAGGTGACTGCATTAAGTCTTCATCGCGAAAGGAGATAATGAAATCACTTTTCCCTTCGCGCAATGTATTCACCGCCTGGACTACATCAATCGCTTCGACGTGGTAAACAAACTCCTCGCCCCATGCCGACATTGAATGTACTAATCTGGGCAACATCGTCAGCGACAGAGAATGTGCCGCCGCTATTTTGATATTGGGAACGCCAAGCAGATTGTGACCGCTTAGCTCATCTAAATTGCATTCCAGCTGTTGTAGCAGGCTACGGGTCTGCGAATGGAATAACTTACCCTCCTCCGTCAGCTGCAGTGGACTTGTCGTACGGTCAAACAGCAGCACCCCAACAGCGGATTCGAGCGCCTTGATCCGCCGACTAAATGCCGGTTGGGATAGGTTGCGCTCCTCTGCGGCCTGAGAAAAATGACGACACGCTTCCAGCGTCAGAAAATCATATAACCATTTTGTCTCGATATTTTTCATGCCTGTCACGCGGATGTTTAAATATGTCGATTAGTCTTAAGCATCATGCCTGAATATTCCCGGTGATGATATTCAACATCAGCATCTGGTGATTCGTTTTTTGCATAATACCTTCGTTTTTGACATTAACATGTTTCTTTACCCATCGACCACGACCGCTCATCCACCGCGTAATGTCGGGCCTCTGGCTGATTACCGGCCTGCTGAGGTGGTAAAAGACATCACACTCATGCGTTTTTTGCATTGAACCAAACATTATTGCATTTCTCCTCACGACACTCTGCTGTTAAACATAAGCACCAGATAGACACCAGCTCTGAATATTAAATATCGGTAAATTAGAGGTATATATCGTGAAAGGTTTAATTGGCGTACTTGGTGGTATGGGGCCTGCTGCAACCGTCGATCTTTTTAATAAATTCGTCACCTTTACCGCAGCACAACGCGATCAGGAACATATCCCATTAATTATTTCATCCATCCCTGATATTCCAGACCGAACTGATGCGTTAATGCATCATGGTCATTCCCCACTTCCGGCAATGCGTGATTATATGCACAAACTGGAAGATGCTGGTGCGGAGTGTATTGTGATCCCCTGTAATACCGCCCACTTTTGGTTTAATGAATTAAAAGAGTGCTGTCATACAGAGTTACTCAGTATCGTTGAAACAACCATGAATGAGGTCAAAAACTGCGGAAAATCACGTATCGGTTTACTTGCTACTAACGCCACCCTTTACATGGGACTCTACCAAAAAGGCATAGAATCTCTTGGTTTAACCTGCATCAGTCCTGATTCATCCGGTCAGGAAAAGGTCATGGAAAGTATTTATTGCTTAAAAGCCGGCGACCTTAAGCGGGCACAAACGCTGATGAATGAACAGGCTGAAGTGCTCTTCTCACGCGGCGCACAAATCATTGTACTGGGATGTACTGAAGTCCCCGTCATTCTTGCCGAAGCAGTCAGAAAGTCTCCAGATAAATATATTGACTCAACCGGATCATTAGTTCGCGCCGGTATTAAATGGTACGAAAAACGAGTTGGCAAACATCATCTTCTGGCGCAATAACAGCCGTCACCAGATTAATAAAGCATTAAACAACCACTTATTTTAATAACAAATTATTCTCTGGCGGAGGCCATTATGGTTTGGTTAGAAATTATCGTCGTGTTGGGTGCAATATTTTTTGGTATCCGCCTCGGCGGAATAGGTATCGGTTTATGCGGTGGTCTGGGGCTGGCTATTTTAACGTTGGGATTTGATCTGCAAATTGGCTCGCCACCCGTTGACGTTATCCTCATTATTATGACAGTTGTCGTGGCAGCATCGGCGCTACAGGCCGCAGGAGGTATGGATTATCTGGTTCGCGTTGCCGGTAATTTCATGCGGCGTAACCCCAAATATATCAATATTATTGCACCGATTATCACCTGGTCGATGACCATTATGGCCGGAACAGGGTTCATTGTATTTTCTACCCTGCCAGTGATTGCCGAAGTCGCCAAAGAGTCAGGTATCCGCCCTTCTCGTACGCTCGCCGGATCCGTAGTCGCCTCTCAGGTGGCGATATCCGGTTCACCGATCAGTGCCGCAATGGCGGCTATGCTGACCATTATGGAAGGCAACGGTATCACTTTTATTCAGGTCATGGCGGTATGTCTGCCAGCTTCGTTTGTCGCCGCGATGGTTGCCGCTTTTATCGCCTCACGTCAGGGATGCGAGCTACAGGATGATGAAGTCTATCTGGAACGCCTGCAAAAAGGATTAGTGCGTAAATATGAAGGGCAAAACAGCACTACGCCGGGTGCCAAACTCTCAGTCGCCCTGTTTATGCTGGCAACGGTCGTCATCGTTATTCTTGCCGCCTGCCCGCAGCTACGCCCTGGATTCGATGCAGGCAACCCAATGAATACCCGGGATATCATCATTATCTGTATGTTGGCTGCCGCTTGCCTGATGGTGGTGTTATGCAAAACATCAACCGATGCTATTGTCCTGACATCCACGTTTCGATCAGGGATGAGTTCACTGGCGGTCATTCTCGGGATTGTTACACTGGGAACGACCTTCATTGATGCCCACTTAGCGGAGATTAAGGATATCGCAGGCGATATTCTACGGGCTTATCCTATGCTGTTGGCACTGGTGTTGTTTGGTACCTGCGCGCTTCTCTACTCGCAAGGCGCCACCACGCCGCTGATCATCCCTCTGGCCGTTGCGCTCGGCGTGCCTACATGGGCAATTCTGGCCTCCTATGTGGCGGTAACCGGGGTGTTTGTTCTACCAACATACCCGACTTCGCTGGCGGCAATGGAGTTCGACACCACAGGGACAACGCGCGTGGGCAAGTATGTCTTAAACCATCCGTTTATGCTGCCAGGACTGGGTGGGATCATTGCTGGCGTTGCCTTTGGTTTTATCATCGCGCCAATGATTGCCTGACCCGTTTTATTAAGGCTGGATGGATTATTGTGGCGATGCTGCAACGGTATAGGTAAAAACATAAAAAAAGGGGCAGAGAATTCTCTGCCCCTGGTATCGACGTTAAATCAGGCCGCCTTTGCCACAACCTCAGCTTCCGGGCGCTTCAGCACCGCGTAGGAGAGACCGGCTACCAGCGTACCGGCAATAATTGCCAGCAGGTATCCTAACACCGGCGTGATTGCGCCTGGGATTAACAGGACAAACAGCCCGCCGTGTGGCGCCATCAGCTTCGCACCCACCGCCATCGAGATAGCCCCGGTAATCGCACCACCAACGATACAGCAAGGCAGAACGCGCATTGGGTCACGGGCAGCGAACGGGATTGCCCCTTCGGTGATAAAGCACAGGCCCAGTACCAGAGCAGCTTTACCACCTTCCTGCTGCGCTTTGTCGAACTTACGACGCGCAACCAGCGTTGCCAGACCCAGAGCCAGCGGAGGTACCATACCCGCAGCCATAATGGCTGCCATAGGCGCATAAGTTTGCGTACTCAGCAGACCCACACCGAAAGCATACGCCGCCTTGTTAACCGGACCACCCATGTCGGTACACATCATGCCGCCAAGAATCGCGCCAAGCAGCACCGCATTGGCCGTACCCATGGTTTGCAGCCAGTGAGTCAAACCTTCCAGAATACCCGCCACCGGTTTGCCGATCAGGTAAATCATGGCCAGACCAACCACCAGGCTTGAGAACAGCGGAATGATCAGGATCGGTTTCAGCGCTTCCATACTCTGCGGGAGTTTCAGCTTCGTGCTGATAAGCTTCGCCACATAACCGGCAAGGAAACCAGCAATAATACCGCCAATAAAGCCGGAACCGGTGCTTACCGCCAGCATACCGCCGATAAGACCCGGCGTCAGACCCGGACGGTCAGCGATGGAAAACGCGATATAACCTGCCAGTACCGGCACCATCAGCGCGAAGGCTGAACCACCGCCAATCTGCATCAGCGCCGCCGCCAGCGTCCCCTGCTCTTTAAACGCTTCGATACCAAAAGCGAACGAGAGTGCAATACACAGACCGCCAGCAACCACCATCGGCAGCATGTAAGAGACGCCCGTCAGCAGGTGACGATACGCCCCCGCGCTCTCTTTCTTACTTTCGGTTGCTGAAGTCTGCGCTTTACCGCTTGGCTGGTACGGTGTTGCTTCTTCCAGCGCTTTGTCCAGCTCCTGCTTGGTTTTCTTCAACGCAAGACCGGTAGAGGTGCGGTACATCGGTTTGCCGGCAAACTTCGCCAGATCAACTTCAATGTCAGCGGCCACAATCACCAGATCAGCCTGAGCCACTTCTTCCGGCGTAATGGCATTACCTGCACCAACAGAACCTCGGGTTTCAACCTTCACCCACCAGCCACGTTTTTTCGCTTCTGTTTCAATCGCTTCAGCGGCCATAAACGTATGAGCAACACCGGTCGGACACGCCGTCACCGCCACCACGCGTTTTGGACCACTGCTGGCCACAGGTGCTGTTGCAACCGGGGCGCTGTAGGGTTTTGCATGGCCTTTAGCTTCGCTGAGGAAGAGTTCAGGATGCGCAACCGCACGACCAATGTCGCCCAGCCAGACTTTTTTGCCGTTCAGCGAACTGTCGGCAGGAAGCGTATCGCCCAGAACAATTGCCAGTTCGGCATCATTCGGATTATCAATAATTTCCAGATGTGCTTTCTGTGCCGCCGCTCCAAGCAGGGTTTTCGCCATGTAAGCGCGAGCCTGGCCGAGATTAGCGTCAATAATCAGCAGCGTTTTCATTATGCCTCTCCTGCTGTCAGTTAAACGGTTTTAAGTCGACACGCGCCATCATTGCGGCCAACTGAGGACGATCGGTAATGCCTACATTACTTTGGCTTACCGCCAGGGCGGCAACAGCCGTCGCCAGACGCAGGGTATGTTCGCTGGACTCACGCATCAGCAGACCGTAAATAAGACCGCCAACCATTGAATCACCCGCGCCGACGGTGCTGACCACCTCAACTGACGGCGGTTTAGCAATCCACTCACCTGAGGCGTTAACCCACAGCGCACCTTCCGCGCCGAGTGAAATCACCACATGAGCGATCCCCTGTTCACGCAGCGCATGCGCCGCTTCAATCACATCTTTCATTTCCGGCAGCTTACGACCGGCCCAGATTTCCAGTTCGCGACGGTTTGGCTTCACCAGCCATGGTGCCGCTTTCAGACCTGCTACCAACGCTTCACGACTACTATCAAAGATAATGCAAGGACACTGACTACGCAGGCGCGTCATCCAGTCGGTGAAGGCTTCCGGGCTCACGCCGGTTGGCAAACTGCCGCTGACGCACACCATATCGAACTGGCCCAGCCAGCTCAGCGAATCATTCACAAAGCGTTCCCAGTCAGCCGGGGTAACTTCAAAACCAGAGAAGTTGAAGTCAGATACTTCACCGTCTTTTTCGGTCAGCTTGACGTTAATACGGGTACGACCCTGCACGACCTGAAAACGGTTGGCAATGCCCAGCTCGCTGAACAACTGCTGAAAACCATCCTGGTTGTCTTTACCCAGGAAGCCACCCACAGTGACATCGATACCTAAATCCTTCAAAACCTTAGCGACGTTGATCCCTTTCCCTGCCGCATGCAGACCGGTGGTTTTAACCAGGTTCACTTCACCGCGTTCAATTTCCGGGCAGAAACCCACCAGGTCGTAGGCCGGGTTAAGGGTGATAGTAGCAACACGTCTGCTCATTACGCGCCCTCCCCAAGACCTGCCGCGATGGCTTCGCCAATCGCCTTCAGCGCCTGTTCAGCATCTTCACCCTGTGCAGTAAAGCGCAGGTGATGTCCTTTCTTCACGCCTAACGCCACAACTTTCATCAGACTGCGTCCATTCGCCGGCTTGCCGGTTCCATCAAGATTTGTCACGGTAATTTCACTGTTAAATTGTTTAATCGTATTCACCAGCATGGTGCCCGGGCGGGCATGTAAACCATGCTCATTGCGCACAATAAATTCGGCGCTCAGTACATCATCAGTTAAGGCGTCATCGCTGGTCAGCAGCGCCAGCACCGTTGCCGCATCAGCTTTCAACAAACGGTCAGCTTTATTATTCAGCAGCAGATCGCCAAGGCGCTTCAGCACCGCAACCGGTTGATCGTCATTCATGGCGACGGTCACCAGCAGGGCTGCCGCTTCACCTTGTACATCGAACGCTGTTGCTGCACGGCTGACCGCAACGGCGCTACGCACGTTACCTTCAGCACAGTCATTCAGCCAGATCCCCTGACCAAGATTCATCGGCTGCTCATTGATTGCTCTGGCTACAAAGGTGGCGTCAACCGCACCGACTTCTTTCAGCCGCGCCGCGTTGAGTGCCTGCAGCGTCACCAGCGAGTTGGCCACGACATCCAGCGACAGCGTTTCGTTATCAAGCTTCAGCTGTTCACTTTGCTTTTCACCCATCAGCAGCGCACGCAGTTCTTCCGCCGTGGTCGCAGATTTCAGCTGTTCAGCGACGGAGTCATCGCTCAGCACGTGTGTCAGCTGACGCAGTAAACCGAGGTGTTCATCAGAGCTTGCGGCGATACCGATTGCCACATAAGCAACCTGCCCTTCGCCCCAGGTCACGCCCTGTGGAAACTGAAATACCTGCACACCGGTTTTCAGTACCTGATCGCGCGTGTCCGTCGTACCGTGAGGAATCGCAATACCGTTGCCGAGGAACGTGGACGTCTGTTGTTCGCGCGCCAGCATGCCATCGACGTAGCCTTCCGCGACGTTACCCGCCTGCACTAAGGCAGCGGCAACCTGGCGAATAGCCTCTTCTTTATTCCCGGCCTGTTCGCCCGGGTGAATATCCTGAACAGATAACTGGAACATGATTCTCCTCTCCCGCTGAATTGAAACGATTCAGCCAACATGAGAAAAAAGGCGCCACCCGACTCCATCAGCTAAGGCAAGATGACGCTGAAACGTTTCAAGAAGTCTTGCTCTTTTTTCTTCAGCACACAAGTAAAGTTGACAAATTACTTGCTGAATTTAGAGATAACGCACATTTTCTCTGCGAAGGAGTAAAAAATGCTGACGCAAAAACGCCGTCAGCTTGTCAGATTCAGCAACGTCAGCAAACAGCATTCTTTGACTGAAATGCTATTTTGATTTTTGATGCCGATTTTGATTTGGCTCCCTGTTTATTTTCTGACAAGCGGCGTAAACTCCGCGTCTCTTCACATCATTGATATCAAAACATGCATAACACCCCCGTAGCCGCCACACCCAAGGCGTTTGATTTAACGTCTTCGGCGTTCCTGCTTGTCGCATTTCTGACGGGTATCGCCGGTGCGTTGCAGACGCCAACGCTCAGCCTTTTTCTGACGGATGAAGTCCACGCCCGTCCCGGCATGGTTGGGTTCTTTTTTACCGGAAGCGCTGTGATCGGTATTCTGGTAAGTCAGTTTCTGGCCGGACGTTCAGATAGAAAAGGCGATCGCAAGAACCTGATTGTGTTTTGCTGCGTGCTGGGGATGCTGGCCTGCATGCTGTTCGCCTGGAACCGTAATTATTTTATCTTGCTGTTTGTCGGGGTATTCCTCAGCAGCTTTGGATCGACCGCCAACCCGCAAATGTTTGCTCTCGCCCGTGAACACGCCGACCGCACAGGTCGGGAAGCCGTCATGTTCAGCTCAATATTACGTGCGCAGGTTTCGCTAGCCTGGGTAATTGGCCCGCCGCTGGCCTACGCGCTGGCCATGGGATTCAGCTTTACGGTGATGTATCTCAGCGCGGCGGTGGCGTTTGTTGTCTGCGGCGTAATGGTCTGGCTGTTTTTACCCTCAATGAGTAAAAACGTGCCTCTCGCGACAGGCGCAGTTGAGGCCCCGCGCCGCAATCGACGCGACACGTTGCTGCTGTTTGTTATCTGCACATTAATGTGGGGAACCAATAGTCTCTATATCATTAATATGCCGCTGTTTATCATCAACGAACTGCATCTGCCGGAAAAACTGGCTGGCATCATGATGGGCACCGCAGCCGGACTGGAAATCCCAACCATGCTGATTGCTGGCTATTTTGCAAAGCGTCTGGGTAAACGTCTGTTGATGAGAATTGCCGTCGTTGCCGGATTCTTCTTTTATGCCGGTATGCTGCTGGCTCACTCTCCGGCGATATTGCTTGGCTTACAGCTGCTGAACGCGATTTACATCGGTATTCTCGGCGGGATTGGTATGCTCTATTTCCAGGATCTGATGCCGGGACAGGCGGGTTCAGCCACCACCCTCTATACGAATACCATTCGCGTGGGCTGGATTATTGCCGGATCGCTGGCGGGGATTGCCGCTGAAATTTGGAACTATCACGCGGTGTTCTGGTTTGCACTGGTGATGATCGTCGCCACCGTCGTGTGCCTGACGCGCATCAAGGACGTTTAAGGCGCGGTTAGCGCTTCAAGCTCGATGAGATAAACCATGGCCTGGTGCGTCGTCCGCCCGCACATTTCCGCACTGGGCTGTAAACCGCCGCACACCTTTGGTCGTAGCGGCGACGCAAAAATTTTGCAACGCAGGGATTCATCCAACTGAACGCAGGGCGTATTAGCGGGCTTGCCATCAGGCATACCGGGGATGGGACTGGAGATTGAAGGCGCGGTGCAGCATGCACCACAATCCGGACGGCATTCCATACAGTACTCTCTTTATCGTAAACCATCGGATTGTGCGGGAAGGGCACAGTACCACCTTTTTTGCACCAGCAAAAGCATGAATTCCGCTTGCCTGAATGCCCCGGCGCGAGTAGTTTTACGCGATATTTTAGACACTCCCCACTACAGGATTTTTTCGATGCCAAGAGCGAACGAAATTAAAAAAGGTATGGTACTGAACTACAACGGCAAGCTGCTGATTGTAAAAGATATCGATATTCAATCACCGTCTGCACGTGGTGCTGCCACGCTGTACAAAATGCGTTTTTCTGATGTGCGTACCGGTCTGAAAGTTGAAGAGCGCTTCAAAGGCGACGATATCGTCGATACCGTCACTCTGAGCCGTCGTGGCGTTGATTTCTCCTACGTCGATGGCAACGAATACATCTTTATGGATAAAGAAGACTATACCCCGTATACCTTCACCAAAGACCAGATTGAAGAAGAGCTGCTGTTCATGCCGGAAGGCGGTATGCCGGACATGCAGGTACTGACCTGGGACGGCCAACTGCTGGCGCTTGAACTGCCGCAGACCGTAGACCTGGAAATCGTTGAAACTTCACCGGGGATCAAAGGTGCTTCAGCGAGTGCGCGCAACAAGCCAGCAACCCTGAGCACCGGTCTGGTGATCCAGGTTCCTGAGTATCTGAGTGCGGGTGAAAAAATCCGTATTCATATCGAAGAACGTCGCTATATGGGCCGTGCAGATTAAGCTCCTGTCGTTACAGGTGAACCAAAGATAATGACATGTTGTCTCTGGCAAAATGTTCCGTTCACTTTAGTGATATCACTTCTCTGAAACGATACTGCCTGTGAACGTGTTAAGGGTACTATCGCCGTACCCTTAACAATGCCGCCGGGAGCCTGGGTTGCAAGGGAGGCGGCGGTGAGCCTCCCTTGCACGTTCACGGGTATCTGCGCTTCAGAGAAATGACTCCGCTGAGGTGAACGGAACCCTATGCCGCAATAAAATATGCTCCATAATGCTTAACTGACTGGCATTACAACGCAGGCTGTCCCTTTTTTCATTTTCAGCGCTGGCTGCTGAAATAAAAATCATCCATCAGCAATGACTCCAGATACTGTTCATCCTCTTGCATAAAACGCACTATCAGATTCACCGCCTGAGGATAAAACCCCTCGTTATCCCGCACCAGACAAGCGTCGCGAAATAACGGTGCCCAGCACAGAATATGATGATGCAAAAAGTAATATTGCGCCGATAGCCTCTCCTCTTTAGCAACCATCCTCGCCATTAATGCCAACTGCACAGCAATATGATCGGAGGGCTCATTCTCTCGCGCTGCCAGACCTTGCTCAATCAGCAGCACATTCATTTGCCGACGTTCTTCTGCCGCTGTCGTGTGTGGATAGTGCCCTGCATAGGGAGAAACACTAGCCGGCGGGGCCAGCAGAAACAGCGAGGCAAAATCTGCTGCCAGCTCCAGCTGTCGGGAGTCGCGCCGCAAAACCCGGCCCAGGCTACGCTCAAAACGTTTAACCTCGGCAGACACTCCAGGAACCGCCGCCAGTGAGGCAATCCAAGCCTGGCTATCGCCGTTTTCCAGACTGGCGAGCTGTTTTTCATCCAGCTCACGAAATAGCAGTTGCGAAAACCACTGGTACACAGCTGCCCGCTGCTGATGAATTTGCTTATGCTGCACTGGTCCCCTCCTCTTTCACAATCTGCGGACCACCGAAAGCCGTCACCTGCGGGGCTTTCTGCTGATAACGCTCGACCTCCACCAGCACGGTATGCGCTGAAGGCCCCTGGGCCAGCTGTGAAGTGCCGATATCCGCGCTCAGCACGTTCGGGTCGCCATAAGTGCATAATGTCCCGGCTTTCCCCCCTTCCTGCGGGGAGTACCACGCGCCTTCATGAATACGGACCACGCCAGGGGAAAAATCCGGACTGACAACTACGCCAGCCAGTACCTGACCACGAGCGTTGAAGACGCGGGCGATATCACCGGCTTTTAAGCCACGAGCGGTGGCATCCTGTTCACTGATATAAAGCGGTTCTCTTCCGGCAACCGCATAGGTGTTGCGAAACGCCTCGCTAGAGCACAGTTGGGAATGCAGACGTTTATCCGGATGGCAGGATTGCAGATGCAGCGGGTATTTATCTTTTTTGCCGCTATGGGTACGCTCAAAGGGTTCCATCCACACCGGATGCCCCGGACAATCCTCATAGGCAAAGCCCGCGATGGTTTTGCTGTAGATTTCAATCAGACCTGACGGCGTTCCCAGCGGATTCAGGTCTGGCTGGTCGCGAAACTCGCCGTGACGTACCCACGGCTGACCCGGCGGATATTCAATATATCCGTCACCCTGCCAGAACGTTGTGAAATCCGGTAATGAGACGCCGAGCGATGCCCCCATCTTCACGCCTTCGTCATAAAGCGCCTGTATCCACTGCATTTCATCACGGTTTTCACGGTACACCGCTTCCTTGTCAAAGCGCTTACACAGCCCGGCAAATACATCAAAATCATGTCGCGCTTCATATTGCGGTTTGACGATCTGATGCAACGCCATCAACCCTTTATTCGAATGCGTACCGAACTGCTCAATATCGTTACGTTCAAAGCGGGTGGTAACGGGCAGGACGATATCGGCAAAACGGCACGACGCGGTCCATTGGTGATCCAACACCACCACGGTTTCCAGCTTCTTCCACGCGTCGATCATGCGATTCCTGTCCTGCTGCGCATGAAATGGATTCGCCGCGCTGTAGATCGCCATTTTGATGTCAGGCCAGGTTAACGTCTCGCCGTTAAAGGCAACCTTTTTGCCCGGCTCAAGAAGGCAGTCAACGATACGCGAAGTGGGGATATGCTCCGATACGCCGCGAAAATCCGCGTTGTACTTTGCCTGCGGGGGATTCGTGATCCCTCCCAGCCCAGAGAGCACAGGCCCGGCGGATGTTACCGTACCACCGCCGTTGTAGTGCCAGCCAAATCCTACCCCGCCGCCGGGCAAACCAATTTGACCGACCATGCTGGCCAGCACCACCAGCATCCACGGATACTGCTCACCATGGTGCATGCGTTGTACGCACCAACCGCCCATAAACTGTGTCCGGCCTTTCACCAACAGGCGGGCGAAGTCTCGGATCTGCTCTGCCGTCAGGCCGCAGATTTCTGCCGCCCATTCGGCATTTTTCGGCTGTTTATCGGTTTCGCCCAGCAGATACGGCAAAAACTGCTCAAAGCCGACGGTGTAATCGGTAATAAACGCCGTGTCGTACAGTTTTTCTTCGTACAAGGTATGCGCCAGCGCCAGCATTAACGCGACATCGGTTTGTGGCCGCAACGCCAACTGCTCGCAGCCAAGATAGTTTTGCGACTTGCTACGCACCGGATCAACACTGATAACGCGCATCTTACCCTGCGCTACCGCCTCTTTAATCTGCTGCCAGTAGCCAAACGCATCGTGATCGGGAACCAAAAACTCGATCTGCAGGTTCTTGATCGGATCGCAGCCCCACAGCACGATGGTATTGCTGTTTTGAATCACCAGCGGAAGCGACGTCTGCTGCTCATAAACTTCCAGCGAACCAATCACATGCGGTAAAATGACTTGTGCCGCTGCCGCAGAATAGTCGCCGACGGTTGTCACATAGCTACCATGCAGGCCAAGTCCCCGATCCATCGCCCCGCCCGCTTTATGGTATTTGCCCACCATTTGCCAGTCGGCAAGCCCGGTAAATACGCCTGATGAGCCATAGGTTTTTTGCACCCGCTCCAGCTCTTCGTAAAACAGATCCAGCGCCTGATCCCAACTGACCCGAACAAAACGGTTATCTCCGCGCTGACTGCGATCTGACTTCTCACGCTTACGCAGCCAGTCAAGACGCACCATCGGGTAGCGTACCCGCGACGGGTTGTAGACCACTTCACGCACCGCGTTCAGCATATCGCAGGGGTATTTGTCATGTTTGAACGGACGGGTTTCGGTCCACTCACCGTTGACCACTTTGGCTTCAAAAGCGCCATAGTGCGAACCAGATTGGATCCACTGCTCGGGATTTTCCCCCGCCGCCCACACTTTTGATATCAGCGGATTAGGCGCCAGTGCGCTGGCAGCCCCCACCGCCAGCATTCCGTTGAGAAAACGGCGGCGGGACGGATTAAAGTCATGAATATCCATACATTATCCTTACTTTTTGTTGGTTTCAGACACATCGCTGGCGTGGGTCTGGAGGTATTTCAACAACGTACGTTCCTCCACCGGATTAAGCCGGTAATAGGTCGACATGGCTTTCAGTCCGGCGATCCAGCCGTTAGCGGTATATCGGGTTGTAGGAGGAGTGCTATGACAGGCACTACAGGTGGATTGCAGCATTTGATCTGAGTATTCCCAGATTGGCGCAAGCGTGTTGATAAAGTCCTGATCGGTGGTCCAGGCGGTGACGCTCACATGCTGCCATTCCTGATGTGAGTCAGGATCGACCTGGGTTTGAAGCACTTTTACGTTCGCCATCAGGGGCTCATCGAGAACGGCGGAGAAAACGCGTTTCCCCATATACTGAGTGATCACCCGTCCACGCCCTTTGCTTTCTCGCCAGCCCGTGATTTCGAGTTGCACGTTACTGCCTTCTTTTTTCAGCACCTTGACCTCGGTAGCAGGAAATAACAGCGCCTTCCCGACCGGACTCCCTGCCGTTGCCGCCAGTGATTTTTCGCTTAATGAAAACAGTGTGGTCGCATCCGTTGGCGTATCTCCTTGACGCTGTAGCTGCTTATAGCGATCGCGAAAACCGCTGCTCATATCGGGTTTGTGATGGGCTATTCCTTTGTGACAATCGATACAGTTACTGTCTTTTGCTGCCGCTGCGGTCATTTGCGCAGCCGCGTTTGCCGATTGCTTGCCATGATCCATTGCCTCATAGCTATGGCAGGATTTACACGCCGCTGAATTATTCGCGCTCATGCGTGCCCACTCCCGCTGAGCCAGCTCCGGGCGTTTGGCAGCAAACTTTTCAGGAGTATCGATAGAAGGAGAAATAAAGGTGTGATAGAGGTCGTTTAAGGCTTCAGTTTTACGAACAAGCGTTGGAACAACGCCCGGGGGAATATGACAATCCTTACACTCAGCCCGCACGCCAGATGCGTTACGAAAATGCACGCTGGTTTTATATTCCTCTCCAGCCGTGCGCATCGAGTGACACGATAAACAAAATTCGGTGGTACTGGTGTAATGAACGCCTTGCCACGTTCCCCAAATAGCCAGGGCCATTGCCACCGCCCCAGCCAATACGCACCACAATGCGTTCTTTCTTATCCACGACATGCTTGCCTCCATTTTTTTAATAGCGACACGCTAAGGGATAATAAAAATAAAAAATAGAGACAGCGATGGCAAGCTATAGGAACAGCCGCTACTCCATGAGGTGTATCAAATAGTAAAAACGAGAAATTCGTAATATAGTGGCTATATATTAATAAGGAATTCCTCATGCTTACATTAACGCTCAATAGAGAACTCCGCACTCCGCTGCAATTGCAAATTTTTCAATTTTATTTCCAGGCTATTCAGCGGGGAGATTTGCTTTGTGGCGATAAGCTTCCCTCTATTCGCGAGCAGGCTCAGGTATTGAACGTAGCCAAAATAACGGTAGTGATGGCCTATGATAAGCTTATGGCTGCAGGGTTAATCAAGAGCCGACACGGCATCGGCTATGAAGTGATATTCACCACGCCTGTACGTATAACACCAACGCATGTGCCCATTACCCAAGGTTCTCCGCCGACAAAACCTAAAGCTGCCGGAGTCTCAACCGATGTTTACGCCGAGCCTGGACGAGAGTGCTACTGTCGGATGGGCGTCCCCGATCCCAACGCTTTTCCCTGGTCAAGCTGGCGGAAATGGAATAATGCTCCAAGCATACTTAAAGAACAATTATTTACTCGATACCATTCACCAAGTGGATTATTTTCACTGCGTGAGCAATTGGTCAGATACCTTAATTTATCCCGCGGAATTAATACCCGAGCAGAGAACATCATCATTACCAACGGGATTCAGGAAGGATTATCACTGCTCAGCCAAATATTTATTATTCATCATGCCGTCAGTCAGCAAAAAAAGTGCCATATTGTGACCGAATCCCCTTGTTATTCTGGCGCATGGCATCTTTTTAATTATTACGGTGCAGACATTACGTCAATTGCTGTAGATAACCACGGGCTGCAAACAGATAATTTACCCGAGTATGAAACCCAGCTTTGTTATGTTACTCCAGCGCATCAGTATCCGATGGGAAGCGTGCTTTCACTGGAGCGCCGTCAGTCATTATTAACGTGGGCGCAACGCGTCGGCGCTTACATCATTGAAGATGATTACGATGCCGTTTTTACCTATGGGGAAAATCCCCTTCCCGCGCTGAAAGCCATGGATTATCACAACCGGGTTATCTACATGGGGACATTTTCTAAAACGCTGGGGCCAGGCGCACGGCTTGGCTATCTTATTTGCCCTGATGAACTGCTTCCGGCGGTACAGAATATGAAAGCGCTCAATAACAACGGCAGTCAGTGGTTGTTGCAGCAATTTTTGGCCGAACTGATGCAAAACCAGGTGTTCTATACGCATATCAGCAAGCTGGCCTGCAGCTATGCGACGCGCCTCACCCTGTTACGCGATGGCCTTTCCACTCTGTTTCCCGAAGGGAAAATCGCTGGCGCAACGGCAGGTCTGCACCTCTCGTTACGCATTGCCAGACACGCAGAACTCATCACCAGGTTGCAGCAATGCTGCCTGTTGGCCGGGATCCGTTTCGACACTCTGCCGGATATAGAAAATGGATCAGAAGCCGCATGGCGCAAAGAGAACAGCGATGCTGTTATGTTTTTTGGGTTTGGTGGATTGCAGATACAGCAGATCAATAAAGTGCTGACAGTGCTGGAGCAGGCGCTCGCGCAGCCTTGATGAAAAACAGGGATCGCGCCTGTCGCGCAATCCCTGTTGTTAGACTTACAGCAGATCGCGGAACTGCGTTTGTTTCAGCGCCAGCTCAACGCCACGGACTTCTGCCAGGCCTTTCAGGCGGCCAATCGCAGAGTAGCCCGGGTTGGTTTTCTTGTGCAGATCGTCAAGCATCTGGTGTCCATGATCCGGACGCATCGGGATAGGACGCAGGTCGCCCGCTTTTTTACGCCGCTGCTCTTCGCTCAAAATGGCAGCCACCACCGATACCATATCCACATCGCCCTGCAGGTGCGCACCTTCATGGAAGGTTTTCGGGTTATCTTCACGACAGGTTGAGCGCAAGTGCGTGAAGTGGATTCGATCGCCAAAGGTTTCGATCATTTTCACCAGATCGTTATCAGCGCGCACGCCGTAAGAACCGGTGCACATGGTGAAACCATTATTAATGCTATCGACCGTTTCTTTCAGCCATTGCATATCTTCAATAGTCGAAACAATACGCGGCAGGCCGAGGATCGGGCGCGGCGGATCGTCAGGATGCACGGCCAGACGTACGCCGACTTCTTCTGCCACTGGCACAATCGCCCGCAGGAATACCGCCATATTATCGCGCAGATCGTCCTTGCTGATGCCGTCGTATTCAGCGAGACGCGCACGGAACTGATCCAGCGTATAGCCCTCTTCTGCACCAGGCAGACCAGCAATGATATTGCGGGTCAGCTTTTCAATTTCTGCATCGCTCATGGCATTGAAGTAGTCCAGCGCCTGGCGTTGTTCTTCGGCGGTATAATCCGCTTCAGCTCCCGGGCGTTGCAGAATGTGAAGTTCGAAGGCCGCAAAAGCAATCTGGTCAAAACGCAGCGCTTTGGAACCATCCGGCAGCTGATATTCAAGGTCGGTACGCGTCCAGTCGAGGATCGGCATGAAGTTATAGCACACCGTATCGATACCACAGGTCGCCAGATTACGGATACTCTGCTGATAGTTGGCAATCCACGTTTGATATTGACCTGAACGCGTTTTGATATCTTCGTGGACAGGGATACTTTCCACTACCGACCAGGTCAGCCCTTTTTCAGCCAGAATGGCCTGACGCTGCTGAATTTCTTCTACCGGCCACACTTCACCGTTAGGAATATGGTGCAAGGCGGTCACAACACCCGTTGCGCCAGCCTGACGCACATCATCAAGCGATACCGGATCGTTAGGTCCGTACCAACGCCAGGTTTGTTCCATTGTTTCACCTCACAAGTTGTTATACCAAATTAAATCATCTTAATGACGACTACCATACAGGCATCCGTCAACTGATCAACACATTGCCGATGATTGGTTGATCAAGCTCACATTCCCCGGATAAATGAGGCACACCAATTCAATTTGTTGTCATATAACTTTATACTGACATTGTTAATTTATGGTTACTCAGGTGTATTAAATGAAAACTATTGCCTCAGCGCCACTGGCGGAAAATGTCATGATGCCGCAATACGACCGCCAGCAATTAAAAACGCGGATTGTGCATTTTGGTTTCGGTGCTTTTCACCGCGCCCATCAGGCGTTACTAACCGACAGGGTGCTGAATGCGCAGGGTGGAGACTGGGGTATTTGTGAGATCAGTCTGTTCAGCGGCGATCGACTGATGAGCCAACTGCGCGAACAGGATCATTTATTTACCGTGCTGGAAAAAGGGGCCAACGGTAACCAGCCAATTGTTATCGGCGCCGTCAACGAATGTCTCAACGCCAGGCTGGATTCGCTGGCGGCCATTATCGAAAAATTCTGCGAACCTCAGGTGGCTATTGTCTCGCTAACCATCACAGAAAAAGGCTACTGCATCGATCCGGCGACAGGCTCGTTAGACCTCAGTAATCCACGTATTGCTCACGATCTGCAAACACCGACTGAACCGCACTCTGCCCCCGGAATTATTGTTGAAGCCCTACATCGCCGACGTGAACGCGGGCTACAGCCGTTTACCGTCCTCTCTTGCGATAACATCCCGGACAATGGTCATGTGGTAAAAAATGCCGTCCTTGGAATGGCGGAGAAACGTTCACCAGAACTGGCAACCTGGATTCAGGAGCATGTCAGTTTCCCAGGCACCATGGTCGACCGCATTGTCCCTGCCGCCACTGAAGAGTCACTGGCCGAAATTGCCCGCGAGCTGGGGGTTGCTGATCCTTGCGCAATCAGCTGCGAACCGTTTATCCAGTGGGTGATTGAAGATAATTTTGTGTGTGGCCGCCCACAATGGGAAACGGCGGGCGTCCAGATGGTCGAAAATGTGTTGCCGTGGGAACAAATGAAACTGCGGATGCTGAACGGCAGTCATTCGTTTCTCGCTTATCTCGGCTATCTGGCCGGGTTCCAGCACATCAGCGACTGTATGCAGGACAGCGCATTTCGTGAAGCCGCTTACCGCCTGATGCTCAACGAACAGGCACCTACGCTGCAAATTACCGATGTGGATTTAGACCAGTATGCCCTAAGCCTGTTGGAGCGTTTTGCCAACCCAGCGTTGAAACATAAAACCTGGCAAATCGCGATGGACGGTAGCCAGAAATTACCCCAGCGCATGTTGGAAGGGATCCGCGTACATTTAGCCCGCCAAAGCGAGTGGCCACTGCTGGCGCTCGGCGTCGCGGGCTGGATGCGTTATGTGAGCGGCGTGGATGATTCAGGCACCGCTATTGATGTTCGTGACCCGTTGAGTGAAAAAATTGCCGCTCTGGTTAAACAGAGCACAGAGTCAGAACGCGTCAACGCCCTGCTTTCGCTGCGCGAGATTTTCGCTACCGATCTCGTACAGAATCCGCAGTTTGTCGCGGCCATTCAGCAGGCCTGGCAACGCATTGCCCAATACGGTGCGCATCAGGCTGTCATTGAGACGTTAAAAAGTTAACGATTTCTGCCATTAAGCAGGACGAAGCGCCTCTTCGTCCTCTCACCCCTTCTCTTTTTCCCCGTTTTTCGCCAGGATTGTTAAATGCCATTACGGTAATTTATGATTCTGGAGTAAATGTGACTAAAACCAATCTCATCACCGGTTTTCTCGGCAGTGGCAAAACCACCTCTATTCTTCATTTGTTGGCAAACAAAGACCCTGCTGAGAAGTGGGCCGTGCTGGTTAATGAGTTTGGCGAAGTTGGCATTGATGGCGCGTTGCTGGCCGACAGCGGTGCGCTGCTAAAAGAGATCCCTGGCGGCTGTATGTGCTGTGTTAACGGTCTGCCAATGCAGGTTGGCCTCAATACGCTGCTGCGTCAGGGGAAACCCGACCGCCTGCTGATTGAACCCACCGGCCTCGGGCATCCCAAACAGATTCTGGATTTACTCACCGCACCGGTTTATGAGCCGTGGATCGATCTGCGCGCAACCCTTTGTATCCTTGATCCTCGCCTGTTACTGGATGAGAAAAGCGTCGCCAATGACAATTTCCGCGATCAGCTGGCCGCCGCTGATATCATTGTTGCCAACAAAACCGACCGTGCCACGACGGAAAGCGAAAACGCCCTGCAAAGCTGGTGGCAACACTACGGCGGTAATCGACAGTTGGTTCATGCCGACCATGGGCAAATTGACGGACAGCTACTGGATTTGCCCCGACTAAACCTGGCGGAGCTTCCTGTAAGCGCGGAGCACGCCCATAGCCATGCCAACAAAAAGGGGCTGGCAGCATTGAGCTTACCCGCACAGCAGCGCTGGCGTCGTAGCCTGAACAGCGGTCAGGGCCATCAGGCCTGCGGTTGGATTTTTGACGCCGATACGGTGTTCGATACCATCGGTCTGCTGGAATGGTCGCGTCTTGCCCCGGTTGGGCGCGTGAAGGGGGTAATGCGTATTAAAGAAGGACTGGTACGCATTAACCGCCAGGGAGACGACTGGCATATAGAGACGCAAAACGTCGCACCACCGGATAGCCGTATTGAACTCATCGCCGATACCGAGACTGACTGGAATGCGTTACAGAGCGCGTTGTTGAGACTTCGTTTAGACGCTAGCGCGTAAGGTTGCCTTCGTTTTTAGCAATGGTAAACGACGATGAAAACCCGATACCCTTTAATCCTCCTGCTTAATATTGCTGGTCTGGCACTGTTTCTGTCCTGGTATATTCCAGCCGGGCATGGGTTCTGGTCTTCACTCGATACGGGCGTTTTCCGCTTCTTTAATCATAAACTGGTGGAAAGCCCGCTGTTCTTATGGGTTGTTGCTATTACCAATAATCGGGCATTTGATGGCTGCTCATTGCTGGCTATGGGCGCATTGATGCTGCACTTTTGGCTCAAAGAGACGTCGGAAGGTCGCCGACGCATTGTGGCAATTGGTTTGGTTATGCTGCTCACTGCAGTAGTATTAAACCAACTGGGCCAGGCGCTTATTCCCGTTAAACGCGCCAGCCCCACGCTTATGCTGGATAATATTTATCGCGTCAGCGAACTGCTGCATATTCCGACCAAAGATGCGTCGAAAGACAGTTTTCCTGGCGATCACGGCATGATGCTGCTTATTTTTTCCGCATTCATGCTGCGTTATTTCGGAAAAGTCGCAGGAATAATCGGCCTTATTATTGCTGTGGTTTTTGCCTTCCCGCGCGTAATGATTGGCGCCCACTGGCTCACCGATATCGTGGTTGGTTCCATGACGGTGGTCTTGATTGGCCTTCCCTGGTGGCTAATGACGCCATTAAGCGACCGATTAGTCACTCTGTTCGTGAATTATCTACCCGGCAAAAACAAACAATTTTTAAACAAATAACGCAGAGTAATTAACATCATCAGGGATACTTCTGATTCCCTGATGATGCCGGGCAATATTTCATCATTCTGATTGTCATTCTCCTGTCATCTTATTCATGTTTAAAATGAGTAGGTTGCGTATCTTTTGCCCTAACTGTTCTTAATTTAGACAATGCCGTTTATTCACTTTCTGTATCAATTTTTCTTATAAGAAATCACGTAAAATCACTCGCATTGACCGGAACGATCGGGTAATCTCGAACTCGTTTTGCCTCGCGGGATAATTATTCCCTTTCAGAATAAATTTGTGCGTTCTGCCACAGATTTGACCTTAAGGAATTGTCTCATCGTGCGATGGTAATTAGTCTCGTCACGTTTGGCATTTTTTATAACGATATTTATCGTTAAGGACTTCAAGGGAAAACAAACAAAATGGTCAAATCTCAACCGATTTTGAGATATATCTTGCGGGGCATACCCGCGATAGCAGTTGCGGTTCTGCTTTCTGCATGTAGCACAACGAACACCGCCAAGAATATGCATTCTGAGACGCATGCTGTGGGCAATGGAGATAACTCTTCACTGCAAGCCTCTCAGGATGAATTTGAAAATATGGTACGTAATATCGATGTTAAATCACGTATTATGGACCAGTATGCTGACTGGAAAGGCGTGCGTTACCGCCTTGGCGGCAGCACCAAAAAAGGTATTGATTGCTCAAGCTTCGTGCAGCGTACATTCCGCGAGCAATTTGGTTTAGAGCTTCCGCGCTCAACCTATGAACAACAGGAAACGGGAAAATCCGTTTCGCGCACTAATCTGCGCACAGGCGATCTGGTTCTGTTCCGTGCTGGTTCTACTGGCCGTCACGTCGGTATTTATATCGGTAACAACCAGTTTGTACATGCCTCGACCAGCAGTGGCGTTATCATTTCCAGCATGAACGAGCCTTACTGGAAAAAACGTTACAACGAAGCTCGCCGGGTTCTGAGCCGCAGTTAGTTTCGTTTGGCAGCTATCCCTTGGCTATCCTGATGAGACATTCCAAAAGCACTGCTTCGGCGGTGCTTTTTTGTTTCACCCTGCGACTAAGAAAAATCTCACAACATGAGTCATTTCAGGTTATATTCATACAGAGTAAGCGGTTAAATCAGGTAAAATAAGGATCTATGTTCAGACGCTCTTCTTCATCCGGTCGGAAAATCCTGCTTTCCTGTATGTTAACGGGGCTTATCGTCGCAATACTCGTGAGTACCCTGCAGTTTTTCGTCACCTGGCATAAACGAGAAGTTAAGTACGACACGCTCCTTGCCGATATCCAGAATTACGTCAGCAGCTATTTCACCGACCTCAAAACCACCACCGATGCCCTTCAGCCGCTGGTTGCCAACAGTTGCCAACAAGTCGGCGCTAAACTGACCTCCAGTGCAGCCTTCAGCCTGAACGTTCGCGCTTTCTTACTGGTAAAAGACGGCATCGCTTTCTGCTCTTCCGCGACAGGTTCCATGTTCACTCCGATTTTGGATTTGATACCAAACCTCGATATCAGCAGAAATATTGATGTGGAATTACTTCCCGGTACGCCCATGATGCCGGATAAGCCAGCGATCATGATTTGGCACCGAAACGCGTCGTTCAATGATAGCGGCGTATTTACCTCACTGAATATCAATCTGGCACCTTACCTACTCTATACCGCCCGGCAGGATGATTTTGACGGTATTGCGATTATCGTCGGTAATACCGCAATTTCGACATTCTCATCGCGAATCATCGATGTCTCCGCTCTTCCTCATACCTCCTGGCGGCAGGCCACTCTTGAAGGGATCCCGCTTAAAATTCGCTTATACGCACAAGAGTGGAACTATACCGACGTCTGGTATTCTATTTTGTTGGGATGTATGGCCGGGATTATTGCCGCCCTTCTCCTCTGGTACTACATCTACAGCATCCGTTTACGCCCAGGCAAAGATATCCTCAACGCCATCAAACATAACCAGTTTTATGTGGTGTACCAGCCCGTCGTAGAGATGCAAACGCTGGAAGTGAAAGGCGTCGAGGTCCTGTTACGTTGGAATCACCCAACAACGGGCGAGATCCCACCGGATGCCTTTATTCATTACGCTGAATCACAGAAAATGATTGTCCCGCTGACTCAGCATCTCTTTAAGTTGATCGCCCAGGATGCCCCGGCGCTGCAAAAAGTGTTACCCGCTGGCGCAAAATTGGGGATCAATATCGCGCCATCGCATCTGCATGGCGAGACATTTAAAGACGACATCCGGCACCTGCACGCTTCACTTCCCGCAAACTATTTTCAGATAGTGCTGGAAATCACTGAACGAGATATGCTCAATCAACACGAGGCCACAAAGCTATTTGAATGGCTGCATTCCGCAGGTTTTGAAATCGCGATTGATGATTTTGGCACCGGCCATAGCGCGCTTATTTATCTGGAACGCTTTACCGTTGACTACCTGAAAATCGATCGTGGGTTTATTAACGCCATTGGAACAGAAACCCTGACCTCTCCGGTTCTGGACGCCGTGTTGACACTTTCTAAACGTCTTAATATGCTGACGGTTGCGGAAGGGGTAGAAACTCCTGAGCAAGCCCGTTGGCTGCGCGATCGTGGGGTGCATTTTTTCCAGGGATACTGGATTAGCCGACCATTAAAGCTTGCTGATTTTGTGCGTTGGATGGCACAGCCCAATAAGCCGACGTGGTGATCGCAGTATGCGATTCATATACTCTCACTCGCCGCTACATCCCTTATCTTTCAGGCATGATGCCCGTCGGGTTGTGGCAGGAAAAGGAAATCACTTTTATATGATCCCTCGCGTACTGCTTCTGTTTATTACCCTCATCGGGTTTAGCGCCCAGGCGCAATCCATCAAAGAAAGCTATGCTTTTGCCGTACTGGGTGAACCGAAGTACGCATTTAACTTTAATCACTTCGATTATGTGAATCCCGCAGCCCCTAAAGGGGGTCAAATCACCCTGTCCGCCATTGGCACGTTTGACAACTTTAACCGCTATGCGATGCGCGGTAACCCCGGAGCACGTACCGAAACGCTTTACGATACGTTGTTTACGACCTCTGACGATGAACCTGGTAGCTATTACCCGCTCATTGCCGACAGCGCACGCTATGCTGACGACTATTCCTGGGTAGAAATTGCCATTAATCCACGAGCGCGTTTTCACGATGGCTCACCCATTACCGCCCGCGACGTCGCATTCACCTTCCACAAATTTATGACTGAAGGCGTGCCGCAGTTTCGTCTGGTCTACAAGGGAACAACGGTAAAAGCCATCGCGCCATTAACCGTACGCATTGAATTAGCCAAACCGGGTAAAGAGGACATGCTCAGCCTGTTTTCATTACCCGTAATGCCAGAGAAGTACTGGAAAGATCATAAGCTCAGCGATCCCTTATCATCGCCACCGCTCGCCAGCGGCCCTTATCGCATTACGAAATGGAAGATGGGCCAGTATATTGTCTATTCGCGCGTCAAAGATTATTGGGCCGCTAATCTGCCCGTCAATCGTGGACGCTGGAACTTTGATACCATCCGCTACGACTACTATCTGGATGATAACGTCGCCTTTGAAGCGTTTAAGGCCGGTGCGTTTGATCTGCGTCTTGAAAATGATGCCAAAAACTGGGCGACGCGTTATACCGGGAAAAATTTCGCGAATCACTACATCATCAAAGATGAGCAAAAAAACGAGTCCGCGCAGGATACCCGCTGGCTGGCATTTAATATTCAGCGTCCGGTATTCAGCGACCGACGGGTACGGGAAGCCATCACGCTGGCCTTTGATTTTGAATGGATGAATAAAGCGCTGTTCTATAATGCCTGGAGCCGGACCAACAGCTATTTTCAGAATACCGAATATGCCGCGACAAAATACCCCGACGCAGATGAGCTGGTGATACTCGCGCCCTTGAAAAAAGATCTCCCCTCTGAGGTCTTTAGCCAAATCTATCAGCCGCCAAAATCAAAAGGCGATGGCTACGACCGCGACAACCTGTTGAAAGCCGATACCTTACTGGAGCAGGCCGGGTGGATACTAAAGGGTCAGCAGCGGGTAAATAGCGCCAGCGGTAAACCTCTGAGCTTTGAACTGTTGCTCCCGGCGGGCAGCAACAGTCAATGGGTGCTGCCGTTCCAGCATAACCTGCAGCGCTTAGGTATTACCATGAATATCCGCCAGGTGGATAACTCACAAATCACGAACCGCCTGCGCAGTCGCGACTATGACATGATGCCGAGGTTGTATCGCGCGATGCCGTGGCCGAGTTCAGACCTGCAAATTCTGTGGGCCTCTCAATATATTGACTCCAGCTACAACGCCCCCGGCGTACAAAGCCCGGTGATTGATAAATTGATCAATAAAATCATCGCGGCACAAGGTGATAAAGCCAAATTGATCCCACTGGGCCGGGCACTGGACAGGGTACTAACCTGGAACTACTACATGTTGCCGATGTGGTTTATGGCAGAGGATCGCATCGCCTGGTGGGATAAATTTTCACATCCTGCTATTCGCCCAATTTACACCATTGGCCTCGACAACTGGTGGTATGACGTCAACAAAGCGGCGAAACTGCCCGCTGCCAGACGACAGGGAGAATAAATGGGCGCGTATCTGATTCGACGTCTACTGCTGGTGATCCCAACGCTTTGGGCCATCATCACCATCAACTTTTTTATCGTGCAAATAGCCCCAGGCGGCCCGGTTGAACAGGCCGTCGCCGCCATTGAGTTCGGGCAAAGCGGGGCATTACCCGGCGCGGGTAGCGAAGGCGTTCGCGCCAGCCACGCGCAAACCGGCGTTGGTAACATCAGCGACAGTAATTATCGAGGCGGCCGGGGTCTGGACCCGGAAGTGATCGCCGAAATCACTCGCCGCTATGGGTTCGATAAGCCCATTCACGAGCGTTACTTCAAAATGCTCTGGAATTACATTCGTTTCGATTTCGGTGACAGCCTGTTTCGTAGCGCCTCGGTGCTGACGCTTATCAAAGACAGCCTGCCTGTTTCCGTCACGCTGGGGCTGTGGAGTACGCTCATCATCTATCTGGTGTCGATACCGCTTGGGATCCGCAAAGCGGTGCATAACGGCAGCCGGTTTGATGTCTGGAGCAGCGCATTTATTATTGTCGGCTATGCCATACCGGCCTTTCTGTTTGCCATATTGCTGATCGTCTTTTTTGCCGGGGGAAGCTACTACGACCTGTTCCCGCTTCGCGGGCTGGTTTCGGCCAATTTTGACTCCCTGCCCTGGTATCAGAAAGTAACCGACTACCTTTGGCATATTACCCTGCCGGTGCTGGCGACGGTGGTTGGTGGGTTTGCCGCGCTGACTATGCTGACCAAGAACTCATTTCTGGATGAGGTGCGCAAACAATATGTCGTCACCGCACGCGCTAAAGGGGTCAGCGAGAAAAATATTCTGTGGAAACATGTGTTTCGCAATGCCATGTTGCTGGTGATCGCCGGCTTCCCGGCAACGTTTATCAGCATGTTTTTTACCGGCTCACTGCTGATTGAAGTGATGTTTTCGCTTAACGGACTGGGATTGCTGGGTTATGAATCCACAGTATCACGCGACTACCCGGTAATGTTTGGCACGCTTTATATCTTCACCCTGATCGGTCTGCTGCTGAATATCCTCAGCGACATCAGCTATACGCTGGTCGATCCTCGTATTGATTTTGAGGGACGCTAATGTCGCGATTAAGCCCCGTCAATCAGGCCCGCTGGGCGCGCTTTCGCCACAATCGTCGCGGCTACTGGTCGCTGTGGATTTTTCTGGTGCTGTTCGGTCTTAGCCTGTGTTCAGAACTGATTGCCAATGATAAGCCGCTACTGGTGCGCTACGACAATAGCTGGTATTTCCCCCTGTTCAAAAACTACAGTGAAAGCGACTTCGGCGGACCGCTGGCGACTCAGGCTGATTATCAGGACCCGTGGCTACAACAGCGCCTGGAAAACCAGGGCTGGATCCTGTGGGCACCAATACGCTTTGGGGCCACCAGCATTAACTTTGCCACCGATAAGCCCTTCCCTTCCCCGCCTTCCGCACAAAACTGGCTGGGAACAGACGCCAACGGCGGTGATGTACTGGCACGCATCCTCTACGGCACACGTATTTCTGTCTTGTTTGGTCTAATGCTCACTCTCTGTTCGAGCGTGATGGGCATTATGGCTGGCGCAATTCAGGGCTATTATGGCGGCAAGGTGGACCTGTGGGGGCAACGATTCATTGAAGTTTGGTCAGGAATGCCAACGCTGTTTCTCATCATTCTATTGTCGAGCGTGGTCCAGCCTAACTTCTGGTGGCTGTTGGGCATTACCGTATTGTTTGGCTGGATGAGTCTGGTTGGCGTGGTGCGCGCGGAATTTTTACGTACCCGAAACTTTGATTACATTCGAGCCGCTCAAGCGCTAGGCGTAAGCGATCGCAGTATTATTCTGCGTCATATGCTGCCTAACGCGATGGTCGCGGCCCTGACTTTTTTACCGTTTATTTTATGCGCCTCGATAACTACTCTGACCTCACTGGATTTTCTTGGGTTCGGTTTACCGCTTGGCTCGCCATCACTGGGAGAACTCCTGTTACAGGGTAAAAACAACCTGCAGGCACCGTGGCTTGGCATCACCGCGTTCATCTCCGTTGCCCTGCTACTATCACTACTGATCTTTATTGGTGAAGCGGTACGCGATGCGTTTGATCCCAACAAGGCGATTTAAAATGACACAACCTCTGTTAGCCATTGAGAATTTATCGGTAGGTTTTCGTCAACAAGAGACCGTGCGCACCGTAGTCAATGCCCTCTCACTACGGGTTGATGCCGGACAAACGCTGGCGCTGGTGGGCGAGTCTGGATCGGGGAAAAGCGTGACCGCGCTTTCTATCCTACGGTTGTTACCGTCCCCTCCGGTAGTTTACCCTTCCGGGGACATCCGTTTTCATGGTGAATCATTACTTCACGCCAACGAGCAGACGCTTCGCGGCGTACGGGGGAATAAAATCGCCATGATTTTCCAGGAGCCGATGGTGTCACTGAACCCGCTCCACAATCTGGAAAAACAGCTTTATGAAGTGCTGTCGCTGCATAGGGGAATGCGTCGGGAAGCGGCGCGGGCAGAAATCCTGACCTGCCTGGATCGCGTTGGCATCCGTCAGGCAGCCAAACGTCTCGCAGATTACCCACACCAACTGTCCGGCGGTGAACGCCAGCGTGTGATGATCGCCATGGCACTGCTGACACAACCTGAGCTGCTTATTGCTGATGAACCGACTACCGCGCTGGACGTTTCCGTTCAGGCACAGATCCTGCAATTGCTGAGGGAACTACAGCGCGAGCTGAACATGGGATTACTGTTCATCACCCACAACCTGAGTATTGTGAAAAAACTGGCCGATACCGTGGCGGTCATGCAAAACGGCCAGTGCGTTGAGCAAAATAGAGCAGCACAGTTGCTCACTGCGCCAACGCATCCCTACACGAAGAAATTGTTAAACAGCGAACCTTCCGGCGACCCGGTACCTTTGCCTGTCGGGCAAGCTCCGTTGCTGGAAGTGGAAAAACTCCGCGTCGCCTTTCCTATCCGCAAAGGTATCCTGAAACGCGTGGTGGACCACAACGTCGTCGTTAACGACGTCAGTTTTTCCCTCCGGCCCGGTGAAACGCTGGGGCTGGTTGGAGAGTCAGGCTCCGGAAAAAGCACTACCGGACTGGCGCTTCTGCGGTTAATCACCTCACAGGGAAGCATTGTGTTCGATGGTCTGGCACTGCATACCTTAAATCGACGCCAGCTATTGCCGGTCCGTCACCGTATTCAGGTGGTATTTCAGGATCCCAACTCCTCGCTGAACCCACGCCTGAGCGTGCTACAGATTATCGAGGAGGGGTTGCGCGTTCATCAGCCTACCCTGTCAGCCGAACAACGCGAGGCACAGGTGAAATCGGTGATGGAGGAAGTGGGATTGGATAGCGAAACGCGACATCGTTATCCTGCGGAGTTTTCTGGCGGACAACGCCAACGCATTGCTATTGCGAGAGCATTGATTCTCAAACCTTCCCTGATCATTCTGGATGAACCAACATCGTCGCTCGACAGGACCGTACAGGCGCAAATCCTGACGTTGTTAAAATCCTTACAGGAAAAGCATCGGCTGGCTTATATTTTTATCAGCCATGATTTGCACGTAGTACGCGCATTATGCCATCAGGTTATTGTGCTACGTCAGGGAGAGGTCGTGGAGCAAGGGCAATGCGAGCACGTCTTTAACGCACCACAGCAGGCCTATACGCGTCAGCTGCTCGCGCTAAGCTGACGCTCAAAAAGGATTGTTGTTTGAAAACGGTTCTGCGATAGCCACGCCGAAGTTTTTCAGTCTGCAGGTCGCGGCAAATTCGTCCTGGCGATTCACAAACAGGCACGGCTCCCCTTCACATTCCAGTACGGAACAAGGAACCTCGATATCACTGAGGGCCTGGCTGAGCTTATGCATGACTGACCACGCGCTGTCACCATCAGGACTGAGCAATTTGAGTGCCACCAGGCTGTTCTCATTACTCTGACCGTTTTGCGGAATCGGTTCAACTTTCGAACCTGCGAAACCCACCGACCAACGATAGCTCTGCGGCAGACGATGAACGATTGAGAGTTGTAATGTCATCACTTTCTTTCCCTGGAAGCACAATCACTTCACAATTATTTTACATCAATATTAACACATCATTGACAATACGTCTTTAGACAGTTGGTAAACGTTTACATCCAGTACTTATGCTGCTTACAGAACCCAGTAATTAAATTTATTCAACGGTTCTGGCATATTTCCGGGCTATATGTACTCGTTTCTGCGATCTAACTCAACCTTTTTAACTACAATGATGTGACTTTTTACATAAATTGATTTTACATAAAATAAACATAAGCGGGGGAAATGATAGATTTGCGGTTGATGTACATCAACTCTGGAGACCTTATGGCCCCCAGGTTGTGTAATAGATCACCGTTTTTGAGCGCGACTGGCGTAAAGATAGAAGAGAATTGAGCAGGTAGCGCAAAATGCGATCGACCATATCATTGGCCAGGCCGAGTTAAAGGTCGCCAGAGACAACAGGGCCCCGACAATGGCGCCAATGCCAAAGCGGAATGTCCCAGCCAGCGATGACGCCGTTCCCGCCATATGCGGAAATTCATCCAGAATAACCGCCATGGCATTTGATGACACCATCGATACACAGCCAACAAACGCCGCAACGCCAACGACCAGAGCCCAGAACCCCAGCCCAAACAGTGCGCTAAAGACCATCCATCCCGCCATCACGAACTGGATCCACAGACCGGTACGGAACATATTCAATGCCCCAACCCGACGCACAAAGCGACTGTTGATGATAGTCATCACGAACAGGAATACGATGTTCAGTGCGAAGTAATAACCGAAATGCTGCGGTGAAACGTGGTTGATCTCAATGTAAACAAAGGGTCCGGCGCTCAGAAACGAGAACATCCCGGCAAAGCTGAACCCACTGGCCAGCATATAGCTCAGCACTCGTTTATGACGAAACAGCGAGGCAAAGTTGCCAATAGTGGTACGCAGGCGAAACGGCTGGCGACGCTCTACAGGCAGGGTCTCTTTGATCAGCGTAAAGATCATCACCGACGCCAGAACAGCCGCCATGGCGAGGATCCAAAAGATATAGTGCCAGCTCAGCCATACCAGCACCCAACCACCCACGATAGGTGCCAGTAATGGCGCTATTGTGGTGACCAACATGACGAATGACATCATGCGCGAGAACTCTTCCTTTGGATAGATATCGCGCATCAGGGCGTTGATTACCACGCTCGCCGCCGCAGCAGCCAGACCGTGGAAGAAACGCATCACGATCAGTTGATCGATAGTTTGCGCCAGGGCGCAGGCCACTGCCGCCGCCGCAAACACCAGCGTTCCGCCCAGAATCACCGGCTTGCGCCCAATGCTGTCAGCCATTGGGCCATAGAGCAACTGCCCCACTGCAAACCCCAGAATATAGGTACTGAGGGTCATCTGCGCGCTACCCGCAGGCACACCAAACTGTTCTGAGATAACAGGTAGCGCCGGAAGATACATATCAATCGACAACGGCATCAGCATGGCTAACAAGCCAAGGATAAAGACTATGGCAATTGACGAGTTCTGCCGGGTGGTCACATTTAGCTCCTGAAATTAACGCGGGGTTAAGTTAACGCTGGCGATTTCTTCTTCGGTCAATGGACGGTATTCACCCGGCTCCAGATCGTCATCAAGCCTGATGTCACCAATTCGTTCACGGTGCAGTTCCACAACGTGGTTACCCACCGCGGCAAACATACGTTTTACCTGATGATAACGCCCTTCGCTGATGGTCAATCGCACCTGAGTTGGCGTAATGACCTCCAGAACAGCCGGTTTGGTCAGGTCTTTTTCATTATGCAACTGTACGCCATGGGCAAACTGCTCGGCGGTATCGTCTGCCACTGGCGACTCCAGCGTCACCAGATAGGTTTTCTCACAATGGTGACGAGGAGAGGTGATACGATGCGACCACTGTCCGTCATCGGTCATCAGTACCAGTCCGGTGGTGTCGATATCCAGACGCCCTGCCGCATGCAGTTTGTAGGCAACCGGTTCATCAAGGAAATAGAGCACCGTCGGATGATCCGGGTCATCCGTTGAGCAAACATAACCCTGAGGCTTATTCAGCATAAAATAGCGCGGGCCATTTTGTTGAACCAGGGAATTACCGTCATATTCGACGTCGTGTTCTGGTAGCAGCTTAAAGGCACTGTTTTTAACGATTTCACCGTCGACGGTAACGCGGTTAGCAC
The DNA here is from genome assembly GCF_030332875.1 of Citrobacter sp. Cpo045. NCBI lineage: Bacteria > Pseudomonadati > Pseudomonadota > Gammaproteobacteria > Enterobacterales > Enterobacteriaceae > Citrobacter > Citrobacter sp. Cpo045. The sequence goes on from NZ_JAOWGZ010000103.1 coordinate 551,736, forward strand.
GGATCTCACGCCCGGCAATAGCGCGGCTGACGCCGAGTTGCTGAGCGATAAATTTATCAAGTCGCATGAGTGTGATTTTTGCCTGTAAAAATACGAGAAGCGGGTTTACGCCCGAAAAGTGGGACTATTATCCGCCCAGTATAGCGGTGTTACACCATCCCTCAAGGGAAATGATTCATGGCATACTATACATTGTTGCTGTTTACCTTAATGAGCTCATGATTTTTACTCTTCGCCCGTACCAAAAAGAAGCCGTGGACGCCACGCTCAACCATTTTCGCCACCACCGCACCCCGGCGGTTATCGTCCTGCCAACCGGCGCGGGCAAAAGTCTGGTGATTGCTGAACTGGCCCGCGTGGCACGTGGTCGCGTACTGGTACTGGCGCACGTCAAAGAACTGGTCGCACAAAACCATGCCAAATATTGTGCGCTGGGGCTGGAAGCCGATATTTTTGCCGCAGGCCTGAAGCGTAAAGAGAGCCACGGGAAAGTGGTCTTTGGCAGCGTACAGTCGGTAGCGCGTAATCTGGACGCCTTTCAGGGAGAATTCTCACTGCTGATCGTCGATGAATGCCATCGTATTGGCGATGATGAAGAGAGTCAGTATCAGCAAATCCTCACTCACCTGACTAAAGTAAATCCCCACTTACGTCTGCTCGGGCTTACTGCCACGCCTTTTCGTTTGGGCAAGGGCTGGATTTATCATTTTCATTATCATGGTATGGTGCGCGGCGATGAAAAAGCGCTGTTTCGCGACTGCATTTATGAATTACCGCTGCGCTACATGATTAAACACGGCTACCTGACGCCGCCAGAACGCCTCGACATGCCGGTCGTGCAGTATGACTTTAGCCGCCTGCAGGCGCAGAGTAACGGCCTGTTTAGCGAAGCGGATCTGAATCAGGAGCTGAAAAAGCAGCAACGAATAACGCCGCATATCATCAGCCAGATTGTCGAGTTTGCCCAAACCCGCAAAGGGGTGATGATTTTCGCCGCCACCGTTGAGCACGCCAAAGAAATTCTGGGCCTGCTGCCCGCTGACGACGCCGCGCTAATCACTGGGGATACGCCAGGCGCTGAGCGCGACGTGCTGATTGAAGAGTTCAAAGCCCAGCGCTTTCGCTATCTGGTGAATGTGTCGGTCCTGACCACCGGCTTTGATGCCCCGCACGTTGACCTTATCGCCATTCTGCGCCCGACGGAATCAGTTAGCCTTTACCAACAAATTGTCGGTCGTGGGTTGCGCCTTGCACCGGGTAAAACCGACTGTCTGATCCTCGATTATGCCGGCAACCCGCACGATCTGTACGCACCGGAAGTGGGTGCACCGAAAGGGAAAAGCGACAACGTTCCGGTACAGGTGTTCTGTCCTGCCTGCGGATTTGCAAACACCTTCTGGGGCAAAACCACGGCAGACGGCACGCTGATTGAACATTTTGGCCGCCGCTGCCAGGGATGGTTTGAAGATGATGACGGCCATCGCGAACAGTGCGATTTTCGTTTCCGTTTTAAAAACTGTCCACAGTGCAACGCGGAAAATGACATTGCTGCCCGCCGTTGTCGGGAGTGCGACACGGTGCTGGTTGACCCGGATGACATGCTGAAAGCCGCGCTCAGGCTCAAAGATGCGCTGGTCCTGCGCTGTAGTGGTATGGTGTTACAAAACGGGCAGGATGATAAAGGCGAATGGCTGAAAATCACCTATTACGATGAAGATGGCGCTGACGTCAGCGAACGCTTTCGCCTGCACACTCCCGCGCAGCGTACGGCCTTCGAACAACTGTTTATTCGCCCGCACACCCGAACACCCGGTATACCCTTACGCTGGATAACCGCCGCCGATATCCTCAATCAGCAGGCGTTGTTACGGCATCCTGATTTCGTGGTGGCTCGCATGAAAGGTCAGTACTGGCAGGTCCGTGAAAAGGTCTTCGATTATGAAGGTCGCTTTCGTCGGGCACATGAATTACGCGGTTAATCGTACTTTTGATTGATGTACCAGCCGTTTGAGTATAGAATCTCGCCCGCTTTTGCATACGCAAAGCAGATCACTTACCTGTTGCTGGGTCGCCTGTAGCAGGAATTATTAAAGAGAGATTTAAATGTTTACTATCAACGCTGAAGTACGTAAAGAGCAGGGTAAGGGTGCGAGCCGCCGCCTGCGTGCCGCTAACAAGTTCCCGGCAATCATCTACGGTGGCGCAGAAGCCCCGATTGCTATCGAACTGGATCACGATGCAGTTATGAACATGCAAGCTAAAGCTGAATTCTACAGCGAAGTTCTGACCATCGTTGTTGACGGTAAAGAAGTTAAAGTTAAAGCTCAGGCTGTACAGCGTCACCCGTTCAAGCCGAAGCTGTCCCACATCGACTTCGTTCGCGCGTAATCGCAAACAAGTTGAAGAAAAACCCCGCCAAGGCGGGGTTTTTTTATGGGATTTTGTCATCGATACTGATGGTTCTCGTCGACCGGATAAGGCGTTAACGCTCTCACCCGGCACACGGTTTTATTTCCCGCCAGACGTGCGGCGCTGCAGCTGGTCGCGCAGGTTCGGCGGCGTACCTTTGATGGTCAAGGTGTCCGTCGCCGGATCCCAGAAAATACGTTCACCCAGTAACATAGCGTCGAAGTTAATGGTTAACCCACCGCCGCTGCCGGCAAATTTGGTTAACTGACGCAGCGTACTGCGATCCGCAGGGAAGCTCTCTTCCAGCTCGTAGCCTTTATCAGCGGTAAATTCGCTGAAGCTGACTTCACTGACGCCGGAAAGCTCTTTAGATAGCGACTCCAGTTCGATCTCTTCACCAGCCTGCAGCTGCTCGTTACAGTAGCTGTACACCTGCTGACGCACGTTCTGGCGTTCGGCTTTATCGAGTTGAGCCTCATTGGTAAAGTCATCGAGCGCCTGCAGCAGGCCACGGTTTTGTGCTTTGGCGTTCAGACCTTCGCTGGCACCGAGGAAATCCATAAAGAAATCGGCGACTTTACGCCCGACCCGCCCTTTCAGGAACGTCAGATAGCGCGTGGACTCCGGATTGGTTTCCCACTCGGTTAAATCAATACGCGCCACGATGTCCGCATGATTGATATCCAGATAGTGCGTCGGGTTGATATCCAGATTTTCATTGACGCGCATGCTGCTTAAATTGTTCAGCACGGCGACCAGCAGATACTCTACCGCCAGATAGCGGTAATGGCAGAACAGGACAATACCGCCGTCGGCAAAAGGATATTTCGCCAGCTCGTCCCGCAAGCGTCCGGTCGCGGCACGACTAAATGCCAGAAAATCCTCTTCACCCTGACGCTGTAAACGCAGCGTTTGCGCCAGTTCACTCTCTTCGCTAAACAGGCCATAGGCTTTATTCTTAGCGCTATACACCCGATGCAACTCAGCCATCATATCGACAACCGTCGCTGTCGGTTCCAGTAATGAATCGCGCAAGACCAGCTCAAGGTTCTGCTCGTCACGTTTGATAAGCTGGTGCAGGGCAATCTGGTTGATATCCAGACTCATGATAAACTCTCCTTTTAGACCGGGCGGTATTCAACCACCTGCCGGGCAGTGACGCAATAGAAGATAAAAAAGCAGAAAAAAAACTGTCTGTACGGTAATATGTTGCCCTTTCATGAACAGACTGATTTCGATTTATGCCACAAATTTCCCGCTATAGTGACGAACACGTTGAACAACTGCTGAATGAGATGCTCAACGTACTGGAAAAACATAAGGCGCCGACCGACCTTTCCCTGATGGTTCTGGGAAACATGGTGACTAACCTTATCAATACAAGCATCGCACCGGCCCAGCGCCAGGCGATTGCCAACTCTTTTGCCCGCGCATTGCAGTCTTCGGTAAACGACGACCAAGCGCATTAAGAGCCTGCTCCGGGGAAACGAACAATAGTTTATGGTAACTCATCGTCAGCGCTACCGTGAGAAAGTCTCCCAGATGGTTAGCTGGGGGCACTGGTTTGCCTTGTTCAACATTCTGTTGGCCATGGTTCTCGGTAGCCGTTACCTGTTTGTCGCCGACTGGCCGACAACCCTTGCAGGTCGTGTATATTCCTACCTGAGCGTTGTCGGGCATTTTAGCTTTCTGGTGTTTGCCACCTATCTGCTAATCCTGTTTCCCCTGACGTTTATCGTCATGTCCCAGAGGCTGATGCGATTCTTATCAGCTATTCTGGCGACAGCTGGCATGACGCTGTTGTTAATCGACAGCGAAGTTTTCACCCGCTTCCACCTGCACCTTAACCCGATAGTCTGGGAACTGGTCATTAATCCTGACCAGAACGAAGCGGCGCGTGACTGGCAACTGTTGTTTATCAGCGTGCCGGTTATCCTGCTAATAGAAATGTTGTTTGCGACCTGGAGCTGGCAAAAGCTGCGCAGCCTGACGCGTCGTCGCCATTTCGCCAAACCGTTAGCGGCATTCTTCTTTGTTTCTTTTATCGCCTCGCATGTGGTGTATATCTGGGCAGATGCCAATTTCTATCGCCCGATTACCATGCAGCGCGCAAACCTGCCGCTCTCCTACCCGATGACGGCGCGTAAGTTTCTGGAAAAACATGGCCTGCTGGATGCGCAAGAGTATCAGCGTCGCCTGATCGAACAGGGTAATCCGGAAGCGGTTTCCGTGCAGTACCCGCTCAGCGAACTGCACTATCGCGATCTGGGCACCGGCCAGAACGTTCTGCTGATCACCGTAGACGGCCTGAACTACTCACGCTTTGAAAAACAGATGCCTGCGCTGGCTGAGTTCGCCGGGCAGAATATCTCCTTTACACGTCACATGAGCTCAGGCAACACCACGGATAACGGGATCTTTGGCCTGTTCTATGGCGTATCACCAAGCTACATGGACGGCATTTTGTCGACCCGAACGCCTGCGGCGCTGATCTCTGCACTGAACCAGCAGGGTTATCAGTTAGGGCTATTCTCCTCGGATGGCTTTACCAGCCCGCTTTATCGTCAGGCGCTACTGTCAGATTTCTCCATGCCGAGCGTGCAAACGCAATCAGACGAACAAACCGCAAGCCAATGGATTAACTGGCTGGGACGCTACGCGCAGGAAGATAATCGCTGGTTCTCCTGGGTCTCCTTTAACGGGACAAACCTTGATGACAGTAACCAGAAGAACTTTGCCAAACGCTACGCCAGCGCCGCTCAGGATGTGGATGCCAATATTAACCGTGTACTTAGCGCCCTGCGCGACTCGGGTAAACTGGACAACACGGTGGTGATTATTACCGCGGGTCGAGGCGTGCCGCTGACTCAGGAAGAGAACAACTTTGCCTGGTCGCGTGGTCATCTGCAGGTTCCTCTGGTGATTCACTGGCCGGGAACACCTGCCCAGCGTATCAATAGCCTGACCGATCATACAGACCTGATGACGACGCTGATGCAGCGCCTGCTGCATGTCAGCACGCCGGCTAACGAATACTCGCAGGGGCAGGATTTGTTCAATGCTACACGTCGCCATTACTGGGTGACCGCCGCTGACGGCAGCACAATGGCAGTGACTACGCCAGAGATGACGCTGGTGCTGAACAACAACGGAAATTATCAGACCTATGATTTACGTGGCGAGAAAATAAAAGATCAGAAACCGCAGCTCAGCCTGCTGCTACAGGTTCTGACGGATGAGAAACGATTTATTGCTAACTGATTAATTATAAATCAGTTAGTGAGGCATCCTCTTGCATTCGTAGCGGAAAGCAGTAGTATTAGCAGCCATAGCGTCGGCACGTAGCGCAGCCTGGTAGCGCACCGTCATGGGGTGTCGGGGGTCGGAGGTTCAAATCCTCTCGTGCCGACCAAAAATCCCTAAAAAAACCAACCCTTGCGGTTGGTTTTTTTTTATGCCTGTTTGTTGTTCGTCGCAGTTTAGTAAAAGGAACCAAATGAAAAAATTCAACAAGAAATGAACTGGTAAAAGCGATCCCCCTCGTAACAAGACTATACAACATCAACGAATATAAACATCCTATAGCCTAATTCGCATCCAGACCACCCTTAGCAAGATTGTCACTACAGCTTTCTGTTCTTTGTAACAACTGATAAGATGTTAGGATGAGAAAAACGATAAGCCTCACTTGAATTATTTTTGCGCATCTGTTCAGCAATAATTAAGGATTTATTCTATGACTTCTCCATACTTGCTAAGCGTCATAATCCCTTGTTACAACTGCCAAGATTATGTTTATGAATGTCTGGAATCTGTATGCTGTCAAATTGACAATAGTGTTGAGATCATTGTGATCAATGATGGTTCAACAGATAACTCATTTAAAGAAATAGAACGGTTTGTAAGCAATAATACGAATAAAATCATTAAATTAATTACACAACAAAATATGGGGGTATCCGCAGCTAGAAATACTGGCATTGATGTATCTTCTGGAAAATATTTAGCATTCCTTGATGGAGATGATCTCTGGGATACCTCCTTCTGGGAGAAAATAAGTCCGATACTACAGTCCGATAATATTGATCTAATTGAATTTAATGAAAATAGATTTTACAATGGAAATAAAAATGAAATAACACCAGTATCAATAGTCTCAAAAATGAATCTCTAACAATAAATTCATTAAGCGATTTACGCGAAACATTTTTAAATAATGAATGGTTTCCATGGGCCAGAATTTATAAAAGATTTATATTCAATACGTTACGATTCCCGGTAGGAAGACATTACGAAGATATAGCCTTAGTACCAAAGACATATCTTGCATCAAAAACGATAAAACGGATGACCGATGTACTTGTTTTATATAGAGTCAGATCCGATAGCATTACTAATGCTCCCAAAAAGGAAGACATCGACGATATAATATACGCTTTAGGTGTTCTTAATGGATTAGCTAAGAAAAAATGCGAGACAGAAATTAAAACAATAGCCCCATCTATTCACTTAACATATAGTCTTGCGAGAAGAGTAAGCACAAGTGTTTATGGTTATTGTTTCTTTAACAATCGTCAAATACAAGCTATAAAAGCCGCAGTATCCCCATTTCTAAGCACACAAAAACCAAGCAGAAAAATTAAATTTTATTTTATACGCGAATACTGTCTTATTAAAAAAGTTAAATATAAACTTAGAACTTTTCGAAGCAATGCCTAAAAATAGGCTGCCTATGTTGGGCAGCTTTTTCTAACTGGGTTAAATATGTCATTTGACTTTTCGACATAAAAAAATCAATAGTATCCTGAAGGTGCAGAATTTGAATGCTGTCAAATCACTGTTTACAGTTTTCCTGCACTGACAGATTCACTTTGCCACCGAGGCATTATACATCTATAAGTATCGCCCCCTTAACCTACACACCGTCAGGATGTCAGTAACTAAATCATCAGTAAGGGCACCTAACTAGTTAATTTTTATAGTTTTCCTCGTATAGACTTCGTTGGAAAAATATCGTCGACCGATACCAAAGCATGTGAGTAAAGGTTTTGCTACTTACCCATGCACAAATTGGGGTAAAATTCATCCTCTCATCAGCGCGATGAATCTGGACGATTGATGCGCTGAAAACAATAATGATACTAATAAAAGCTCAGGAGAATAGTATGCCTGAAGTAACGCCTTTTCGGGTGCTGATTGTCGACGACCACCCACTCATGCGGCGGGGAATTAGTCAATTATTGCAACTGGATCCCGCATTTGACGTAGTCGCTGAAGCAGGCGACGGCGCAAGTGCTATCGATCTGGCAAACCGTCTGGACCTTGATGTGATCCTGCTGGATCTCAATATGAAAGGTATGAGCGGGCTGGACACCCTGAATGCGCTGCGTCGGGACGGCGTCACCGCGCAAATTATTATTCTTACCGTATCGGATGCCGCCAGCGATGTGTACGCCTTAATTGATGCCGGCGCGGATGGTTATTTACTGAAAGATAGCGATCCTGAAGTCTTGCTGGAAGCCATTCGTAACGGCGCCAAAGGGGGTAAAGCGTTTAGCGCTCGCGTTAGCGAATATCTGCGCGAACGTGACCTGTTTGGTGCGCAGGAAGATCCATTCAGCATTCTCACCGAACGTGAACTGGATGTATTGCATGAACTTGCTCAGGGACTGTCGAACAAACAGATTGCATCAGTGCTGAATATTTCTGAACAGACGGTGAAGGTGCATATTCGCAACCTGCTGCGCAAACTCAATGTGCGTTCTCGCGTTGCTGCCACCATCCTGTTTTTGCAAACGCGCGGCATGCAGTAATCAATGAGATGCCGGATGACGACGCAGCAGCGTCTTATCCGGCCTACAAAGCTCGCACAGGCCCGAAAGCAGCACGCCTTCGGGTAATCTGGACTCTTACTTCTCCTGCGGCGTTAGCTGCTCCATCGCCTGCTTAATGCTGCGTTCTATCACCGCCCGACGGGTATCATTGGCCGGTAATAATTTCAGCATCATCTCCCATGCCGCAACCGCCTCACCAAAGCGTTGCTGTTCAAAAGCGTTAAACGCGTACATGCTGAGAACCCGCACGTTGGCATGCTCGCCGCGCACCAGCTGGCGTAACAGCTCCCCTCCCCGGCGGTTATCGTCAGGATCGGATGAACGGGTCAGTGCTTCCGCATAACCCAGCGCCGCATCGCTGTTTTTAGGATCCAGTCGATAGGCATTGGCATAGGCTTCAGTGGCCGTACTGGCGTTACCGAGTACCATGCCAATACGCCCAAGCATGATCCAACCTTCAACGTTTGTAGGATCGGCTTGTAAACGCGTGCGCAGCCCCAGCGCCAGACGTGTCATATCTTCTTCATTGAGCGGGTCAGCTTTCGGATCCAACGCGCGTTCCAGCAGCGCCGGTGCCTGAGCGGTGGCCTGATGCCAGACCTGAACCTGCTTATAGCTGCCGGTTTCATAATAGCTCACCGCGCCAACGATCAGCGCCACCACGATGCCGGGCACAAACAACCCAAATCCACCGCGTTTGCCATCCGGGATAACGTCGTCAGGAAACTCTTCCAGCTTCACCCGGACGCGTCGGCGAGTACGGGCAAAAATAATCCAGCCGCCCAAACCAATCGCTACCACCGGCATCACCCACAAAAGCACTGTAAGCGGCGTCAACGGTGGATCGTAGGTGACGAAGTTGCCGTAGCGCGCCACCATGTAGTCGACAATCTCTTTCTGACTTTTTCCTTCCTGCATCAGTTCGTACACTTTCTGGCGCAGGTCAGTGGCAATCATCGAGTTAGAATCGGCGATACTGTTGTTCTGACATTTAGGACAGCGCAGCTGTTCGGTAAGCTGACGGAACTGCTGCTCCTGCGCTTCATCCTTAAACTGCATCACATCGATGGTCGCCAGCGCAGATCCCGAGATAACCAGCATCAGCAGGCCCAGTAAAAATCTCATTGCGCAGCCTCCTTACTGTACTTATCCCACAACGGTTTGATCTCGCTCTCCCACACCCTGGCATTCAAATCACCGGCATGGCGATAGCGAATAATACCTTTACCGTCGATCAGGAACGTTTCCGGCGCGCCGTACACGCCAAGATCCAGACCGAGCATACCGTCGCCGTCAAACAGGCTTAATGAGTAAGGATTGCCCAGCTCTTTCAGCCAGACAATGGCTTTCTGACGATCGTCTTTATAGTTCAGACCCACCACCCGCACGCCTTGTGCAGACAGCTGGTTCAGATACTGATGTTCGGCGCGACAGGCCGGACACCAGGTCGCCCAGACGTTCAGCAGTACCGGTTTGCCCTGGGTCAGCACATCGGCCTGATAATGCTGACCCGGATTTTCCAGCGACTCCAGGCGGAATGTCGGAACGGGTTTGCCGATCAGCGCCGATTCCAGATTCGTGGGATCGTCTCCCTGAGCGTTACGCGCCAGCTGCCACAGCAGCGCCGCCGCAATGACCAGAAAAATAATAAACGGAATTAACAGTGCGTTGCGCTTCATACAGCCTCCGACGCATTTTTTTGCACCGCGGTGCGAGGACGCGTGCGCTGACGATAGCGTGGATCAAACAGGCAGAACAATCCGCCCAGCGCCATCAGCAATCCTCCGGCCCAAATCCAGCGAATAAACGGTTTGTAGTACAGACGCACAGCCCATGCGCCGTTATCCAGTTCTTCACCCAACGCGGCGTACAGATCGCGCGTAAACCCGCCGTCAATTGCCGCTTCGGTCATCATCGAACTGGTGCTGTTATAGAAGCGTTTTTCCGCATGCAGCGTGGCTTCCGGTTTACCATCTCGGGTAACGCCAATAATGGCGACACCGCCCCGGTAGTTAGGTCCGGTAATATCTTTCACTTCGCGGAACGTGAACTGATAGTTATGGATACTAACGCTATCACCTGCTTTCATGCGCACATCGCGTTCAACGCTGTAGTTCTGGCTGAAGGCAATACCGACAATAGTAATCGCCAGCCCAACGTGGCCCGACACCATGCCCCAATAGCTTGGTGTTAATTTCGTTCCGCGGGAAACACGCAGGAACGCTTCGGACATCGCCAGCACAAATATCCAGCATGCCATCGCCAGCCCTACCACCGTCATAGCGGCAATGCGATCCTCAAACAACCACGGCAGCAGCAGCGACAGAACAAGCGTGGTGACAAACGCGATAATCAGTAACGTTTTCAGTTTACGCGGTCGGTCACGGCCCCAGCGCACTAATGGCCCAATTCCCAGCAACAGCGCGAACGGCGCCATCAGCCAGGTAAACATGGTGTTGAAGAACGGTTCGCCAATCGAAATGCTGCCCAGACCCAGCTGTTTGTGCACCAGCGGCAGCAGCGTGCCCAAGAGCACTACCAGCATGGCGGCAATCAGCAGAACGTTGTTGCCCAACAGCAGAGATTCACGCGACCACAGCGCGTTGTTTACCCGTGAACGGACCTTGTGACCGCGCACCGCAAACAGCAGCAGGGAGCCGCCAATCACCAATACCATAAAGGCCAGAATAAACATCCCGCGCGACGGATCGGAGGCGAAGGCATGCACTGATACCAGCACGCCGGAGCGCACCAGGAAAGTACCTAACAGGCAAAGCGAGAATGCGCAGATTGACAGCAGCAGCGTCCAGGCTTTAAAGCTGGCACGCTGTTCGGTTACCGACAGCGAGTGCATCAGCGCCGTTCCCACCAGCCATGGCATAAACGAGGCGTTCTCAACCGGATCCCAGAACCACCAACCGCCCCAGCCCAGCTCGTAATAGGCCCAGGCCGAACCGAGCACAATACCCAGCGTCAGGAACACCCACGCCGCCAGCGTCCACGGACGCGAAAAACGGGCGAAGGTACTGTCCAGTCGTCCGCTCATCAGCGCGGCAATCGCAAACGCGAAGGCTACCGAGAAACCGACATACCCCATGTACAGCAACGGCGGATGGAAAATCAGCCCCGGATCCTGCAACAGCGGGTTCAGGTCGCGCCCTTCAATAGGGAAGTTGGGCAACGTACGGGCAAACGGGTTGGAGGTAAACAGAATAAACAGCAGAAAGCCAACGCTTACCATCCCCATTACCGCCAGCACGCGGGCAACGATGTCCAGCGGCATACGCTGGCTGAATGCCGCAACGGCGAACGTCCAGCCGCTCATCAGCAGCACCCATAGCAACAGCGAGCCTTCATGGGCCCCCCAGGTTGCTGCCACCCGATACCAGACCGGAAGCTGGGTATTGGAGTTGCTGGCAACGTAGGTGACGGTAAAGTCATTAACCACGAAGGCGTTGACCAGAATCAGGAACGCCCCCATCACACAGATAAACAGAACCCAGGCAAAAGGCCGCGCGGAGGCCATCATTCGCACGTCGCCGCGCGCTACGCCCCACAGCGGATAGACTGACAGTAGTAACGCCACGCCGAGCGCAAGGCACAACAGCGCATTGCCAATTTCAGGCATCATGACGTTTTATCCTTATAAACACTTTCCGGGCGACGATGGTTTTCCTGCATCGCTTTTTCGACTTCCGGCGGGGTGTAATTCTCATCATGTTTGGCAAGAACCTCTTTGGCCTGCACATGATTTCCCTCGTCCAGTTCGCCCTGAACAACAACACCCTGCCCTTCGCGGAACAGATCCGGCAGAATGCCTTCGTAGGTGACATCCACCACACCTTCGGCGTCATAGATACTGAAATTCACCTTCAACGACTGCGGATCGCGCTTTACGCTACCGGGCATCACCATTCCGCCCACGCGCAGGCGCTGACCGACTTCGGGCATCTGCTGCGTTTCGCGCTTACCGTAGAGTATCTCTCCCGGCGTATAAAACAGGTCAATATTAGAACGCAGCGCATAAAGCACCAGCGTAATGGTCAACGCCAGACCCGCCAGTACCGCACAGGCTATCCATAACCGATTTTTACGTCGAATATTCACGCCGCCTCCCGTTGCACTTGCGCCGCACGCATACGCGCTTCTCTCGCCCGCTGCTGCGCCACACCGCGTAAAATTGCGCGATGTTGTAACGTGGAATGCAGTACCAGCACCACCAGCGGGATAACACTCATCGCTACGGCAAGCCAGACATACAAGGCGTAGCCGCCCATCGCGAAAAAATCACTCCATGATGCAAATGCAGGGGTCATTGTCGGCCTCTTTTTAAGATCAGTTCGCTCACCCACGGGCGGCGTTTTTCCATCATCAAAATCAGGTTACGCATGCGCATCAGCGCCAGCGTGACAAACAGTAACAGGTAGCCGACGATCGCCAGACGCAGCGGCGTACGCATCGCCGGATCGATGCTTTGCTGCATGCGGGTAGAACCCTGATGCAGCGTATTCCACCACTCAACCGAGTAGTGGATAATCGGTAAGTTGACCACGCCAATCAGCACCAGAATACCGGCGGCACGACCTGCCAGACGGCGGTCGTCAAAGGCATGCCACAGCGCAATGGCGCCCACGTAGAGAAACAGCAGCACCAGTTCAGAGGTGAGTCGGGCATCCCAGACCCACCAGGTTCCCCACATCGGTTTGCCCCATGCGGAGCCGGTCACCAGCGCAATAAAGGTAAACACTGCACCAATCGGCGCCATCGCAGCCAGCGCCAGATTGGCCATTTTCATCTGCCAGACCAGGCCGATAAACGCGGCAACAGCCATCGAGGCATAAATGCCCATCGACCAGATTGCCGCCGGAACGTGCAGATAAATAATGCGATAGCTCTGCCCCTGCTGATAGTCCGCAGGCGCAAAACCAAAGCCCCAGACCCATCCCGTTATCAGTACCACCGCGCTGGCAATCGCCAGCCACGGGATAAACCAGCCACAGATCTGATAGAGCCGAGGGGGCATCGCCAATTGATGAAGTGTTTTCCACATAGTTCAGTCACCAGACTCCATAAATTAAAATCCGTTGTGCCAGAGCACCTTGCCCGGCCTACACATCTAATTCTCGTTACTGCACGCTTATCCGTAACGCCGCAGCTGTGGCAAACGGGCTTAACGTGGCGCTGCCGACCAGCAACGCGCCCAGAATTGCCATGTACCCTTCAACCGGTAAGTGCATAGAAGCCGCATCCATCGCGGCGGTTGCAAAAATCAGTAAGGGTATGGTGAGTGGGAGCACCAGCACGCTTAACAACACGCCGCCGCGCTTTAAGCCCACCGTCAGCCCCACACCCGGCGCACCGAGGAAGCCCAGCGTCGGCGTTCCGAGTAACAACGTCAGCGCCATAATTTTCCAGCTGTACATATCCATGCCCAGCAGCAGCGCCACTAGCGGCGAGAGAATCAACAGCGGCAGGCCGGTCACGACCCAGTGCGCCATCACTTTCGCCAGCACCACGGCCGGTAGCGGTAACGGCAGCAGCATCAGTTGCTCAAGGCTGCCGTCCTGCAGATCATCACGAAACAGGCGTTCCAGCGCCAGCAATGACGCCAGCAGCGCCGCAACCCAAATGATGCCCGGCGCAATGCGCGCCAGTAGCTGCGGTTCCGGCCCAATGCTCAGGGGGAACAGCGTAATAACAATCAGGAAGAACCATAAAGGATTGGCGATTTCCGCACTATGACGAAACGCAACTCGCAGTTCTAAACGGAAGATTCGCCACATCATTGCGTTGCCCTCTCGCTGGTCAGCGCAATACGTCGCACTTTATCGGTTTCGACATTGAGCGGTTGGTGGGTGGTGAGAATAACAATACCGCCCTGCTCTGTATGCTGCGCCATACGCTGAGTCAGTCGCTCAACGCCGTTCACATCAATGGCGGTAAAGGGTTCATCAAGGATCCACAGCCGGGCGCGGGTCAGCCACAAACGGGCCAGCGCCACGCGCCGCTGTTGTCCGGCGGAGAGCTGGTTCACCGGAATATCTTCATATCCGGCAAGTCCCGCCTGTGCCAGCGCAGCCAGACACTGTGCAATGTCGCCGTCATGATGGAAGAAACGCAGGTTCTCCAACGCCGAAAGCCGGGTTTTTATCCCCGGCTGATGTCCGATCCACAGCAGTTGCTGATGGTAGCTGTCCCGCACGTGATGCAGCGGCTGCTCTTGCCAGCAAACCTCCCCTGCATCGGGACGCGCCAGCCCGGTAAGCAACCGCAGCAGAGTAGTTTTCCCTGCGCCGTTGCTGCCGGTAATTTGTACCCATTCCCCTGCGTTGACGCGAAATGACAGATTGCTGAACAGTATTCTGTCATCTCGCTCGCAAAGTAATTCTCTGGCTTCAAGCATACCTGGTTATCTACATCCTGTTAAAAGCCCGGTTTGACTTCGCGCATATCAGGCAGTTTGTGCGCTATCCCTTTATGACAGTCAATACAGGTTTGCCCGTCTTTCACGGCCTGGTCGTGCATTTTGGCCGCAACGCCTTTCTGAGCGGTTAAATCCATAAACTCGAAGTTGTGACAGTTTCGGCACTCTTGCGAATTATTATCTTTCATACGCCGCCACTCATTTTGCGCCATCGTCAAACGATGGTCTTCAAATTTCTGCGGTGTATCTATCAGCCCCAGTGCTTTCGCGTACAGCTCTTTACTGGCCTTGATCTTGCGAATCATTTTCGGGCCCCACTCATGCGGGACGTGGCAATCAGGGCAAGTCGCTCGCACACCACTGCGGTTGTTGTAGTGTACGGTTTCCATGTATTCCTGGTATACCGTATTGCGCATTTCGTGACAGCTAATGCAGAACTCTTCTGTATTGGCCTTTTCCATACCGGTATTAAAGCCGCCCCAGAAAATAATGCCGCCCACAAAGCCGATTAACAACAGCGTGCCGAGCGCCAGACGGCTGGGGCGACGCCACCATTGCCAGACGCGCTTAATCCAGCCTGGTTTACGGTTAGAATTTTCCATAATGACCTCTTATTTCCCGTAACCTTTCGAGGGGGTGAAGGTATTTTCAACAATCGGCGCGGCGTCAGCCTGCGGAACGTGACATTGCAGGCAGAAATAACGACGCGGCGCAACTTCAGCCAATACCTTGCCGTCGCTGTCCATAAAGTGCGTCGGACTGATGCGCGGCGCACCGGTAGTGCGATAGCTTTCCACACCGTGGCATTGCAGGCAGCGGTTAGTGTTAGTCGTCACCTGATACCCTTCAACGCTATGCGGAACCATCGGCGGCTGATTCACATAGTTCAGCGGCATGCGCTCTTGCTCTTTCGGCATGCGAATCGCCCCTTCCTGTGTTCCTGAGACTTCCGGTGACTGGCTCAGATCCACTCCATTTGCAGCCCAAACGGCCCCACTGACGACCAGGGCAAGCAGGGCCGTCCATTGACACAGCGTCTTAATCAGGTCATGGCTTTTCATGATTTCGCTCCCGAACTCCATCGTGTTGTTATTGTAAAAACATCCTCAGAACAGACATCCACGCAGCGACCACAGGCCATGCAATCGCGGCTGGTTACCTGCACCGGACTTTGCTCATCCAGCACCGGCGCACGTAGCACATGCGGTTCCGGGCAAACATGAAAACAATCCATACAGCGGTTACATCTGTTACGTTCTTTTGCCGAAACGGTTAATGCCCCTTTGCTTCCCACCACGCTATACAGCGCACCCAGTGGGCAAAGATGCCCGCACCAGCCATGCTCAACGACCAGTAAATCAAATAAAAACAGCGCGAGGATCAGCAGCGCTCCGCTACCGAATCCCATTACCAGGCTCCGTCCAAGCAGAGAGACTGGATTTATCCACTCCCACAACAGCGTACCGGTCAGGGCGGAACCGACCAGGATAACCACCAGCAGGACGTACCGTATATGGCGTGGCAGGGTTGCGGACTGATTCAGGTCAAACCTTCTGCGCAACCAACTGGCTAAATCGGTAACCGGGTTCATGGGACAAACCCAACTGCAAAACAGTCGCTTACCGGCCAGGGCATACAGCACCGTGATGATAGCTGCTCCCGTTAACGCCACCGTCGCCGGCAGATGCCCGCTGGCCAGGCTTTGCAGAGTAATCAGCGGATCGGTGAACGGGATAGCATCCAGCAACAGGCTGCTACTGTAGTTGCCATGCAGGATCCACACGCCAAGCCACGGGCCGCTGAGGAACATCGCCAGTATCAGAAACTGACTCAAACGACGCAGCAGCAGCCAGCGATGACTCTTCCACCATCCTTTTTTTGCCTGCGCTTCACGCCCGGCATCACGTTTACGATTTGCCATTGTTCCCCTCCAGCCAACCGAAGCGGTAATGGTGTCCTAACTCCCCTTTCGCCAGCGACAGCGGCAGCACTTTTATTGCTGGCTGTTCCAGTACGCAGACTTTTTCGCATTTCCCACAGCCGGTACAGGCATCGCTGTGCACGGTCGGAATAAACCGCGCATGCTTGCCGGTACGCATATTGCGGTCCAGCTCCAGGGTGATCGCCTCATCAATTTTCGGGCACTCGCGATAGCAAACGTCGCAGCGTAATCCCTGATAGTTGAGGCAGTTTTCGTGATCCAGCAGTACCGCCAGCCCCATACGCGAATCGTCAATGGATTCAATTTCCCTGTCCAACGCGCCGCTCGGGCAGACTTTGGCACACGGAATGTCCTCACACATTTCGCAAGGAATATCACGGGCGACAAAATATGGCGTACCGGCCGCCAGCCCGGAGGCCAGCGTTGCCAGCTTCAGCGTGTCATAGGGACATGCCTGAACGCACTGACCGCAACGTACGCAGGCGCTGGCGAATGCCTCCTCGCTCAGTGCACCTGGCGGGCGCAACCGCACGCCGGTTGCGCGTGCGGTTTGTTGTTGCAACCCCAGCGCCACGCCAACGACGGCCAGCCCGCCCGCTGCGCGAACCATATCGCGCAGAAAGCGGCGGCGGCCATTTTGGGGTTTTGCTGACCGGGACATAACGCGTTACACCTTCGCCAGTTTCACGGCGCACTTCTTGAAATCCGTCTCTTTGGAGAGCGGATCCGTCGCATCCAGCGTCAGGTTGTTCACCAGCTGTGCGGCATCGAAGAACGGCATATACACCAGCCCCTGCGGCGGACGGTTACGACCGCGTGTTTCAACAATCGAAATCACTTCGCCACGACGGGAAATCACTTTGACCTTATCGCCACGGCGCAGATCGCGTGCTTTTGCATCCAGCGGGTGGATAAACAGCACGGCTTCCGGGAAAGCACGGTGCAGTTCAGGCACACGACGCGTCATACTGCCGGTATGCCAGTGTTCCAGCACACGTCCGGTAGACAGCCACAGGTCATATTCTTTATCCGGCGCTTCAGCAGCAGGCTCAAATGGCAGCGCGAAGATAACCGCTTTACCGTCCGGTTTACCGTAGAACTTGTAGCTTTCACCTGCTTTCACGTAAGGGTCGTTGCCTTCGCTGTAGCGCCACTGGGTCTCTTTACCCTCAACGACCGGCCAGCGTAAACCGCGCGCTTTGTGGTAATCGTCAAATGGGGCAAGATCGTGCCCGTGACCGCGGCCAAACCAGGCGTACTCTTCGAACAAGCCTTTTTGCAGATAGAAGCCCAGCTCGCGGGATTCATCGTTTAGTTGATCTTCAGCCAGTTCAGTCACTGGGAATTTCGTTACTGCTGGCGTAGCAAACAGCACGTCATACAGCGTTTTACCGCGCAGTTCCGGTTTTTGTGCCAGCAGCTCTTCCGGCCATACTTCTTCTGTTTTGAAGCGACGAGAGAACTGCACCAGTTGCCACAGATCCGATTTCGATTCGCCCGGCGCTTTAATTTGCTGACGCCAGAACTGTGTACGGCGTTCCGCGTTCCCGTAGGCGCCTTCTTTCTCTACCCACATCGCGGTCGGCAGGATCAGGTCAGCCGACAGGGCGCTGATCGTCGGGTACGGATCGGAGACGATGATGAAGTTACGCGGATCACGCCAGCCCGGCATACGCTCTTCGTTGATGTTCGGACCGGCCTGCATGTTGTTAGTACACATCGCCCAGTAGACATTGAGCTTGCCATCTTTCAGCGCACGGTCTTGCGCCACGGCGTGCAGACCAACTTTTGCCGGAATGGTCCCTGACGGAATATTCCAGTGCTTCTCGCAGATATCGCGGTGTTTTTCGTTCGTTACCACCATGTCCGCAGGCAGACGGTGGGAGAACGTACCGACTTCACGCGCGGTGCCGCATGCGGAAGGCTGGCCGGTCAGAGAGAACGGGCCGCAGCCTGGCTGGGAGATTTTGCCAGTCAGCAGGTGCAGGTTATAGACCAGGTTGTTGGCCCACACGCCGCGGGTGTGCTGGTTAAAGCCCATCGTCCAGTAGGAGATGACTTTTTTCTTCGGATCGGCATACAGCTGCGCCAGTTGTTCCAGCTGATCTTTCGGTACGCCGGTCATTTCGGCGGTTTTATCCAGCGTGTACTCAGCAACGAAGGCTTTGTAATCCTCAAAGCTCATCGGTTCAGAAGCATCGGATCCCGGGTTTTTCGCCGCTTTTTCCAGCGGATGGGTTGGACGCAGACCGTAGCCGATGTCCGTCACGCCTTTACGCAGGTTAACGTGCTTGCTAAAGAAATCCTGGTTAATCGCATTGTTTTGAATGATGTAGTTCGCGATGTAGTTGAGGATCACCAGATCGGTTTGCGGCGTGAAGACCATACCGTTATCCGCCAGCTCAAAGCTGCGGTGCTGGAAGGTGGAGAGAACCGCGACGTTCACGTTAGGATCGGACAGACGACGGTTGGTGATGCGCGACCACAGGATCGGGTGCATCTCTGCCATATTCGCGCCCCACAGGACGAAGGCATCCGCATGTTCGATATCGTCATAGCAGCCCATCGGTTCATCCATACCGAAGGTACGCATAAAACCGACTACCGCTGAGGCCATGCAGTGACGTGCGTTCGGGTCGATGTTATTGGAACGGAAACCCGCTTTAAACAATTTGGCAGCGGCATAACCTTCCCAAATCGTCCACTGGCCAGAGCCGAACATACCGATAGACTCCGGGCCTTTCTCTTTCATCGACGTTTTGAATTTCTCTTCCATCACGTCAAAGGCCTGGTCCCAGCTAATCGGGGTGAACTCGCCTTCTTTGTGATACTTGCCGTCTTTCATGCGCAGCATCGGCTGCGTTAAACGGTCTTTTCCGTACATGATTTTCGGCAGGAAGTAACCTTTGATGCAGTTAAGCCCACGGTTAACCGGCGCATCCGGATCGCCCTGGCATGCCACAACACGCCCTTGCTGCGTTCCGACCAATACGCCACAGCCCGTCCCGCAAAAACGGCACGGGGCTTTGTCCCATTTGATGGCTTCTTGCTGACCGACTACCGCGCGGGCAACGCCCGGCACGCTTAACCCGGCAGCCGCCGCAGCGGCCGCAACGGCGTTAGCTTTCATAAAGCTACGACGACTGAGTTTCATGGTGTTTCCTCACCTTGCTCATCCTGCTGGTGATAAACCAGCGACACCGCCAGTACGCCCGCAACGTTGCGTACTGACTCAATTGTTTTCATTAGCGTTTCACTTTGCTCAGCTTCCACCACCACAATCAACTGACCACTTTCCACATCGCTGAGTGCAACTTCGCAACCGGAAAAGGAACGCAACTGTGTGGCGATATCGTTGATATGCTGGCTTTTGGCCTGAACGACCAGGCTGCAGACCTGCCAGTTATTGTCCATGGTTGTACTCCGCGTTAATGGCTGATACCGGGCAGATAGCGACACAGGCGCCACATCCGTTACAGTCCTGATTGTCGAGCTGCGGCTGATAAATGCCGGACAGCGTGGGACGAAAGGTTATTGCCATGGGCTCACAGCTATCCTGACAGCGGTGACATTCAACGGACTGATGTGCGAGACAGTTTTCCCCAATCGTAAAATTCAGATCCCATGCCCTGGTGTGGCGCGGAAGAAAAAGTGATTCGGGACAGGCTTCTGCGCAGGCATAGCAAAAGCTGCACTCGCCGTGTTTGAAATTTACGCTCGGGTAACCACCCTGGCCTCGCTGCAGGATGTCGGTTTCGCACGCCTGGATACAGGCGTCACAACGGAGGCAATGGGCCAGAAAGTGAGCGTCTTCCTTGCTCCACGGCGGACGGATCCCTGCGCTGGCGTTTCGCCAACTGCCTGTCAACATACCTCGACGGGATAAATCAACCATGACATTGTCCTTCCATAATGACGCCCTCCCTCGGCGGGTTGAACGACATAAAAAACTGCACTATTTATGAGTAGTTATTTTTAGCCGTAAGATATTTCAGGATGTGTTAGAGGTGCATACCCCAATTGGGGTAAATGCTGTTGCCGGATCAAAGGAGTGTTGAGTTGGCGGGAAAAAATGCGCTTTTGCTCACATTTCAATGAGTTATATAACAATGTATATAACGGTTTATTCAAAAAGATAAAGATCTCAATATTAGGATAATTCCTAGTATATATCGCTATCATGACAACGAAACCCTACCTAATACACTTTAAATATAAGTAAATCCAGATTAATAGATTATCCAAATATGTTAACCTGCTACAGACTCGTTCATAAGACAGAAGAAAGGAAACACTGTGAACAATAAGATGAAGACAATTGTCCCTGCCGTACTTTTCGCCGCCTTTGCCAGCACCTCTGCATGGGCTGCCAGTAACGAAACCGCCGCTCAGCCGCTGGAAAAAGTCGCCCCTTATCCCAAGGCGGAAAAGGGTATGAAGCGCCAGGTTATCCAGCTTACCCCTGAGAAAGATGAATCTACTCTGAAAGTAGAACTGCTGATCGGACAAACGCTGGAAGTTGACTGTAACCAACACCGCCTGGGCGGAGAACTGGACAGCAAAACGCTGGAAGGTTGGGGATATGACTACTATGTCTTTGACAAAGTTACGTCTCCGGTTTCAACCATGATGGCTTGTCCGGACGGAAAGAAAGAGAAGAAATTCATTACTGCGCATCTGGGTGATGACGGCATGTTGCGTTACAACAGCAAGCTGCCGATTGTGGTCTATACCCCGGAAAACGTGGACGTTAAATACCGTATCTGGAAAGCGGAAGACAAAATTCAGGACGCAGTCGCGCGCTAAGTGAGAATGTGCCGGATGGCAGCGTACCGCCTTATCCGGCCTACAGACGCATAAACAATGCCGGATAAGCGCAGCAGCGCCATCCGGCATTTTATTTTACAGCGCGATATCCGCGACGGCTTTCTGTTCAGGCTGAGGTTGTGCCTGAGGTTTCAGCTGTGGTTTCGGCGCTTCATCAGCAACCTGCGGCTTGTCATATTTCAGACCCAGAACCTCACTGGTGTACTGCAGCTCTTGTTCCGTAGCCTCAACGTTACCGTTCAGCTTAGTACCATAAGACGGAATAATGGTTTTCAGCTTCGCCTGCCACTCGGGGCTGGCTACTTTATCTTTAAACACTTTTTCCATCAGATGCAGCATGATCGGTGCCGCGGTTGATGCGCCCGGAGAAGCTCCCAGCAGCGCTGCAATCGTGCCTTCTTTATCGCTGACGACTTCAGTGCCCAGACGCAGCACGCCGCCCTTCTCCGCATCGCTTTTGATGATCTGCACACGCTGGCCAGCCTGCCATAAACGCCAGTCTTCTTTTTTCGCCTGCGGATAGTACTCTTGCAGCGCAGCAAAACGGTCGTCGTCGCTGAGCATCACCTGGCTCACCAGATATTTCACCAGATCGAAGTTATCCAGACCCACGTTGACCATCGGCATAAAGTTTGAGGTGGTGGTCGAGCTGAGCAGATCCCACAATGAACCATTCTTCAGGAACTTGGTGGAGAATGTCGCGAATGGCCCAAACAGCACAACGCGCTTGCCATCAAGGATACGGGTGTCGAT
The DNA here is from genome assembly GCF_030332875.1 of Citrobacter sp. Cpo045. NCBI lineage: Bacteria > Pseudomonadati > Pseudomonadota > Gammaproteobacteria > Enterobacterales > Enterobacteriaceae > Citrobacter > Citrobacter sp. Cpo045. Next base: position 573,925 of record NZ_JAOWGZ010000103.1, read on the forward strand.
ATGCGGTACAGACATCGGCGGCGCGCCAACGGAGGCCTGACCGTACACTTTCGCCAGGTGGCGATTGACCACATCCGGGTTTTCCGCAACCAGGAACTGCCCGCCCACCGGGAATCCGGCATAGCCTTTCGCTTCCGGAATGTCGGTTTCCTGCAACAGCTTCAGCGCAGCGCCACCGGCACCGATAAAGACAAACTTCGCCTTGATATCGTGTTCCGCTTCGTTATTTTTCAGATCGGCGACCGTGACCGTCCAGCTATTATCGGCATTACGCTTAAAGCCACGCACTTCGGTGCTCAACTGCAGCGCAAAGTTGGGCTTTTTCTGCAATGAGGTAATCAGTTGGCGGGTGATTTCGCCGTAGTTCACGTCAGTACCAATCTCGGTACGCGTTGCCGCGACTTTCTGCTGCGGATCGCGACCTTCCATGACCAGCGGCGCCCACTCTTTGATCTGCGCGTGGTCTTCTGAATAGCGCATACCACGGAACAGCGTGCTCTGCTGCAGTGCGGTGTAACGGGCACGCAGGAAGTTCACGTTCTCGTCACCCCAGACAAAACTCATGTGCGGAACGGTGGTGATAAACGAGCGTGGTTCATGCATTACGCCATTATTGACCTGATAGGCCCAAAACTGGCGGGAAATCTGGAAGGCTTCGTTAATTTCGACTGCCTTTTCAATGCTGATGCTACCGTCGGCCTTTTTAGGCGTGTAGTTCAGCTCCATCAGTGCGGAGTGGCCGGTTCCGGCGTTATTCCAGCCGTTTGAGCTTTCCTGCGCTACACCATCCAGTCGCTCAACCATGGTCATTGACCATTGCGGCTCCAGCTCCTGTAAATAGGTTCCCAGCGTGGCGCTCATGATGCCGCCGCCGATCAACAGTACATCCGTTTCCTGCTCTTCCGCCGCTTTCGCTTTTGCCGCCATCGAGACAACATTCAGCCCAACGGCCATGGTGAAGAGCATGGCAGTCACTTTTTTCATAATGTTAATGCCTTACTTTTAGTATCGCTTTTTTGCTTTTAATGCAGGTGAAAATCGAGCGGCACCAACGGTAACACTTAAGTAAAAATAATTAAATAAAGTTTATAAATTATATTTAATTTTTAAAAATGTTATTAATACGTTGATAGCTTATGCGGTTATTGACAATCATTTCTGGAAACCGGTCCATCTGACGGGTACTATGCTGCGCTTTGCTATTCACCGCACGGATGCCTGTCGGTCTGCTGTATCAGGCCATTTTTGACCTGAGTGTAACTATGTCTGCAACTCAACATTCTTCTGCCACAGTCTCGGAACACACGACCCGTGCCGTGCTCCGCCAACCCCGTCTGCTGGTGCGCGAAACGCTGGCCGGTGTGGTAACCGCCCTGGCGCTGATCCCGGAAGTAATCTCGTTTTCCGTGATCGCAGGCGTTGATCCTAAAGTCAGTCTGATCGCCTCCGTCGTACTGTGCCTGGCGATGTCTTTTTTAGGCGGTCGTCCCGCAATGGTTACCGCCGCTGCAGGATCGGTCGCGCTGGTGATTGGTCCGATGGTGCATCAACACGGCGTGCAATATATCCTTCCTGCAGTGGTGCTGGCCGGGATGATTCAGATCCTGTTTGGTGTATTGGGAATGGCACGTCTGATGCGATTCATCCCTACGGCCGTGATGACCGGCTTTGTTAACGCGCTGGGTATATTGATTTTCTTTGCCCAGGTCCCGCATTTCTGGGGCAAAAGCCCGCTCATCTGGGGGCTGTTTGTCCTGACGCTGCTGATTGTGCTGTGGGTTCCGCGGTTTATTAAAGCAATTCCCGCACCGCTTATCGCCATCGTGCTGCTAACCGTGTTCACTGTCACCAGCGGGCAACTGTTACCGACCGTCGGTGATGAAGGTTCAATGAGCGGCGGTCTGCCAGGATTAACGCAGTTACTCGTACCGCTCAACCTGCACACGCTGGCGATTATCTGGCCCTGCGCGCTGAGCATCGCTTTTGTTGGTTTGATGGAGTCGTTGTTAACCGCCCGTCTGGTGGATGACCTGACGGTGACGCCGTCGAATAAAAATCGCGAAAGCACCGGACTGGGGATTGCCAATATTCTGGCCGGATTTTATGGCGGCATCGCCGGGTGCGCGATGATTGGTCAAACCATCGTTAACGTCGAGATGGGCAAAGGACGCAGCCGCGTCTCGACGGTTGCCGCCGGACTGGTATTACTCCTGTTAGTCACAGGGTTAAGCGAAGTGATGGCAGAAATACCCATGTCGGTGCTGGCAGGTATTATGGTGATTGTGGCGGTAAAAACCTTCAGTTGGCACAGCATCCAGCCCGCCACGCTGACGAAACTGCCCGTCACTGAAACGCTGGTGATGCTGGTGACCGTCGCTGCCACGGTTTCTACCGGCAACCTGGCGATTGGTGTGGTTGCCGGGGTGATGGCGATGCTCATTCTACCGCGTATCGTCAGACGCAAACGGGCGACTACATCAGAAACAGCGTTGCCAGACCGAGAAAAATAAAGAAACCACCAGTATCAGTGATAGCGGTTATCATGACGCTCGAGCCGACCGCCGGGTCGCGCCCGAGCTTCACCATCGTCATCGGAATGATAACCCCCATCAACGCCGCCATCAGCAGATTGAGCATCATCGCCAGAGTCATCACACCACCGAGCGCCATATCATCGTACAGCCACCAGGTAATGCCACCCATAATCCCGCCCCACACGAGGCCGTTGATTAGCGCCACGCCCATCTCGCGCAGGATGAGAAACGTCAGGTTCCCCGGCTGAATATTTTGCAGCGCCAGCGCGCGGACGATCATAGTGATAGTTTGATTCCCGGTATTGCCGCCGATACCCGCCACAATCGGCATCAACGAGGCCAGCGCCACTAGTTGCGAAATCGTATGTTCAAAGCCGTCGATCACCCGCGAGGCGATAAAGGCGGTACAGAGGTTAACGGCCAACCACGCCCAGCGGGTTTTTACCGCTTTGGTAACAGGCGCAAACACGTCCTCTTCGGCGCTTAAGCCCCCCATTCGACGCAGATCGGTGTCGGTTTCTTCATAGACAACGTCGACGATCTCATCGATGGTTAAACGGCCCATCAGTTTACCGGAAGGGTCAACCACCGCGGCGCTGACCAGGTTGTCGCGTTCGAAGGTACGCGCAGCGTTTTCGGCGATATCTTCAGGAGAAAAGGTGAGCGGGTCATCTTCCATCACCTCGCTGACTTTTCGCTGCACATCATTGAGTAAAATGCAGGTTAGCGTCAGTTCGCCAACCAGCATTTTATTGCGATCGGTCACGAAAAGTTTATCGGTGTTCTCCGGCATTTTCCCCAGCCGCCGCAGATAGCGTTGCACCACTTCCAGCGTCACGTCCGGACGCACAGTGATGACCTCGAACTCCATGATCGCGCCGACGCTATTTTTCTCGTAGTGCAGCACCTGGCGGACGCGCGTCCTCTCCTCTGCCGGTAACGTCGCCAGCAGACGACCGGTAAGGTTACGAGGCAAATGCTGCACCAGGTAAATCTGTTCATCGATATCGAGATATTGCAGCGCATCCAGCAGCTCGCGGTCGCTCATCTCATCGATCAGGTCGTCCCAGACGTTTTCAGACGCCTCAAGCAAGACGTTACCGCGCTTTTCATTTTCGACCAGTCGCCACAGGGCGTGGCGCTCTTCAGAGGGCAAAGCTTCGAGGGTATCGGCCAGGTCAGGCGGTGGCAGGTGGGCCACCAGCGCCCCTACCTCAGCAATATCGTCGGCTAACGTACCGACGTCATATTGCTCAGCCAGGGTAAGCTTGCCCAACAGCGTTGAAATAATGGCTTTATCAGTGGTCAGCAGCCAGATGAGGCGCGCACGCTCTTCATCACGCAGTCTGGCGCTGTTTTTGTTTATTACGGACATTAATCATAAATCCATGATATGAAATATCATTAATCATGATGCCGATTTATGTAAATAACAATAAACAGTGCCGCCGGGTGGCTAAAAAACCGGCGGCACGAAGGATCAGGCTGTGCGAGCCACCGCGTCGCGCGAGGCGGCGTCACGTTCATCGCCCAACAGTTCACTCAACTGTCCGTTACGCATTTCCAGTAGACGATCGGCGTGAATAAAATAGTGATCGTCGTGGCTGATGGCGAAAATGGTTTTCCCCATTTCCTGCATCAAAGGCAATAGCACCTGATAGAACTCCCGGCGGAAATGGGGATCCTGATCGGCGGCCCATTCGTCCAGCAGAATGATGTCGCGCTCCTCCGCCAGGGCCAGCAGCAGCGCCACGCGTTTCTTCTGCCCTTTCGACAGCTTCAGATTGAGGATACGACCATCGCTCAGCTCCAGCTTATGACCCATCTTCAGATGTTCCAGCCACTTCGCGACCAGCTGCGGATTAGCCTCTTTACCTTCCGGCCCCAGCAGTTTGTCGAACAGCCAGACGTCGGTAAACACGGCGGAGAAGAGCTTGCGGTAGTCTTCCGGTTTTTCAACGGCAACGGCCTTACCATCAAGCAATATTTCGCCTGACTGCGGCTGGTACAGACCGGTCAGTAACATCGCCAGCGTAGATTTCCCGCTACCGTTACCGCCAATCAGAAAGATCAGTTCACCGCGATGAATCGTCAGATTCACCGGCCCTACGGAAAACGCATTATCCTGATAGTGGAAAACCACGTTGCGCAGCTCCAGCGTTTGCCAGTTGGGAAACGCGGTTGGGCGTGGGAATTCGGCCTTAAAAGGTGCCAGTGCGAATTTATTCAGCTTGTTGAACGCCACCTGCGCGGTAAGCAGCGTCGGCAGCGCGCCAACGGCAGAAAGCAACGGTGTTCGCAGGAATAACAGCGTCAGAGAATAGGTCGCTGCCACGGCGGTATCAGCCCATCCCAGACTGTTAGCCATCCAGAACACCAGGCCAATGGCACCCAGCATCATAATGTTCGACCAGTTAACCGCGCTCAGGTGGAAGGTATCGGCACGGATAATATGGTGGCGATACTCTTTGGCATCCGGGACGTACATCTGATTAAAGATATGCTCGGCGCGCTCGCGGTTAAGCGTCAGCTCTTTGCGCCCTTCCAGCACAGTCTGATAATCGTTGTACAACTTGTCTTCAGTTTCGCGCAAGGTGGCCATGTGTTTATACACCCGCGCCACCAGCACAAATCCGCCCCAGATGGTGATTGCCATCCAGATTGCCGTTACCAGTAGCATTTTGGTCGACAGCATCGCCAGATACGCCGCCGATCCTATGGTCAGGATAATCCCCTGCACCAGCTCAGGCAGACGAACAAAGGCGATGGTGATGTTGCGGATATCACTGGTTAAACCGGCCAGCAACGAGGCGCTGCCAAGCTGTTCAATACGCTCAACGTGAGTATCCAGAATTCGTTTGATAAATTCGCTACGCAGGCGGTAGACAAAGTGGTGACCCAGCGTGGTCAACGCCAGCTGAGAACCGAGGGTGACAACCATCAACAACAGCAGCAGGCCAAGAAACTCCGGTAGCACCATCAGCGTGGTGTCGACCGTTTCGATCAAGCGCTGGTTGATAAACGCAATCAGCCCAATCCCCAACGCGGCGCTGGCGAGGCTGAGCGCCATCACGCTGATAAATGGCCAGCGATACTGCCGCCAGACAAGAAGTAAAAGTTCCATGCAAACAACCCGGACAAGTAATAACAGCCCGCAGTTTAAACATCTCTTCGTCGACAGCAATAATAATTCTTATTTTTATTCTTTTTTACCCGCCAGACGAAACGTCAGGTTGTAACGACAGTCTCCGGTTAATGGGTGATACCCTGTTTTAAGCGGCTGGATCCCATGATAAAACAGCCGCGAATTACCGCCCCATACCACGACATCGCCATGTTCCAGCAGCAAACGCTTTAAAGGGTCATTACGGCGCAATCCGCCAAATTGAAAGATGGCTGGTAGCCCCAGCGATACAGAGACAATCGGCGCCCGCAGGTCGGGCTCGTCTTTATCCTGATGTAAGGACAGTTTTGCCCCTGGCGTGTAGCGGTTAATCAGGCAGGCATCGGGTTGAAAATCAGCATAGCCCGCCGCCGTCGCCGCCTGTTGGCACAGATCAGCGAACGTATCCGGCAGCGGCGGCCAGTGCGTGCCGGTGAGTGGATCAAACGGAGAATAAAGATAGCCATGCTGATCCGTCGTCCAGCCCAGATGGCCGCAGTTGGTCATCGCCACCGACATTGTATAGCCGCCGGGCGTCACCATCTGGCGAAACGGCGACTGTCTGGCGACAGCCGCTATTGCCTGAAGTAAAGTGGGCGCGGAGTCAAAAGCGAAACGTCGCAGAATAACCGCACCTGACGCCAGCGGTTCCTGCCAGGGTTTAGCATCCGCAAAGAGATCGAGCATTATGTTTCCTCGCCAGTAGTTTCCCGTTGCAGTAACTGCGCCTTGCGCGCAATACCCCATCGGTAGCCCGAAAGTGCGCCATCGCCACGGATCACCCGGTGACACGGGATAACAATCGCCAGTTTGTTGGCCCCACAGGCACTGGCCACCGCGCGCACCGCCTTCGGTTTGCCGATGGCGCTGGCCAACTGTTGGTAACTCACTGTTTCACCGCACGGAATTGCGCACAGAGCCTGCCACACCTGCTGCTGAAAGGCCGTTCCCCGAATATCCAGGGGTAGCGATAGCGACGCGTCACGCGAGTTGATCGCGACGATCACTTCGCGCACGCGCTGCTGAAAATCGGCATCTGCAGGTACATCCTGCGCGGTGGGAAACAGCGCATGAAGATCCGCAACCAACGTAGCGTCATCATCGCCAAGCAAGATCGCGCAGATACCCCGCTCGCTTTCCGCCACCAGACAGCGACCCAGAGCGCAATCTGCGAGGGTATAGCGTACAGATACGTTATCGCCACCTTTACGAAATTGCTTTGCCGTCATGCCTAATGCTTGATCGGCTTTGCGGTAGTAGCTGCTGCTGTCGGGGAATCCGGCGTTGAGAATCGCCTGTGTAACCGGAACACCTTTCGCCAGGGCATCGCGCAGACGGCGAGCACGCCATGATTGTTGCCACACTTTCGGGGTCATGCCCGTCGTGGCTTTGAACAGACGATGCAAGTGATACGGGCTCATTGCCACCTGCTGTGCCAGCTCGTCCAACGTAAGAGGTGACTCTTGCTCCAACAACTGACAGGCGCGGGCAATTTTATCCAGCCGATGCTGTTGCGCGCTGTCTTTATCCGGCTGGCAGCGCTTACAGGGGCGAAACCCGGCATCCTGTGCCTGCTGGGCATCGGCGAAAAAACGGACATTTTTGCGCAGCGCATGTTTTGCCCGACAGGACGGACGGCAGAAAATACCGGTAGTCTGGACGGCAAAAACAAACTGACCGTCGGCGTTAACGTCGCGATCCACAACGGACTGCCAACGGTCATCGTCAGTGATGCGTAAACGATTTTTCATTTCGGACTCCTTTGTTAAGCATAGCGCTTAGCCTCAGTGTGTCCCCATCGTCGGGCATAAAAACCCGCAATCTTGCTTTTTAATTTTTTTCGCTGACCAGAAAGCTATTAAACTGCGGCGACATCCAGGTTTTAAACCCCTCGCCCTCTTTCACAATCATATAGACCGCCAACCCTTCACGACGCACGACTTCTTTGGCCTTTTCCGGGCCGAGCACCATCAATCCGGTATCCCAGCCATCGGCCTCCAGCGCCGTTGGCGCAATCACCGTTACGGACACCAAATTATGTTCGATCGGGCGACCGGTTTGCGGGTCGATAACATGGGAAAGGCGCTTACCGTCCAGCTCATAATAGTTCCGGTAGCTGCCGGAGGTGCTAATGCCGTGCCCGTTAATGTCGACAATCGCCTGCACAGCGTTTTCGCGATCGGTCGGTTTCTGGATCGCCACTCGCCACGGATGCCCTTCAGCATTCATTCCTCTGCTGTTCAGTGCACCACCAACGGAAACCAGATAACGGGCGATCCCTTCTTGCTCCATCAATCGAGCCAGATGATCGGCGGCGTACCCTTCACCAACGGTAGAGAGATCCACATACAGATCCGGCAAGTCTTTTTGCAGGTAGTTCTGATGCGCTTCATTCACGACTTTCAGATGAGAAAGCCCTGTTTGCGCTTTTGCAGCGTCAATTTGCCCTTGGGTGGGAATATGCAACGGCTGCTGATCCGGGCCAAATCCCCACAGGTTGACTAACGGCCCCACGGTGATATCCATGGCCCCATCGGTTTTTGCACCAATGCGTAGCGCCGAAGTCACGATATCCGCCATGGCGTCGTTAACCGGCCACGGCGACAGACTTTTCGACAGGTTAAAGCGCATTAACGCAGAATCGTTTTTATAGGTGGAGAGCAGTTGATCATCGGCATCAAGCTGAGTCTGGATCTTGGCCTGCAGTTCCCTGGCGCGTTTGGCATCTACGCCTACCGCACTGACCCGCCAGAAAGTGCCCATCGTTTTACCTTCCAGAACGATGGCAGGTGTTGTGGTCTGAGCAGGTTTCGGGGCCTCATCGCACCCGACAAAAAAGATCGTCACAGCCAGCAGTGCTGCGCGATAAAAATTCATTTCCATACGTAATTATCCTCATGCGAACGGGCGCAAGAGTACACCAAAAATCGTTGTTTGTACGGCGAAAAAACGGCATTAAAAAAGGCCCCGCAGGGCCTTTGATAGACATAATGTAGATTAGAACTGGTAAACCAGGCCCAGTGCTACGATGTCATCGGTGCTGATGCCAGCATCACGAGTGAACTGGTTGTCATCCAGCAGGTTGATTTTGTAATCAACATAGGTGGACATGTTTTTGTTGAAGTAGTAGGTCGCGCCAACATCAACATATTTCAGGATATCTTCGTCGCCATAGCCGCGGCCCAGGTCTTTACCTTTGGACTGCAGGTAAGCCACGGACGGACGCAGACCGAAGTCGAACTGGTACTGCGCAACAGCTTCGAAGTTCTGTGCTTTGTTAGCCCAGCCCAGAGAGCCCGCACGCGTTGCGTTGTAGGTCTGGGTGTACTGTGCTGCCAGGTACACGTTGTTCGCGTCGTATTTCAGACCACCAGTGTAGGTTTCAGCACGGTCGCCAGTACCGAAGTTCAAACGGTTCTGCTCGTCAGTACGTTTGGAGCTGGTGACAGCAGTACCCAGTGCGAAGCCTTCACCGATATCATAAGTGATAGATCCGCCAACGCCGTCGCCGTTTTGACGCAGCGCGTCACGACCGTTGTTGGTCACGCCAGTGAACGTTCTGCCGTTTTCGTCTTCGCCGCTTACGCTACCGTTTTTACCCTGATACTGAATGGCAAAGTTCAGGCCATCAACCAAACCGAAGAAGTCGGTGTTACGGTAGGTCGCGAAGCCGTTACCACGCTGCTGCATGAAGTTGTCAGCACCGTAAGTATCGCCGCCGAATTCCGGCAGGACGTCGGTCCAGGACGTTACGTCGTAAACTACGCCGTAGTTACGACCGTAGTCGAAAGAACCTACGTCAGCGAATTTCAGACCCGCAAACGCTACACGGGTCCAGGCGTTGTTTTCACTTTCAGCCGCATTACCCTGAATCTGGTATTCCCACTGGCCGTAACCGGTCAGTTGGTCGTTAACCTGAGTTTCGCCTTTGAAGCCGATACGCATGTAAGTCTTGTCACCATCATCACCTTTGTTGTCGGAGAAATAGTGCAGACCATCGACTTTACCGTACAGATCTAATTTGTTGCCGTCTTTGTTATAAATTTCAGCCGCATTCGCTGCGCCTGCTACCAGCAGTGCTGGTACCAGGAGGGACAGTACTTTAACTTTCATGTTATTAACCCTCTGTTATATGCCTTTATTGCTTTTTTATGCCACTGCATACTGATTAAGGTCATTAACCAGTCGGCAACTTCATTCTCCGCAAAAACACAGAATAATCCAACACGAATATGATACTAAAACTTTTAAGGTGTTTCATTTATCGGCATAGATGTTTCCAAATGTTAATGCGAGGGAACTTTTTTAAAATCAAAAAACAGTCGGAATAAGCACAAATAATCAAGAATCATTTCAATACTCTTTAAAATCAATGTATTACACAAAAAAATCTTATAGCACTGAATGACAAAACAAAATCTTCACTCGCAACTAAAATAGACCCGCTATCATCATTAACTTTATTTATTACCGTCATTCATTTATGAATGTCTGTTTACCCCTATTTCAGCCGAATGCTCAGCGTTCGGTTTTTTTTTACCCTTCTTTACACAAAACTTACCTTTCTGTGCTACCGATGCAAAACTATAACGACTATTAACTATCTCGTAGCGTTGTGATCAGATATAAATTTGATAAATAATTTCTTGTTATTTAATGCTAAATGTATACTTTCCGTACAAATATTTGTACCCGCCTTTATCCACTGTACACCTTTGCACCGTCATGGCTGCAACAAAATGAGGCGTAAAAAATGCAAGCTATGCCGCGCGGTGTAAGTGTGGTAATTCATACATTACCCTTTATACTGCCCCTTCATCTTTCGCGTCGTTTAACAGGTCATAAACACGAATGAGTCAGTCTGACACAACGGTTTCCACCCGATTCTCCCTGTTACCAGGAAGTATTACCCGTTTCTTCTTATTACTGATCGTTGTGCTGTTGGTGATGATGGGTGTTATGGTCCAGAGCGCCGTCAACACCAGGCTAAAGGATAAGAGTTATCAGATTGTCGATATTACCCATGCCATTCATAAAAGGGTCGATACCTGGCGATACGTGACCTGGCAAATCTATGACAATATTGCCGCTACAACCAGTTCACCAGGCGCAGATGGGCTACAGGAAACGCGTCTGAAACAAGATATCTATTATCTTGAGAAACCCCGCAGAAAGACTGAAGCGCTGATTTTCGGCTCGCATGACAGTTCTACACTGGAAATGACCCAGCGTATTTCAACGTATCTGGACACGTTGTGGGGCGCGGAGAATGTCCCATGGTCAATGTATTACCTGAATGGTCAGGACAACAGCCTGATCCTAATCTCGACGTTACCGCTGAAAGATCTGACCTCTGGTTTTAAAGAATCGACGATTGGGAATATTGTGGATTCCCGGCGCGCTGAGATGCTGCAACAGGCTAATGCGCTGGATGAACGTGAAAGCTTCTCTTCACTGCGCCGTCTGGCCTGGCAAAACGGGCATTACTTCACGCTACGCACGACCTTTAATCAGCCAGGACATCTGGCAACGGTTGTCGCCTTTGACCTGCCGATTAATGACTTGATCCCTCCCGGGATGCCGTTGGACAGTTTCCATCTGGAACCTGATGCCACCTCAACGACCGAGCACCTGAATGAAAAAGAGTCGCCTGACAGCGTCAGCATTAATTTCAACAACAGTAAAATTGAGATCTCTTCGGCGCTAAACTCAACGGATATGCGGCTGGTGTGGCAGGTTCCGTTTGGCTCATTGCTGCTCGACACATTGCAAAGCATTCTGCTACCGCTTTTGCTGAACATTGCGTTACTGGCTCTGGCGCTGTTTGGCTATACCACCTTTCGCCACCTCCCTGCCCGTTCGACTGAAGTGGCGCCAAACCTTGCGGCAAATAACGAACTGCGTGTTCTGCGCGCAATTAATGAAGAGATTGTTTCCCTTCTGCCGCTGGGATTACTGGTACACGATCAGGAAGCAAACCGCACGGTTATCAGCAATAAAATTGCCGACCACCTGCTGCCGCATTTAAATCTGCAAAACATTACCAATATGGCAGAGCAGCATCAGGGAGTGATTCAGGCCACCATCAATAATGAACTGTATGAGATCAGACTGTTTCGCAGCCAGATCTCCCCGAGAACGCAGATCTTTATCATTCGTGACCAGGACCGCGAGGTGCTGGTCAATAAGAAACTGAAACAAGCACAGCGGCTGTATGAGAAAAACCAGCAGGCCCGCGCGGCCTTTATGCAGAATATTGGCAGCGCGCTGAAAGCCCCCGCGAAAACGCTGGCTGCTAATGCCGCCGCGCTCAATACACCAGACAGCCAGAAACTGGCCAATCAGGCCGACGTTCTGGTGCGCATGGTGGACGAAATCCAGCTAGCCAACCTGCTGGAGAACGATGCCTGGAAAGGTGAATCCACACTGTTTTCCGTGCAGGCATTAATTGACGACGTGGTTCCGGAGGTTCTGCCGGCCATTAAGCGTAAAGGGCTGCAGCTGCTGATTAAAAATCACTTAAGCGCCCATGACGAACGCCGTGGCGATCGCGATGCCTTGCGTCGTATTTTGCTGCTGTTGATCCAATATGCGGTAACCACCACGCAGATTGGTAAAATCACGCTGGAAGTCGACCAGGATGAGTCAGAGGCCGAACGCCTGACCTTCCGCATTCTGGATACCGGGGAAGGCGTCACATTAAATGAAGTTGATAATCTCCATTTCCCATTCATTAATGACACGCAGGGCGATCGGTATGGCAAAGCCAACCCGCTAACGTTCTGGCTGTGCGATCAGTTAGCCCGCAAACTTGGCGGACACCTGAATATTAAAGCACGGGAAGAACTTGGAACACGTTACATCGTCCATGTTAAAATGCCGCTGCACGATCAACATGCTGATAGTGAAGAGCGCCTGTTGGATGACGTCTGCGTAATGGTTGATGTCACCTCAAATGACGTACGTAGCATTGTATTACGTCAGCTGGAAAACTGGGGGGCAACCTGCATCACGCCCGATGAACGGTTGAATAGTCAAGAATATGATCTCTTTTTAACGGATAATCCGTCTAATCTTACTGCCTCAGGCCTACTTTTAAGCGATGATGAGTCTGGCGTACGGAAAATTGGCCCAGGCCAACTGCGCGTCAACTTTAATATGAGCAATGCTATGCAGGAAGCGGTCCTTGAGCTGATTGAAGAGCAGCTGGCACAAGAAGAGTTCCAGGAACTCCCCCTCGGCGGAGATGAAAACGCCGAACTTCATGCCAGTGGTTACTACGCACTCTTTGTAGACACAGTACCGGATGATGTTAAGAGGTTGTATACTGAGGCGGCTATCAGCGATTTCGCTGCATTAGCCCAAACGGCCCATCGCCTGAAAGGCGTGTTTGCCATGCTTAATCTGGTACCCGGCAAGCAGTTATGTGAAGCGCTGGAACATCTTATTCAAGAGAAAGATGCTCCAGGTATAGAAAAATACATCAGCGACATTGACGTTTACGTCAAGAGCTTGCTGTAGCAAGGTAGCCCAATACATGAACACTATGAACGTAATTATTGCCGATGACCACCCGATTGTACTGTTCGGTATTCGTAAATCACTTGAGCAAATCGAGTGGGTAAATGTTGTCGGCGAATTTGAAGACTCCACTGCACTGATCAACAATTTGCCTAAGTTGGATGCGCATGTGTTGATTACCGACCTCTCCATGCCGGGAGATAAATACGGTGATGGGATCACGTTAATTAAATATATCAAGCGTCATTTCCCAAGCCTGTCGATTATCGTTCTGACCATGAACAACAATCCGGCTATCCTGAGCGCGGTACTGGATCTCGATATCGAAGGGATCGTACTGAAGCAAGGCGCGCCAACCGACCTGCCAAAAGCGCTGGCCGCGCTGCAGAAAGGTAAGAAATTTACCCCTGAAAGCGTGTCTCGTCTGCTGGAGAAAATCAGCGCCAGCGGCTATGGCGACAAACGTCTGTCACCGAAAGAGAGTGAAGTTCTACGCTTGTTTGCCGAAGGTTTCCTTGTTACTGAGATCGCCAAAAAGCTCAACCGCAGCATTAAAACCATCAGCAGCCAGAAAAAATCGGCAATGATGAAGCTCGGTGTGGAAAACGATATCGCACTGTTGAATTACCTTTCCTCTGTGACGCTGAGTCCGTCAGACAAAGAGTAATTCTTTATCACGTCAAAATGCCTGATGGCGCTGCGTTTATCAGGCCTACGAATAAACAGCATCGTGCACGTTTCGTAGGCCGGATAAGACTAACGCCGCCATCCGGCTCTTTTCCCCTATCCCCGCGTTTTTCTCACTCTTTCCGCATAGACCGCCAGCGTTTGCTTCAATACGTCTAAGGTCACCGGCTTGGACAGACAGCTATCCATACCTGATTCCAGACAACGCTGCTTCTCTTCGGCCAGCGCGTTTGCCGTTACCCCCACAACAGGCAGCGTTAACCCTAGCTGGCGGATACGCTGCGTCAGGCGATAACCATCCATATTTGGCATGTTGACGTCACTCAGCACGATATCGATATGGTTTTTGCTGAGTACATTGAGCGCATCCACACCGTCATTCGCCGTTTTACACTGATATCCCAACGATCCCAGCTGATCGGCCAGTAAGCGCCGGTTGATAGGGTGATCGTCAACAACCAGGATCATCATGTCATCGTTCGTCGCACCGGCTTTATCCGGGGCTGGCAGCGCCGTGGAGAGATCTTCACTCCCCAGCTCTACACTGTAGATATGCGCCAACAGCGCAGGCAGTTCGTGCGGTGACGCCACGCTGTGTACCCATTCTCCAGGCTCTCTTTCCAGCGGAATGCCAATATGGCGGCGGCAGAAAATTACCGCTGCTCGTCCCTGCCAGGCCTGTTCCAGCACATCGTCGGCCACCAGCAGGTCATCCGCATCAGGCTGTTGTCCCTCATATCGCAGCACCGTCATCCCGTTACGCGTCAGGCTGGATTCGAGAAATTGGTACAGTGACGCATTACGTACTGCCAGCCAGCAACGCGTGCCTGCCAATCCTTCAACACCCTTTTTCAGCGGATACTGTGCGCCATAAAGCGGAATACGCAGCGTAAACTGACTCCCCATTCCCGGCTCGGAATCGACGGAAATATCCCCATCCATCATGCTGATCAGTTTTTCACAAATCGCCAAACCGAGTCCCGTTCCCTGGAAATTACGCTGTACGCCAGTCCCCACCTGGAAGAAAGGATCGAACAACCGAACCACCTCTTTGGCAGGGATCCCTACACCGGTATCACGCACTCGAATGCTCAGGTAGTCGCCGCTGCACTGCACGTGCAGCACAATACAACCGGTATCGGTAAACTTGATTGCGTTACTCAGCAGATTAGAAATCACCTGTTGTAAACGCATCGGATCGCCATTCAACGCCACGGGCACATCCGGGTCGATAAAGCAGTACAACCCCAACTGCTTGCGGACCACCAGCGGCAAATAGTTAGCCGTAATATGGTTCATGACTTCACGCGGTGAAAACTCTCGCGGCTCAATCTTCAACTGTTCAGATTCAATTTTTGAGAAGTCGAGAATATCGCTGATAATTTTCAGCAGCAGGCTGGAAGAGTTATTCATCGCCGTTACCAGACGATCCACCCCACTCGGTAACTCTTTGGTTTGCAACAAATCAAGGTTCCCGATAATGCCATACAACGGTGTACGTAGCTCATGGCTCACCGTCGCAAGGAACATCGATTTGGACTGGCTGGCCTGTTCCGCCGCCTGCGCCATCTCCTGCAACGACTCTTCCATTTTAACGCGCGCACTGACATCAACCAGGACACAAATTGCCACGTTTTCATTGCGATAGCGCGAGTGCACAAAGCTGATTTGCAGATTGGTATTGTTGCTGGTTAGCACATCAACAAAATTGACCTGTTGGCCGCAAATAATTTGCGTTAGCCGCTGACGGTCTTCATGCGTCAACATGTTCAGATAGGTGTGCGCCAGTTCGTTACTCAGGATGTTAATGCCATCCATCGTGCGCAGAATACAAATACCCACCGGCGCAGAAGCCACGATTTTACGGTTAAACTGCTCATGTTCTTCCAGCCGCTGAGCATCACTTTCCGCCGGAATAAAAATGCGCCGTTCATACATGCGCGTGAGCATAAACAATGCCGCGCCAACCAGCGCGTTCAACAAGATAGCGTTCAGGATCATCATGCGGATCCGTTCCAGCACCAGATCGACCGGAACGGAGTACACGATGCTCAGGGAGGACGGAGGCAGATTCTTCTTCAATACCAGCTCGCGGAAACCCGGCGTGTAACCAAACCAGGAGCGTTCCTGCATCCAGTGGGGCTCAGCCTTAATATTCCCTTCAGGGCCAGTGAGCGAAATCAGCGCATGCCCATTTTCGTCGAGGATGGTCACGCCCATCGGTAAACTGCCCGGCGTGAAGAAATTCTCCATACGAATAGGCTGCTCTACGCCCAACAGCGCCTGGAGGCGATTGGCGAGGTAAACCGGCGTCAGCGCATAGAAATACCCTACTCCCGGACGTGGCCCCTGGCTGATCCAGAACAGGTTGTTGCCGTTTTCATCTTGCGTAGCATTGCGATACTTAATAATGCGCTCATGCAACGCCTTCAGGGCCTCGTCACGTTCGACAGGCATATCACGCAAGCCGAAATTGGCCATACAGAGGTTGTCGCTGCCAATCAGGAACACTCGATTTAAATCATAGGCGGCGGAAAAGTTGTCGCGCCAGTAGCGCATAAACCATGCCAGTGATTCCAGAGAACCTCGCCAGGCGTTGCCCATGACAGAACAGTCTGAGTCGGCAAACAACGGCTCAAAATTAGGCACGACGGTTTTATCATCTCGCGCCCGCAGCGACATCACACCGTTTTCTGCCGTTAAGCGATTCTCGGCAATATATTTAAGCTCTTTAATGACATCAGATGTGCGCTGAATGTAGCGCTGGGCTTGATCGGAGCTGAGATTAAGCTCCTGATGGATCTCTGACTCTCGCTGGTGCAGCGCATTCACAATGTAGAACACGGAGGCGAACGCAATCAGACACCAGATGACGAGCGCCAACGCTCTGAACAGGTAGCGTGAAACTTTTAGGGTTGAATGAACGGAAGCAAGGTATTTCAAAGGGGCGAAGCTCCGCCTCAGGGCATTAATAGAGTGTGGTTAAGGTAGCGGTAAATGTCCGGCGTCGCAATGCCCTCTCTTTACGGGAATATGATACACCGCGCTGAAACCGTTGTCTTAACCCCGCAATATTTACACAACCAAATGGTCATTGTGTCGATAATTCCACATGTTTATAGCGTAGAAATCACAGGCCGTTCAGCAGTCTTATCTGAAAATGAGAAAAAACGCTTTGCTGCTTGCCCTGCTCAACGTTATGCGGGGGAAGCGCCGTCAATCCCCTTCACGTTAACCACTCGCCAGGCAACACAGAGGTAACTTGAAGGAAAAAGTGTATATGTCATAATAAACAAAACCGAGGGACCTCAATGAACATTATCGAACAACTTCAGTTACTGGTGAAAACTGGCTCACACACGGAACAAACTATTAGTCGTTACATTCTGGCTACATTATCAGGCGCAGAAAAACTGACATCGACAGCAATTTCAAAAAAGACTCAGACCAGCCAACCTTCTATTGTTCGTTTTGCTCAAGCGCTCGGTTATACCGGTTTTACTTCTTTTAAATATGATTTAATTAAATGTCTACGCAGTGAACCTGCAGTGCTGCTTCCAGCACAGGCAACAAAGAATAATGTTATTCTCAGTGAATTTATCAACAATAATAACCCAGCAGCAATTAATACTTTCTTTGAAATTATCAGCTCCAGCCGCAACCTTTATTTTTGTCACTCCCGGGAACTAGGCTCTTTACTCAGTAATATCATTCAGGACTACAGTGATATTGGTAAGGTCTGTATTCCCGTTGAGTATCAAAATGCCGATTCGCTGTTAGCCAACAGCCTGACAGATTGTGATTCCGTAATCTTGCTACCGGGTCCCAAAGATGAACCGGATAACCAGTTGATTACATTGATTCGCGAGCATGAGGCTGCCTCGCTGGCTGTCGCCTGCCACCAGAGCGGCACATCGCTTGCCGATGTGACCCTGTACACTCCTCAATCCAGCGTCAGTCCTCTGAGTTTTGCCGCATTGAAAATGTCACTGCATACGCTTTTCTTTCATGCCCTGCAATATTGTTATCTGAATATGAATAATGAAAAGACGCCCCATAAGCGATGATCATTGGCAGGGTTGGGGGAATAAGACACCCTACTTTAATCATAGAAATTAAAGTCAAAAAAAAATACTTATGAGACGTAAAAAAAGATTAATTACAAGTGCACAATATTTCCTGTTGATAGTGAATGATGTACTGCCTCGCAAATTAACGTAGCCTGTAAGCCGTCTTCTGCTGTTGCCAGATAAGGTGTATCAAATAATATATGCTCCACAAAATCATGTATTGGCTGAATTCCGTATCCGCTGGCCTTGTTATTAACATAATTGATAAAGTTATAATTTGGTGTCGCGCTACGTTGTGGTGTAAACATTTCATAGCCGCGCAACTGCGCATCTGCTCGATAATAGTTATTTTCAGTAATAACAAAACTACGACCATCATTTGCTTTGGGGAACGTAGAGGGCAGACACCATCCCACCTCCACCGTCCATTGCGCACCATTTTCAAACGTAACAAAAGACTGAATGGTGTCCCAGGAGTCGATACCTTCAGCAACCAGTTTCTTTTTCTGCCCTATCGCATAGACGCTCACTGCGTTGGCACCGTTCATATAGTATCGAATTAAATCGAAACAGTGAGTGCCGAGAAAATGGACGGGTGAGCTTTCATTCGCCCACGATAACCAGTTTTTTGGCACATCGATGATGTCATCCATGCTCATATAGCCACGTAGTACCTGACCGGTTTCAGGCTTCAATAGCTCATGATGAATATGTTGCGCCATTCCGTCCCAACGCTTGTGGTAATCAACACCAATTTTCACCCCATACTCTGTAGCGCAACGGATAATCTCCCGACATTCCGCCGACGTTGTTGCCATCGGCTTTTCAATCAGCACATGTTTTCCAGCGGTAATGGACTCAATTGTTGCATCAAAGTGGAAAGGATCCGGGGTGGCTATCGATACCAGATCAACTTGCGTAGCGGCAAACAGTTCTGCCAGCGATGCAAAGCCGGGAATATGAAACTCCTGAGCTACGCTGGCCCGAATGTCCGGGTTGATTTCGCAAAACCCGACCAGATTCACCCACGGATTATAGTGGTAAGCATTGATATGGTGTTTGCCATAAATTCCCGCGCCAACCACCGCGGCATTGATTTTATTCATTACATGATTCCTCAGTTAAACAAACCAAAAGAAAACAGATAGCCGATAGCCACCGCCAGAGGAGCGGTAATCATTCGTGATAACAGGAAGGCAGGAACGCCAAGACGAATGGTCTTCTCTTTCGCCTCCTGCATGGAAAGCCCGACAGGAATAAAATCGGCCCCTACCTGAACATTTATCGCGAACAGTGCCGGCAACGCCATCAGTGGAGAAACCACTCCGCTACCGATTAATGTTCCCACCAACACACCCACAACCTGTGCTATGGCCGCGCCAGGAGCCAGAATGGGTGAGATAAACGGTAAGCCGCAGATAATCGCGATGACAAACAAGCCAGTTAACGACCCGGCAAGCGGTGATAGCGCATTCCCGGTCCACTGACCAATTGCCGTTTCCTGCACCAAAGCAATTAACACAGAGATAAAAGCCATAAACGGGATAACGTTTTTAATGCACAGCTCAACCGACTCACGCGCAGAGGTATACAGCAGGCTGACAAAATTACCGATACTCGTAGCAAATCGGGTCATCAACTCCAGCGCAGTGTTGGTTGCTGAACCGCTTGGTTTTGTGTCAACCTGGCGGCTGACAACCGCCGAAGCATCACCTGCGGGCAAAGGTTCAGCAAGATTAACCTCTTCGTGTGCATTGACCGGTTGGTTAAGCGTTTCAATCAACGATAGCGATTCGCTGCTGATATCAGAAATATAGATATCCTCAGTGATATACTTCGCCAGCGGTCCCATCGCGCCGGTAGGGAGGATGTTGATGGTCTTGATTCTTTTTTGCGGGTAGATGCCGCAGCGCAATGAACCACCGCAGTTGATCACCACGCAGAGGATTTTCTTATCATCTGGCATTGCATCAAAGCCGTTAACCACCGGCATCTCGAGCATTTCACCCAGTTTTTTTGCAATAGGGTCAATGCTTTTCCCGGTGAGCGACAAGATTACTTTGCTGGTATCGCGAGATAAATACATGTCATCGCCAATTCCTGAATGACCTTTTTTAATCAGCACGGTTTTCATTGGTTTTCCTCATTATTGTCAATGGGCCCGTTAATTCATTAACGGAAGGCGAGAAACCGCTTTTAACGTGTAATGAACCATAGGCAATTGGCTTTTCTGCCCCGTCAAATACCACTGTAATATGACCCAGCTCACATAGATTTTGCCACGCAGCATCTCCCCAGCAGGTGATATTCCATATCTGGTTATTAATCTGTAAAACATAGTTCGCTGTTTTTTGTAACGGTGCGCTATCAAAAACAATATTCTTTATAACCAGCACATAATCGAGATAATCTTCCGGGGCGCGATCGTTAAACGTTATGAGCATGCCATTAAGCAGCCCTTCCTCTACTTTCTTTCCAGCTTTTACGACATCAGCCGAAAATAGCACTTTCATTGTCTTTCCTTATTTCTGATTAAGTTCGCGTTTTTCCAACCTTGTGAAGATATATTCGGTAAGAAAACCGCGGATAAATCCAAGCAGAATACCTGCAGCGATATAACGCAATGCCAAGTCGGCAACAGGAAGGTCGAGTCGGGTAATCCCCGCCGCCACTCCCAGCCAGATAAAGAGTTCCGATGGTACGATGTGGGGAAACAGCGAGGTCAGTGGATGTACGGTACTGCCCAGTGCATCCTGATAAGCGGGCTTACACCGTTCAGGCAGGAACTTACCCATTGTCAGCGCGCCGGGGCTGCTAAGGAAGAACCAGGCAAAACTGGGCAATATTCCGTATGTTAATATTTTTGATTTCCCCATCAGGGTCGCGACTTTTTCCATTCGCTGTTGACCTATTAACTTCATAATGAAATTAACCGTCAGAATTAATGTTATCAACATCGGAATGGTACTGACGATCATCCCAGAGAATATCTTCCCTGCACTCTGAAAAAGATGGATAAAGCCTTCCGCAATTTCAACTATCATAGTTAACTCCCAACGCCGAGGTAAAAGTATATTCATCCGTCAGAGATGAACTGACAGACTGAGGCAGCCAACGCATTTTTCTTTCACACTTCAGGTGCTTTTTCTTAAATAGTTTGCAGGTCTCCTGTTCATAGCGGATGTTAAAAAATCTTTTATTGGGCAGAGAAAAGTTAGCGGTAAAAGAGTGAACAAACAGTGAGCACTCTCACAGAGTTATAATTATTCATTTATTTTTGTATTTTTATACAAGAAGCGGGTGGACGGTTAGAAAAAGATAATGAGCTGATGGGTAAGGGATTATTCAGGACGTAAAAAAGGGAGGCAAAGCCTCCCTTGTGCACAGTACTACAATGTTTAATTACTCGTCAGCGTCATCCGCTGCTGCATCATCATCGCTTTCCGCTTCAGGTGCGATATCCTCGTCACCTTCAGCTGCACTTCCGTCGATGGAATCGAGCTCTTCATCATCAACCGGTTCAGCAACGCGTTGCAGACCCACGACGTTTTCATCTTCCGCAGTACGGATAAGGATCACACCCTGGGTATTACGCCCTACCACGCTGATTTCCGACACGCGAGTACGTACCAACGTACCTGCGTCGGTGATCATCATGATCTGGTCGGTATCTTCAACCTGCACTGCGCCAACAACGGAACCGTTGCGCTCGGTAACCTTGATGGAGATTACGCCCTGGGTCGCACGAGACTTGGTCGGATACTCTTCCGCCGCCGTACGTTTACCGTAACCGTTCTGAGTAACGGTCAGGATCGCACCTTCACCGCGCGGAACGATCAGCGATACCACGCTATCTTTTTCCGCCAGCTTGATACCGCGTACACCGGTCGCGGTACGACCCATTGCACGGACAGCATCTTCTTTAAAGCGCACCACTTTTCCTGCCGCAGAGAACAACATGACTTCGTCACTGCCGGATGTCAGATCTACACCAATCAGTTCGTCGCCTTCGTTCAGGTTAACCGCAATAATACCGGCAGAACGCGGACGGCTGAACTCGGTCAGCGCCGTTTTCTTCACGGTACCGCTGGCGGTTGCCATGAAGACGTTCACGCCCTCTTCGTACTCACGTACTGGCAGAATTGCGGTAATACGTTCGTTAGCTTCCAGCGGCAACAGGTTGACGATTGGACGTCCACGTGCGCCACGGCTTGCTTCCGGCAACTGATAGACCTTCATCCAGTACAAACGACCACGGCTGGAGAAGCAGAGGATCGTGTCATGGGTGTTGGCCACCAGCAGGCGGTCAATAAAGTCTTCTTCTTTAATGCGTGCTGCTGATTTACCTTTACCGCCACGACGCTGCGCTTCGTAATCGGTTAACGGCTGATATTTCACGTAACCCTGATGAGACAAGGTTACGACTACATCTTCCTGGCTAATCAGATCTTCGATGTTGATGTCAGCGCTGTTCGCGGTGATTTCGGTACGACGAGCGTCACCGAACTGTTCACGAATCAGCTCCATCTCTTCACGGATAACTTCCATCAGACGATCGGCGCTGCCCAGAATGTGCAGCAGTTCAGCGATCTGTTCCAGCAACTCTTTGTATTCGTCGAGCAGTTTTTCGTGCTCAAGGCCGGTCAGTTTCTGCAAACGCAGATCCAGAATAGCCTGGGCCTGCTGTTCAGTCAGATAGTACTGACCGTCACGCACGCCAAATTCCGGCTCCAGCCATTCAGGACGCGCGGCGTCATCACCGGCACGTTCCAGCATGGCAGAAACGTTGCCCAGTTCCCACGAACGCGCAACCAGCGCAGCTTTCGCTTCAGCCGGGGTCGGCGCGCGGCGGATCAGTTCGATGATCGGATCGATGTTCGCCAACGCAATCGCCAGCGCTTCAAGGATGTGCGCACGGTCGCGGGCTTTACGCAGTTCAAAGATAGTACGACGGGTTACGACTTCACGGCGGTGACGTACGAACGCGGCAATAATATCTTTCAGGTTCATGATCTTCGGCTGGCCATGGTGCAATGCAACCATGTTGATACCGAAGGAAACCTGCAGTTGGGTCTGGGAATAGAGATTGTTCAGAACCACTTCCCCGACCGCATCGCGTTTCACTTCAATCACGATGCGCATACCGTCTTTGTCAGACTCGTCACGCAGCGCGCTGATGCCTTCAACGCGTTTGTCTTTTACCAGCTCGGCGATTTTCTCAATCAGGCGCGCTTTGTTTACCTGATACGGAATTTCGTGAACGATGATGGTTTCACGGCCCGTTTTGGCATCCGCTTCGACTTCCGCGCGTGCGCGAATGTACACTTTGCCACGACCGGTACGGTAGGCTTCTTCGATACCACGACGACCGTTGATGATCGCGGCAGTCGGGAAGTCCGGACCCGGAATATGTTCCATCAGCCCTTCAATGCTGATGTCTTCATCGTCAATATATGCCAGACAGCCGTTGATCACTTCGGTCAGGTTGTGCGGCGGAATGTTGGTCGCCATACCTACCGCGATACCGGACGAACCGTTCACCAGCAGGTTAGGAATTTTGGTCGGCATGACGTCAGGAATTTGTTCGGTGCCGTCATAGTTGTCGACGAAATCAACCGTTTCTTTTTCCAGGTCAGCCATCAGCTCATGGGCGATTTTCGACATACGGATTTCCGTATAACGCATCGCCGCTGCGGAGTCGCCATCGACAGAACCAAAGTTACCCTGACCATCTACCAGCATGTAGCGCAAGGAGAATGGCTGCGCCATACGAACAATGGTGTCGTAAACGGCGATATCACCATGAGGGTGGTATTTACCGATTACGTCACCAACGACACGGGCAGATTTTTTATAGGCTTTATTCCAGTCGTTGCCCAATACGTTCATGGCGTAAAGTACGCGACGGTGAACCGGTTTCAGGCCATCTCGGACGTCCGGCAGCGCACGGCCAACAATGACCGACATCGCATAATCCAGATAGGAGCTCTTCAGCTCTTCCTCAATGTTGACCGGTGTAATTTCTCTCGCAAGGTCGCTCATCTAACCGCTATCCCTCTACTGTATCCCGGATTCAAAGGTCGCAAATTATAACACATCCGTGCAGATTCAGGTAAATGGATTCCCCCTGACAGAGGCTTTATTCATCCCGTCAGGCTGATATACTCATTTGCATCGCAAATTTAGGAGTAGAAGCCCCAATGAATGCCGAAAAACCTCCGGTAGCTCACAACGTTGACCATGAAGAAATTGCCAAGTTTGAAGCAGTCGCGTCACGCTGGTGGGATCTTGAGGGTGAATTTAAGCCGCTGCACCGCATTAACCCACTGCGTCTGGGCTATATTACTGAGCGCTCAGGCGGCCTGTTTGGTAAAAAGGTACTCGACGTCGGATGCGGCGGCGGTATTCTGGCGGAGAGTATGGCGCGCGAAGGTGCCACCGTCACCGGACTGGACATGGGTTTTGAACCGCTGCAGGTAGCAAAACTGCATGCACTGGAAAGCGGTATCCAGGTAGAGTACGTACAAGAAACCGTCGAAGAGCATGCGGAAAAGCATGCACATCAGTATGACGTTGTCACCTGCATGGAAATGCTGGAGCACGTGCCAGACCCACAGTCAGTGGTCAGAGCTTGCGCCAGGCTGGTCAAACCGGGTGGCGAAGTATTTTTCTCCACGCTTAACCGCAACGGCAAATCCTGGCTGATGGCGGTGGTCGGAGCGGAATATATTCTGCGCATGGTGCCGAAAGGCACGCACGATGTGAAAAAGTTTATTAAGCCTGCTGAATTATTAGAGTGGGTAGACCAGACCGTGCTGAAAGAGCGCCATATGACCGGCCTGCATTACAACCCCATCACCAACACCTTCAAACTTGGCCCGGGCGTTGATGTGAACTATATGGTACATACCACCGCCAAGGTTGATTAACCGCTCCTGTAGGCCGGATAAAGCGTGCAACGCCGCCATCCGGCATGCTTACTTGAACCATGCCTGATGACGTTTCGCTTATCAGGCCTACAAATCCTGTGCCAGATCATAAGAACTTTCCTTGCCTTAGATGAAGAAATCAGCACTCGATCAAATTTTCTATTTTTTTTCTCAATTATTGACATCCCCGCCAGGCCTTATAAGACGCGCACTTAGCGATTATCACCCTTTTGCAACCTCAATTTAACCTCAAAATCAACTCTTGTGCTGAAAAGAATCCCTACTAGAATACTCACCATATAGCGTCTATTTTATCAAACAACCCCTACATATAGTATTTATCCACAGACTTAGTCACAACATGACTCTGTGGATAATATGGGGGATATTTTTTCTTTCACGGACAGGTAAAAAACCACATGAATCAGAGTCTGCTGGTGACAAAGCGTGATGGTAGTACAGAGCGCATCAATCTCGACAAAATCCACCGAGTTCTGGATTGGGCGGCAGAAGGACTGAATAACGTATCGATTTCTCAGGTCGAGCTGCGCTCCCACATTCAGTTTTATGACGGAATCAAGACCTCCGACATCCATGAAACAATCATCAAAGCAGCCGCCGACCTGATCTCCCGCGAAGCGCCGGATTATCAGTATCTGGCTGCCCGTCTGGCGATTTTCCATCTGCGTAAAAAAGCGTACGGTGAGTTTGAACCGCCAAAGCTGTTCGACCATGTCGTGAAAATGGTTGAAATGGGCAAATACGACAATCATCTGCTGGAAGACTACACGGAAGAAGAGTTCAAGCAGATGGACTCGTTCATCGTACACGACCGTGATATGACCTTCTCCTACGCTGCGGTGAAGCAGTTGGAAGGTAAATATCTGGTGCAAAACCGTGTTACCGGTGAGATCTATGAAAGCGCACAGTTCCTCTACATTCTGGTAGCTGCTTGCCTGTTCTCTAACTATCCGCGTGAAACACGTCTGCAATATGTAAAACGTTTCTACGACGCCGTTTCTACGTTCAAAATCTCGCTGCCGACGCCAATTATGTCCGGTGTGCGTACCCCAACGCGTCAGTTCAGCTCCTGCGTACTAATCGAGTGCGGCGACAGCCTGGACTCCATCAACGCAACCTCCAGCGCAATTGTGAAATACGTTTCTCAGCGTGCCGGTATCGGCATTAACGCTGGTCGCATCCGTGCGCTGGGTAGCCCGATTCGCGGCGGTGAAGCGTTCCACACCGGCTGTATTCCGTTCTACAAGCATTTCCAGACTGCGGTGAAATCCTGCTCTCAGGGTGGCGTACGCGGTGGTGCAGCCACGCTGTTCTACCCAATGTGGCACCTGGAAGTTGAAAGCCTGCTGGTCCTGAAAAACAACCGTGGCGTCGAAGGCAACCGCGTTCGTCACATGGACTATGGCGTACAGATCAACAAGCTGATGTACACCCGTCTGCTGAAAGGCGGCGACATCACCCTGTTTAGCCCGTCCGACGTCCCGGGTCTGTATGACGCGTTCTTCGCCGATCAGGATGAGTTCGAGCGTCTGTACACCCAATATGAAAACGACGACAGCATCCGCAAACAGCGCGTGAAAGCGGTTGAGCTGTTCTCACTGATGATGCAGGAACGTGCCTCGACCGGTCGTATCTACATTCAGAACGTTGACCACTGCAACACCCATAGCCCGTTTGATCCGGTTGTCGCGCCGGTACGCCAGTCCAACCTGTGCCTGGAAATTGCTCTGCCGACCAAACCGCTAACCGACGTTAACGATGAAAACGGCGAAATCGCACTGTGTACGCTGTCCGCATTTAACCTGGGCGCTATCGAAAGTCTGGACGAACTGGAAGAGCTGGCTGTACTGGCGGTACGTGCGCTGGATGCGCTGCTCGATTACCAGGATTATCCGATTCCGGCCGCCAAACGCGGTGCGATGGGTCGTCGTACGCTGGGTATTGGCGTGATCAACTACGCTTACTGGCTGGCGAAAAACGGTAAACGCTACTCTGACGGCAGCGCCAATAACCTGACTCACAAAACCTTTGAAGCGATTCAATATTACCTGCTGAAGGCTTCTAACGAGCTGGCAAAAGAGCAAGGCGCATGCCCATGGTTTAACGAAACCACCTATGCGAAAGGTATTCTGCCGATTGATACCTATAAAAAAGATCTTGATGCTATCGCTAACGAACCGCTGCATATGGACTGGGAACAGCTGCGTGAATCTATCAAGACTCACGGCCTGCGTAACTCCACGCTGTCAGCCCTGATGCCGTCCGAGACCTCTTCGCAGATCTCCAACGCCACCAACGGTATTGAACCGCCACGCGGTTACGTGAGCATCAAAGCATCGAAAGATGGGATTCTGCGTCAGGTCGTGCCGGACTACGAACACCTGCACGACGCATACGAACTGCTGTGGGAAATGCCAAACAACGACGGCTATCTGCAGCTGGTAGGCATCATGCAGAAATTTATCGATCAGTCGATTTCCGCCAACACCAACTACGATCCGTCGCGCTTCCCGTCCGGAAAAGTACCGATGCAGCAGTTGCTGAAAGACCTGCTCACCGCCTACAAATTTGGTGTCAAAACGCTGTATTACCAGAACACCCGTGACGGTGCGGAAGACTCTCAGGACGATCTGGTACCATCCATTCAGGACGATGGCTGCGAAAGCGGCGCATGTAAGATTTAATCTTTTGCCGGGTGGCGTAACGCTTACCCGGCCTACAAATTAATTCGCGGTATTGTAGGCCGGATAAGCAAAGCGCATCCGGCAGTACATTCCAGACAGGATTCACATCAATGGCATACACCACTTTTTCACAGACGAAAAATGATCAGCTTCTGGAACCGATGTTCTTCGGCCAGCCGGTGAACGTCGCCCGCTACGATCAGCAAAAATATGACATCTTTGAAAAACTGATCGAAAAGCAGCTCTCTTTCTTCTGGCGTCCGGAAGAAGTCGATGTTTCTCGCGATCGTATCGACTTCCAGGCATTGCCGGAACATGAAAAACATATCTTCATCAGCAACCTGAAGTATCAGACGCTGCTGGACTCCATTCAGGGACGTAGTCCTAACGTCGCGCTGCTGCCGTTAATCTCGATCCCTGAACTGGAAACCTGGGTGGAAACGTGGGCGTTTTCTGAAACGATCCACTCCCGCTCTTACACCCACATCATCCGTAATATTGTTAACGATCCGGCGGTGGTGTTTGACGATATCGTCACCAACGAGCAAATCCAGAAACGCGCAGAAGGCATCTCCAGCTACTACGACGAATTGATCGAGATGACCAGCTACTGGCATTTGCTCGGTGAAGGTACGCATACCGTTAATGGTAAAACGGTTGTCGTAAACCTGCGTGAGCTGAAGAAGAAGCTGTATCTGTGCCTGATGAGCGTGAACGCGCTGGAAGCGATCCGCTTTTATGTCAGCTTCGCCTGCTCTTTCGCCTTCGCCGAACGTGAACTGATGGAAGGCAACGCGAAAATTATTCGTCTGATCGCCCGCGACGAAGCCCTGCACCTGACCGGTACTCAGCATATGCTGAACCTGCTGCGCAGCGGCGTGGACGATCCGGAGATGGCGGAAATTGCCGAAGAGTGCAAACAAGAGTGCTACGACCTGTTCGTACAGGCCGCGCTGCAGGAAAAAGAGTGGGCGGACTATCTGTTCCGTGATGGCTCAATGATTGGCCTGAACAAAGACATTCTGTGCCAGTACGTTGAGTACATCACCAACATCCGTATGCAGGCTGTTGGACTCGATCTGCCATTCCAGACACGTTCTAACCCGATCCCTTGGATCAATACCTGGCTGGTGTCTGACAACGTCCAGGTTGCGCCGCAGGAAGTGGAAGTCAGCTCTTATCTGGTCGGCCAGATCGATGCCGAAGTCGATACTGACGATCTGAGTAACTTCCAGCTCTGATGGGCCGCGTGACTCTGCGCATCTCTGGCACGCAGTTGCTGTGCCAGGATGAACACCCTTCCCTGCTTGCCGCGCTCGAGTCGCACGATGTTGAAGTCGAATATCAGTGTCGTGAAGGCTACTGCGGCTCCTGCCGTACCCGCCTGGTGGCGGGACAGGTTGACTGGATTGCAGAACCGCTGGCCTTCATTCAGCCCGGTGAAATATTGCCGTGCTGTTGCCGGGCAAAAGGCGATATTGAAATAGAGTTATAGTGTTTAGTGAACTTCATGCGCGGAGACCAGTACCACGTCTCCGCGTTTTTTCATCTGCATGATATACAGCGCCCCGGCCAGTACCACCAGCAGCGCACCCACCAGATAAATCGCCCGATATCCCACGCCCTCGACCATCATCCCCATGATAAACGCGCCGATTGCCATTCCCGCATCCATCGCATTGAAAAACAGCGAATTGGCGATACCAATTTTATGGGGTTCCACCGAACTAATAATTTGTGTCTGAAATACGGGTGTGACAGAACCATAACCGATGCCAATTAATCCACCGGAAATAATCATCATAATGCTGCCGTTAGTATAGCCAAGCGCCACCAGCCCGACGGTGAAAGCCAGCAAACACGGATAGACCACGTATTTCGGCCCTTTTTTATCACAAACATTGCCGGTAAAGGTTCGACAGATCATCAGGCAAATGGCGTAACACAACAGGAAATTACTGGCGGCGGCCATCAGATCGAGCTCGCGCGCATACAGTGCGAGAAAAGCGGAAACGCCCGCGTAGGAAAAGGTCATGAAAAACGTCACCATCGCGAAAGGCAGTGCGGCGCGATCAAACATAGCAGCAAATCCCAGCTTCGGTTTTGAGCCGTCAGCATGACGGATAACCGGCGGTACGGCGACAATCAATGACAGGATAATACCCAGTACGGCAACCGCGCTACACAGCCAGAATGCAGTGGTAAAAGCTTCCCAGCGTGCCATGTTCAGCCCTACCCACGGCCCCACAACCATTGCCAGTCCCATGGCTAACGAGAAAAAACTGATGCCCTCCCCACGTCGGGAGGCCGGTATCAACCGCGCGGAAATCGTTCCTTTTACCGTGGTAATAACGCCAAACGTTACACCATGAAGCACCCGAATCAACAGCAGTGATTCAATTGAGTGGCAAACAGGATACAGCGCAGTGACCACCAAAAAGGCCAGAGAAGAGAGCACCAGAATTGTTTTATTCGAATATTTTCCTACCCATTGTCCCGCAAACGGGCGCACAACAATTGCGGCCCCCAAAAAGAAGGTGACTAATAATCCGGCCTTATCTGGAGTGGCATGCAGGCGATCCGAAATATAGATCGGTAACAGCGTGAGCAGGACATAAAAAACAAAAAATATAATAAAGCTGATTATCGTTATTGCCCAAAAATCTTTCGTCCACAGTTTTTCTTTCATATTCGACAACCTGTCCAGACGGCGCACGCAGGCAACGCTCAGCTCAACTGAACTACGGACAGGTGCGTCGAAGTGTGATTTTACGGTAGACCGCAAGTATAAACAGGTCCATTATATTAGAGAAATTAATCGTTTTAATATTGTTGATTAGAGGGAGCTAATGACATTAACCCAGATCCACGCCCTGCTTGCCGTACTTGAGTACGGTGGTTTTACCGAAGCCAGCAAGCGGCTGTACATGACCCAATCCGCCGTTAGCCAGGCAATTTCAGCGCTAGAGGAAGAGCTAGGGGTTGATATTCTTATCCGCGAACGCCGCAAAGACATTCAACTTAGTCCGGCCGGGAGTCGGATCGTTTCACACCTGCGGACGATCGTGTCTGAAACCAACGCGGTGAAAGAGATTGCCGAGCAAGAGCGACAAAACCCGGCCAGAACCCTGCGAATCGGCTGCTTTCCCAGCGCCTGTGCCTGTATTTTGCCCGGTATCATCCACCACTTCGAGCAGCACCACCCGCATATCAAAATTATCCCTTATGAAGAAAACAGCACGGCAATCGTTGATTCCCTGCGCAGTGGGGATATCGATGCGGGATTTGTACATTTCCCGGTAAATGGCATGTACTGCGTACCGGTGTATCGCGACAAATTTACCGTTGTAGTTCCTGAAAGCCATCCGCTGGCGGCCAATAGAACGATTTCAGTGGAACAACTGGTTGGAGAACCGCTCATAATCAGCAAAGGTCGCTATGAATTAAGCATCATGGCGCTATTTAAAGAGAAGGGAATTGAACCGGTCATTAAATACGAGTTTAACCATCCGGATACCGCGATGAGCTTTATTCGTCAGGGGCTGGGTATAGCGTTATTACCGGAATTAACGCTGAAGGCGGTTGGTGGGAAAGTACGCTCAGTCGCGCTGGAACCGACGTTCTATCGACAGATATCCTTACTGGCAAAAGAGCCGCCGGTGGACGGCAGCCCTTTATTTCTCCTGCAGGCATGTATGGAAACGTTGACAGCAGACGGCCTTATCTAGCAGTTAAAACGTTTCATCCATTAAGGCCTGTGACCGGAGGTGCATCACAGGCCTTACGCCATCACTCTTTATTCAAGAATTTCACTGCTTTGTCGGGGAAGTCGGTGAACAGCCCGTCCACGCCCGCCTTGTTATAAAGAATGTCATACAGCTGGTTTACGTCAGTGGTGTAATCCGGCAGTTGATCGGCGCGAACGGTATAAGGATGCACCACCATCTTATTCTGATGTGCGTCCTGCACCATGCCAGTTAACGAGATATTGCCCTTCTTCGACTTCTCATCAATCAGCATGTGGTAGTCCGGCCCAATGCCGTCCGCATACTGCGCAACCTGCTTCATGGCACCCGGCTTAAACATCCAGTCGTAGTTGTAATTAACCCAACTACCGTCCGGCTTTTTCTCCTGAGTTTCATTCCAGTCGGTGTACGCAATCAACTGTACCAGATTGAGATCCATCCCCATCTTCGGTTCCAGTTCATTTTTAATGCGCTTCAACTCTGCAACATCAAAACACTGTAGATAGACCTTGTCGTTCTTGTCGGTATACCCGTACTTTTTCAGCACTTCCAGCGTCTTAGCCGCAATGTCCTTCCCTTCCTGGTGATGGAACCACGGCGCTTTCATTTCCGGGTAAATACCGATGTTTTTACCGGTGGAATGATTTAATCCCTGAACAAACTCAATCTCTTCTTCGAACGTGTGCACGCGGAAATCAGATTTACCCATCGGGAAGCGCCCTGGGTAGGTCTGGACCTTTTTGCCATTTTCGATATCGAAGCCTTCGGTAAATTTCAGCGATTTAATTTCATCCAGCGTAAAGTCGATAGCGTAGTAACGCCCGTCTTTACGCGCCCGATCCGGGAAACGCTCGGCAACATCGGTGACGCGGTCAAGATAATGGTCATGCAGGACGACCAGATGGTCATCCTTGGTCATCACCAAATCCTGCTCCAGATAATCCGCACCCTGGGCATAGGCCATCGCTTTCGCTGGCAGCGTATGCTCCGGTAGATAACCGCTCGCACCACGGTGCGCAATCACGATTTTATCTGCGGCAACCGCCGCGCTGCTGACCACCATACCTGTGAGCATCAGCGCCACGCTGAGACTTTTCAATCTAGTTTTCATCTATTAGCCCCCGTTACGTTTCAGTTGCATCTCTTCGTGATGGCGTTTTTCGCCAATCATGACGACCACCAGCAGGATAACCGCCAGCACGCTACCGCCAATCATCACCATAAAGCCGCCGTCCCAACCGAAGAAGTCAACGGTGTAGCCAACAATGGCGCTCGCAGCCACAGAACCGCCGAGATAACCGAACAGACCGGTAAAGCCAGCTGCCGTTCCCGCCGCTTTTTTCGGTGCCAGTTCCAGCGCGTGCAGACCAATCAACATTACCGGGCCGTAGATCAAGAAGCCGATGATGATCATACAAGCCATATCCACGTTCGGGTTGCCAGCCGGGTTCATCCAGTAAACGATGGTCGCAATAGTTACCAGCGTCATAAAGAACACGCCGGTCGCGCCACGGTTACCACGGAAGACTTTATCCGACATCCAGCCGCACAGCAGCGTGCCCGGAATACCCGCATACTCATACAGGAAGTAGGCCCAGGATGATTTGTCCAGTGCGAAATGCTTCACTTCTTTCAGGTAGGTTGGTGACCAGTCCAGGATGCCGTAGCGCAGCAGATAAACAAACACGTTGGCGATAGCGATGTACCACAACAGTTTGTTCGGCAGTACGTACTGCATGAAGATCTGCTTCGCAGTCAGCTCTTCTTCCGCTTTCTCGGTGTAATCGTCCGGATAGTCGTTCTTATACTCTTCGATAGGCGGCAGACCACAGGACTGCGGCGTATCACGCATCAGGGCAAAAGCAATCAGCGCGACGACGATCGCACCGAAAGCAGGCATATACAGCGCCGCTTTCCAGTCATTGAACCAGGCCATACCCAGCAGGAACAACAGCGGAGGCAGACCGCCCCCCACGTTATGCGCACAGTTCCAGACGGAAACAATGCCTCCACGCTCTTTCTGCGACCACCAGTGCACCATAGTACGGCCACACGGCGGCCAGCCCATCCCCTGGAACCATCCGCAGAGGAACAGCAGCACAAACATTACCGCGATGCTCGATGTCGCCCACGGCACAAAGCCCATGAACAGCATCACTGCGGCGGCCAGAATCAGACCGGCTGGCAGGAAAACGCGCGGATTCGAGCGATCCGAAATGGACCCCATGATGAATTTCGAAAATCCGTAAGCAATGGAGATACCGGACAACGCAAAACCCAGATCGCCACGCGAGAAACCTTGTTCAACCAGATACGGCATCGCAAGGGCAAAGTTCTTACGTACCAGATAGTACGCGGCATAACCAAAGAAAATCCCCAGAAAAATCTGCCAACGTAATCGACGATATGTCGGGTCGATCTCCGCTGCAGGTAAACGCGCCGTGTGTGACGCTGGTTTAAAAATGCTCAACATAGTGTAGCCTCCGTGGCCGTCTTTCATTCGAAGTAAACACTGCAGTTCGTCATTACTACCCTACCGCTCCCAGTGTGGCCGCGATGTTAAGGAAAGATACATAACAAAAATGTGAAACGCAGCACATATTGTTACAGATTTATGACAAATGTTCATAAAGGCGCACGAAATCACGTTTCATTTTCGAATAATGAGCGATTATGCGCGAAATCAAACAATCCATGTTTTTTATGTGGCTAAATGATAAAAAACGAACTGTGAGGAAAAACAATGAAAACTCGCGACTCGCAAACAAGTGACGTGATTATCATTGGTGGAGGAGCAACAGGTGCAGGGATCGCACGTGACTGTGCGCTGCGCGGGTTGCGCGTCATCTTAGTGGAACGCCACGATATCGCCACAGGTGCGACCGGGCGCAACCACGGTCTGCTGCACAGCGGTGCACGCTACGCCGTCACCGACGCTGAATCTGCCCGTGAGTGCATCAGCGAAAACCAAATTCTGAAACGTATCGCCCGTCATTGTGTTGAGCCAACGGACGGTCTGTTTATTACTCTGCCGGAGGATGAGCTTTCCTTCCAGGCCACCTTTATTCGCGCCTGTGAAGAGGCGGGGATTCGCGCAGAAGCGATTGACCCTCAGCAGGCACGTATTATCGAACCTTCTGTGAATCCACAGCTGATTGGTGCAGTAAAAGTACCAGACGGCACGGTCGATCCTTTCCGCTTAACAGCAGCTAACATGCTGGATGCGCGTGAGCATGGCGCGGTTATCTTAACGGCGCATGAAGTGACGGGACTGATCCGCGAAGGCGCAACGGTTTGCGGCGTTAACGTGCGCAATCATCTGACAGGCGAAATGCAGTCCCTGCATGCACCGGTTGTCGTCAACGCCGCTGGGATCTGGGGTCAACGCATTGCGGAATATGCCGATCTGAGCATCCGTATGTTCCCGGCCAAAGGTTCGTTGCTGATTATGGATCATCGCATTAACCAGCATGTCATTAACCGCTGCCGTAAGCCCTCTGACGCCGATATTCTGGTGCCTGGCGATACCATTTCACTGATCGGTACCACCTCACAGCACATTGATTACGACGATATCGACAGCAACCGCGTCACCGCAGAAGAGGTCGATATTCTGCTGCGTGAAGGCGAGAAGCTGGCGCCGATTATGGCGAAAACGCGCATTTTACGCGCCTATTCTGGCGTACGCCCGCTGGTGGCCAGCGACGACGACCCAAGCGGTCGTAACGTCAGCCGTGGGATTGTACTGTTCGATCACGCTGAACGTGACGGACTGGAAGGGTTTATCACCATTACCGGCGGCAAACTGATGACCTACCGCCTGATGGCGGAATGGGCCACCGATGCCGTTTGCCGTAAGCTGGGCAATACCCAGCCTTGCACAACGGCAGACACCGCGCTGCCTGGCTCACAGGAATCTACCGAGCATACGCTTAAACGCGTGATCTCATTGCCAGCTCCACTGCGCGGCTCGGCGGTCTACCGTCACGGCGATCGCACCCCTGCGTGGCTTAGCGAAGGCCGCCAGCACCGCAGTCTGGTCTGTGAATGCGAAGCAGTCACCGCAGGCGAAGTGCAATACGCCGTCGAGAATTTAACCGTCAACAGCCTGCTCGATTTGCGTCGCCGTACCCGTGTTGGAATGGGGACCTGCCAGGGCGAATTGTGTGCCTGTCGCGCCGCAGGTTTGCTGCAACGTTTCAATGTCACTACCGCAGCGCAGTCCATTACCCAGCTTTCCGACTTCCTCAACGAACGCTGGAAAGGCGTGCAGCCTATCGCCTGGGGAGATGCGCTGCGCGAAAGCGAATTCACGCGCTGGGTTTATCAAGGGTTGTGTGGTCTGGAAAAGGAGCACCAGGATGAAATTTGATACCGTCATTATCGGCGGCGGCCTCGCCGGACTGCTATGTGGCCTGCAACTGCAAAAAAGCGGACTGCGCTGCACGATTGTTACCCGCGGCCAAAGCGCCCTGCATTTTTCCTCCGGCTCACTGGATTTGCTCAGCAGCTTACCCGATGGTCAGCCGGTGACGGATATAGAAGCGGGTTTGAATGCGCTGCGCACTCAGGCACCCGCACATCCGTATAGCACCATCGGAACGCAGAACGTTCTGGAACTGGCCCAACAGGCGCAAAATTTACTGGAAGAATGCGGAACGCATTTGCAGGGCAAAGTGCATCAGGCACATCAACGTGTTACCCCGCTGGGCACCCTGCGCTCAACCTGGTTAAGTTCCCCGGAAGTGCCGGTCTGGCCGCTGTCCGCGCAGCGTATCTGCGTTGTAGGGATTAGCGGGTTACTGGATTTTCAGGCGCATCTCGCCGCGGCGTCATTACGCCAACGCAATCTCAGCGTCGAGACGGCAGAAATCGAGCTACCGGAGCTGGATGTCCTGCGTGATAACCCAACCGAGTTTCGTGCCGTTAATATTGCGCGCCTGCTGGATAACGAAGATAAATGGTCGCTGCTCTATGACGCATTGCTGCCAATGGCAAAAACCTGCGACATGATAATCATGCCGGCATGCTTTGGTCTGGCCGATGAGCGGCTCTGGCAGTGGCTTAACGAGCGCCTCCCCTGCTCGCTGACACTATTACCGACCCTACCACCTTCGGTACTGGGCATGCGTTTGCACAACAAATTACAGCGCCAGTTTGTGCGCCAGGGCGGTGTGTGGATGCCGGGTGATGAAGTGAAAAAAATCACCTGTCAGGATGGCGTGGTCAGCGAAATCTGGACCCGAAATCATGCCGATATCCCCTTGCGGCCACGTTTCGCCGTGCTCGCCAGCGGCAGCTTCTTCAGCAGCGGGCTGGTCGCCACGCGTGAGGCAATCCATGAACCAATCCTGGGACTGGATGTACAGCAAACAGCTACCCGCGCCGAGTGGTATCAGCGTGATGTTTTCGATCCACAACCGTGGCAACAGTTTGGCGTAACAACCGATTCCGCATTGCGTCCATCACTGGCGGGAAAAACGATAGAGAACATGTATGCCATCGGTTCCGTCCTCGGCGGATTCGACCCTATCGCCCAGGGTTGCGGAGGCGGCGTGTGCGCAGTTAGCGCCTTACATGCCGCGCATCATATTGCGAAACGTGCAGGAGGACAGCAATGAGCGACACACGTTTTGAAAGTTGTATCAAATGTACGGTGTGCACCACCTCCTGCCCGGTAAGCCGCGTCAATCCGAGCTACCCGGGCCCTAAGCAGGCCGGCCCGGACGGTGAACGTCTGCGCCTGAAAGATGGCGCGCTATATGACGACGCGCTGAAATACTGCATCAACTGTAAACGCTGCGAAGTGGCCTGTCCGTCAGACGTGAAAATCGGCGATATCATCCAGCGCGCGCGCGCCAAATACGACACGACGCGCCCATCGTTGCGTAACTTTGTCTTAAGTCATACCGATTTAATGGGCAGCGTATCCACCCCCTTCGCCCCAATAGTGAATACCGCCACCTCATTAAAACCGGTGCGTCAGTTGCTGGATTACGCGTTAAAAATCGATCATCGCCGTACGCTGCCGAAGTACTCCTTTGGCACCTTCCGCCGCTGGTATCGCAGCGTTGCCGCACAGCAGGCGCAGTATCAGGATCAGGTCGCCTTTTTCCACGGCTGTTTTGTGAATTACAACCATCCCCAGCTCGGCAAAGACCTGATCAAGGTGTTGAATGCGATGGGTACTGGCGTGCAACTGCTGAGTAAAGAGAAATGCTGCGGCGTACCGCTGATTGCCAACGGTTTTACCGATAAAGCGCGTAAGCAGGCTGTCAGCAACGTGGCCTCGCTCAGGGAGGCAATTGATGGCAAAGGCATTCCGGTGATCGCCACCTCATCAACCTGTACCTTTGCGCTACGTGATGAATATCCGGAAGTGCTGGATGTCGACAACTCAGGCCTGCGTGAACACATTGAACTGGCAACTCGCTGGCTATGGCGCAAGCTGGATGAAGGTAAAACGCTGCCGCTGAAGACGCTGCCGCTGAAGGTAGTCTATCACACGCCATGTCACATGGAGAAAATGGGCTGGACGCTCTATACGCTGGAGCTACTGCGACAAATTCCAGGGCTGGAGCTGACGGTGCTGGATTCTCAGTGTTGCGGGATTGCCGGGACTTACGGCTTTAAAAAGGAAAACTATCCGACTTCACAGTCTATTGGCGCACCGTTATTCCGCCAAATTGAAGAAAGCGGCGCTGATATCGTCGTCACCGACTGCGAAACCTGTAAATGGCAGATTGAGATGTCTACAAGCAAAAGCTGCGAACATCCTATCACCCTGCTTGCCAAAGCGTTGGGTTAACTCTGTTGCCCGGTAGCATTTGCTACCGGGCATTTTTGCGTAGCCCGTTCCGCTTAATTGAATACGTTGCAGTCGGACGTATTTATCTCTGATTCACCCACGCAAAGAACACATTTCCCGCATGCAGCGCATATTAAAAGTGGATACCGTCACGCCATCTTCTCTTTCTGGTGACGGACTACCATGGCTAAATCCACTACATCTATACCGCATGATGCCGTTTTTAAAAAGATAATGTCTTACCCTGAGATGGCTCGGGATTTTCTGGATATACACCTTCCCATCGCATTACGTGAGATATGTGATTTACAAACGTTGAAGCTGGAGTCCACCAGTTTTATCGAACAGGATCTCCGCGCATACTACTCCGACGTAGTGTGGTCACTAAAAACCCGCGAAGGTCAGGGCTATATTTATTGTGTTATTGAACATCAGAGTACCGCGGTACCGCATATGGCATTTCGCCTGATGCGTTATGCCACCGCGGCGATGCAGCATCATCTTGATGCCGGGAATAAAACGCTGCCGCTGGTGATCCCCATGTTGTTTTATCACGGCCAACAAAGTCCCTATCCCTGGTCGCTCAACTGGCTGGATGAATTTGATAATCCGCAACTGGCACGGCAACTGTATTCAGAGGCTTTTCCGCTGGTCGACATTACCGTAATACCTGACGATGAAATCGCGCAGCATCGCGGGGTTGCGCTGCTTGAGTTGATGCAAAAACATATCCGCGATCGTGATTTAATGGGGTTAGTGGACCGCCTGGTCTCGCTATTAGTTACAAGCACTGCTAATGACAGCCAGCTACAAACGCTATTTAATTACCTGATACGGTACGGCGACGTTTCTCGCGTCAGTGAGTTTATCCGCGAAGTTGCCGAACGATCCCCCCATCACAAGGAGAAGCTGATGACAATTGCAGAGAGGCTCAGGCAGGAAGGCCACCAAAATGGGCTGCAAGAAGGGATACAGCAAGGGGTGCAAAAAGGTACGCAAGAAGAAGCCTTACGTATCGCTCACATAATGCTGGAACAAGGTATTGATCGTGATTTAGTTCAGTTAATTACCGGGCTATTGCCTGGCGATACCACCGCATGAGCCAGATTGGGAAGGCATTTAGCCTTCCCAATCTGTGATTAAATCGTCAACGACTCAACCACTTCGATCCAGCCGTGTTCGCTAGCGATTTCCAGATTGTTAAGCCAGCGGCGCAGCATATTTAGCGCCATCATCGCGCACACTTCCTGACGAATCGCCAGGCTGTAGCGATTTGCATTCAGCCGTACGCGCAAGGCGTGTGTCCCATCAGCCGTGGCCAGCGCAAAGTTAATATGTTCGTTTTCGAAAGCCGATATTGCGAGTGCCAATCCAGCATAATGCTTGCTGCGTCGCTCGGTTATCCAATGCGCCGTTTGCGCCAGCGTTTCTTCCTGAGGCGGAACCACTTCACTCGCCAACAGTGGCGCATTCGCACGAGAAAGCTGCAATGCCACCAGGCCACCGGTGAATTGTTCGCTCAGCGTCAGGCTGTATTGCCGTTCTTGCAACATGCGGGCGATTTGCGCGGGTAAGCCTTCCGTACCTTCAAAAATCATATTCTGCCCGGCAACCCGCTTAACTTCTGGCCACAGCGCCAGCATCGCTTCCCGTTGGGAATCCGGCCCGGTCAGCTTCAGCTCAATAATCGGCATTGAGGAGCGATAACCCATTGTTACTCCCGGAGGCAACGGCAGCGGATCCAGGCTCTGCGCCAGGTCGCTTTCAGAACGGCCAAAGGTGGTTAATCGCAGGCATAACGGGGGCTGAGCCAAAGAGAAACGCTCACGCAAACGAGGCAGGATCTCATGCTCCACCATGACTTTGAATTCTGACGGTACACCCGGTGTAAAGAACATCAGGCAGCGGTTAAGCTTCAGGGCGAACCCGCACGCGGTACCCACCGGATTATTGATAAACTCAGCGCTGGCCGGAAGTTCAGCCTGTTTGCGGTTGCTTGGCGCCATCACGCGGCCACGATCGCGGAAATATCGCTCCATCTCGGCCAGCCATGCTTCATGCAGCACCAACCCTTCGCCTTTTGCCGTTGCCGCTGCCAGCGCGCTCAAATCATCGCTGGTAGGTCCCAGACCGCCATTAACGATCAGTACATCGGCGTGCTCGCTACGCTCACGCAAAACGGCGACCAAATCGTTAAGATTGTCACCTACCGTGTTGCGGCGTGTTAGCGGTAAACCCTGATTAAAGAAAAAATCGGCCAGCCAGGCGGCATTGGTGTCGACGATTTGTCCGTGCAACACTTCATCCCCTGTGGATAGCATCTCCACGTTTAACATCGTGTTCTCCTGCTTTTATGATGAAAACACTATAACGCATGGAGGGGGGAAGGCGCGACTGAACGCCGCGCCAGAAATGTTAGAAGCTGGCGTTAACCCCAACGTACGGGCCATCAGCAATCGCGTTATCACGGTTGCCGTCTTTGCCTGCCAGGTTCAGGTAACGATAACCGGCTTCGATGCTCAGCGGACGCATAATGGTCAGACGCGCACCGGCATTCGCTTCTTCATAGCTGTCGATACCGCTGGAAAGTGAATCAGGAGAGTAATAATACTCACCAAACAGACGGAAGCTATCGCCAATTGGCCATTGTAAACCACCACCGACAGCAGCAGCATAGCCTTCATCGCCATCGTTTGGATTAGTATAAACACCTTTACCACCAACGGTCGCCATCAGCGGCCCCAGTGGGATATTCAAACCTAAACCCAGACCGGCAACATCACCGTCGTCATCGTTATGCATCCAGTTACCGCTGACGGCCAGACCAGTACTCTCAGTGCCCATACCGAATCCCAGGTTGGTGTAGTCTTCGCCAGCCTGGCCGCTGATGCTAATCGCGCTCGCCGACGCGGAAACAAACAGCATTCCGGCAAAACCCAACATTAAACTTTTTTTCATTTTCTATCCTTTCCAGCAAGAATCAAAACATAGCCCCAAAACCGATGAATTGTACTGTCAGATGGCGAGGAATCAATGAGCTAAAAAAGCGATGCAATGACATATTGTAACTAAATACTACTCACAAGATTTATTTAAGGTTAAATTCTTGTGCCAATTACACAGTCGGACGTCCAAGAACGTCATTTTCAACAAACATCCTGTTTTCCCTGCCAAAGCGCTCTTAATCACCGATGAAACATTTTTTCTGCCGCCAGCAAAAGGTAAGATGCGTGCATGACGGAATTTTCTCTACTTCCCCAACAAGGACTCGAATGATGCGCCAAAGAACGATTGTATGCCCATTAATTCAAAACGATGGCTGTTATTTACTCTGCAAAATGGCTGATGACCGCGGTGTGTTTCCCGGTCAGTGGGCGCTTTCTGGCGGCGGTGTTGAACCGGGTGAACGTATTGAAGAAGCTCTGCGCCGTGAAGTGAGGGAAGAGCTGGGCGAACAGCTGGTGTTATCAGAAATTACCCCCTGGACCTTCAGTGATGATATTCGCACTAAAACCTATGCTGATGGCAGTCAGGAAGAGATTTACATGATTTATCTTATCTTCGATTGTGTCGCGGCGAATCGTGAAGTGAAGATTAACGAAGAGTTCCAGGCATTCGCCTGGGTTAAACCGGAAGATCTCAGTGCCTACGATTTAAATATCGCCACACGTAAGACGTTGACCTT
Organism: Citrobacter sp. Cpo045; assembly: GCF_030332875.1. Lineage (NCBI taxonomy): Bacteria > Pseudomonadati > Pseudomonadota > Gammaproteobacteria > Enterobacterales > Enterobacteriaceae > Citrobacter > Citrobacter sp. Cpo045. Next base: position 615,773 of record NZ_JAOWGZ010000103.1, read on the forward strand.
GAAGGGGTTACTTTAAGTTATCATTTTAATAGCGACATAAATACTCCCCTCTTAATAGCGGCATTGCAGCCACCTGTCTACAGTAAGCAGCAGTGTCGCCAAGACTACATAATCCGCATAAAAGTTATTTACTATCAAATGTATATAGAAAGAATGTCGCTATTTTCTTGCCTCTCTCAAACCTTAAACTCTTAAGGATAAATTAACCTTCAGTCATTAACCTTTGTAGCCTGATGAAATAATTAACGACGCCCCTGTTTATCACTAAAAATAAAACTTCGGTGGCGTTAAATGGCTTGAAGGAATAATGATGTCTGACTTTTTGCCTTTCTCTCGCCCGGCCATGGGCGCTGAAGAACTTGCCGCAGTGAAGGCGGTTCTGGACTCTGGATGGATAACCACCGGCCCGAAAAATCAACAGTTGGAAGAGGCTTTTTGCCAGCTCACGGGGAATAAGCATGCCGTCGCCGTTTGCTCCGCCACTGCAGGAATGCACATTACGCTGATGGCGCTGGGCATTGGTGCAGGCGACGAGGTCATAACGCCGTCGATGACGTGGGTTTCGACCCTCAACATGATTGTGCTGTTGGGTGCATCGCCCGTCATGATCGACGTCGACCGCGATACGCTTATGGTGACACCTGAGCAAATTGAAGCCGCTATTACCCCACGAACCAAAGCCATTGTTCCAGTACATTATGCTGGCGCCCCCGCCGACCTCGACGCAATTTATGCCATTGGCGAGCGTTATGGAATCCCGGTAATAGAAGACGCAGCCCATGCCGTAGGGACATTGTATAAGGGCCGTCATGTCGGTGCTTGCGGCACGGCAATCTTCTCTTTTCACGCTATTAAAAATATCACCTGTGCGGAAGGTGGACTGATCGTTACCGACGACAGCCAGCTCGCTCAGCGGCTTCGCAGCCTGAAGTTTCACGGTCTGGGCGTTGATGCTTTTGATCGACAAACCTACGGCCGGGCACCACAAGCCGAAGTGCTTGCACCTGGATACAAATACAACCTGACGGATATTAACGCCGCTATTGCGCTGGTACAGCTCAATAAGCTGGAGCAACTGAACTCACGCCGGGCGCAAATTGCCCAGCACTATCAAAAAGCACTGGCCGATACGCCATTCCAGCCGCTGAGCCTACCACAGTGGTCGCACGTTCATGCCTGGCACTTATTCATCATTCGTGTTGATGAAACGCGCTGCGGGTTGAGTAGAGATGCCCTGATGGAAACGCTGAAGACCAAAGATATCGGCACAGGTCTGCATTTTCGTGCGGCCCATACGCAAAAATATTATCGCGAACGCTTCACTACCCTTTCGCTCCCAAATACTGAATGGAACAGCGCGCGCATCTGCTCGCTGCCGTTATTCCCTGACATGACCGATGATGACACTCAGCGGGTCATTACGGCGCTTCGCGAGATAGCAGGACAATGAGCATGTTTGAAGCCACACCGATTAAAAAAGTCTCGGTTGTTATTCCCGTTTTTAATGAACAGGAAAGCCTGCCAGAGTTAATCAGACGCACCAGCGCCGCCTGCGAAAAATTGGGCAAAGACTATGAAATTCTGCTCATCGACGACGGCAGCAGCGACCGTTCCGCTCAGTTGATGATGGACGCCTCTCAGGCACCGAACAGCCATATTGTCTCTATTTTACTGAATCGTAATTACGGACAGCACTCGGCGATTATGGCCGGTTTCAGCCATGTCACCGGAGACTTGATCATCACGCTGGATGCCGATTTGCAAAACCCGCCGGAGGAGATCCCACGGTTGGTCGCCACTGCAGATGAGGGTTTCGATGTGGTAGGCACGGTACGCCAGAACCGTCAGGATAGCGTATTTCGTAAGACCGCCTCACGAATGATCAACCATCTGATCCAACGAACCACCGGTAAAGCAATGGGCGACTACGGCTGCATGCTACGCGCCTATCGCCGTCATATCGTCGATGCCATGCTGCATTGCCAGGAGCGCAGCACCTTTATCCCTATTCTGGCCAACATTTTTGCCCGTCGCGCCACGGAGATCCCGGTACATCATGCAGAGCGTGAATTTGGTGACTCCAAATACAGCTTCATGCGTCTGATCAACCTGATGTATGACCTGGTGACTTGCCTTACCACAACACCGCTTCGCATGTTGAGCCTGCTGGGCAGCGTGATCGCTGCCACGGGCTTTACCTTATCAGTCCTGCTTGTTGTTCTGCGCCTGACGCTCGGCCCACAGTGGGCAGCGGAGGGGGTATTCATGCTGTTTGCCGTCCTGTTTACCTTTATCGGCGCACAGTTTATTGGCATGGGTTTACTCGGCGAATATATCGGTCGCATCTATAACGATGTCCGCGCCCGCCCCCGCTATTTTGTTCAACACGTTATCCGCCCACAAACTACGCAGTCAACCGAGGAAAACCGCGCATGAAAGCCGTCGTATTTGCCTATCACGATATGGGATGTCAGGGTGTCCAGGCCTTGTTGGATGCAGGTTATGAAATCGCTGCCATTTTTACGCACACCGACAACCCGGGTGAAAAAGCGTTTTTTGGATCTGTTTCCCGCCTCGCGGCCAGCGCCGGTATTCCGGTTTACGCCCCAGACGAGGTTAATCATCCCCTGTGGATTGAGCGCATTAGCCAACTGGCACCCGATGTTATCTTCTCGTTCTACTATCGCCATTTACTGAGTGATGAGATCCTCAGTCTTGCCCCTAAGGGTGCATTTAATCTGCACGGCTCGCTGCTGCCGAAATACCGTGGTCGCGCGCCATTGAACTGGGTATTGGTCAATGGTGAAACCGAAACGGGCGTCACACTTCACCGCATGGTCAAACGCGCGGATGCTGGTGCCATAGTTGCCCAGCAGCGCGTTGCTATTTCACCGGATGATGTGGCGTTAACGCTGCACCATAAGCTGTGCCAGGCTGCGCGTCACCTGCTGGAGCAGACACTGCCGGCCATCAACGCAGGAAGTTACTCCGAATTCCCTCAACAGGATGCAGATGCTACCTGTTTTGGTCGCCGTACGCCGGAAGATAGCTTCCTCGACTGGAACAAACCTGCCGCGGAGTTACATAACCAGGTCCGTGCCGTCAGCGATCCGTGGCCGGGCGCATTTAGCTATGTTGGCACGCAAAAGTTCACCGTCTGGTCATCGCACGTTTGCACAAACGACATTGCGGCCCAGCCGGGTACCGTCATCTCCGTGTCTCCTTTACTTATCGCCTGTGCCGATGGCGCACTGGAGATTATTACCGGACAAGCTGGCGATGGTATTGCAATGCAGGGTTCACAACTGGCGCAAGTTCTGGGTCTGGTGCTAGGTTCTCGCCTGAACAGCCAGTCAGTGACCACCAGCAAACGCCGTACTCGCGTACTGATCCTCGGCGTTAACGGCTTCATTGGTAACCATCTGACAGAGCGCCTGCTGCAAGAAGATAATTACGAAGTGTATGGGCTCGATATTAGCAGCGACGCCATTGGGCGTTTCCTGCAACATCCGCGATTCCATTTCGTCGAAGGTGATATCAGCATTCACTCCGAATGGATTGAATATCATGTGAAAAAATGCGACGTTGTGCTGCCTCTGGTGGCGATCGCAACGCCTATCGAATATACCCGCAACCCGCTGCGCGTATTTGAGCTCGATTTTGAAGAGAACCTGAAAATCATTCGTTACTGCGTGAAATACCGCAAGCGCATCATTTTCCCGTCAACCTCCGAAGTCTACGGCATGTGTACCGACAAAGTCTTTGATGAAGACAGTTCGAATCTGATCGTCGGTCCGGTCAATAAACCACGCTGGATCTACTCCGTATCCAAGCAGCTGCTGGACCGTGTTATCTGGGCGTACGGCGAAAAAGAGGGATTGCGCTTCACCCTGTTCCGCCCGTTTAACTGGATGGGACCGCGTCTGGACAGCCTTAACGCCGCGCGTATCGGCAGCTCACGCGCCATTACACAGCTGATCCTCAACCTCGTGGAAGGTTCACCGATCAAGCTGATTGAAGGCGGTAAGCAAAAACGCTGCTTTACCGACATTCGCGATGGTATCGAAGCCCTGTACCGCATCATTGAAAACGAAGGCGGCCGCTGTGACGGTGAGATTATCAACATCGGTAATCCGCAGAACGAAGCAAGTATTCAGGAACTGGCAGAAATGCTGCTTTCCTGCTTTGAAAAACATCCGTTGCGTAACCACTTCCCGCCGTTTGCCGGTTTCCGTGACGTCGAAAGCAGCAGCTACTACGGTAAAGGTTATCAAGACGTTGAGCATCGTAAGCCTAACATTCGCAATGCAAAACGCTGCCTGAACTGGGAACCGACCATTGAGATGCAGGAAACGGTAGAAGAGACGCTGGACTTCTTCTTACGCAGTGTGGATATCACGGAACACACATCATGACCAAAGTAGGCTTGCGCATTGATGTCGATACATTCAGGGGGACGCGCGAAGGCGTGCCCCGCCTGCTGGAGACATTAAACCGACATAACGTTCGGGCAAGTTTTTTCTTTAGCGTTGGGCCTGACAACATGGGACGCCATCTCTGGCGTCTTGTGAAGCCGCAATTTCTGTGGAAAATGCTGCGTTCAAACGCAGCATCGCTCTACGGATGGGATATTTTATTGGCGGGAACCGCATGGCCGGGAAAAGAGATCGGCCAGGCCAACGCGGCAATCATTGCACAAACCGCCCAGATTCATGAAACCGGTTTGCATGCCTGGGATCATCACGCCTGGCAGGCGCGAAGCGGAAACTGGAATGACAAACAGCTGATTGATGATATTTCGCAAGGTATCACCGCACTTGAAGCCATCATCGGTCAGCCAGTCACCTGCTCTGCCGTTGCCGGATGGCGTGCCGACAACCGTGTCGTCCATGCCAAAGAAGCATTCCATCTGCGCTATAACAGTGACTGTCGGGGAACGTCGTTATTTCGTCCGGTGCTGGAATCCGGGAAAACGGGGACGCCACAAATTCCCGTCACCCTACCAACATGGGATGAAGTGGTTGGTCAGGAGGTCCAGGCGGTGGACTTCAACTCCTATATTCTCTCCCACATCCAGATGAGCAGAGGAACACCGGTGTACACCATTCATGCGGAAGTTGAAGGTATCGCCTTTCATCAGAATTTTGACGAGTTGCTCATTCGTGCTGCCGATATGGGGATGACATTCTGCCCGCTTGGCGAGCTGTTACCTGACGATATCAGTACGCTGCCGTTAGGACAGATAGTACGTGGAAAAATACCCGGCAGAGAGGGATGGCTCGGCTGCCAACAACCGGTGAGTGTGACACCATGAAACCTGCTGCCCGCTACACTCTGGCATTTATCGCTTTAATCGCACTGTATTTTATTTTACCTATCAACAGCCGTATGCTCTGGCAGCCTGATGAAACGCGCTATGCTGAAATCAGCCGGGAAATGCTCAACTCTGGTGACTGGATCGTTCCACACTTTTTAGGGCTGCGTTATTTTGAAAAACCAATTGCCGGATACTGGTTGAACAGCATCGGACAATGGCTGTTTGGCGCAAACAATTTTGGCGTCAGAGCGGGTGCTATTTTTGCCACTTTGTTGACCGCATTACTGGTAGCCTGGCTTGCCATGCGACTGTGGCAGGATAAGCGTACCGCCGTACTCTCCTCCGCTATCTTTTTAACGTTTTTTTCGGTTTACAGCATCGGCACCTACGCGGTACTTGATCCCATCATAGCGCTTTGGCTGATGGCGGGCATGTGCTGTTTTTGGGAAGGCATGCAGGCTACCACCAGAACACGCAAAATCACCGCCTTTTTGCTGTTAGGGTTAACCTGCGGCATGGGCGTGATGACCAAGGGTTTCCTGGCGCTTGCCGTTCCTGTACTCAGCGTACTGCCGTGGGTTTTTGCACAAAAGCGTTGGAAAGACCTCATTCTCTACGGTCTGCTGGCGGTGATCGGCTGCATCGCGATCGTACTACCGTGGGGTATAGCGATTGCACAACGCGAGCCGGATTTCTGGCATTACTTCTTCTGGGTTGAACATATTCAGCGCTTTGCGCAGGATGATGCCCAGCATAAGGCTCCTATCTGGTACTACATCCCGATATTTGTGGCAGGCACATTACCGTGGCTCGGTCTGCTTCCCGGTGCGCTGCGTACGGGCTGGCGTGAGCGGGATGTTCCGCGCAGTGCTCTGTACCTGTTAAGCTGGATTATTATGCCAATCCTGTTTTTCAGCATCGCGAAAGGAAAACTGCCGACCTATATTCTTTCCTGCTTCGCGCCGCTGGCGATATTAACGGCGCGCTTCGGCCTGCAGGCTGCGGAAAAAGACTCAGCATCCCTGCGCATCAATGGCTGGATCAACGTGCTATTTGGTGTCGTCGGCATCGTCGCTACGTTTATTGTTTCCACGCTGGGACCATTGAAGACGCCGGTCTGGTCGCATATCGAAACGTATAAGGTTTTTTGTGCCTGGGGCATCTTTATCATCTGGACGCTTTTTGGCTGGTATACGCTAAATAACCGCGAGAAGAACTGGAAATTCGCAGCACTATGCCCATTAGGGCTGGCGCTGTTATTTGGCTTCTCCATTCCTGACCGGGTGATGGAATCTAAACAGCCGCAGTTTTTTGTCGAGATGACCAAAGAATCGCTGGAGCCGAGCCGTTATATTCTCACCGACAGCGTTGGCGTCGCTGCGGGACTGGCCTGGAGCCTGAAGCGCGACGACATCATGATGTACGGACAAACGGGCGAGTTAAAATACGGTCTCAACTACCCGGATGCTCAAGGCCGCTTTGTCAGTCGGGAGAATTTTGCCGACTGGTTAGCACAACATCGTCAACAAGGAAACATTACGCTCGTGCTCTCTGTCGGTAAGGATGAAGATATTAATCAGCTTGCCATCCCTCCCGCTGACTACATTGATAATCAGGGGCGTCTGGTCCTGATTCAGTATCGGCCCAAATGATCTGGATAGCCTTAGTCCTCGCCAGCTTGCTCAGCGTCTGCGGCCAGCTATGCCAGAAGCAGGCAACCCGACCGGTGTCTGTTCGTGCGCGAAAACGCTACATTACGCAATGGATTGGGCTTGCTCTGGCAAGCCTCGGTCTGGCCATGCTGCTATGGCTGGCGGTTTTACAAAATATTCCTGTCGGTATTGCCTATCCCATGCTGAGTCTTAACTTTGTATGGGTAACTCTCGCGGCCTGGAAAATCTGGCGCGAACCCGTCACAACCCGCCACTGGCTGGGCGTTGGGCTGATCATTACCGGCATATTTATTCTTGGGAGTGCAGTGTAATGGGCGTATTTTGGGGATTATGTAGCGTGATGATCACCTCCATCGCCCAGTTGAGCCTCGGCTTTGCGATGGATAATCTGCCGCCAATGCTGCAGCCGCTGGCGTTCATCTCCGCCGTATTCTCTGTCAGTATCGGAGCGTTTGCTTTATATGCCGGGCTGGCAGGGTATTTGCTGTCGGTTATTTGCTGGCATAAAGCCCTACACCAACTCGCGCTGAGCAAAGCCTATGCCCTGCTCAGCCTGAGCTATGTGCTGGTGTGGGTTGCTTCAATGATCCTGCCCGGCTGGCAGGGAACATTTTCAGTGAAAGCGCTGGCAGGGGTACTGTGCATCATGGCAGGGCTAATGACGATTTTTCTGCCTTCACGCAAACACCAGCCCTGAGATTACTTATCTTCAGACAGTCGTAACAGACGTTCCCATTCATCACAGATGTACTGTCTGGCATCAATTACCTTAATGACACGGGATTTATCGCGGTTAATACAATACTGAGCATCCTTCAGCGGCGAAAGAAGATCGCCGGGCTTAATCCGCTCAGATGATTGCGCCTGGGCAAGCATCTTGAGCGAACCACCGCTATCGCAAAGTACGATATAGAGCCTCCCTGCTTTTTTGTGACAGCAGGTCTTCTTCACATGCCATTCCATAGCGCACCTATTGTTAATAAATTTCACAATAGGTTACACATTAGCTCATAAACAAAAGGACAATAGCTGCGGAATGACAGAAATGAGAAATGTAATTAATGTTTTCTTAATGCTAACGATGAAGCGCTTACCCAATCCGACAACGCACGACGCGAGATTTTAATCCCTCCGGCTTTGAGTTCGGGCGGCAATGTCAGCCAACATACCGGTTGTTGAAAGCGGGCCAGCTTATCGTTTACCCACTCAGCCAGATTAGTTTCTCCAGCATTAGCGTCATACTCAATGACCGCCACCGGGCGATGGCCAAACTCTTTGTCTTCTAACGGGACAATAAAGGCCTGCAGAACCTGCGGATGCGCTGCAATCACGCGTTCCACTTCTTCTGGCTGTATGCCTTCCCCACCGCTAAAAAACAGATTGTCCATACGACCGATAATAGTTAACTTGCCGTCCTTTAACACCCCACGATCGCGGGTAGCAAACCAGCCTTCCGCGTTCACTAAAGGAATAAGCTGTCCGTTACGCCAGTAACCTTGCGCCATGCTGGCAGCCCGTAACCAGACTTCATCATCAACGATTCTGACTTCTCTGCCTACCAGAGGGGAACCCACATCTGCCAGACCATCCGCCTCTTTCGCACAGACCGTAGAAGCAAACTCCGTTAATCCGTAACCGCACCAGCAACGAATCCCTTGCTCGCGCGCTTGCTCCGTCAATTCAACAGGAATTGCCGCACCTCCCAGCAGTACCGCTTTGAGCGTGACCGACGTGTTGTTGACCAGCAAGCGCCACAGCTGCGTGGGCACCAGTGAAGCGTGGGTACATCCAGCCAGCATTTGCTCCAGCGGCTGCTTGTCGCGCACGGTCATTCGCGCCCCGGCAAACAACCAACGCCATAAAATCCCCTGGCCGGAAACATGAAACAGCGGCAATGAAAGCAGCCAGTCATCTTCAGCGCCAAACGGCATTAATGACAGCACCCCCTGCGCGCTTGCCAGATGCGCCTGACAGGTGTGAACCGCCGCTTTCGGCAATCCGGTAGAACCTGAAGTTAACGTCATCGTGCTCAAACGCTGAGGCGACCACGCGGCGGCATGTGCGCCTGGCAGCGCCTGCATCTGCAACGGGCTGAGTTCCGGAAGTGCGATAGCGGCCTCCAGATCCAGCGCAAAACGTAGCGTTAAGTCCGGGATCAGCGCATCAAGCAGCGGCTGAGGCAACTGTGGGTTCACGGGTAAAACCCGCGCCCCACATTGCAGCAGCGCGAGCCAGGCCAGCAAAGCGCGCGGATGATTCCAGGCGCGAAGCAGAACACCATCGCCCTCTTCCACGCCCTGAGCGGCAAAACCACAGGCCAGATGATCTACACGTGTGCAGAGATCGCTCCAGCTTAATACCTCATCGTTGAGGCGTAAGGCTGGCGCCTTCGCACGAACCTGTCGCCAGTGGCGCCACGGCCAGTCACTGAACTGCACCAGGCCCGATAAGCTCACGCTATCGGGCATTTCCTGCTGGGTCATAGCAGACGTTCCAGCGCATCAACGTCGATACACGGCAACGTGCTACCCGGCCAGGTGCGTACCTGCTGGCACTGCATCAGACTCAGGGTATCCAGACCCGGAATGGTCTGCGGCGTTAACCAGGCGGCAATTCTCGCCAGCTGGGTTAAGCCCAGACTCGACTCGATTGACGAACTGATAACAGCAGTAAGACCAAGCGCATGCGCCGCAGCCACCTGTTCACGGACTTTATCGAGACTGCCGGTCAGCGTAGGTTTGATAACCACGGCCCTGACGCCTTCTTCGGCTTCGAAGGTGAAATCCGCTTCACGCAAACTTTCATCCCAAGCGATGGCAATGCCGGTTTCACGCGCGAAGGCACGAGAATCATCGCGGGTTTTGCACGGCTCTTCGAGGAAGGCAATGCGTCCACGATATTCCGGATTAACGTATTTCGCGAACTGCTGTGCTTTCAACGGCGTCCAGGCCCGGTTGGCGTCAAGTCGCAAATGCAGCTCCGGGATCGCCTCAAGCAGCAGATTGGCTACCATGCCGTCGCGGACCGCTTCATACAGACCGACCTTGATCTTCGCCACTTTTTCGCCCGGCATATCCGCCAGTTGTAGCACCAGATCGTCAGGATCGCCGGTACACAGCGGCGCAGCACGATAGTCCGCGTCCTGTGGCAATACGCCAGCCAGTTCGGCCAGCGCACAGCTTACGCCAAAGGCGACCGAAGGCAGTTGCGGTAAGGAGTCATCCCCTTGCAACCAGCCTTTCACCCAGGCCAGCAGCTCGGTTTGTGCCTCTTCCCAGCTTTCCTGACTGAAGCCCGGCAGTGGGGAAATTTCTCCCCACCCTTCGCGCTCGCCGTCACAAAGACAAACGTACAACCCGTCACGCGTTTTTAACCGCCTGTCGCGCAGAATCACCCCCGCGTCCATGGGGATCTGCCAGCGGTATACCTGCGCGCTACGCATTACGGATTCCGTTTGAATTTGCTGAAATCAGGCTGACGTTTTTGGTTAAAGGCGTTACGGCCTTCCTGACCTTCTTCCGTCATGTAGAACAGCATAGTGGCGTTACCTGCCAGCTCCTGCAGACCAGCCTGACCATCACAGTCGGCGTTCAGTGCGGCTTTCAGGCAGCGTAGCGCCATTGGGCTGTTTTGCAGCATTTCACGGCACCAGCGTACGGTCTCTTTTTCCAGATCCGCCAGCGGAACCACGGTGTTGACCAGACCCATATCCAGCGCCTGTTTCGCATCGTACTGACGGCACAGGAACCAGATTTCACGCGCTTTTTTCTGACCGACGATGCGCGCCATGTAGGAAGCGCCCCAACCGCCGTCGAAAGAACCGACTTTCGGGCCGGTCTGACCAAAGATGGCGTTTTCAGCCGCAATGGTCAGGTCACACATCATGTGCAGCACATGGCCACCACCAATGGAGAAACCTGCAACCATCGCTACTACCGGTTTCGGACAGGTACGAATCTGGCGCTGGAAGTCCAGTACGTTCAGGTGATGCACACCGGAGTCATCCTGATATCCGCCGTAGTCACCACGCACTTTCTGATCGCCGCCTGCGCAGAACGCTTTGTCGCCAGCACCGGTCAGAATAATTACGCCGATGTTGTCATCATAGCGGGCATCCGCCAGCGCCTGGATCATCTCTTTCACGGTGACCGGACGGAAGGCATTGCGTACCTGTGGACGATTAATGGTGATTTTTGCGATACCGTCGGTGGATTTCTCGTAAAGAATGTCGGTATAGCCTTCAGAGCAATCGTGCCATTCTACCGGTGCGTAAAGCATTGTTTCATCAGGATAGATCATAAAATGTCCTATAGTCAGCGACGCAGAATCTGAGCCAGACAGTCCACTACACCCGCGGGGTTGTCCCGATGCGCGTTGTGTCCGGCATTACGAATCACATGGTTTGGTACTGATATTTCCGCCGCCAGAGCACGGAATTTTTCGTCACGTTCACCACATAAATAATAAAACGGAAATATGCGCGTCGTGAGTTGCGCACGTAAATCAGGTTGTACGGCAAGCGAGGTGGCCTCCAGCATTGCCGCCAGCGTTTGCCCATTATTCTGGCTACGCAGTGCGACCAGCGCCTCTCTTTGTTTCGCGTTCAGCGAGGAAAAAACGGGCTGTTGATACCAGTCATTAAACACCTCACGTAGCGGCTCTGCGCGAAAACGCGCAGCCCAGCGGCCATCCGAGAGACGGCGTTGCACGCGCGCTTCCTCGCTTTGCAAGCCGGGATGTCCGCCTTCAACCACCAGACCACAAAGCCCTGGCATCTCCTGACTGGCCGCCATCATCGCGACTCTGCCGCCAAGAGAGTATCCCACCAGCCAGTAGTTAAGTATGTTGTAACTAAGTAGAGTATTACGTAGCAAAACGCTGACATCATCGAACCCGCTCACGCTGATGTCAGCGGAGCCACCGTGTCCCGGCAGGTCGATGTATAGCCGCGAATAATCCTGAAACGCTTCGCCGACCGTCTGCCATTCCTGGCAATCGCCAGAGAAACCGTGCAGGAAAACCAGCCAGGGAAATCCCGTTTGGCCCTCTTTCGCCTGCGCATGCAGGATCATAGGTGACTTACCTGCGCCAGCAGTTGCTGCAAGGTTTGCGCCCCGTCAGTTTCGTTCACCACCAGCTCAATCACCGTGGCCGCAGGTGTACGCCACGCGTTAGTCAACGCGCTCTCCAGCTGCTCCCAGTTTTCCGGGCGCTGGTATTTAAGGTTAAACATGGCGGCAGCATGCTCGAAATGTACGTTCTGCGGCATCAGATAGAACCGTTCGCGTTCGCTGGCTGGTGTCGGCAGCAGGGAAAAAATCTGCCCGCCGTTATTATTGACCACTATCAGGACAAACGGTGCAGAAACCTGGCGCAATAACGCCAGCGCATTCAGGTCATACAATGCAGATAAATCGCCAACAATCGCCAGCGTCGATTTCGCGCTGGCACGCTGTACACCAGCTGCCGTTGACAGCAGGCCGTCAATACCGCTCGCGCCACGGTTGCTATAGACCGGGTAACCAGCCGGAAGCTGCGACAGCGCATCAATCAGGCGTACCACCAGACTGTTACCCACGAACAGCTGCCCCTGCTCCGGCAAGTAGTCGCGGATACGGTGGGCTAATTGCGCTTCACCAAACGCCTCACGACGGGCTTCTACCGCCTGCCAGGCCTGTTGCGCCAGACGAGGGATCTCCATACACCAGGGCTGACGTTTCTCCGCCGGATGTAGCTCCAGCCAGTCGCCAACTTTCGCCACCAACCTGCGGCCGCGATGATGGGCCGGATCGAGGCGGCCTTCGATATTATCGACAATCCAGTATTCCTGCGGATCGCAGCTGGCCTGCCATTGCAGTAGACGTTTTCCGGTCAGGCTGCTACCAAGCTGCACCACAATCTGCGCCTGCTGCAATTCAGCTACAGCTTTCGCATTTCCCAGCCACAGGTCGGCGCACGGCAGCGGTTGTCCGGTTTGCGACAAAACATCGCCAATCAGCGGCCAGCCTAACGTCTGCGCCCACTGCGCAACCTTCTTACCTTCTTCCGCGCTCATGCGGCCCGCAATGACTACGCCGCGTTTTTGTCGCCAGAAAAACCAGTCACGCTGTTTGTCGCTTTCCAGCCGACGCGCTTCTCGCAGCCAGGGTTTATCGTCCTGCCACCAGTCGCCGAGGCGCTGCTGCCAGGCAATCCCCGTTTCGTCCATATCGCCATACAGCGGTTCCGCAAACGGGCAATTGATATGAACCGCCCCGCTATGCAGGGCAGCTAACGCATTATCAATAGTGGACACCAGCCAGCTTGCCGGAATGTCCTGAGTCGGGCGTGGTAAAGAGAGCGTTTGCGATGGATGCGAGGCAAACATTCCGGCCTGACGAATCGCCTGGTTCGCGCCACAGTCGATAAGCTCTGGCGGTCTGTCAGCGGTAAGTAAAATCAGTTTTTCACCGGTCAGGCCCGCTTCAATCAACGCGGGATATAAATTCGCCACCGCGGTACCGGACGTCACAATCACGGCGACAGGCTGACGGCTGACTTTTGCCAGACCTAAAGCCAGATGCCCAAGACCGCGCTCGTCAAAATGGGTGTGGTGGATGAATGCGGGGTTTTCCGCTGCCGCCAGCGTCAACGGTGTAGAACGAGAGCCAGGGGCAATGCAGACATGCCTGACGCCGTGGCGAGTGAGTGCTTCCAGAATGACCGCCGCCCAGCGTCGGTTAAATGCGCTTACTGACATGAGATTGTCCGGTATCAATATTGCGACACAGTATAGAGAATCGAATAAATGGATTTTTGATATGAATCGGAAATATACACGAAATCACTATCCTTCCATCTGTAATAAAGTACGTAACCCTGCCGCTTTATTGTCTATTTCTTGCCATTCCTGCTCAGGATCTGAGCCACGTACAATCCCTGCCCCGGCATACAGGCGTACCACGTTTGCGCTAATTTTCGCTGAACGCAATGACACACAAAACTCGCTTTGGCGCAAAGAAAGATAACCCGCTGAACCGGCATACCACTCGCGTTCAAAGGGTTCATTTTGTTGGATGAATTCACGCGCCAGCTCACGCGGAATACCGGCAACTGCCGCCGTGGGCTGGAGCTGCATCAGGCAAAGCGTATCGTCGGCCTGATTCAGTTCCGTCCAGATGCAACGGCGCAGGTGCTGCACTTTACGCAGCCTGAGCACCTGCGGTGGCAGCACATCGAGAGTTTGCGTACAGCCTTGCAGGCGCTGGCAAATATCTTCGACCACCAGCATATTCTCGCGCTGGTTTTTATCATCTTTCATTAGCCAGTCGCCCAATTGCCAGGCCCGATGATCCTCAGGGTGATTGGCCACGGTTCCGGCCAGCGCCTCGGTGCGCAGCGCCGTATCACGTCGTCGATACAGACGTTCAGGAGAAGAGCCAAGAAAAGCGGTGTCGGCGGAGAATGCCATAAAGAAATGGTAGCAGTTCAGATTTAAGCGACGGCTGGAAGCCATCACGGCAGCGGCATTAACCGACTGAGAAAACTGTAAATCGGTCGCCCGCGCCAGCACGACCTTATCGAGATCTTCTCCTGCGATCGTTTGAGTGGCGAGTTTTATCAGGTCTATCCAGCCAGCTTTCTCCGGCCAGTGCTGTTCTCCCGTCAAATTCAAACGCAATGCAGGGAGCGGTTTTACGGGAGCAAGCGATGAGATGAAGGCGATCGCTTGTGCAGCGTCTTCACGTAGCGACACGTCGCTATAAAGATGTAAGCGTAAGCTCGCCACTCCGGCGCAACGTCGCCACTCCAGCCGCGGCAGCAGTAAATTGCCACGCAGAGGCTCAAAGGCATTCAGGCCCCAGATGCGCAGGTCGGGATGATTATCATGCTGATGTAAAAATTGCTGGGCTGATTCCAGCGAGGAAAATGCGGCGACGGCCCCTAATACGGCGGCTTCTTCATCGCCGTTACGCTGCTGCCAGTAAAACTGGGGCCAGACGGGTTGACTGGCCAGCCATCCTAAAGCGTCAAACGCATCATTCAGTGGGAAAGGTATATCGTAAATACGAATTCCAGGTGCTGCTGGCATCTCTTGCGATAAATGACGCATCAGACTTTCCAGCGCAGTAGTGATTGAATGCACGCGGACCTCTCCCTGTTAAAAACCTCTCATTATACGGGGTACTGAGCAGAAAAAGCAGTACCCCCAGTTAGGGAGTACGTACAAATGCGATGACAGAACGGAATTTATCGCCGCGCTAACAATAATCCCATCACTAAACCGACTGTGGCGCCAACGCCGATTCCGCGCCAGGGTTTTTCGTGCACATAGTCATCCGCCCGACAAACGGCTTTTTTCGCACGGTAATAGTAGCTATCAGAAGCATGGCTGACGCGATTTCTCACCTCTTCTAACGCCCGCTCAGCCCGCGCTTTTAACTCAAGGTATTTTTGATCTGCTGGGTCGCCAGAAGAACGCAGCACCTCTTCCAGCGTTTCACTTAATAATTCCAGATCATCATCGATACGTGATTCATAAGAATGAAAAGACATTATATTCTCCCTTTCTATTGACGTACCCGCTAACTATAGACAACCAGGACTGATTGCGCCTGTTTACGCCTGATGTGCTTCCCGCGCCATTCCGACGTGTGGAATACCATCTTCGTCATAGATATCCGTCACCGGAACAAAGCCAAAGCGTGCATAGAATGATTGCAGATGCGCCTGCGCGCCCAGATACAACGCCTTGTGTGGCCAGTGTTGCGCGCAGGATGCCAGCGTCTGGGCCATTAGCTGTTGCCCCAGTTTTTCACCACGCAGCGCTTCGCTTACAATCACCCGACCAATCACTACCGGCTCCAGCTCGTCATCGCTTTTCAGAATCCTCGCATACGCCACCAGCTCATCGTTATGCCAGCCCAGAATATGCCGATTCTCTCCAGCCAGGTCATCGCCATCCACATCCTGGTACGGACACTGTTGCTCAACTACAAACACCGCGCATCGTAGCTGAAGTAGTGCGTACAGTTGTTGGGTACTCAGCTTTGCATGGTGGAGATCTTGCCAGTGAATCATTGTCTGCCCCTATGTTGTGATAACCTGAACACCCTGCCTTATTGATGGCGAAAAGTGTAACGCAAAGATGGAATTACTATTTTTAGGCACGTCTGCGGGAGTCCCCACGCGCTCACGCAATGTAACGGCAATTTTACTGAATCTGCAACACCCGACTCAGGCGGGGCTGTGGCTTTTTGATTGCGGCGAAGGGACGCAGCATCAGATGCTCACCACGCCTTTCAATCCAGGAAAACTCGATCGTATTTTTATCAGCCATCTGCACGGCGATCACCTGTTTGGTTTACCGGGGCTACTGTGCAGTCGCTCAATGGCCGGCAATGTCCAGCCTCTGACGCTCTACGGGCCAAAAGGGTTGCGAGAGTTTACCGAAACCGCATTGCGTCTGAGCGGCTCCTGGACCGATTATCCGCTGGATATTGTAGAAATCACCGCGGGTGAGATTGTGGATGACGGCCTGCGAAAAGTAACGGCGTACCCGCTGGCGCATCCGCTGGAATGCTACGGTTTTCGCATTCAAGAGCACGACAAACCGGGTGCTCTTGACGCCAATGCCCTGAAGGCGGCAGGTGTTAAAGCGGGCCCGTGGTTTCAGGATTTGAAAGCTGGGAAAACCATCGTGCTGGAAGATGGACGTACGATCCACGGTGCCGACTTCCTCGCCCCGGCCACCAGGGGAAAATCAGTCGCTATTTTCGGTGACACAGGACCCTGCGCGTCCGCCATTGAACTGGCTCGAGGTGTAGATGTCATGGTACACGAAACCACGCTGGACGCTTCAATGGAGGAAAAAGCAAACAGTCGTGGGCACAGCTCAACCCGACAAGCCGCACAGCTGGCGCTGGATGCCGGAGTGGGACGTCTGATAATGACCCACGTTAGCTCACGCTACGATGAAAAAGGCTGCCAGCGCTTACTCGCAGAGTGCAAAACAATATTTCCAGACACGGCACTGGCTCACGATTTCGCCATTTTCAGCGTTTAACGCTCTATTTTTCCGCCTCAGTGCCGATAACAGTGGAAAGGCTGGCATTCACACTGAGGACAGGATGAACAATTTCCAGAAAGATATTGATGACAGGACAAACCTAACCCTGTCTAACCGTTTTGAACTGCTGCTGTTTCGCCTCGGCAAATCTGTTGAGGAGCAGAAATCAGAGCTGTTTGGCATCAACGTATTCAAACTGCGTGAAATCGTGCCGATGCCGACCTTTACGCGTCCGGCGGGTATGAAGGCCCCGTTACTGGGTATGGTTAATATTCGCGATCAGGTGATCCCGGTGATTGACCTGCCCGCCGTCGCGGGCTGTAAGCCCGAGACCGGACTCAACATCCTGTTGATCACAGAATATGCCCGCAGCGTCCAGGCGTTCGCTGTGGAGTCAGTGGAAAACATTATGCGCCTGGACTGGCAACAGGTGCATACCGCCGAGAAAGCCGTTAATGGTCGCTATATCACCAGTATCGCTTGCCTGGACGACAACAAAGAGACCAACAACCTGGCGCTGGTGCTCGACGTTGAGCAGATCCTGTACGACATCGTACCGGCGAACCACGACCTGCGCGCAACCGATCTGAAAACCAATAAATTCAACATCACGCCGGGTGCGGTGGCGATTGTGGCTGATGATTCCAAAGTGGCCCGCGCCATGTTGGAAAAAGGTCTAAACGCCATGGAGATCCCGCATCTGATGCATGTAACAGGCCAGGATGCGTGGGAAAAAATTCAGCAGCTTTCCGCAGAAGCGCTGGCGGAGGGCAAGCCGGTCAGTGAGAAGATCGCTCTGGTTCTCACCGATCTCGAAATGCCGGAGATGGACGGTTTTACGCTTACCCGTAAGATAAAAACCGACGAACGTCTGAAGAAAATCCCGGTCGTTATCCACTCTTCGCTTTCCGGTAGCGCGAACGAAGATCACGTTCGCCGAGTAAAAGCGGATGGCTACGTGGCCAAATTCGAAGTCAATGAGCTTTCTTCAGTGATCCAGGAAGTGATGGATCGCACAGCGAAAGGCATCAGCGGTCCGCTGGTGAGCCGTCAGCTATTAAACTGACCGTATTTCACGCATAAAAAAACCCGCCAAGGCGGGTTTTTTCGTTTCTGCATTTCGTTTACATCAGCGGAGTCGCTAACTGCACAATGCTGATCAGCGGTTGCGGGTAAATACCCAGCACCAGTACCAGCAGAGCAGAAATCAGCACCACGATACCGCCCGCGCTGTACTGCCAGTTAGACGGCGCATCACGGTTCAGCTGCTGCGGTGCGCTCAGGTACAAGCTTACGGCAACGCGCAGGTAGTAGTACAAACCAATCGCAGAACCGACCACCACGGCGGCAACCAGCCACCACAGGTTAGCCTGCACACCGACGGCCAGTACATAGAACTTACCGATAAAGCCCAGCGTCATCGGGATACCTGCCAGAGACAGCATCATCACCGTCATCACTGCCGCGAGGATCGGACGATGCCAGAACAGACCACGGTAGGAGAACAGAGAGTCCGCATCCGGGCCGCGGTACGGGCTGGACATCAGGCTGACCACACCGAACGCGCCGAGGCTGCTGAACAGGTAACCTGCCAGGTAAACGCCAACTGCTTCCATCGACATCTCGCCGCTCTGCAGAGCAATAAGCGCCACCAGCAGGTAGCCGAGGTGAGAGATAGAAGAGTAACCGAGCAGACGTTTAATATTGGTCTGGCTCAGCGCCATCAGGTTACCGAAGATGATGGAAGCAAAGGCAATCACGCCCAGTACGATACGTACCGCTTCGCTATCTCCTACCGGTGCGTACAGGAACAGACGCATCACCACGCCGAAGATAGCGATTTTGCTCGCCGTCGCCAGGAAGGTGGAAACCGGAGCAGGAGCGCCCTGGTATACGTCTGGCGTCCACAGGTGGAACGGAACCAGCGAGAGTTTAAAGCCGAGGCCAACAATCATCAGACCGAAGCCCGCCAGCAGCAGCGGTTCGTGCAGCATGCCGTCGCCGAGGCTCTTACCGAGTGCAACAAACGACAGATTACCAGACTGCGCGTACACCAGCGCCATACCGAACAGCAGGAAGGAAGACGCTGCGGCAGACAGAATGGTGTATTTGATACTGGCTTCCAGCGAACGTTTCTGACGGAACGCATAGCCAACCAGACCAAACAGCGGCAGAGAGATCAGCTCAATACCAAGGAACAGCGCCGCCAGATGGTTAGCGTTAGCCAGCAGAATACCGCCGAGCGCGGCAATCAGCACCAACAGGTAGAACTCTTCCCGGTTGTCATCGTAGCCTTCCAGCCACGGGTAAGCGAAGGTACAGGTGGCAAGACTCGCCAGCAGCACCAGCCCGGTGTAGAGCATGGCGAAACCGTCAACCCGCATCAGCGGGGTGACGTCCATGGCGCCCGCCTGGCCAACAAACCAGAGCGAAACCAGCGCGGCGTTAAGCCCAATGACCGACAGCGTGGCATTGAGGAAGTGATTGCGTCGCCACGCAATGGAGAGCATCACAACCACCACCGTCAAGCCGACGATCAGCAGCGGTAGCAGCGCAATCAGGTGTTGTGGAGTTATTGTCATGGCGATTTACGGCCTTGTAGTAGTAACGGAATTAACAAACCACTGCTGGATGTTGCTCATCGCAGAATGCGAGGTATCCAGAATCGGCTGCGGATAGAAGCCAAGCAGTACCAGAAGCACGACCAGCAACAGGATGATAAACAGCTCACGCAGCGACATCCCTGGCAGTTCAACACTGGCAATCTGGCTCTTCGCTTTACCGAAGTAAGCGCGATGCAGCATCGCCAGCGAGTAAACAGAGGCAAACACCAGACCAAAGGTCGAGATCACGGTAATGACCGGAACCACCTGGTAGCTGCCGAACAGAATCATAAATTCGCCAACGAAGTTACCTGTACCCGGCATACCCAGCGTACACACTGCGAAGAACATCGACAGCGCAGGCAACCATTTCATTTTGCCCCACAGGCCGCCCATCATACGCATATCACGCGTGTGCAGACGTTCGTACAGCTGACCACACAGAATGAACAGACCGGCTGCGGACAGACCGTGCGCAATCATCTGGATAACAGCACCCTGGTACGCCAGCTGGCTGCCGGTGTAGATAGCAATCAGTACGAAGCCCATGTGCGATACGGAGGTGTAAGCGATCAGACGTTTGATATCGTACTGATTAAAGGCCATCCACGCGCCGTAGAAGATACCGATAACGCCCAGCCACATTGCGATAGGTGCAAACTCCGCCGACGCGTTCGGGAACAGCGGCAGAGAGAAGCGCAGCAGACCGTAAGCCGCGGTTTTCAGCAAGATCCCCGCCAGGTCAACGGAACCTGCGGTCGGCGCCTGGGAGTGCGCATCCGGCAACCAGCCGTGCAGCGGAACTACCGGCATTTTCACCGCGAAGGCAATGAAGAAGCCCAGCATCAGCAGATATTCCACACCGTGGGACATCGGGGTATTCAGCAGCTCTTCATAGTTGAAGGTCCACACACCGGTCGCTTTATAGTGCACAAACACCAGCGCCAGGATGGCAATCAACATCACCAGACCACTCGCCTGGGTATAAATGAAGAACTTGGTCGCCGCCGTGATACGCGTTTTACCGTCAGAGGCTTTATGCCCCCACAACGCGATCAGGAAGTACATCGGCACCAGCATCATTTCCCAGAAGAAGAAGAACAGGAACATGTCGATGGCAAGGAACACGCCGATCACGCCGCCTAAGATCCACATCAGGTTCAGATGGAAGAAGCCCTGGTATTTTTCGATTTCATTCCAGGAGCAAAGTACCGCCAGAACACCGAGCAGACCGGTCAGTACTACCATCAGCAGCGACAGACCGTCGATAGCCAGATGAATAGAGATGCCAAAACGTGGGATCCACGGCAGGACAAATTCAGACTGCCACTGCGGAATGCCAGCGGATTGCGTCAGTGAATAGCCGCCCTGCAACCACAGTTGCAGGCCAAGCGCCAGCGTCAATCCCATGGTAATCAGCGCAATCCAGCGCGGCACCTTCACGCCAAAGCGTTCGGTCTGCCAGCACAGGAAGCCACCGATAAAGGGAATTAATATCAACCAGGGTAATAACATAGCTAAGTATGTCCCTTATATTTACTCCTGCTCAGGCTATCTCACTCGTCAGCCCAAATCCCGGCAGTGCTCGCAATCCTCACGTACTTCAGTACGCTCCGGTTGCTCTGCGCTGGCGGTCTCCGGTCTGACTTCGCCGATGACGCCTGTACATCAGGAACAGATTTTCAACGAATTCTAAAAATTATTTTTGGGTTTGTAGGCCGGATAAGCGCAGCGCCATCCGGCAATCGTTCATCCAGCCAACAAACTCAACGCAGTACCATCAACAGTGCCAGCACAACGACGGCGCCGATGCTCATTGATGCAACATACCAGCGCAGATAACCGTTCTCGCTCAACAGCAGGCCTTTACCTGCAAAGCGGGAAAGGATCGCCGGGATGTTCATCATTGAGTTGAGCGGATCGCGTTTCAGCAACCAGGCAACACCCAGGAACGGCTTGACGAACACTTTGTCGTACAGCCAGTCGAAGCCCCAGGCGTTATACCACCAGGTACCCAGCAGGCGGCCCGGCGCACTGTTCGCAATCGACGTCACCAGCGTGCGTTTACCCAGCCACAGCCATGCTGCGATCAGGATGCCCGCAATCGCTACGATACCGGAGGTAATTTCCAGCGTCATGACGCGACCATGCTCAAGCTCGGTCGTAGCAGGCAGTACACCCTGCAGCGGCGGCACAATCAGCGCGCCAACGAAGGTGGACAGGATCATCAGCACAATCAGCGGCAGATGATGGGTAATCCCCTTCCCTGCGTGGGCGTGAATTTGTTCTTTACCGTGGAACACGATGAAAATCATACGGAAGGTGTACAGAGAGGTCATGAATGCACCGACCAGACCTGCAACCATCAGATTAATATGACCATTCGCCATTGCACCGGCCAGAATCTCATCCTTACTGAAGAAGCCAGCGGTAATCAGCGGCAGAGCCGACAGCGCCGCGCCACCGATCAGGAAGCAGAGATACACCAGCGGAATTGACTTACGCAGACCGCCCATCTTGAAGATGTTCTGTTCGTGGTGGCAAGCCAGGATAACCGAGCCAGATGCCAGGAACAGCAGCGCTTTAAAGAAGGCGTGCGTCATCAGGTGGAAAATCGCCGCATCCCACGCCTGTACGCCGAGAGCCAGGAACATATAACCAATCTGGCTCATGGTGGAGTACGCAAGAACGCGTTTGATGTCGGTCTGTACCAGCGCAGCAAAACCCGCCAGCACCAGAGTGATAGCACCGATAATCCCCACCAGGTGCAGGATTTCAGGCGTCATCAGGAACAGGCCGTGCGTACGGGCTATCAGGTAGACACCAGCGGTAACCATCGTCGCGGCGTGGATCAACGCGGAGACAGGCGTCGGGCCGGCCATCGCATCAGCAAGCCAGGTCTGCAACGGCAGCTGTGCAGATTTACCGACCGCACCGCCCAGCAGCATCAGGGTTGCCCACATCAGCATGTTGTTACCGTCTGCAAAGTGCGCAGGCGCCAGTTCCACCATTTCGCGGAAGTTCAGCGTGCCCAGCTCGTTGTAGAGGATGAACAACGCGAACGCCAGGAATACGTCACCAACACGGGTTACCACGAAGGCTTTCATTGCCGCAGCGCCATTCTTCGGATCGGTATAGTAGAAACCAATCAGCAGATAGGAGCACAGGCCCACGCCTTCCCAGCCGAGGTACATCAGCAGCAGGTTATCCGCCAGCACCAGAACCACCATGCTGGCGATAAACAGGTTGGTGTAGGCGAAGAAACGAGAATAGCCCTCTTCTCCGCGCATATACCAGGAGGCGAACATGTGGATCAGGAAACCAACGCCGGTCACCACAGAGAGCATGGTCAGCGACAGGCCGTCCAGCACCAGGTTAAAACCGATGTTGAAGTCGCCGACTGACATCCACGTCCACAGCGGCTGGCTGTAAGCCTGCTGGCCATTGGCAAAGAAATCAACGCCAACAAACGCAGTCACCAGCGCAGCCAGACCGATCGACCCGACACCCACGGTAGCGGACAGATTTTCTGACCAACGACCACGAGAAAACGCCAGTAATACAAAG
This sequence comes from Citrobacter sp. Cpo045, assembly GCF_030332875.1. Taxonomy (NCBI): domain Bacteria; kingdom Pseudomonadati; phylum Pseudomonadota; class Gammaproteobacteria; order Enterobacterales; family Enterobacteriaceae; genus Citrobacter; species Citrobacter sp. Cpo045. Next base: position 638,981 of record NZ_JAOWGZ010000103.1, read on the forward strand.
CCAATAAATGGCAGAATAATGGTTAAGGCAAGCATGTTCATCCACGCATCTCACTTACTGAATCGATGTTCAGGTTCTGGCGACGGCGATGAAGTTGCAGCAACAGCGCAAGCCCAATGCTCGCTTCGGCAGCCGCAAGGCTGATGGCGAGAATATACATCACCTGACCATCGGTCTGGCCCCAGTAGCTTCCGGCGACCACAAAGGCCAGCGCGGAGGCGTTAATCATGATTTCCAGTCCGATCAGCATAAACAGCAGATTGCGGCGGATAACCAGACCGGTTAAGCCCAGCACGAATAAGATCGCAGCGAGGATCAGTCCATGTTGTAAGGGGATCATGCGTGCTCCTCCGTTTTTCTTTTCGCGCGGTCGTCGGTGCGATTGCTCAGCACTTCACCTGAACGCTCTTCGCGCCCCACGTGGAAGGCCACAACCAGACCCGCCAGCAGCAGCATCGAAGCCAGTTCAACCGCCAGTACATACGGTCCGAACAGGGAAATACCGACTGCTTTCGCGCTAATTGGCGTGCCGTCGATGCCCTGATCGTTAACGCCCAGAATGGCGTAAACAATAACCACCAGCATAATGGCTGACAGAATCGCCGGACCAATCCACACCTGCGGTTTCAGCCACTGACGTTCCTGTTCAATTTCAGAACCACCAAGGTTGAGCATCATCACCACGAACACGAACAGCACCATGATGGCGCCCGCGTAGACGATAATTTCCAGCGCACCGGCGAAGTAAGCGCCTAACGAGAAGAACACCCCAGAAATCGCCAGCAGCGAAATAATCAGGTACAGCAACGCGTGTACCGGATTGGTGTGGGTAATCACCCGCAAGGTTGCGAGAATGGCTATCAGGCCACAGATATAAAAAGCGAACTCCATTGCCCCTCTCCTTACGGTAACAGGCTCTTGACGTCGATAGGCTTAGCTTCGTTCTCTGCTTCGCCCTTATCTTTGCCGTCGATTGCCATACCTGCCATCCGGTAGAAGTTATATTCCGGGTATTTACCCGGACCGGAGATCAGCAGATCCTCTTTCTCGTAAACCAGGTCCTGGCGCTTGTACTCACCCAGCTCGAAATCTGGAGTCAGCTGAATAGCCGTAGTCGGACAGGCTTCTTCGCACAGGCCGCAGAAAATGCAGCGTGAGAAGTTAATGCGGAAAAACTCCGGATACCAGCGGCCGTCTTTGGTCTCTGCTTTTTGCAGAGAAATACAGCCTACCGGACACGCTACCGCACACAGGTTACAGGCAACGCAGCGCTCTTCACCGTCTGGATCACGAGTCAGAACGATACGACCACGAAAACGGGGCGGTAGATAGACCGGCTCTTCCGGATACATCTGCGTTTCGCGTTTCGCGAACGCATGCAGGCCGATCATCCAGATACTGCGTACCTGGGTGCCGAAACCTACGAACAATTCTTTTAAGGTCATGGTCTTTGTGTCCCTTATTGCGCCTGCCAGAGAATGACAGCCGCCGTTACCAGCAAGTTGACGAGCGTCAGCGGCAGACAGACTTTCCAGCCGAAGGACATTACCTGGTCATAACGAGGACGCGGTAACGACGCACGAATCAAAATGAACATCATCATGAAGAACGCGGTTTTCAGCGCGAACCAGACGAATGGCGGTAAGAACGGGCCATGCCAGCCACCGAAGAACAGGGTAACCATCAGTGCAGAAATGGTGACGATGCCGATGTATTCACCCACGAAGAACAGACCGAATTTCATACCGGAATATTCAATGTGGTAACCGTCGGCCAGTTCCTGCTCGGCTTCTGGCTGGTCAAACGGGTGACGGTGGCACACCGCCACGCCCGCGATGGCAAAGGTGACAAAACCAAAGAACTGCGGAATAACGTTCCAGATATCAGCCTGGTTGTTGACGATGTCGGTCATGTTAAATGAACCGGCCTGCGCCACCACGCCCATCAGGGAAAGCCCGAGGAACACTTCGTAGCTCAGCGTCTGCGCAGACGCACGCATCGCACCGAGCAGGGAGTATTTGTTGTTACTGGACCAGCCGGCGAACAGCACCGCGTATACCGCGAGGCCCGCCATCATCAGGAAGAACAGGATCCCGATGTTCAGGTCAGCAACCACCCAGTTCGGACTCACCGGCACGATGGCGAAAGCCAGCAGCAGCGAGGTGAAGGCGATCATCGGTGCCAGGGTAAAGATGACGCGATCCGAGAATTTCGGGATCCAGTCTTCTTTAAAGAACATCTTGATCATGTCCGCAACCAGCTGGAGCGAACCGCCCCAGCCAACACGGTTCGGTCCGTAACGGTTCTGGAACAGACCCAGCAGACGACGTTCGCCAAAGCTCATGAATGCCCCGCAGGTGACCACCACCAGCAGGATCACGACCGCTTTGAGAATGCTCAGCAGGATCTCAATCAGATCGGGTGTAATCCAACTCATTGTTGTGCCTCCTGCAGATCCTCAAGACGCGCACCTGCCAGAACCGGCGCGATGCCAGGCATACCCATCGGCAAACCAACCTGCCCTGCCGTTAATCCTTCAGCGATTTCAACCGGCAGCGTAACCGTGTTGCCATCGTAGCTGAAAGAAACGCGCGTACCGGCATTAACACCCAACTTCGCGGCATCAGCCGGGTTGAGTTTGATGTACGGCTGCGGCATACGGGTCTGGAAGACCGGCGCACGCTGGGACATTTCGTCGCTGCCGAACAGATGGTAGTACGGCGCGATACGCCACTGCCCATCCTGAGCCTGGAAGCTCGCCGGAACGGTAGTGAAGTAATCCATACCATCTGCAGAAGCTTCGATCAGACGCACGCCCGGATCGCCATGACGCAGTTTACCGCCCACTTCATCCTGGAACTTGTTCCACGCCTGTGGGGAGTTCCAGCCCGGAGCCCAGGCAAACGGAATTTGTGAACGCGGCGCAGACGGTTGGTTGTTCCCTTCCATAGAGAAGGCGAACATTGTGTCTTTGTCCTGCGGCTGGCGCGGTTCGTGTACGCTGATGTTGGCGCGCATTGCGGTACGACCGCTGTAGCGGTGCGGTTCACGAGCCAATTTCTGTCCACGGATACGGAAGCTTGCGTCCGGAGCGGCATCTTTGATACCCGCCAGTTGCGGCAGCTGCTCAACGACCGCGTCGATAACGTGGTCGAGCTGCGTCCAGTCCACTTCGCGGCTCTGCACGGTGCTGTGCAGCGAGTGCAGCCAGCGCCAGCTTTCCAGCATCACGGTGTTACTGTCGTAGTAGGACGGGTCGTAGACCTGGAAGAAACGCTGAGCGCGGCCTTCGTTGTTAATCACCGTACCATCGCTTTCGGCGAAGCTTGCGGCGGAAAGCACCAGATGGGCGTTTTCCATAATTGCCGTACGCTGATGGTCAATGACCAGTACCAGCGGCGCTTTCGCCAGCGCTGCGTTCACACGCGTTGCTGAAGCATGGCGATGCAGGTCATTCTCCAGCACCACAACGGCGTCAGCACGACCTGTTTCCAGCTCGGTCAGCGCATCGTCAAGGGAACCACCGCCAATCATACCCAGGCCCATGCTGTTAACAGAGCGAGCAATCATGGTGATGCCGACGTCTGCGCCACGGCCTTTCAGCGCCTTCGCCACGTTGGCAGCCGCCTGAATCACTTCGGCGCTACCGGCGTTGGTGCCGGAAATAATCAGTGGTTTCTTCGCCCCGGCCAGTGCCTGAACGATAACGTCAATTTTGTTTTGCAGGTCACGGTCGATACCGTCAACCGCCGGAGCGTTGTTATCCAGCGCATGAGCGATAGCGAAACCTAAACGCGCCTGATCTTCAACCGGTGCACGATAGGTCCATGCGGCGATGTCATCCAGACGGGTGTTATCGACGTTGGTAACGAACAGCGGGTGCTTAGCACGCTGGCCGATGTTAAGGATTGCTGCGATCTGCCAGTCAGCCACTTTCTGTGCCGCCGCCATTTCACGCGCTTTACCTTTCACCGCCTGACGCACTGCCAGCGCAACGCGTGCGCCGGTCTGGGTGACATCTTCGCCCAGCACCAGAACCGCATCATAAGATTCGATTTCGCGCAGTGCCGGAGTATGAATCCCGCCGTCACGCAGCACGCTCAGTGCCAGTTGCAGACGTTCCTGCTCGCCCTGGGCGATACCGGTATAGAAGTTATCCGCACCCACCAGTTCACGCAGCGCGAAGTTACTTTCAACGCTGGCGCGCGGGGAGCCGATACCAATTACTTTCTTCGACTGACGCAGAATATCTGCCGCGCCCTGCATCGCCTGCTCGGCGTTGAGCGTGATCAGGTCATCGCCACGACGCTGTACTGGCTGACGCGGACGGTCTTTCAGGTTCACGTAACCATAGCCAAAACGACCACGGTCGCAGAGGAAGTAGTGGTTAACGGTACCGTTATAACGGTTTTCGATACGACGCAGTTCACCGTAGCGTTCGCCCGGGCTGGTGTTACAGCCGATGGAACACTGCTGGCAGATGCTCGGCGCAAACTGCATGTCCCATTTACGGTTATAACGCTCGGAGTGCGTTTTATCAGTGAAGACGCCGGTCGGGCAAATTTCTACCAGGTTACCAGAGAACTCGCTTTCGAGCGTACCGTCTTCCGGGCGACCGAAGTAGACGTTGTCATGTGCGCCATAGACGCCCAGATCCGCGCCATCGGCGTAATCTTTGTAGTAACGTACGCAGCGATAGCAGGCGATGCAGCGGTTCATTTCGTGAGAGATGAACGGCCCCAGGTCCTGGTTACGGTGAGTACGCTTCGTGAAGCGGTAGCGACGGAAGCTGTGACCGGTCATGACGGTCATATCCTGCAGGTGGCAGTTGCCGCCCTCTTCACAGACCGGACAGTCGTGCGGGTGGTTAGTCATCAACCACTCCACGACGCTTTCGCGGAACTGTTTCGCTTCTTCGTCATCAATAGAAATAAAGGTGCCTTCGGTGGCCGGTGTCATACAAGACATCACCAGGCGACCACGCGTATCTTCCGCGTTTTGATATTGCTTCACCGCACACTGGCGGCAAGCACCGACGCTTCCCAGCGCCGGGTGCCAGCAAAAGTACGGAATATCAAGGCCGAGAGACAGACAAGCTTCCAGCAGGTTGTCCGCTCCGTTGACCTCATATTCTTTGCCGTCTACATGAATCGTAGCCATAGTCAGCATGCTTCCAGTTGGCTCGGTCGTAACCGAGCGTTAATCGAATTTCTTATCGCGACACAGGGCTAACCCTGTAATCACCAGCGCTCTTTCAGCAGGTTCGGCTGAATACCACCAATCTGATGGGTATTGCTGAAGGACTGCTTGATGCCAGCTTCGAATTCTTCGCGGAAATATTTAATGGCGCTCTGCAGCGGTTCCACTGCACCCGGTGCGTGTGCACAGAAGGTTTTACCCGGGCCGAGGAAACGACACAGTTGCTCAAGTGTCTCGATATCCCCAGGCTGGCCTTCGCCACGCTCCAGCGCGCGCAGAATTTTCACACTCCACGGCAGACCGTCACGGCACGGCGTACACCAGCCGCAAGACTCGCGGGCAAAGAACTCTTCGAGGTTACGCACCAAAGGAACCATGCCAATCTCGTGATCGACAGCCATGGCCAGCGCGGTGCCCAGACGGCTACCTGCTTTACCAATGCTTTCGAATTCCATCGGCAGATCGAGGTGCGCTTCGGTCAGGAAGTCAGTCCCTGCGCCGCCTGGCTGCCAGGCTTTGAACTTCAGTCCATCGCGCATGCCGCCCGCGTAATCTTCGAGGATCTCACGCGCGGTAGTACCGAAAGGCAGTTCCCACAGGCCAGGATTCTTCACGCGACCAGAGAAGCCCATCAGCTTGGTGCCCGCGTCTTTGCTCTTCGAAATGTTCTGGTACCACTCCACGCCGTTCGCGAGGATAGCCGGTACGTTACACAGGGTTTCGACGTTGTTTACGCAGGTCGGTTTGCCCCATGCGCCAGAGCTTGCCGGGAACGGCGGCTTGGAACGAGGGTTAGCACGGCGACCTTCGAGGGAGTTGATCAGCGCGGTTTCTTCACCGCAGATGTAACGCCCTGCCCCGGTGTGGACAAACAGTTCGAAGTCGAAACCAGTGCCCATGATGTTTTTGCCAAGCAGACCGGCTTCGGTCGCTTCGGCAATCGCGCGACGCAGATGCACGGCTGCTTCGATATATTCACCGCGCAGGAAGATGTAACCACGGTACGCTTTCAGCGCAAACGCGGAAATCAGCATGCCTTCCACCAGCAGGTGCGGCAGCTGTTCCATCAGCAGACGGTCTTTATAGGTGCCCGGCTCCATTTCATCGGCGTTACACAGCAGGTAACGGATGTTCATGGATTCGTCTTTCGGCATCAGGCTCCACTTCAGACCGGTGGAAAAGCCCGCGCCGCCGCGCCCTTTCAGGCCAGCGTCTTTTACCTGATTAACGATTTCGTCCGGTGACAGCCCGGTCAGGGCCTTACGCGCACCTTCGTAGCCGTTCTTGCTACGGTATTCGTCCAGCCAGACCGGCTGTTTGTCATCACGCAGACGCCAGGTCAGCGGATGGGTTTCGGGAGTACGGATAATGTCTTTCATTTATACCGCTCCAGTAGTTCGGGAATGCCTTCCGGGGTCAGGTGAGCGTGAGTATCCTCATCGATCATCATGTTTGGCCCTTTATCGCAGTTCCCCAGGCAACAGGTCGGCAGCAGTGTAAAGCGACCATCAAAGGTCGTCTGCCCCGGCTTGATGTTGAGTTTTTTCTCAAGCGCGGCCTGGATCCCCTGGTAACCGTTGATATGGCACACCACGCTGTCGCAATAGCGGATCACGTGGCGACCTACCGGCTGGCGGAAGATCTGGCTATAAAACGTAGCAACACCTTCTACGTCGCTTGCCGGAATACCCAGCACATCAGCGATCGCATAGATCGCCCCATCCGGCACCCAGCCACGCTGTTTCTGAACGATTTTCAGCGCTTCAATGGACGCCGCACGCGGGTCTTCGTAGTGGTGCTTCTCGTGCTCAATCGCTTCACGCTCAGCCGCACTCAGCTCAAAAGCCTCGGTTTGTGGTTGTTGATTCTCGTGCATAATTAGCGGTCCACATCTGACATAACAAAATCGATACTACCCAGATGGACGATTAAGTCGGACACCAGGCTGCCACGTACCGCTACCGGGATCTGCTGCAGGTGCGCATAGCTCGGGGTACGGATACGGGTACGGTAACTCATGGTGCTGCCATCGCTGGTCAGGTAGTAACTGTTGATACCCTTGGTCGCTTCCACCATCTGGAAGGACTCGTTTGCCGGCATAACCGGGCCCCACGAAACCTGCAGGAAGTGGGTGATAAGGGTTTCGATATGTTGCAGCGTGCGCTCTTTCGGCGGCGGCGTCGTCAGCGGGTGATCCGCTTTGAACGGGCCTTCCGGCATGTTATTGAGGCACTGCTCAAGGATGCGCAGACTCTGGCGCAGCTCTTCAACTTTCAGCATCACGCGGGTATAGCAGTCAGAAACGCCGCCGCCAACCGGGACTTCAAAGTCAAAGTTTTCGTAGCCAGAGTACGGACGCGCTTTACGCACGTCGAAATCAATACCGGTCGCGCGCAGCGCAGCACCGGTACAACCCCAGTCCAGCGCTTCTTTCTTACCGTAAGCGGCAACGCCCTGCGAACGGCCTTTCAGGATGGTGTTACGCAGCGCGGCTTTCTCGTAAGAATCCAGACGTTTTGGCATCCAGTCGAGGAAGTCACGCAGCAGCTTGTCCCAACCGCGCGGCAGATCGTGTGCCACACCGCCGATACGGAACCAGGCCGGGTGCATACGGAAACCGGTGATCGCTTCCACCACGTCATAGATTTTCTGACGGTCAGTAAAGGCGAAGAATACCGGGGTCATCGCGCCGACGTCCTGAATGAACGTGGAGATGTACAGCAGGTGGCTGTTGATACGGAACAGTTCGGACAACATCACGCGAATCACGTTGACGCGATCCGGCGTGGTGATACCAGCCAGCTTCTCAACGGCCAGTACGTAAGGCATTTCGTTTACGCAGCCGCCGAGGTACTCAATACGGTCGGTGTACGGAATGTAGCTGTGCCAGGACTGACGTTCACCCATCTTTTCAGCGCCACGGTGGTGGTAGCCGATGTCAGGTACGCAGTCGACGATTTCTTCGCCATCAAGCTGCAGCACAATACGGAAAGCACCGTGAGAAGACGGGTGGTTAGGACCGAGGTTGAGGAACATGAAGTCCTCGTTTTCGGTACTACGCTTCATACCCCAATCTTCAGGTTTGAAGGTCAGCGCTTCCATTTCCAGATCCTGTTTGGCTTTAGTCAGCTCAAACGGATCAAATTCGGTCGCACGCGCCGGGTAGTCTTTACGCAGCGGATGACCTTCCCAGGTATGCGGCATCAGCAGACGCGTCAGGTGCGGGTGACCTTCGATATCGATGCCAAACATTTCCCAGGTTTCACGCTCGTACCAGTTGGCGTTCGGGAACAGTTTGGTGAAAGTCGGTACGCGCAGATCGTTTTCAGACAAAGCCACCTTGAGCATGATATCGCGATTGCGTTCAATGGAAATCAGGTGATAGAAAACGGAAAAATCCGCGGCAGGTAACCCTTCGCGGTGCGTACGCAGACGTTCGTCCATGCCGTGTAAGTCAAACAGCATGACGTAAGGTTTCGGCAGTCTCTTTAAGAAATCGCCAACTTCCAGTAATTGTTCACGCTTGACCCAAACAACGGGTACCCCGGTGCGAGTCGCCTGAACGGTAAAGGCATCCGGCCCAAAACGGTTGCGCAGTTCGCCAATGACCGGGTCATCAAGGTGATCCCGTGTTTGCCATACGGCGTCTTGCGCGGTTAAGTCGGTCATATTGTTCACCATTGCAAATGGTCCGTGGTGGTCGGCAGTGCTTCGCGCTATTTATGTAGTGATAAGCGAAGGAAGTGCTGCTGCCGACAGGCGCAAATTAAATCTCGTCTGGTGTACGAAGATTCGTTACAGCAATACGTTCGCCGCGTTTACGCTCGCGTTCTGACTGCATATTGGCGCGATAAACGCCCTGATCGCCAACCACCCAGGAGAGCGGACGGCGTTCTTTGCCAATGGAATCTTGCAGCAGCATCAGAGCCTGCATATACGCTTCTGGGCGCGGCGGACATCCCGGGATGTACACATCGACCGGAATAAATTTATCAACGCCCTGCACCACAGAATAGATGTCGTACATACCGCCGGAGTTGGCGCATGCGCCCATGGAAATAACCCATTTCGGTTCCAGCATCTGATCGTAGAGGCGCTGAATAACTGGCGCCATTTTGGTAAAGCAGGTTCCGGCTACGACCATCAGGTCAGCCTGACGCGGCGATGCACGCAGTACTTCCGCACCAAAACGGGCCACATCGTGCACGGCGGTAAACGAGGTCACCATCTCAACGTAGCAGCAGGAAAGGCCAAAGTTATATGGCCAAATTGAGTTTTTACGGCCCCAGTTAACCATGTCATGCAGTTTGCCCATGAACACGTTTTTGTTAACTTCTTGTTCCAGGGGGTCGGTTACGATCTCCTGTTTTTGCAGGGGGTAACGGTCGTTCTCACCGTTAGGATCTATGCGGGTGAGCGTATAATCCATCTTAATGCCTCGCGGTTAGCGTTGACGATTAGCGATACTGTTCGTTTCCGGGTTCATACGCTCGCGGCGTGAACGCGCGGGCGTCCAGTCCAGCGCGCCAATACGCACCAGATAAACCAGACCTGCCAGTAACACAAAAATAAAAATTGCAGCTTCCACAAAGCCAATCCAACCGCTTTCACGGATAGAAGTTGACCATGCGAACAGATACAGCGCTTCAACGTCGAAGATAACGAAGAACATGGCTACCAGATAAAACTTGGCAGACAGGCGCAGGCGGGCGGTGCCGACCGAGTCGATACCTGATTCAAACGGCACGTTTTTAGATCTCGCGCGTGCGCGACCCCCTAAAAACCAGCCGCCGACGAGCATCAGGCAGCACAGGCCAATGGCAACGATAAGAAAGATAGCGAATGCCCAGTGATGAGCGATGATTTCAGTGGATGTTGACATACTCATTGCTTACTCATCAAAAGTAGCGCCAAATTCTCTGCTCTTTTCGGCAGATGAACGCCACATCGATTCATGGGGAGGAATAAAAAAAACCTTACAATCACTGTGAAAAATCATTTTATACAGCTAATTGATGGGGTTTTTTACTCCTTTCTATAACCTTTTGTCAACTTTAACAAAAGTTTCCTCACATTATTTTACACTGTTCCAACTTCATTAACATAAAGTGCTCTTTAGACCCATTTCGATTGCATCATCGGTCATTTTTAATGTTGTTGAATCGTGTCCGTAGTGAAGTAAAAAAGATAATACACGTCTATTTTGACAGGAATTCACCCAGATGCCTCCCCCTAAATGGGAGTATTTTCTTGATCTGTGACACGCTTTTGTTAATTCACCATAAAAAACAGCAACAATTTCTCTAGTTTTTTAACATGGAAACATTTAGCAACTCAGCTGATTATTTTTCATCCTATTGTCAGTCTGTTTTTTTACCTGCTGATTTTGTTAAGTTTTAGTATATGAATGAACAGAAAGCAGTAATATTTGCATAAAAAAAGAGCCGCTGGATGTTTTTTCATCATCAGTGGCTCTTTTTTACACTTACATTTTAAAACGTTTTTTTGTGACGCTTTACTCAAAGTCGCCTTCAACAATCAGCGAGTCATCTCCCCCTTCAGGGGTAAACTGATTGTATTGCCAAGGATTTTGATATGTCTGCATCGACTTAAAGATAACCTGAGCTAATTCATTTTGCGTGGCCGGATCGCTGCACAGCAGATACTCGGTATCAGGCAGAGGTGGCAATCCGTCCGCCGCACCCAGTACGCGTAAATCCGGGCTCATCATTTCGACAGGACGGGCAGTAACGCCCAGCCCTGCTTTTACCGCCGCGCGGACCGCAGGCAATGTTGAAGCGACATAAGCCAGACGCCACGGGATCTGTGCGGCATTCAACGTCGCCAGCACGATATCGCGAAACGGGCTGGGATCGTCCAGCAGAACTAACGGCACCGGTTCGCCTTTTTGCAGGATATATTCGGCTGCGCAATACCAGTGCGTCGGTGAAGTTCGCAAATTCAGGCACTCAAAATCGCCAGGTCGGTTAGTGGTGACCACTAAATCCACTTCTTGCGACTTAAGCATCTCCACCATGTAGGCGTTGCGTTTCACTCTGACATCCAGTGCAAGTTTCGGATAAACCGAACTTATACGGTTAAGCAGAAAAGGGAGTATGGTATCGGCGGATTCATCAGAAGCACCGATAGTTAACACCCCCTGAAGATTGTTAAACATCAATGATGAGCATGCCTCATCATTAAATCGCAGTATTTTCCTGGCGTAACCCAACAGCTGGATACCATGTTCGGTCAGCAGTTTGTTGCGTCCATGGCGCGCGAACAACTCTTTCCCCACAAGTTGTTCAAGACGCTGCATTTGCTGACTTACCGCAGACTGAGTTCGACATACCGCAGCTGCCGCAGCCGCAAAGGTATTCAGGTCGGCAACAGCAACAAAGGTTCTCAGCAGATCGAGGTCGAGGTTAATTATCGGACGATTTGCATTTATCATAGTTTTTCACTTACTCGCGGGTCATACCGGGTTAATGCTGTGCATTCAGAATCAAACAACTCCATTTGTAATGTGCCTCCCTTCAGTTTCGCTTAGTGTAACCAAGTGAAAATAAGGATGTATTTGGTTTAACAAACGAAACAATTCTCTTTCTGAGCTATTTTAATACCCGTGATATTCATCGGAATATAGCAACGAGAAAGAGCCGTATTTTTAGCTGCTGGATGATTCTGACTAATGGGAAACATGTAAATTTTGTAAATTTAAAAAATAGTTAACGAACAATAATTTACACATTAAAAACTAACTTTTCAGGATGTTAGGAACAACCAACAAACATTTGAATTATCGTAAAATTCGTACTACACACCATTTCATAGGAGTTATCTTAACCTAAAACCACTATATTTATAAGTGTTATCGCGAATAATTCCGGGCAAATTGGTGTTATGTCAGTGCAACGGTTTTCGTATTATTGGCCCACTCAATTTGATGTCGTTTAAATAATAAATAATAATTAATTAAGAATCTCTCAATTCATTAATTATGCTTAACAATGGATTCACACCGTATCACGCAGGGATCAGACCGATAACAGATTTCGCAGGCAAAACCTCAGTATTTTCGAATTACGCCATTCAGCTGAGATCTCAGCTACTTTGTCTTTACAGACCTAACTTTTTTTGACCAGACAAATCACCATACCCACACTAACAAAGCAAAATATAAACCACAAAAAACACAACAATCCAGATTATTACTCTACAAAAATCACATTATTTAGTTATTAACAGTGAATTATAATCCTCCTGCTTTCCAAAATCTTCTACTAAAGACCCTTCAAAACTCACCGTCGTGGGAGTACATTGTGCTGGGCTGACTTCCACGGCAGGGAGTGGCATTCACAGCTAAAAAGGTCAACGTTCATGTCCCCCATTGAAAAATCCAGCAAATTAGAAAACGTCTGTTATGACATTCGCGGCCCGGTTCTGAAGGAAGCAAAGCGCCTGGAAGAAGAAGGCAACAAAGTTCTGAAACTGAACATCGGCAACCCTGCGCCTTTCGGGTTTGAAGCGCCAGATGAAATTTTGGTGGATGTGATCCGCAATTTGCCAACTGCGCAAGGATATTGCGATTCCAAAGGCCTTTATTCAGCCCGCAAAGCAATCATGCAGCATTACCAGGCCCGTGGGATGCGCGACGTAACCGTGGAAGATATCTATATCGGTAACGGCGTATCTGAATTGATTGTGCAGGCCATGCAGGCATTGCTAAACAGTGGGGACGAAATGCTGGTTCCTGCACCTGATTATCCACTATGGACGGCGGCGGTTTCGCTCTCTGGTGGTAATGCCGTGCACTACCTGTGTGACGAATCGTCAGACTGGTTCCCGGACCTGGATGATATCCGCGCCAAAATTACGCCGCGTACCCGTGGGATCGTCATCATCAACCCAAACAACCCTACTGGCGCGGTGTATTCTAAAGAGCTGCTGATGGAGATTGTTGAGATTGCCCGCCAAAACAATCTCATCATCTTTGCGGACGAGATTTACGACAAAATTCTTTACGATGACGCCGAGCACCACTCGATTGCGGCAATGGCCCCTGACCTGCTGACTATTACCTTTAACGGCCTGTCAAAAACCTATCGTGTTGCCGGTTTCCGCCAGGGCTGGATGGTACTGAACGGACCGAAGAAACATGCCAAAGGGTATATCGAAGGCCTTGAGATGCTGGCTTCTATGCGCCTGTGTGCCAACGTTCCGGCACAACATGCCATTCAGACCGCACTGGGTGGATATCAGAGCATCAGCGAATTCATCATGCCAGGCGGGCGTCTGTATGAGCAACGTAACCGCGCCTGGGAACTGCTTAATGACATCCCCGGCGTCTCTTGCGTAAAACCGCGCGGTGCGCTGTATATGTTCCCGAAAATTGATGCTAAACGCTTTAATATTCATGACGACCAGAAGATGGTACTCGACTTCCTGTTGCAGGAAAAAGTACTGCTGGTCCAGGGGACGGCATTCAACTGGCCGTGGCCGGATCATTTCCGCATCGTCACGCTACCGCGTATTGACGATATCGAAATGTCGCTGAGTAAATTTGAGCGTTTCCTGTCAGGGTATCGCCAGCTGTAACTACGCAAAGTGCTGCCGGGTTTGCATCCGGTAGCACTCTCTGCGCAAAATACCGTTACTGAAGTCACTGAGTAAGGGTCGTTATGAAGCAGAGCCACTTTTTTGCCCACCTCTCCCGTCTGAAACTCATTAACCGCTGGCCGCTGATGCGCAACGTGCGCACCGAAAACGTGTCCGAACACAGTCTGCAGGTTGCCATGGTTGCCCATGCGCTGGCCGCAATTAAAAACCGTAAATTTGGTGGTCAGGTTAATGCTGAGCGTATTGCCCTGCTGGCGATGTATCACGATGCGTCAGAGGTATTAACCGGCGACCTCCCTACCCCAGTGAAATATTTCAACTCTCAGATTGCTCAGGAATATAAAGCGATAGAGAAAATTGCCCAACAAAAACTGGTCGATATGGTTCCCGATGAGCTGCGCGATATTTTTGCGCCGCTCATTGATGAACATGCCTTAAGTGAAGAAGAGAGGTCGATTGTTAAACAGGCCGATGCCCTGTGCGCGTATCTGAAGTGCCTGGAAGAACTCTCTGCCGGTAACAACGAATTTTTGCTGGCAAAAACGCGTCTGGAAAAAACGCTGGAGTCACGACGCAGCGAAGAGATGGACTACTTTATGGACGTGTTCGTCCCGAGTTTTCACCTCTCATTAGATGAAATCAGTCAGGATTCTCCATTGTAAGTTTGCGGCGACATTGCCTTTGTAGGCCGGATGAGGCGTTAGCCGCCATCCGGCACATAAAAATCAAAACGGAAACAGCATCGGGATCATCACCACGCACACCACCATCACAATAATGGTAAACGGCACGCCAATTTTTACGAAATCGCTAAAGCTGTAGTTACCCGGCCCGAGTACCAGTGTGTTTACCGGTGAAGAAACTGGCGTCATAAAGGCTGCGGAAGCCGCCATCGCAATCACCATCGCAAAAGGATACGGCGAAACGCCCATCGACTTTGCTGCCGCCAGCGCAATCGGCGCCATCAGTACCGCCGTCGCAGTGTTAGAGATAAATAACCCAATGGTCGCGCACAGCACGAACAGGCAGCCCAGCATCATATACGGGCCGTACCCTCCACCAACGTCCATTAGCCCTTTAACCACCAGATCAACACCGCCCGTTTTCTGTAATGCCAGCGCAAAGGGCATCATTCCGACAATCAAAATAATACTTGGCCAGTGAATGGCTTTATAGGCGCTTTCGGCATCGATGCAGCGGAATTTTCCCATCAGCAAACAGGCGATAATCGCGGCAACCGTATTAGGGATTTCATCGGTGAGCATTAACGCGACCATCAGCACCAGACAGAAAATCGCATGCGGCGCCTGGCTGTGCGCCGGAGAAGCTTCACTGACTTCCACGGGCATATTCAGCACCACGAAATCGCGCCCTTTTTGCCCCAACAAAGTGATGAGTTTCCAGTTACCCACTACCAGAATGATATCGCCCATCAGCAGTGGTTCATCCACCACCGCTCCGGCCAGTGCCGTACCATCACGCTTCAGTCCGACGACATTCAGGCCATAACGCGTACGAAAAGCGATTTCCCGTACCGTTTTGCCGATCAATTCCGATTCAGGGATTAATGAAATCTCGGCCATACCCACGTCAAGCGCCTGCTCGGAGAAGTATTCACCGCGCAGCACCATCGGCTCCAACAGTTGCTCGCTGCAAAATTCACGCAGGTCGACGTCGGCCGCTGACATATCGATCAGCAATACGTCACGGGCACGGAACTCAGAAACCCCGTTAACATCGACAATCACGCGGCGAAAACGCCGCCAGCGTTCAACACCAATCACGTTTGCCCCGTAGCGCTCACGCAATTTCAGATCATCCAGACGTTGGCCAATCATGGGAGAACCCGGGCGAATCGCCAGGCGACGGGCACGCCCTGTCAGGCGATATTCTTTGATCAGATCGCGAAAGGTCCGGCGCTTCCAGCCGTCTCCCGGCTGCCCGGAGTCTTCACCTTTCAGCATAAAACGCATCACCAGCATATAAATTATGCCGAGTACCAACACCACCAGTCCCAGTGGGGTTACGCTAAAAAAGCTAAAACCGTTAAGTCCTTCACGTAACAATTCACTGTTGACGACCAGGTTCGGCGGCGTTGCCACCAGCGTCATCATGCCGCTTATCAATCCGGCAAAGCTCAACGGCATCATCAGCCGTGAGGGGGAGATTTGCATGCGCATGGAAACGCTTAAGACAACCGGAATAAAGATGGCGACCACACCGGTCGAACTCATGAAGGCACCGAGTCCGGCTACGGTTATCATCAGCAACACCAGCATTTTGACTTCACTGCTGCCGGCGACCTTCACCAGCCAGGCACCCATTACCGTCGCCACGCCGGTACGCACCAGGCCGTCGCCGATAATGAATAAAGCCGCTATCAAAATAACATTAGGATCGCTGAACCCGGAAAAAGCCTCTGTGATGCTCAATGTTCCACTCAGAACAAAGGCAATAATGACCAGCAAAGCGACCGCGTCCATACGCACTCTGCCAGTTGCAAACAAGACGACGGCAATCGCCAGCAATGAGAGAACCCATATCAATTCACCGTTCACAACATATCCTTGTTAAATGAGAGGGATGGACTGATTCTGCCATAAAAAAGCCCCAACAATCTGGGGCTAAATCATGATCAGGTATTTCTTATAACGACCACATTTCCGTTGGGTTGTTTGGTCACAGAAATATGTTCCAGACTGGTCAGCGAAAAATCAACTTCGTCCAGACGCGGCGTATCCGCTGGCGCGTTAACCGCGATGACATGACACCCAGCAGCCAGTCCTGAGAGCACCCCGGCGGGGGCATCTTCCACGACTGCACATTCCTGCGGTGCCAGGCCCAGAAGCTGAGCGCCTAACAGATACGCGTCTGGCTCTGGTTTCCCTCTTTTTACCCGCTCGGCGGTGACAAACACTTCAGGAGCAGGAAGCCCGGCAACACGATGGCGCGCCCGTGCGACCGGCATAGAGCCGGAGGTCACAATCGCCCATGGAATACCCGCTTTATTGAGATGGTTGAGTAAATCAACCGCCCCCGGTAGCGCGGTGATCCCGGCGGTTTCCGTCGCTTCGATCTGTTCCAGACGGGTAAATTCCGCGGCGATCTCTGCCTCAGACTTGCCCACCATAAAGTGTCGCAGGGAGGTAATGGCCTGCTTGCCATGAATAAAGCCGAGTACCTCGGCGTGATCGAGGCCGAAGCGATCGGCCCAGTTGCACCACGCACGCTCTACTGCGGGTAAGGAATCGACCAGCGTTCCATCCAGATCAAACAGAAAACCTTTGCACTGCACGCTCGCCCCCTCAGGCATTAATGATTTGGTTAATTTCATTCGCGCTCAGGTGATACTGACGCGGGCAAGAGTGCCAAACATTCAGCATACGCTGATATTTTTCCCACATTGGGGTCTGGGCGTTGAAGCCATGCGTACCCGCATCAAAGTGGGTGTAACGACCTTCCACATTGACCATAAAACGAACGTACCCGAGGAAACGGGCTTCCGTTGCGGCGTCAAAACCGAGGAAGGTCACGCGACGCTCATCAATAGCCTGCGCATCCTTAAGATTAGTCCAGGACACATGTAATGCGTGATACATCTCCATAATATCGATAATTGTTCGACAGGTTTCTTCCGTCAGTTCACCAAACTCACGATCCAGCTCACGCATCTGCAAGCCGTAACCGCGTTCAATAATCGTCTGCAAACGACGATAACGCTCGGCGTTAGTTGGATCGAGCATAGTCATCATTTTGTACTGATTCGACAAAATCAGACGTTGAGCGTTGGTCATTTCCATTTGGGACTCCTGTATCACTACTACTGCGATGAAAAAAAAGAAGGCATCTTGTGCCTTCTTTTATATGCGTAATCAGGGGTCAATTACAAATCATCAAGGAAAGTTTTATCCAGTTGTTTGAAGGCGCGCTTAAGCGTGTCAGCCAGCGCCTGGTAATCCGGCTTTCCTTCTACCGGAGAGAGCGCCTGCCCAGCTTCTTGCAATTTACCCCGAACTTCGTAGAACCAATTGAGAATTGAAGGCGGCAGCGGCGTTACAGAACGTTTTCCCAGCCACCACATCCCCTGCATCGGCAGGCTAAGCGCAAACAGCGCAGTCGCCACGGCCGGGCCCAACTGCCCCCCTAACGCAATTTGCCAACATAAGGTGAAGACGGCGATAGGCGGCATAAAACGGATCGCGTAACGCGTCATGCGGATCACGCGGTTCTCAACAAACACGGGCGCAAGGCGCTTTTCCATTGGCCACGTCTTTGCATAGTGCTGCCCCCGGCGAAACAAGCTAAAAAAATTGACGGAGCGATTATCCGGTGTCGACATGGCGGTTACCTCAACTTCACATATAAAAATTAAAAAATTTGTGCAAAACAACAACTACAAGGGACATCGTTCAAAACATTTTGTCTTTGATACCCACATTCAGGTATCCTGTGCCGGCCTGTAAGGCCTGTAGTCCAAAATCATTGGGTCGTCAAATTGGCATACATTATGCCATTGCCTGAAAAATACGCAAAATGACATAGACTCAAAGGTATTTATTCCATCGTGCCCAAAAAGACTATGGCGCATGATGTTAATCATAAACGTCGGTGTCATCATGCGCTACGCTCTATGACTCCCTGACGTTTTTTTAGCCACGTATCATAAATAGGTACTTCCATGTCGAGTAAGTTAGTACTGGTTCTGAACTGCGGTAGCTCCTCACTGAAATTTGCCATCATCGATGCAGTAAACGGTGAAGAATACCTCTCTGGTTTAGCCGAATGTTTCCATCTCCCAGAAGCACGTATCAAGTGGAAAATGGACGGCGGTAAACAAGAAGCGGCTTTAGGTGCAGGCGCCGCTCACAGTGAAGCGCTGAACTTTATCGTTAACACTATTCTGGCACAAAAACCAGAATTGTCTGCGCAATTGACCGCTATTGGTCACCGTATCGTACACGGCGGCGAGAAGTACACCAGCTCCGTGGTTATCGATGATTCCGTTATTCAGGGCATCAAAGATTCTGCCTCTTTCGCACCGCTGCATAACCCAGCTCACCTGATCGGTATCGCAGAAGCGCTGAAATCCTTCCCTAATCTGAAAGACAAAAACGTAGCTGTATTCGACACCGCGTTCCATCAGACTATGCCGGAAGAGTCTTACCTCTATGCTCTGCCGTACAGCCTGTACAAAGAACACGGCGTTCGTCGTTACGGCGCGCACGGTACCAGCCACTTCTTCGTCACTCAGGAAGCGGCAAAAGTGCTGAACAAACCGGTTGAAGAGCTGAACATCATCACTTGCCACCTGGGCAATGGCGGTTCTGTATCTGCTATCCGTAACGGTAAATGTGTTGATACCTCCATGGGTCTGACCCCGCTGGAAGGTCTGGTGATGGGTACGCGTTCCGGTGACATCGACCCGGCGATCATCTTCCACCTGCACGATACCCTGGGCATGAGCGTTGACCAGATCAACAAAATGCTGACCAAAGAGTCCGGCCTGCTGGGTCTGACCGAAGTCACCAGCGACTGCCGTTATGTTGAAGATAACTACGCTACTAAAGAAGACGCTAAACGTGCAATGGACGTTTACTGCCACCGTCTGGCGAAATACATCGGTTCTTACACTGCGCTGATGGATGGTCGTCTGGATGCAGTTGTCTTCACCGGTGGTATCGGTGAAAACGCAGCGATGGTTCGTGAACTGTCTCTGGGCAAACTGGGCGTTCTGGGCTTTGAAGTTGACCACGAACGTAACCTGGCCGCACGTTTCGGCAAATCTGGTTTCATCAACAAAGAAGGTACCCGTCCTGCGCTGGTTATCCCAACCAACGAAGAACTGGTTATCGCGCAAGACGCGAGCCGCCTGACTGCCTGATTTCACACCGCCAGCCTAGCTGGCGGTGCTGTTTTGTAACCCGTCTAAATTGGCGGTAACGAAAGAGGATAAACCGTGTCCCGTATTATTATGCTGATCCCTACCGGAACCAGCGTCGGCCTGACCAGCGTCAGCCTTGGCGTGATCCGCGCAATGGAACGCAAAGGCGTTCGTCTGAGCGTCTTTAAGCCGATCGCTCAACCGCGTGCCGGTGGCGATGCGCCAGACCAGACTACCAGCATCGTCCGTGCTAACTCTTCTCTGCCAGCCGCAGAGCCGCTGAAGATGAGCCACGTTGAATCTCTGCTGTCCAGCAATCAGAAAGATGTGCTGATGGAAGAGATCATCGCGAACTACCACGCGAACACCAAAGACGCTGAAGTTGTACTGGTTGAAGGCCTGGTCCCAACCCGTAAACATCAGTTCGCGCAGTCTCTGAACTACGAAATCGCGAAAACGCTGAACGCGGAAATCGTCTTCGTTATGTCTCAGGGTACCGACACCCCGGAACAGCTGAACGAGCGTATTGAACTGACTCGCAGCAGCTTCGGCGGCGCGAAAAACACCAACATCACCGGCGTAATCGTTAACAAACTGAACGCACCGGTTGATGAGCAGGGCCGTACTCGCCCGGATCTGTCCGAGATTTTCGACGACTCTTCCAAAGCGAAAGTGATCAAAGTTGATCCGGCTAAACTGCAAGAATCCAGCCCGCTGCCGGTTCTGGGCGCGGTGCCATGGAGCTTCGATCTGATCGCTACTCGTGCAATCGATATGGCGCGTCACCTGAACGCCACCATCGTTAACGAAGGCGATATCAACACCCGTCGCGTGAAGTCTGTGACGTTCTGCGCACGCAGCATTCCACACATGCTGGAGCACTTCCGCGCAGGTTCTCTGCTGGTGACTTCTGCCGACCGTCCTGACGTGCTGGTTGCAGCATGTCTGGCTGCTATGAACGGCGTAGAAATCGGTGCTCTGCTGCTGACTGGCGGCTACGAAATGGACGCGCGCATCACTAAACTGTGCGAACGTGCATTTGAAACTGGCCTGCCGGTATTCATGGTAAACACCAACACCTGGCAGACCTCTCTGAGCCTGCAGAGCTTCAACCTGGAAGTTCCGGTTGACGATCACGAGCGCATTGAGAAAGTTCAGGAATACGTTGCTAATTACATCAATGCTGACTGGATTGAATCTCTGACCGCGACTTCTGAACGCAGCCGTCGTCTGTCTCCACCGGCGTTCCGTTATCAGTTGACCGAGCTGGCGCGCAAAGCGGGCAAACGTGTTGTTCTGCCGGAAGGCGACGAACCGCGTACCGTTAAAGCGGCTGCTATCTGTGCTGAACGTGGTATCGCAACCTGCGTACTGCTGGGTAACCCGGATGAGATCACCCGCGTTGCAGCCTCTCAGGGCGTTGAACTGGGCGCTGGCGTAGAAATCGTTGATCCAGATGTGGTTCGCGAAAGCTACGTTGCTCGCCTGGTCGAACTGCGTAAAAACAAAGGAATGACCGAAACCGTTGCCCGCGAACAGCTGGAAGACAACGTGGTTCTCGGTACCCTGATGCTGGAACAGGACGATGTTGACGGTCTGGTTTCTGGTGCAGTACACACCACCGCGAACACCATCCGTCCGCCGCTGCAGCTGATCAAAACTGCACCGGGTAGCTCTCTGGTGTCTTCCGTGTTCTTCATGCTGCTGCCGGATCAGGTTTACGTTTACGGCGACTGCGCGATCAACCCGGATCCGACTGCAGAGCAGCTGGCAGAAATCGCGATTCAGTCCGCTGATTCCGCAATTGCCTTCGGTATCGAACCGCGCGTAGCGATGCTCTCCTACTCCACCGGTACTTCTGGTGCAGGTAGTGACGTAGAGAAAGTTCGCGAAGCAACCCGTCTGGCACAGGAAAAACGTCCTGACCTGATGATCGACGGTCCGCTGCAGTACGACGCCGCTGTTATGGCTGACGTAGCGAAATCCAAAGCGCCGAACTCTCCGGTTGCAGGTCGCGCTACCGTGTTCATCTTCCCGGATCTGAACACCGGTAACACCACTTACAAAGCGGTACAGCGTTCTGCCGACCTGATCTCCATCGGGCCAATGCTGCAGGGTATGCGCAAGCCGGTGAACGACCTGTCTCGTGGCGCGCTGGTAGACGATATCGTCTACACCATCGCACTGACCGCGATCCAGTCTTCCCAGCAGCAGCAGTAATCTGCCGAGTGTGCCGGATCTCTTATCCGGCAACACATCTGCTTATCAAACCGGAAATAGCTGATATTTCCGGTTTTTTTATGTCTATTTCCCTTTTGGCATAATCTGAAACATTTGCCTGGATGCGCTGCATCAATGAATAACTATTCTTCTGTTCGCATACTTACTCTCTTTTGCGTTGCAACAGGGATAGTCTTTCATGTCAGCAGTAACAGAATCACAGCCAGCTAAAAAATGGGCGATGCCCGACACGCTGGTGATTATTTTTTTCGTCGCCGTTTTAACCAGTCTGGCGACATGGGTTGTTCCCGTCGGGATGTTCGACAGCCAGGAAGTGCAGTATCAGGTTGATGGACAAACCAAAACCCGTAAGGTGGTTGACCCCCATTCCTTTCGTATTCTGACCAACGACGCAGGTGAAGAGCAGTATCACCGGGTGCAGTTATTCACCACCGGAGATGAACGCCCAGGCCTGATGAATTTCCCGTTTGAAGGATTAACCTCCGGCTCGAAATTCGGCACTGCTGTCGGCATCATTATGTTTATGCTGGTCATTGGCGGCGCATTCGGCATCGTTATGCGTACCGGCACCATTGATAACGGCATCCTGGCGCTCATTCGCCATACGCGGGGCAACGAGGTCCTGTTTATCCCAGTGCTGTTTATTCTCTTCTCCTTAGGCGGCGCGGTGTTTGGCATGGGGGAAGAGGCTGTTGCCTTTGCCATTATCATCGCGCCTTTGATGGTACGGCTAGGTTACGACAGTATCACCACCGTGCTGGTTACCTATATCGCGACTCAGATTGGTTTCGCCAGCTCATGGATGAACCCATTTTGCGTGGTGGTCGCGCAAGGTATTGCGGGGGTACCGGTGCTCTCTGGTTCCGGGCTACGCATCGTGGTCTGGGTGATCGCTACACTAATCGGGCTGACCTTCACGCTGGCCTATGCGGCGCGAATCAAAAAGAATCCGCTTTTGTCCCGGGTACATGAATCCGACCGCTTCTTTCGCGAGCAGCAGGACGAAGTCGTGGAACGACGCTTCACGCTGGGCGACTGGTTAGTGCTACTGGTGCTGACCGCGGTGATGATTTGGGTTGTCTGGGGCGTTATCGTCAACGCGTGGTTTATTCCTGAGATCGCCAGTCAGTTCTTCACGATGGGTCTGGTGATTGGCATTATCGGCGTCGTGTTTCGGCTCAACGGCATGACTGTCAACATCATGGCCTCCTCATTCACTGAGGGTGCACGAATGATGATTGCCCCTGCCCTGCTGGTTGGTTTTGCCAAAGGCATTTTACTGCTGGTCGGTAATGGAGAGGCGGGTGAAGCCAGCGTGTTAAACACTCTGCTGCACAGCATTGCCAATGGCATCAGCGGGCTGGATAACGCCATCGCGGCGTGGTTTATGCTGTTGTTCCAGGCAGTTTTTAATTTCTTCGTCACTTCCGGCTCTGGTCAGGCTGCGTTAACCATGCCGCTACTGGCACCGCTGGGCGATCTGGTTGGCGTAAACCGTCAGGTCACAGTCCTGGCCTTCCAGTTTGGCGACGGATTCAGTCATATTATCTATCCGACGTCAGCATCTCTGATGGCTACGTTAGGCGTTTGTCGGGTAGATTTTCGTAACTGGCTGAAGGTAGGTGCTACGCTGTTGGGACTGCTGTTTATTATGTCCAGCGTGGTGGTGATTGGCGCGCAGATGATGGGTTACCATTAAAAAGTGTGCGTCCGGCCTACTCGATTTCTCGACGCAGTAGGCCGGATGAACAGAGTTTACTCAGCTTCTTCCTGCTTTTCGGCTTTCGCCCCTTCATTCTTGGCGTTGCGGGTCATCCACAGCGCCAGGGCTTTCAGGGAGTCCGGTGTAAATTCGTCGCAGCGCGCGGTAATTTCTTCCGGCGTCAACCAGCAAACTTCACTGACCTCATCTTCCTGAAGCGCAAACGGTCCGTGGGAAACGCAGCTAAACAACCCACCCCATACGCGACAGTTCTGGTCTTCAAAGTAAAACTGACCATGCTCGGCAAACGGCACGCCCGCAATCCCCAGTTCCTCTTCTGCTTCACGACGCGCTGATTCCAGCATCTGCTCGTCAGCCTGAACCACACCGCCTGCGGTGGCATCCAGCATGCCGGGCAAAAAATCTTTTGTCTCAGTGCGACGTTGAACCAGAATTTTGCCCATACCATCATGCACAACGATATACGTTGCACGATGGCGTAAGCGTTGCGCCCGCATTTGTTCCCGGCTGGACTGTGCAATGACTTCGTTGTCTTCATTCACAATATCCACCCATTCAGTACTTGCCAAACGACGCTGTTCCACCATCAGGAAACCTTCTTTTTTCTGGCGCTCTTACGGCGCGTTTATGTTTGTGGGGTAAATTACGGATTAATCTCGACCTGTGCAATAACACTTTGATCATTGAGTGCCATTACGCTGAGAACATTATCATCCAGAATCCCGTAACTTGCCGCAAAGCCCCCTTTCGGGATGCTTACCGAGCCGGGATTGAAATGATAGATACCCTCGCGCCGCTCAGCAACCGGCAGATGAGTATGCCCATAAACCAGAACATCGCCCGCATTGAGCGCCGGCATATTTTGCGGGCCAAAAAGGTGTCCGTGCGTCAAAAAGAGTCGCTGGTTTTCTGTCAGAATTTGCTGCCACGGCGCAGTCATCGGAAAATGCAGGAGCATCTGATCCACTTCGCTGTCGCAATTACCACGCACCGCAATAATTCGCGATGCCAGCTCATTCAGCCGTTCAGCAACCTGCGCAGGTGCATAGCCTTCTGGAAGCGCATTACGCGGCCCGTGGTTTAAAACATCACCCAATATCACCAGCCATTGCGCGCCGCTTGCAGCAAACCGTTCGAGTACGCGTTCCGTGGCTGGCAACGAACCATGAATGTCCGATGCGAACATCAGTTTCATCACTCACTCCTCGCTGAAAATTACCTTGTAATGATACTGGATTACGGCCCGTTTTTCAGCAGGAACGCTTCGCTGAAAGCGCGATAAAACGCTGTACTGAAGCGCGCTGCCACTGGAAGGTGGCGTATTCCGCAAGCGCTTCTGGAACCTCATCGCCGTTAAGGACCAGTCGATTAAGCATTAGCGCTAAATCGCAGTCAGCGATACACCATTCGCCAAATAAATTCTGCTTACCGTGGCTCAGTAAACTGCTCGCAGTAGCGAACAGTTTTTCCGCACTGGCTTTTCCCGCTTCGCTTAACGGGCCTTTCTTCACGCCAGCAAAAACGACATCTGTTGATCGTTCCTCACGGATAGGCATTAAATCGCTGCGGATCCACGCCTGAACCTGGCGCGCCCGAGCGCGCTTTTGTACATCGTGTGGGTAGATACGCTCCCACTGTGGCGGTGCAAAGCTCTCTTCCAGGAATTCCGTAATCGCTGATGATTCGCTCAGTTCAAAACCATCGATCTCCAGAACCGGTACGCGGCGCGTCAAGGCGTAACCTTGCCATGAAGGATGCAAGTGTTCACCACTATTGAGATCAACGGTTTTCAGCGTGAAAGGTAGCCCCTTCTCTTGCAGAGCGACATAAACAGACAGCACGTAGGGGGAGAAAAAATTGGCATCTGACCACAGCGTAATTGCAGATTTGCTCATAATGTCCTCTGAAGTGTATTGGCTTGCCTTCAAAATATAGAGTCTTTCTCTCGCTGTCACTTGATGAAAACTCACGCACGCCAACAGGCTCTATACTTGTAATGACCCGGTTCATGACAAAACGGATGCTGAAAATGATCGATCTCTATTACACGCCATCGCCAAACGGTCACAAAATCACGCTGTTTCTTGAAGAGGCACAGCTGCAATACCGTCTGATTCATGTCGATATCAGCAAAGGCAGCCAGTTTCGCCCCGATTTTCTGCTGATCTCGCCGAACAATAAAATCCCGGCCATTATCGATCATGCGCCGGAAGATGGCGGAAGGCCCATCAGCTTGTTTGAGTCCGGAGAAATTTTACTCTATCTGGCGGAGAAGAGCGGTAAGCTGCTCAGCGGTGAATTACGCGAACGCCACACCACACTGCAGTGGCTGTTCTGGCAGGTCAGCGGTCTGGGTCCCATGCTGGGGCAGAATCATCATTTCAGTCATTACGCTCCGCAAACGATCCCTTACGCTATTGAAAGATACCAGGTTGAAACCCAGCGCCTGTACAACGTGATGAATAAACGTCTGGAAACGTCACCCTGGCTGGGAGGCGATCACTACAGCATTGCTGACATTGCCTGCTGGCCGTGGATCCACGCCCATCAGCGTCAGCGCATCGACCTCGACAATTACCCGGCGGTCAATAACTGGCACGAACGCATCCGTACGCGTCCTGCCACGGAACGCGCCATGCAGCAAGCACTGAGTGAGAAGCGGTGACGCAATTCGGTTCTCGTGTATCATGCAGAGGTTCATACATGGAGGAAACCTGCAATGTCACAACCTGACGCTATTATTCGTATAAAAAACCTTCGTCTGCGCACCTTTATCGGCATTAAAGAAGAGGAGATCCTTAACCGCCAGGATATCGTCATCAACATTGCCATTCACTATCCGGCAGACAAAGCGCGTACCAGCGAAGATATCAACGACGCGCTGAATTACCGCACTATAACCAAAAGCATCATTGCCCACGTGGAGGGTAACCGCTTCTCATTGTTAGAAAAATTAACTCAAGATGTGCTCGATATCGCACGCGAACATCACTGGGTCACTTATGCTGAAGTCGAGATAGATAAACTTCACGCATTGCGTTACGCCGACTCAGTATCAATGACGCTGAGCTGGCAGCGCTAAAACGTAACCCGGGAGGCGACATGCAGATTCTGATTACCGGCGGTACTGGCCTGATTGGACGTCATCTGATCCCCTGCCTGCTGGAACTGGGGCATCAGATAATCGTAGTGACACGTACCCCTGATAAGGCTCGTCAGATTCTCGACTCTCGGGTCACGTTATGGAAAGGACTGGAAGAGCGGCAACATCTCAATAATATTGATGCCGTGATTAACCTTGCCGGAGAGCCTATTGCAGATAAGCGCTGGAGCGCACAGCAAAAGGAACGCTTGTGCCAGAGCCGTTGGGGCATTACGCAGAAACTGGTCGATTTAATCAATGCGAGCGAGACGCCACCCTCAGTGTTAATCTCCGGTTCCGCTACCGGTTACTACGGCGATTTGGGCGAAGTTGTGGTTACGGAAGAAGAGCCACCGCATAACGAATTTACCCACAAGCTGTGCGCCCGCTGGGAGCAAATTGCCAGCACTGCGCAAAGCGACAAAACCCGCGTGTGTATGCTGCGTACCGGCGTGGTACTGGCCTCAGCAGGCGGCATTCTGGCAAAAATGGTCCCGCCGTTTCGTCTTGGCTTAGGCGGCCCGATCGGTAATGGACGCCAGTATATGGCCTGGATCCATGTTGATGATATGGTCAACGGAATTATCTGGCTGCTGAATAACGATCTACGCGGTCCCTTCAATATGGTTTCGCCATACCCAGTGCACAATGAGCAGTTTGCCCACGCGCTGGGTCACGCTCTGAACCGCCCTGCCATTCTGCGCGTTCCCGCCACCGCTATGCGACTGCTGATGGGGGAATCGTCAGTATTGGTCCTTGGTGGACAACGCGCATTGCCCAAACGCCTGGAAGCTTCCGGTTTTACGTTTCGCTGGTACGATTTAGAAGAAGCGCTGGCGGATGTCATCCGATAACCCCTAAGCGCTATTCACAGTCGCCGTTGTGGTGGTAAGGTTATAGACCAGATTTCCGCAATGGCGACGTTATGGCGATAATATCGACTCCCCGACTTACCCTCTCTTTGTTTCAATTTTCTGACTGGTCATTTTTCCAGAAACTCCGTGAATGTCCTGAAGTCATGCGCTATATGGGCAACATCGCCCCGGCGAAAGATACGCGGCTGTTATTCGCCAGACGTCTGGCCGCACAGCACACTTTCGTCATCCGCGAGCATAACAGCCCGACGCCACTTGGCGATATTGGTCTGCAAATCAGCCATCTTTACCCGCAGGAAGCCGACCTCGGCTACGCCATCATGCCACAGGCTCAGGGGAAAGGTATTGCCAGTGAAGCCGTCCGAGCGGTGTGCCAGTATGCCTTCGAGCATGCAGGTGTGACGGCGATAAACGCATACGCGCTGGCGGATAATAAAGGTTCAATCCGTATTCTGGAAAAGACAGGCTTTGTACGTACACAGGTACTGGAAAAGGCGTATGAGATTGACGGCATCGCCTACGACGACTGGGTGTTTCGGCTGGAGCGCGACGCGCTAAAATTGTAAGCCCGGAAAGCGTAGCGTCTCCGGGCTGTTGACTTACTTCAGCGATCCTTTAAGAAACTGCTGCAAACGCGGGCTTTGCGGATTACCGAATACCTGCTCCGGGTCGCCCTCTTCCTCAATTTTCCCCTGATGCAGGAAAATCACGTGCGTGGAAACATGACGGGCAAACCCCATTTCGTGGGTCACCACCACCATGGTTTTCCCCTCTTCAGCCAGCTGTTGCATAATGCGCAGCACTTCACCCACCAGCTCAGGATCAAGCGCTGACGTAGGTTCATCAAACAATAACACTTCAGGTTCCATCGCCAGTGCACGGGCAATGGAAACACGCTGCTGCTGACCACCGGACAGGTGCACCGGATATTTGCCCTGTGCGCGCTCATCAATGCCCACTTTAGCCAGATACTTCACCGCACGGTCTCGAGCTTCCTGCTTGCTCAGCCCCAACACCTGAATCGGCGCTTCCATGACGTTTTCCAGCACTGTCATGTGGCTCCACAGATTAAAGTGCTGAAAGACCATCGTCAGACGCGTACGCAGCAGGCGTAGCTGATTTTTGTCCGCAACTTTCAACTGGCCGTCTTTGTCGCGCACCAGACCAATGTTCTGACCGCTGACGACAATCGACCCGGCACTCGGTTTCTCAAGAAAGTTAATGCAGCGCAGGAAGGTACTTTTACCGGAACCTGACGAGCCAATAATGCTGATAACATCACCCGCGTTGGCCTGCAGCGATACCCCTTTCAGCACTTCATGTTCGCCGTAGTGCTTATGTAAATCGATAACGTTTAATTTATTTTCAGACATCGTGTTACTCGAATCATTTAGAGGATACATGCTGCAACCAGCGTTTTTCCGCTTTACGGAACAGACTGATCAGGACATACGAAATAATCAAATACAGCACAGCGGCAATACCGAAGGCGGTAAACGGCTGATATGTTGCCGAGTTGATATCGCGAGCGATTTTCAACAAATCAGGTACCGTTGCAGTAAATGCCAGCGCCGTTGAGTGCAGCATTAAAATGACTTCATTGCTGTATGCCGGCAGCGCAATACGCAACGCGGAAGGTAAAATAATGCAGCGATACAGTTTGAATGACGAGAAACCGTATGCGCGCGCAGCCTCAATCTCACCGTGAGGCACGGAACGGATAGCCCCGGCGAAAATCTCCGTGGTATAGGCGCAGGTATTCAGCGTCAGCGCCAGCACGGTGCAATTCAGCCCGCTGCGGAAAAACGCGTTGAGGAAGTCCGTTCCTTTGACTATCTCCAGCGTATACATCCCGGAATAAAACACCAGTAGCTGAACGTACAGCGGCGTGCCACGAAAAATATAGGTGAACAGCCAGATGGGAAACTGGATAAATTTATTACTGGAAACGCGACCAATCGCCAAAAAGAGTGCCAGTATTCCGCCCATCACTACTGACGAAATCAAAAGCCACAGGGTGATAGCGACGCCAGTGTAGCGATATCCGTCGGTCCACAGCAGGGACTTCCAGTATTCCTGAATAATCTCGATCACAGGTCAGCCCTCTTCACACCCACGGAATAGCGGCGCTCAAGGTACAGCAGCACACCATTAGAAACAGTGGTAAACACCAGATAGATGACCCCGCACACGACGGCAAAATAGAACGGCTCCCAGGTACTCTTCCCGGCAAGCTGAGTCGCTTTCACCACGTCTTCAAGTCCAAGCAACGATACCAGCGCCGTAGCCTTAAGAATAACCTGCCAGTTATTGCCGATTCCCGGTAAGGCATAACGCATCATCGCCGGGAACATAATGCGACGAAATATTTGTGAGCTGGTAAAGCCAAACGCCGTCGCGGCTTCAATATGGCCTTTTGGTACAGCCATAAACGCACCGCGAAAAGTTTCGGTAAAGTAGGCGCCGTAGATGAATCCAAGGGTGATAATGCCCGCAACCATCGGATCAATATCAATCTGGCCGATACCGATGGCATCGGTAATGGTATTCAGCGCGATTTGTAATCCGTAGAAGATGAGCAGCATTAAGACCAGATCGGGCACGCCGCGGATTAGCGTTGTGTACCCTTCGAAAATAAGCCCCATTGCCCGGCTTTGCGACAGCTTTGCTGCTGCACCGACAAGACCTATCAGAACCGCCAGTACCACCGAGCTGAGTGCCAGCTCCAGCGTAACAATTGCGCCCTGTAAAATAACACCTGAAAAGCCATACAACATGCTGCCTGTCCTGTCCTGTCGTGTGTGGTGGAGTAGTAAGCCTCTTTTGATTTCAGACTAACCGTTAAATGCCGGATGGCGGCCTTGCCTTATCCGGCCTACAAAATCACCGTAGGCCGGATAAGCGCAGCGCCATCGGGCATAAATTCAACGCGTCAAAAATCTACGGGCTTTATCAGCACCTGCGGTAATTAACCGCCGTAAACATCAAAATCGAAGTACTTTTTCGCCAGCTTCTCGTAAGTACCGTCAGCTCGCATTTCGGCAAAGGCTTTATTCAGCGCTTCGCGCAGCTCGTTATCGTCTTTGCGCAGTCCCATACCGGTACCCACGCCGAACAACTTCTCGTCTTTCACAGACGGGCCGCCGAATTTGTAATCTTTACCGACTGGCTGTTTCAGGAAGCCTTCGCTGGCCGCGACTTCATCCTGGAACGCGGCGTCAATACGCCCGGCAGTCAGGTCAGAATAGATATTGTCCTGCCCCTGATAAGAGACAATCTCAATACCTTTTGGCGCCCAGTGTTCGTTGCCGAACGTTTCCTGGGTAGTGCCCTGCAGCACACCAACACGTTTGCCTTTCAGCGACTCAATGGTCGGCTGAATAGCAGAATCTTTAGCGACAACCAGACGCGAATCGGCTGCATAAAGCTTGTCGGTAAATGCGATTTCCTGCTGACGTTTTTCAGTAATGGAAAGCGAGGACATGATGGCATCGATTTTCTTCGCTTTTAGCGAAGGGATCAGCGCGTCCAGCGGGTTTTCCACGAAGGTACATTGCGTATTGATACGTTTGCACAGCTCTTTAGCCAGATCGATATCAAAACCGACTAATTCACCCTGCGCATTCTTCGATTCGAACGGCGCATAAGTAGGATCGGTACCGATACGAATTTTTTGCGGAATGGCTGCAAATGCTGCGGTAGCACTGGAGAAAGCCAGAACCAGAGAAAGAGACAACACCAGTTTTTTCATAACTATCCTCAACAGACTGTCTTTTATAGGGGATCTTTACAGGACCAGGTGCAGTTATCGTGCCATTAATCAGGCCGACAAGGCAAAGCATTCTACCCTGTCGGCGGTATTTATTTGCATGAAAAGCGCTTAAGTATGCACTCATGCTTATTAAGTCAGCGATAAAAGCACCAAAACAGTGCACTGAATTTATTATGCACCGAAATGGTTACCCGCAATGGTGCAGTCAATTCCCCACGCCGCTGTATTAATCGCCGTAGACATTAAAATTAAAATATTTGCTCGCCATTTTGTCGTAGGTGCCGTCTTTACGCAGTTCGCCCAGCGCTTTGTCGAAAGCGGCTTTCAGCTCTGCATCATCTTTGCGCAAGCCAATCCCGGTTCCGTCACCAAAGTATTTTTTATCTTTCACCGACGGACCGGCAAAAGCGTAATCCTTACCAGCAGGCTGCTTCAGGAAGCCTTCGCTGGCCGCGACTTCATCTTGCAATGCCGCGTCCAGACGGCCTGCCGTCAGGTCAGAATAGATGAGGTCCTGGTTCGCATAGGCCACCACGTCCACGCCTTTGCTGCGCCAGTTGTCATTGGCATAGGCTTCCTGAGTAGAGCCTTGCAGGACGCCAACGTGTTTACCCTTGAGGGAATCCAGAGTCGGCTGAATTGGGGAACCTTTCGCGGCGATCAGACGTGAGTCTGCAGCGTAAAGTTTGTCTGAGAACGCAATCTCTTGCTGACGCTTTTCGGTGATAGAAAGCGAGGAGATGATGGCATCAATTTTTTTCGCTTTCAGCGATGGGATCAGCGCATCAAAGTCACTGGCAACCCAGGTGCATTTGATCTGCATGCGCTTACACATCTCATTTCCCAGATCGATATCGAAGCCGACAAAGTCGCCTTTGGCATCTTTAGAGGAAAAAGGAGCGTACGTTGTATCTGTACCAATACGAACCGTCTGCGGAAGTGCTGCGTAGCTGGCCGCGGTGGCGGAGAGTCCTACCAGCAAAGACAAAGCAAGAACCGTCTTCTTCATACATAACCCTCAAGTGGCGTAATTTTATTATGTTTTACGTTGTGTTGTGTGTTTGCAGACTTTTTCATGCATGTCTTATGCCATTTTCACGTCGATGAGGATATTCGACGTTAAATATGTTAATAAAACGTTGCAATAATGTCCTGATTTTGAAGATAGCAGGTCTGGCGGTTGAACCGCAGCGTTTCGTTGAGTTTTAACGAATTAAATGTTGAGGATATGATCGCGGTTACAAAATTGCCCTGAAACAGGGCAACGGATGATTCTTTGCACGCTGATGGAACGGCTTACGCCCCTTGCCAGCGGGTGAACAGGTCCTGCGGAAGGGTAATATCAAACTGGTCAAGCACGCGATTAACCGTTTGATTAATCACATCATCGAGCGTTTGCGGACGATGATAAAACGCCGGGACAGGTGGCATAATTACCGCCCCAATTTCTGCCGCCTGCGTCATCAATCGCAAATGCCCCAGATGCAGCGGCGTTTCGCGTACACACAGCACCAGCGGACGACGTTCTTTCAACACCACATCTGCCGCACGGGTAAGCAACCCATCGGTGTAACTGTGGACGATGCCAGAAAGCGTTTTGATTGAACAAGGCAGAATAACCATTCCGGCAGTCTGAAAAGAGCCGGAGGAGATACTGGCGGCGATATCACGGGTATCATGATTCACATTTGCCAGCGCCTGCACGTCGCGCACAGAGAGGTCCGTTTCCAGCGCCAGCGTCTGCCGGGCAGCGGCACTCATCACCAGGTGGGTTTCCACATCAGTGACGTCACGCAATACCTGCAACAGGCGCACGCCGTAAATTGCCCCGCTTGCACCAGAAATACCAATGATGAGTCGTTTCACAGTGAGAGCCTTTTCGTCATAATGGCGAGACTTTGCCGGATTACGGCGTCGGGCGCAACTGTGAATGTGGCGCTGAACTGAGCGAGCTTTCACGAACCACCAGACGAACCGGCAGCAGCAGATTTCGTTCCCCTTGCTCATTGAGCAGCAAACGAAACGCATCCTGTCCAAGCTCGTGCTTATCAACCGCAACGGTGGTTAACGCCGGATGCGCCCAGGCCGCTGCATCAATATCATCGAATCCAACAATGGCGATATCTTCCGGCACCCTGATTCCTTTGCGCGCACAGACCCGCATCGCCACCAGAGCGGCAATATCGTTATAGGCAAAAATCGCGTCCGGCGGCTGGGCCAGCGCCAGCAGTTTGTCCATCCCCTCAATCAGCGCCTGCTCAATATTTTTGACTGGCGGCGCTTCAACCTGATATTCCTCAGGAAGCGAGAGTCCGGCGTCAAACAGCGCCTGCTGATACCCTTCTACGCGCTGGCGAATACTGTAATGTCGTTGCGAATGTCCAAGAAATGCAATGCGCTTGCGTCCCTGTTCAAGCAAGTGACGTGTAGCAATAAATCCGCCATGAAAATTATCTGGGTTGACGCAAGGAAAGTCGGCGGCCCACAGATCCACCAGCGCCACAGGCAATGCCAGCTTCCGCAATTCAGCAAGTATTTCAGCTTCCAGATAACCGGCGCAGATAAGCGCATCGGGCTGGTGCAGGTTAATCATCTCCGCCACCGAGTCTTCCGGTCCGATGGGTAAGAAACTCATCGCAATGTCATTTTCCCGACAAGCCTCAGCCACGCCGAGCATCACCGTGGAATAGAAAGGTAACGCGCTGGCGATATTGTGTTCGCGATGCAGCAAAAAAAGTAAGCGTTTAATACGACCGCTGCGCAAACGGCCAAAATCGTAGCCCTCAGCCTGCGCAATCGTCAGTATTCTCTGACGCGTCTCCTCGCCAAGACCGGGTTGCCCTTTCAGCGCCCGGGAAACCGCAGCAATAGAAACGCCGCATGCCGCGGCAATGTCTTTAATTCGGGTCTTTTTCGCCATTCCGTTTGTTTGCACCTGTCACGCGTTCTTCAGTCGACGTCTGATTCCATTAGCCGTAAGAATATCACTCTCACAGCAGACGATTAACAATACGTAATTTCCCCACAGAGTCACTAGCAGAACCGCTAATCGTGCTCCTCCACCCTGCACTTGTGATTAAGATCACTATTAAAAATATTTTTCTAGTAAAAATTAAGATCATTTTCACAGAGAAAGAAACACGTCATATACCAATACTCCACAGCAGATCTATTCTCATCGCCGTTACTTGTTTAGTAAAAACTGTCAGAGATAAGCCGTAATGACTCTTTAAATCATCCCCTGTTCGAGGATTGGTTATGACAATTGCTGATAACCTGGATACTGATGTACAGACAATTGACGCGGGCGAGACGCTTTCGACCCGCGAAAAGATAGGCTATGGATTAGGCGATGCCGGCGGGCACTGCATCTCAGATTTGATAAGCGGCTTTTTGCTCTTTTTCTATACCGATGTTTTTGGCTTAAGCCCGGCCATTGTGGGGGCGATGTTTTTTGTTCTGCGTATTTTCGATGCTGTTTCTGACCCGGTGATGGGCGTGATTGCCGATCGTACCCGCAGCCGCTGGGGTCGTTTTCGTCCCTGGCAACTGTGGACCGCAGTACCGCTCGGCGTAATCGGCATTCTGACTTTCACCGTGCCGGATATGGGGCCAAACGCGAAAATTGCCTGGGCCTTTGGCACCTACTTCCTGCTCTCCATCGGCTATACCGCTAACAACGTTCCATACTGTGCGCTGATTAACGCGGTGACTAATCGACACGATCAGGTGATGTCTTGTCAGTCCTGGCGCTTTGTATTAAGCGGCATTGCGGGTTTCCTGGTCGCGGTAGGATTACCGTGGATGGTGGAGGTCTTTGGGCAGGGCAACCTGGCAAAAGGCTACCAATATGGCGTAACGGTACTGTGTACCGTGGGCGTGGTGATGTTTCTGCTGTGCTTCTTCTGGGTCAAAGAGCGCGTACCGTTATCGCTGGCGGGCAGCTTTACGTTGCGCGAACATCTGGTCGGGCTGCGTAAAAACGATCAGCTCTTGATGATGCTGGTGATGTCCTTCCTGCTAGTGAACATTCTATGTATTCGCGGCGGCGGCTACATGTACTTTATCTCTTATGTCCTGCAGGGCAGCGCCGGATTTATGTCGCTGTTTTTTGGCGTGGTGACCGTGGCATCCATTGCCGGGGCGATTATCGTTAATCCCCTCTCCCGCCGCTTTGATATGGTGAAACTGTATTTTTACACCAACCTGGCGCTGTTCGTCTTCGGTATCGCCATGTACTTTCTGCCGACCGGGCCGCAGTACCAGACCCTGTGGCTGGTTTGTATCTTAATCAACAACGTGGTGCTGGGTTTCACCCTGCCGCTGCACTTCTCCATTATGGCCTTTGCCGATGACTACGGTGAATGGAAAAATGGCGTTCGTTCATCCGGCATGAACTTCGCCTTCAACCTCTTTTTTATCAAGCTCTCATGGGCATCGTCCGGGGGCATTATCAGCCTGATTCTGATTATGGTGGCCTATCGACCGGGACTGGAAAACCAGACCGCAGCATCGATTCAGGGCATCACCCTTCTGCAAAGCATCGTACCCGCAATTTTCCATCTCGCGCTGGCGCTGTGCCTGCTCAAATGCCGTCTCAACGGCCCGATGATGCAGCAAATTTCAACCGATCTTCACCAACGACATTCACACATTTCCTGAGGTAAACATGATGCAGTCTGATGTGATTGAAGCCGACCTGAATAACATCACCATCACCGACCCGTTTTTAGGAGAGTACCAGCGTCTGATTCGCGACGTCGTTATCCCCTATCAATGGCAGGCGCTGAACGACGAAATCCCTGAAGCGGAGCCAAGCCACGCGCTGATGAACTACCGCATTGCCGCCGGACTTGAGCACGGTGAGTTTTATGGCATGGTATTTCAGGATAGCGATGTGACTAAATGGCTGGAAGCCGTGGCCTGGTCACTCAGTCAAAAGCCGGACGCACAACTTGAGAAGACCGCCGATGAGGTCATCGAGCTGCTGGCAAAAGCGCAGTGTGAAGATGGTTATCTCAACACCTGGTACACCGTTAAAGAGCCGGGGCTGCGCTGGACCAACGTTGCGGAATGCCATGAGATGTACTGCGCCGGGCATCTGTTTGAAGCCGCAGTGGCCTTTTTTAACGCCACCGGCAAGCGTCGGCTGCTGGAGATAGCCTGCCGCTTCGCCGACCACATCGACACCGTTTTCGGTCCAAACGAAGGCCAGTTGCGTGGCTATCCGGGTCATCCGGAAATTGAGCTGGCGCTGATGCGCCTGTATGAAGTCACACAGGAACCACGCTATCAGGCGCTGGCACGCTTCTTTCTCGAAGAGCGCGGCCAACAACCGTACTATTACGATATTGAGTTTGCTAAGCGCGGGGGCACCTGGCACTGGGATAACTGGGGCGAGGCATGGATGGTCAAAGATAAAGCCTATACCCACGCCCACAAACCGCTGGCGCAACAGAGCGAAGCCGTCGGCCATGCGGTACGTTCGGTGTATCTTATGACCGGGCTGGCGCATATCGCCCGCATGACGAACGACGAAGAAAAGCGCCAGACCTGCCTGCGCATCTGGAATAACATGGTGCAGCGCCGGATGTACATCACCGGCGGTATTGGCTCGCAAGGGATCGGCGAGGCCTTCACCAGCGATTACGATTTACCGAATGATACCGCCTATGGTGAAAGCTGCGCCTCCATCGGCCTGATGATGTTTGCCCGTCGCATGCTGGAAATGGAAGGCGACGCGCACTATGCCGATGTCATGGAACGCGCGTTTTACAATACGGTGCTGGGCGGGATGGCGCTGGACGGCAAACATTTCTTCTATGTGAACCCGCTGGAAACGCAGCCCAAAAGTATTCCGCATAACCATATTTACGACCACATAAAACCCGTGCGCCAACGCTGGTTCGGCTGCGCCTGCTGCCCACCAAACATCGCCCGTACGCTGGTCGCCATCGGTCACTATATTTTTACCCCACGCCCGGACGCGCTGTTTATTAACTTCTATGCTGGTACCGAGGCGCAGTTTACGGTTGACGCTCAGACACTGGCGCTAAAGATTGAGGGTAACTATCCGTGGGATGAGCAGGTCTCGATTCGCTTTAAACAGCCACAAGTAGTCGAGCACACGCTGGCGCTGCGCCTGCCAGAGTGGTGCGCAGCACCAACGGTGCAGGTAAACGGCGAAGCGGCTCAGGGCAAAATGGTGAAAGGTTATCTGCACCTGCATCGCCTGTGGCAGGAAGGAGATATCATTACCCTGAATCTACCGATGCCCGTTCGTCGCGTGTATGCCAATCCTCAGGTGCGCCACGCGGCGGGCAAAGTGGCGATCCAGCGCGGGCCGCTGGTCTACTGTCTGGAAGAGGCGGATAACGGCGCACAATTGCACAACCTGTCGCTACCGAAGGTGAGCGCGTTTCGTAAGATTCAGGGCGTTGGCATGCTGAAAGGGAAAGTGCTGCTACAGGCGGAAGGGGTACGCGTGTTGAGCGCGCATGAGGATAAGCCGCTATACAGCTTTGATAATCGCCAGACGGCGCTTGTGAAGCAGACGCTGACCTTTATCCCGTGGTTTAGCTGGGCCAACCGCGGCGAAGGAGAAATGCGAATTTGGGTCGACGAGGTGTAGCCATAAAAAAGCCGGATGGAGGCTACGCCTTATCCGGCTTACAACGATGATGGACTGTAGGCCGGATAAGACGCGATGCGTCGCCATCCGGCATGTCCAGTTTTAACCTTCGTTGTGCATCTCAAGGTTTTCCGCTTCGTTCTGACGCAATACCGCTTTGGCATCGTCATTACGCAGGGAGTCGAGGAAATCGAGATATTGCTGGTCGACGTCTTTGGTAACGTACACGCCGTTAAATACTGAACATTCAAACTGCTGAATATCCGGGTTCTCAGCACGGACAGCTTCAATCAGATCGTTCAGATCCTGGAAGATCAGACCATCTGCGCCGATTATCTGGCGAATCTCGTCCACTTCACGACCATGCGCAATCAGCTCCGTCGCCGTAGGCATATCGATGCCATAAACGTTCGGGAAGCGAATTTCCGGGGCGGCGGAGGCCAGATACACCTTCTTCGCTCCGGCTTCACGCGCCATCTCGATAATCTGCTCAGAAGTGGTGCCGCGCACGATGGAGTCATCCACCAGCAGCACGTTTTTATCACGGAATTCCGCACGGTTAGCGTTCAGCTTACGGCGCACAGATTTACGACGCAACTGCTGGCCCGGCATGATAAAGGTACGGCCCACATAGCGGTTTTTCACAAACCCCTGGCGGTACGGCTTACCGAGAATACGGGCAATTTCCAGCGCGATATCACAGGAGGTTTCCGGGATTGGGATTACTACGTCGATGTCCAGATCTTCCCACTCACGGGCAATTTTTTCGCCAAGCTTAGTCCCCATATTCACACGGGCGCTGTAGACGGAAATCTTGTCGATAAAGGAGTCAGGACGTGCGAAGTAAACGTATTCAAACAGACATGGATTGCTCACCGGGTTATCGGCACACTGACGGGTAAACAGCTGGCCTTTTTCGGTGATGTACACCGCTTCGCCAGGTGCTACGTCGCGCAGGAATTCAAAGCCCAGCGTATCCAGCGCTACGCTCTCAGACGCCACCATGTACTCGGTACGGCCATCGCCAATATCGCGTTTGCCCATCACCAGCGGACGGATACCGTTAGGGTCGCGGAAGGCAACCATACCGTGACCGATAATCATCGCCACGCAGGCATAGGCGCCGCGAATCTGGCGGTTGGTTGCCGCAATGGCCGCAAAAATATTGTCGGCTTCCAGCGGGTAATGGCGGAAGTTATCCAGCTCGCTGGCGAAAATATTCAGCAGAATTTCAGAATCTGAAGTGGTATTGATGTGGCGGCGCTTTTCTTCAAACAGCTTTTTACGCAACTCATGCGCGTTGGTCAGGTTGCCATTGTGGGCAAGCGTAATGCCATACGGTGAGTTGACGTAAAAAGGTTGAGCTTCGGAGGCGCTGGAGCTGCCAGCCGTTGGGTAACGCACATGACCGATGCCCATATTGCCCTGCAAACGCTGCATATGGCGCGCTTCAAAAATATCGCTCACCATTCCGTTTGCTTTACGCAAGCGGAAGCAGTTGTTGGCATCAATGGTGATGATGCCCGCAGCATCCTGACCACGATGCTGGAGCACCGTTAACGCGTCATAAATCGACTGGTTTACCGGCATAACACCGGCGATACCGACAATACCGCACATACGTCTTTTCCTCGTTCAGCAACGACCCAAAGTTTATACTTTGGGCAAGAAACTTGACGAGCTTTGCAGATAGTCAAAGAACCATCTGATGATGAAACTGAACTGCGGGATCAGCTGTGACTTACCCCAGTCTTCACTTTTCGACAGACCGGTAAAGGTATCGAGAAAGAACAGTATGGCGGCGACGATCAACGCTCCACGCAAAGCACCGAAGCAGATCCCCAACACCCTGTCGGTACCCGACAGTCCTGTTTTCTCTACCAGTTGGCCTATCACAAAGTTAACGATAGCGCCGACGATAAGTGTCGCGATGAACAGTATCGCGATAGCAATCCCATTTCGAACCAGTTCGTCTTCAAA
The DNA here is from genome assembly GCF_030332875.1 of Citrobacter sp. Cpo045. NCBI lineage: Bacteria > Pseudomonadati > Pseudomonadota > Gammaproteobacteria > Enterobacterales > Enterobacteriaceae > Citrobacter > Citrobacter sp. Cpo045. The sequence goes on from NZ_JAOWGZ010000103.1 coordinate 679,044, forward strand.
GCCCGTAAACCAGACAGACAGGTAAGTGTAGTAATGGCTGGCGACAAAGAAAGCACAGCCCCAAGTCACCAACGATAATGCTTCACGAACAAAGCCACGGATCAGGCTAACCAGACAGGAAAAACCAATCACCGCGATAATGGCGTAATCAATCCAGACCATATGTGTCCCACGATTTTACGCCCTGTCGTCCTGTTCGGGGCGCATTCTAACAGAAAAAGAAAACGTTTGCGTAGGGATTTCCTTTCCACGCGTAAATAAAAATGGCGCTGAAAAAATCTTCAACGCCATACGATTTTATGCCTCTTCGGGCACTGCCGGATGGCGGTGTAAACACCTTGTCCGGCCTACATCAGAGCAACGTAACGCAATCCCTTAGTTAGGGGTATACCCCATCACCACCCCGCTCAAACCAGAGATCTTCTGCAGCTCGCCGAGCGAGTTCTTCAGCTTATCTTTGGAGGCGTCAGGTCCTACGAGAATGCGGGTTATTTTACCCTGCACCGGCGTTGACGGGGAAGTATATACCCGGAAGCCCGCGCCACGAAGTTTACCCACGATCTCATTGACCTTATCCGCGTTTTTCAATGCACCGAGCTGTACAACGTACGCTTTTCCGGTTGGCGCTGGCGCTTCCTCAGCGGCCGGTTTCTGCGCTGGAGTCGGTGCCGGCGTTGGCGTCGGGGCGACAGCAACAGGCTGCGGTTTCGGTTTAGGTTTCGGTGGTTCCACAGGCGCAGGGACAGGATCTAACTCCGCACTGTTTGCCGTCGTCAAACGTGATGGATCCAACGATGGCGCGGCAGCATCACCCGCACGCACCTCTTCTGCCGCCCCTTCCGGCGGCTGAGTCGGCAGCGCCTGCGTTGCTGCTGGCATCATGTCTGGTTCATCGCGATCGCCGGGTTTAGGCACCAGTGGGATCGCTGCAAATTCATCCTGATAATGCTTTTTCTGGCCGTCAAGCAGCCCGGGAAGCACAATTACCCCGAGCGCGACCAGCACAATTGTGCCGACTAATCGGTTCTGAAACTTACTCGCCACCGCTTCTCCCCACGTCTATTACTTCCATGACATGTGCGACAGTGTGAAACGATCCACACACCAACACGGTATCTTCTGGCTTCGCCTCAGCAAGTGCCGCAGCCCATGCCTGCGCCACGCTGTCATAAGCGTTGCCTTTGCCCAGGTGCTCCAGCAGCTGTTCTGCCGTTGCACCACGCAGCCCTTCCAGGGGCGCACAGTACCAGTCGTCAACCACACTTTTCAGCCAGGCCAACGTACCTGCAATATCTTTATCATGTAGCATACCGATAACCGCAAGTACACGCCCGCTTTTCACTAACTTTTTCAGACGTCCGGTCAGATACTCCGCCGCATGCGGGTTATGGGCAACATCAAAAATCACCCGCGGCGACTCGCTCACAATCTGGAAGCGTCCCGGTAAAATCGCTTGTTCGATACCGTCACGAATGGCCTGCTCGCTGACGTTAAGGCCGCTTGCGCGCAGTGCGGCCAGTGCGGTTGCAGCATTAGGTTGTGGCACCTGCGGCAACGGCAGGTGCGCCAGCGTTCCATGAGCATCAGTAAACGACCAGTCGTTCTCCGTGACCGCATAGCGCCAGTCCACACCGCAACGTTGCAAAATCGCCCCGCACTCCTGAGCGACATCCGCGATGGTGTAAGGCATTTCCGGTTCGCCGACGATGGCCGGTTTCTCTGCGCGGAAAATCCCTGCCTTCTCACGACCAATACTTTCGCGATCCGGGCCCAGCCAGTCAGTATGGTCAAGCGCAATACTGGTGACTACTGCGACATCGGCATCGACGATATTGGTGGCGTCAAGGCGGCCGCCTAACCCCACTTCCAGAATAACAACATCCAGTTGGGCCTGTTTAAACAGCCAGAGTGCCGATAACGTACCGTATTCAAAGTAAGTCAGGGAAATGTCACCACGTGCGTCTTCAATCTCAGCAAACGAGGCGGTATGAGCTGATTCCGGCAGTTCACGCCCCTGCACGCGTACGCGTTCCGTGTAGCGCACCAGATGAGGCGAACTGTACACCCCAACTTTATAGCCTGCCGCAGTCAGCACAGATTCCAGCGTACGACAGGTTGTGCCTTTCCCATTGGTTCCTGCCACCGTAAAAACAAATGGCGCAGGTTTCAACACACCCAGTTTACGCGCCACCTGGCTGACGCGTTCAAGGCCCAGATCGATGGTTTTACTGTGCAGGTTTTCAAGATAAGAAAGCCACGACGCCAGGGGCGACGCGGCTTGAGGGATACGTTTATTGTCCATGATGCCTGTAGATTCTTTACGTTGAGAAAAGCAAAAGGGCAGCGCCAACCGGCCTGCCCTTTTTTACACGTCGTTTTCCACGTTGCAGATGTGTTGGCTGTACTCGCTCTCCCGAATCACTTAACGGTGTAAGTTCATCGGGATTAACACTCTTGTCGCCTGCCTGCAACCCGAAACCCATAGCGTAAACTATCAGGCCTCTGGTTCCTGATCGGGAACCGGAGGTACCACTTCGCCTTCACGCGGCTCATCCGGATTCGGCGCGGGAAGATTCATCAGCTTCGCCAGGATGCTTGCCAGTTTCAGGCGCATTTCCGGACGGCGGACGATCATATCGATAGCGCCCTTTTCAATCAGGAACTCGCTGCGCTGGAATCCCGGCGGCAGTTTCTCACGTACGGTTTGCTCGATAACACGCGGACCAGCGAAGCCGATCAATGCTTTCGGTTCTGCAATGTTGAGATCGCCCAGCATCGCGAAGCTTGCGGAAACACCACCCATTGTTGGGTCGGTCAGTACAGAAATATACGGTAAACCGCGTTCCTGCATTTTCGCCAGCGCAGCAGAGGTTTTCGCCATCTGCATCAAAGACATCAGCGCTTCCTGCATACGCGCCCCGCCAGAAGCGGAGAAGCAGATCAGCGGACAGTTGTCTTCCAGCGCCTGCTCAACGGCACGGACAAAACGCGCGCCGACCACAGAGCCCATGGAGCCGCCCATAAACGCGAACTCGAATGCCGCAGCAACGACCGGCATACCGTGAAGTGTGCCTTTCATCACCACCAGCGCATCTTTCTCGCCAGTTTCTTTCTGCGCAGAAGCCAGTCTGTCTTTGTATTTTTTGGAGTCACGAAACTTCAGCACGTCTTTCGGCTCAAGCTCGCTACCCAGTTCCACAAGAGAACCTTCATCTAACAGGCTATGCAGGCGATTGCGCGCCGACATGCGCATATGATGGTCACACTTCGGACAGACCTCAAGATTACGTTCCAGCTCAGCACGGTATAAAACCTGACCGCAGCTATCACACTTGGTCCACACCCCTTCAGGAATGCTTGCCTTGCGGGTGGGAGTAATGTTGCTTTTAATTCGTTCAATCCAGCTCATTGGTGACCTTTCTGCCTGAACCCTAGTCAGCTTTGTTATAAGGGGCGCATAATGCCATTTTTGCCCCTAACAGACCATGAATGTTGCACATTAAAACATAACAGCCCGAAACTTTGGATAAAAAAGTGGTCGAACCGCTGAGTTACTTTCTATTTTGCAGCCCGTGACGCAGCACGCTTATGGCGAATTACTTCAATCACCCCCGGCAATACGGAAAGGACGATAATCGCCACAATCAATAATTTCAGGTTTTCCTGGACGATCGGCAAATCGCCGAACAGGTAGCCTGCGTAGGTGAACAACAATACCCACAGCAATGCACCTACGACGTTATACATCGCAAAGTGACGGTAGGACATATGTCCCATACCGGCAACAAACGGCGCAAATGTACGCACGATAGGCACGAAACGCGCCAGGATAATCGTCTTACCGCCATGACGCTCGTAGAACGCATGGGTTTTATCCAGGTAGCTGCGGCGGAAAATTTTGGAGTTCGGGTTACTGAAAAGTTTTTCCCCGAACAATCGGCCAATCGTGTAGTTCACCGCATCGCCCACAATCGCCGCCACAATCATCAGTGCCACCATCAGATGAACATTAAGATCGTTGGTTGGCAGCGCAGAAAGCGCACCCGCAACAAACAGCAGCGAGTCCCCTGGCAGGAATGGTGTCACCACCAGCCCGGTTTCACAGAACAGGATCAGAAACAGAATGGCGTATACCCAGATACCGTATTCCGCAACCAGCTCCGCCAGGTGCACATCAATGTGCAGGATAAAATCGATAAGAAAGTAAATCAGGTCCATAGTTTTGCCTTTATACGACTCAAATTAGTCCGCCAGAAATAGCGGGCCCATAGGCGGTTTTGGCAGGTCGAACCGGTCCGGGTAATCTACCGCAACCAGATACAATCCTTCCGCTTTCGCCGTTGCCGCTGCCAGCGTTCTGTCCTTTGCCGCTAACAGTTCTGCTATCCAGCTCTCCGGCTGGTTGTTGGCGCCAACTTCCATCAGGCTGCCGACAATATTCCTGACCATATGATGTACAAAGGCATTCGCTTTAATATCCACCACCACATATGCACCGAAACGTTCGACGTTAATGTGCATCACGTTTCGCCACGGCGTGCGCGACTGACACTGCACCGCTCGAAACGAGGTAAAATCATTTTCGCCAATCAGACACTGGGCCGCACGATGCATACGCTCAGCGTCCAGCGGTTCATAGTAATGGGTTACCCCTTTACCCAAAACAGCAGGGCGCAACCGATGATTGTAGATGATGTAGCGATAACGGCGAGCTGTGGCGCTAAATCGGGCATGAAAATCATCGGGTACAGCTTTAACCCAGCGCACGGCGATGTCACCAGGTAAATTCGCATTTACCCCCAGTGTCCAGGCCGCATCTTTACGCTGGGCAGTGGTTTCAAAATGCACGACCTGCCCAGTGCCATGAACGCCCGCATCCGTGCGTCCTGCACAAAAAACATTGATGCGTTCATTCGCCACCTGAGAGAGCGCTTTTTCCAGTTTTTCCTGAACGCTACGCACTTCGTTCTGGCGCTGCCAGCCATAATATTTGCTGCCGTCATACTCAATGCCCAGCGCAATTTTATGGGTTGACGGCTGTTGCTGGTCAGACATTAGTACAGGTACTCCTGCACCAGTTTTTCCGCAATTTTCACCGCCATTAACGCGCCGCCAAAGCGTACGTTGTCCGCCACAGACCAGAACTGAACCTGCTCTGGCATACCGTAATCATTATGCACGCAGCCAATAGAAAGGTGCGGCGTGCCCGATGCATCGCCAACCTGGGTCGGGAAATCGGTCTCTTCCGACAACACCACGTCTTCACCGCGTGAAAACGCATCGCGCGCTTCTTCCGCCGCCAACGGGCGCAGGGCCTCAAAATTCACCATCTGCGCGTGGCCATAAAATACCGGGGACTGCACGATGCTGGCAGAGATGAGCAGACCATCATCCTGCATAATTTTGCGCACTTCATCAACGATACGACGTTCTTCACGCACGCTACCTTCACGATCGGGCAGCAGCGGCAGCATGTTGAATGCCAACTGACGGCCAAAGAAATCATCTTCGTCAATCGGGATGCCGTTAAGCAGTTTTGCACTCTGTCCGGCCAGCGCATCCACCGCTTTTTTGCCATGAGCGGAAGCTGAGATAATATTGGTCACCGTAATACGCGAAAGCCCACCGTCATCAATCAACGGTTTCAGTGCAGACAGCAGTTGGCTGGTCAGACTGTTAGGCACCGCAATCACATTGCGGTTACGGTAATCCGCCAGCACGAACGGGTTAACGTCCGGAACCACCAGCGGAACGTCTGGCTCAAGCGCGAACAGACCGCTGCTGTCAATCACCAGGCAACCTGCATTAGTGGCTTCTTCTACCCAGGCGGCGGTGGCTTCAGCGCCCGCAACAAAAAATGCCAACTGTGCCTGCGTCCAGTCAAAGTCTGCAACGTCCTGCACTATGACCGATTTACCGTTAAAACGCAGATGTTCACCGGCGCTTTCATTACGCGCCAGCGCATAAATTTCACCGACCGGGAACTGGCGTTCAGCCAGCGTATCGAGCAGGGCTTCGCCTACGGCGCCCGTTGCGCCCAGAATGGCAATATTCCAGCCTTCAGACATGGTGATTTACTCCAAGAAATACGTAAGCGTCCCTGTCGCATTATTCGACAGGGAGCATTAAGAAGACATTAATGTGCCGGATGATGAACAGCGTTAAAACCCAGCTTACACAATAAGGCAGCAGCCGTTGCGTCGTCACACATCACATATAAAGACGACCATTCACGACGCTCAAGGTAATTTTTACGCAGTTTATCAAACTCACCCGGAATTCCAGCGACTTTGCGCAGCGGCGCATCATCGCGGCGCACATCATACACTAAATGCACCAGCCTTTTCAGCGTTGGCTGATCTAACGGGCCATGCAGGGTGATACGACCAAATTCCGGCGCGGGTAACAGGGTACTGAGCGCAACGTGCTGCTCGTGACCAATAAACTTACTATAGGCCTCAAAGACCTGCGTGGTGCCACGCGCTTTTCCTTCGAGGGTATACCCGGCAATGTGCGCCGTGCCGATATCGGCTTTCTCCAGCAACGCCACATTGAGATCCGGCTCTCCTTCCCAGACATCCAGCACAACGCTCAGCGACTGACCGGCATTCAATCGGTTCAGCAATGCCGTATTGTCGATGACCGGCCCACGGCAGGCGTTGATCAAAATAGTGCCCGGCTTCAACCGGCTAATCAGCGCGTCATCCGCCATGTGCAGCGTTTTGTACGGCCCGTCTTTAAACAGCGGGGTATGGAAAGTCAGCACATCGGCTTGCTCAACCAGTTCATCCAGCGAGCAGAAATTGCCTTCGTCACCGCGATCGGCTCGCGGTGGATCGCACAGCAGCGTGCGGATCCCCAGCGCTTCCAGACGCGCCTGCAAACGCCCGCCAACGTTACCCACACCCACAATGCCTACGGTGCGATCGCGTAACGCAAACCCGTCGCGCTCCGCCAGCATCAGTAACGCTGAAAAAACATATTCTACGACCGCTATTGCGTTACAACCGGGCGCGGCGGAAAAACCGATCCCCGCCTGCGCAAGCCAGGCGTCATCCACATGGTCTGTGCCAGCGGTTGCCGTACCGACAAATTTAACCGGTTTTCCGCCAAGCAGTGATTCATTTACTTTCGTCACCGAGCGCACCATTAAAGCATCCGCATCATCCAGTTCAGCAACGGGAATCGGACGACCGGGAACCGCTTTGACCTCCCCCAAACGACTGAACAGTTCGCGGGCATAGGGCATATTTTCATCAACGAGGATTTTCACGTCTTTCGCACCTGTTTGAGAACGAGAGTTAACCGGGCAAGTGTGCCATAATCTCGCCGCCAGGCATACTGCGAGACCTGGTCAGCACAGATTTAAGGAACAGAGATGATGCAGCCCATTTCAGGTACGCCCGCACGCCCTCCCGGCGAAGGCCAAAATGCCCCTTCCGCTGCGGGTGAACAACCGCTATCCACGCAACAACGTACTGTGCTGGAACGGCTAATTACCCGTTTGATTTCACTCACCCAGCAGCAAAGCGCTGAGGTGTGGGCCGGAATGAAGCACGATCTGGGCGTCAAAAGTGATACGCCGCTGCAATCACGTCACTTTCCTGCCGCTGAGCAAAACCTTAACCAACGACTGGGGGTTGCTCAGCAAAATCATGTTAATCGTCAGGTGCTTTCGCAGCTCACTGAATTACTGAGCCAGGGAAATAATCGCCAGGCGGTGAGTGATTTTATCCGTCAGCAGTATGGGCAAACGGCGCTCAGCCAGCTCACGCCTGAGCAGTTGAAGAACGTGCTCACGCTGCTGCAACAAGGACAGCTGTCGATACCGCAGCCGCAGCAGCGCCCGGCTACCGATCGCCCGTTGCTCCCCGCAGAGCACAATACGCTGAACCAGTTAGTTACCAAACTGGCGGCGGCCACGGGAGAATCCGGGAAGATGATCTGGCAGTCGATGCTGGAGTTGTCTGGCGTAAAAAGCGGTGAGCTGATCCCTGCCAAACAGTTTACGCACCTGGTCACCTGGCTGCAGGCGCGCCAGACGCTCAGCCTGCAAAGCGCACCAACGCTACAAACGCTCCAGGCGGCGCTGAAGCTGCCATTAGAGCCGAATGAGCTGACAGCGATAAAAGAATACGCGCAGCAGACGTATCAGATCCAACCACAATCGATTCTGACCATGGTGCAGGTGCAGGATTTGCTCAATCAAATTTTCCTGCGTCGCGTGGAACGAGAACGTGAGCTCAGCGATCCGCGTCATCTGCAGCCCATTTACAGCCCGTTCGCGCCGATGATTGAAACGGTTAAATCTCTGTCGGCACGACCGGGACTGCTGTTTGTTGCGTTGATAATTGCGTTAGCCATTTTCTGGCTGGTCGCCTAACCTTTACGCAGCGTAAGCAACGTTACAATAATCCCCACCACGGCGGATATCGCCCCGGCAAGGAACACTGAGGGATAACCGTACGCGGTGGCCAGCACCCCGGCGACCGGACCGCTTATACCGTAGGAGATATCCTGAAACGCGGCGTAACCGCCCAGCGCCGTACCGCGAACCTGCGCGGGCACTCGCTTCACCACTTCGACGCCCAATGCCGGGAAGATAAGCGAACACCCGGCCCCGGTTAATGCCGCCCCGAGCAGCGCAATCCAGGCCGATGGGGCCTGCCACAGCAAAATCAGCCCCGCAGTTTCCACCAGCAAAGAGACAACGGCAACCTTCACGCCGCCGAAACGGTCCGGCATCCAGCCAAACAGAATGCGCATCAGCACAAACGCCCCACCAAACGCAGTCAGGGTGAACCCCGCCATCGTCCAGCCGTTGCTGACAAAATAGAGTGAAATAAAGGTACCGATCACCGCAAAGCCAACGCCCTGCAGCGCCAGGCCCAGGCCCGGTTTCCATATAAGCCCGACTACGCTCCATAAAGAAGGACGTTCTCCTGCATGCGCAGGCACTTTACGCACGGTGCCGTTGAATGCCCATGCCAGCAGCGGTAATACCATCGTCGTTCCCGCCAGCGCCGCGAAGCCAAAGTGGCTGTGGATCAACAGGCCCAGCGGTGCACCAGCGGCCAGCGCGCCGTAAATCGCCATTCCGTTCCACGACATCACCTTACCGGAGCGTGTTGGGCCGACCAGCCCCAACCCCCAGGTCAGCGTACCGGTGAGCAGTTGGCTTTCGCCAAAACCGAGGATCAAACGCCCGACGATTAACAACGCAAATTTTACAGGGACAGAAACAGGCAATAGCGCGGCTAAAAGCCACGCCGCGCCCGCCAGCCCACAGGCAAACATCCCCTGTAGTGCCGAGCGTTTAGCACCATATTGATCGGCTAAGCGCCCGGCGTAGCCGCGCGTTAATACCGTTGCCAGAAACTGTACACCTACGGCGATACCGACCATAGTATTGCCATAGCCCAGTTCCTGATGCACAAACAGAGGAATCACGGGCAAAGGGAGACCGACCGTCATATAGGTCAGGAAAACTGCAAAAGCGATACGAAACAGCGAAAAGTTCGCCGAAGGTGTTTTTTCTTGTTGGGTTACAGCTGTCATGCGTTACTCCAAAATGCAGAGTAAGGCGAGGAATGTCCACGCCCCCTCTACCTGACTATCAGGATTAAGGTGCGTTGGATAACGTTAAACGCTTACGCATTATCAAGAGGATAATGTTGAAGCTGGAGTCTGCCTGCGAGTGACCCTGGCTGTCAACTGTGAAAGCATAGCTGTGTGTTTCAAAGCGGTGACTTCTCAACGAACAAAAAGGGAAATACCGCATCAATGCCTTTCGCTCTAAACCTCCCGGTTACCTGTTCACGCTGCTGCGGCGTCAGGAGCCGGAACATCATATCCCAAATCTCTTTGGGCTCGGCTTCCTGCACAATGTTGCGATCAGGCGCCTCTGTTTTCTCATTTTCATTCAGATACGAGCGTACATACAGTGGGAACGCAGAAATATGAAATTCCTCGGCCTTAGATTTCGCGCGCTTGCGCTTAACGCCCTCCTTCCCTTCACTGTTGGTATTTAAGCGCAGACGTACAGCTGGTGCGCTTCCAGGAAACCCCGGTAATTCAAGACACTCCTTTACCGTGAACCACTCTTTTACCATCAGTTTCTTTCCTTTCTGCTGATGAAATAAAAATATTTTTTCTTTTTCGCGAAATTTCAAATTAATTCTGGCAATATTCCTACGACAACAAGAAAGTAACGTTCTTTTTTTCTAATTTATACCCTGAAAAATATCGGCACCGATAACACATCTTCTTAGGATTACAGAATGGAACACAAAAGCCAAGACTGGCATCGTGCAGATATTAAAAGTGCACTGGAAAAAAGAGGCATTACGCTCAGAGAATTGTCACGTTCTGCGGGCTTGTCTCCTGATTCGCTACGAAATGTATTTACCCGCAACTGGCCCAGAGCAGAACAGATCATCGCACAGGCGCTGGAAACCACGCCGGACATGATTTGGCCATCGCGCTATCTCTCGAAATCAGAAAAAATAACCGTCACAAAAAATAACCATAAACTATAAATGCGTTACCCATAATTTGCATGGCAGATTAATTTATATCTCAACCAAATATATTCCCGATATTAATAGCACTATCGGTTATGCCCATCAGATTAAATCCTGTTAAAGCAATACACGAACTTATTACATATTCTTTTAACAGGAGTCATGATGAGCTGGAATAAAACAGCAGCAACAAATTATGCGAAATCACATGCAGGCGCGCATTCTCAGAAGCGCTGTGCAGAATTTACCCGCAAAGCCATTCAGACAGGAGGTATTTCTCTTGGGAATACCTACCATGCTAAAGATTATGGACCGCTGTTAAAAAACGCAGGATTCCGTCCTATCGGCACATTTGAACAACCCAGAGCAGGAGATGTCGTCGTCATTCAACCTTATGAGGGAGGAAACCCAAGCGGGCATATGGCGATATTTGACGGTCAGGAGTGGTACTCCGATTTTAGACAACGTGATATGTGGGCGGGGCCAGGCTATCGGGCGGCAAAGCCTTCATACACTATTTACAGGAAGTAGTAATGAAAGCGTTCCCATTGATTGCTCTAGTTTTGTTACTTTGTAGCTGTTCTTCATCACGCAGTGACAGCACTCAGGATGTTAAACAATTCTATCTCGCGTGGATGTCCGCCTACACACAAGATCGAGATACGTCCGCGCTCATGCAACGTTATGTGGCGAAAGACGTTATCGACCGTCTGGCGCTGATTGGCAGCCTTTACGAGCAGGAAATAATAAATTCTGACTACTTTATGTACGTGCAGGATTATGACCCTGAATGGATCCCGCGGCTACGGGTTGGAGCAGTTCAGCCCTTTCTCGGTGGCGAAAAGGTGGAAGTACAATTAGGTGGACCGGCAGGCGAAGCGCCCATGCAACTGGAAGTGTATACGCGTTGGGAAGAGGGTCGCTGGAAAATTTATCGCGTGCGGGATCTGGGCAATCAATTTGAACAGCCAATCTACAGCGCCGGTGATATCGCACACGCCAAGGCATGGTCTGCGGAGATCGCACCGGAGTACGAAAAGATGAATAGATAAAAAAGGGGAGCCATCAGGCTCCCCTTTGCATCTCATTTTTCATTTTGCAGACTTATGCTTTCAGCTTACGCATAACCAGCGTTGCGTTAGTGCCGCCAAAGCCGAAGCTGTTGGACATCACGGTAGTCAGCGCCTGCTCGGTCGGTTTAGTCACGATGTTCAGACCTGCCGCCTGCTCATCCAGCTCTTCAATGTTGATGCTCGGCGCGATAAAGCCGTGTTCCAGCATCAGCAGAGAGTAGATAGCTTCCTGTACGCCAGCTGCGCCCAGGGAGTGGCCGGTCATGGCTTTAGTCGCAGAGATTGCAGGGCTGTTGTCGCCAAACACTTCACGAATTGCACCCAGCTCTTTCACGTCGCCTACCGGGGTAGAGGTACCGTGAGAGTTCAGATAGTCGATCGGGGTGTCTACACCGTGCATCGCCATTTGCATGCAACGTACTGCGCCTTCACCAGACGGAGCAACCATGTCTGCGCCATCGGACGTTGCGCCGTAACCGACGATTTCCGCGTAGATATGCGCGCCACGTGCCAGCGCGTGCTCCAGCTCTTCAACCACGACCATACCGCCGCCGCCGGCAATAACGAAACCATCGCGGTTTGCGTCATAGGTACGGGAAGCTTTGGACGGATCGTCGTTGTATTTAGTAGACAGCGCGCCCATGGCGTCGAATTCACACGCCATTTCCCAGCACAGCTCTTCGCCGCCGCCAGCAAAAACGATGTCCTGTTTGCCCAGCTGAATTTGTTCTACCGCGTTACCGATACAGTGCGCAGATGTCGCACAGGCAGAGCTGATAGAGTAGTTTACGCCGTGGATTTTGAACGGCGTTGCGAGGCAGGCAGAAACGCCGGACGCCATCGCTTTGGTGACCACATACGGGCCAACCGCTTTCAGACCACGCGGGCTACGCATTGCGTCAGCACCGAACACCTGAAAACGCGGGGAGCCGCCGCCGGAACCTGCAATCAGGCCAACGCGCGGGTTGTTCTGGTAATCTTCTGCTGCAAGGCCGGCATCAGCCACTGCCTGTTCCATAGAAAGGAATGCATAGATGGATGCGTCGCTCATAAAGCGCACTACTTTGCGGTCAATGAGGCCAGTGGTATCCAGTTTTACGTTGCCCCAAACGTGGCTACGCATGCCGGAGTCCTTCAGCTCCTGAGAGAAAGTGATCCCTGAACGTCCTTCACGCAGAGATGCCAGGACTTCCTGCTGGTTATTACCGATGCTGGAAACGATGCCCAAGCCAGTAATCACTGCACGTTTCATTCAATACCTCTGTAAGTCGCACTATTTTAAAGTTTCGAGTGGCACAATAGCGTACACTTGTACGCCGAACAAGTCCGATCAGCCATTTAATGTGGAAATTTGCGCAGCCAGGCACTCATCGCTAAGATCGGGGCACAGCCTGCCAGACGAGTAACTTACGTGAAACAATACGCTATACAACCTGCAAACCTTGAATTCAACGCTGAGGGTACACCTGTTTCCCGAGATTTTGACGATGTCTATTTTTCTAATGATAACGGGCTGGAAGAGACACGTTACGTCTTTCTCGGCGGGAATCATCTCGCCCAGCGATTCCCTGCGCATTCACGTCCCCTCTTCGTGGTGGCAGAAAGCGGGTTTGGCACCGGACTTAACTTCCTGACGCTCTGGCAGGCATTTACCGATTTTCGCGATACCCATCCTGAAGCTACCCTGGAAAGATTACATTTCATCAGTTTTGAAAAATATCCGCTAACGCGTGAAGATCTCACCTTAGCTCATCAGCACTGGCCAGAACTTGCCCCATGGGCCACGGCGCTGCAAGAGCAATGGCCGCTGCCGCTGGCGGGATGCCATCGCCTGCTCCTTGATGAAGGACGCGTCACGCTGGATCTGTGGTTTGGCGATATTAACGAACTGACCAGTAAGCTCGATGACTCCCTGAATCAAAAAGTGGACGCCTGGTTTCTGGACGGTTTCGCACCGGCAAAAAATCCGGATATGTGGACGCCAACGCTGTTTAACGCAATGGCCCGTCTGGCTCGTCCCGGCGGTACGCTGGCGACCTTTACCTCAGCGGGCTTTGTGCGTCGGGGGTTGCAGGAAGCCGGGTTTACGATGCAAAAATGCAAAGGCTTTGGTCGCAAACGCGAAATGCTCTGTGGCGTAATGGAACAGACGCTGACGCTCCCTTCATCGGCTCCCTGGTTTGCACGTTCCGGAACAGATAAACGCGAAGCCGCCATTATTGGCGGGGGGATTGCCAGCGCATTGCTGTCGTTGGCGTTACTGCGTCGCGGCTGGCAGGTCACACTCTATTGCGCCGACGATAATCCAGCCAGGGGGGCATCCGGCAATCGCCAGGGCGCGCTTTATCCGCTACTCAGCAAGCATGACGCGGCCATTAATCTCTTTTTCCCCACCGCGTTTACCTTCGCTCGTCGACTGTATGACGCCCTCCCCGTTGAGTTCGAGCATGACTGGTGCGGTGTGACGCAACTGGCGTGGGATGAAAAAAGCCAGCAGAAAATCGCTCAAATGCTGTCCCTTGAATTGCCTGATGCGCTCGCCGTCAGCGTTAACGCAGAGCAGGTTTTACAAACGACCGGCGTAGAAACCGGATGCGGCGGGATTCAGTACCCTGCCGGAGGATGGCTGTGTCCGGCACAATTAACCGCCGCCGTATTCGACTACGCCGCAACGCTGGGATTACGCACCCGGTATCAACATACGCTGGCCTCGCTGTCTCGGCAGACAGAACACTGGCAATTGACGTTTGCCAGTGGCGAAACCGCCACTCACGCTGCGGTGGTTCTGGCTAACGGGCATCGCATTAACGGCGTTGAGCAGACGCAGTCGCTACCGGTCTACTCCGTAGGCGGTCAGGTGAGTCACATTCCTACCACGCCTTCGCTTTCAGCGCTGCGTCAGGTGCTGTGCTATGACGGCTACCTCACGCCGCACAACCCGCAAAACCAGCAGCACTGCATTGGCGCCAGCTATCATCGCGGAAGTGAAGAAACGGTGTATCGCGCGGACGATCAGCAGCAAAACCGTCAGCGCTTAATAGATTGTTTCCCGAATGCCTCGTGGGCAAAAGAAGTAGACGTTAGTGGCAATGCCGCCCGTTGTGGAGTGCGCTGTGCCACGCGCGATCACATGCCGATGGTGGGCAATGTCGCGGACTATGACACCACGCTCAGCCAATACGCCACGCTTGCCGAAGACAGAGTGCACGCCGTAAACGCCCCGGTGTATTCCGATTTATTTATGTTAGGTGCGCTGGGCTCGCGCGGGCTGTGTACTGCCCCGCTGTGTGCAGAAATTCTGGCATCGCAAATGAGCGATGAACCTATTCCTATGGATGCCAGTACGCTGGCAGCGCTGAATCCGAATCGTCTGTGGGTGAGGAAGTTATTGAAGGGTAAAGCGGTGAAATAAGATACCATCTCGCCATTGCCTGATGGCGCTACGCTTATCCGGCCTACAACCCCCGTCCGCGTAGGCCGGATAAGACGCCTTCGCGTCGCCATCCGGCACAATCCACTGCTATTATTATTGCGTTGCCTTCTGGAACAGTGTGTCCCACATCTCTTTCACTAACGCCTGGTCACGCGGCGAGAGTTCGCCTGCGCTAATGGCTTTTTCCAGGCTGCTGGTCACATTGGCGTACAATGCCTCAGCGGAATGGTCCTCGCCAGCATCCAGCTCAGCCACAGCCAGCGTCAGGTGCCCACGCAAATAGCCACTGGCAAACAACTCATCATCGCTGGCGTGCTCTACCATATCGTCGATTAATGCCAGAATGCGTGATTCAAACTCCGCGATCATCTTATTTCCTCATTGTAAACGTGGCAGCGGCTTCAGTTGAGCGCTTCGGGCCACGGGAATTGTTCCGCCGTAAGTTCAGGCGTGTGATAATAATTCTGTAACGCGTTAATGAAACGCGCCGGACGTTCAGGGATCCCCTTTTCCAGGTACTCCATCACCTGAGTATGAACACGGCGCTGGAATACCACGCGATCCGGTTCAAAGTCCCCTTCCAGATTGTCGCAACTGACGTTAAACGGGTAGCCCGCCGCCATGCAAAACAACCAGTCAAACGCCTGCGGCTTCACTTCCACATCTTCAAACTGGCATTGTGTCTTCGCGTCGCGTCCGTCCGGGCAGTACCAGTAACCGAAATCGACCAGTTCACGACGGGCTTTACCGGCGATACACCAGTGTGAAATTTCGTGTAACGCACTGGCGTAATAACCATGCGCAAAAACGATACGGTGATACGGTAATTCCGCATCCGCTGGAAGATAGATCGGTTCGTCGTCGCCTTTAATCAGACGGGTATTAAATTCATCGGCAAAGCAGCCGTTAAAAATCTCAATTAACTGTTCGTAGTGATGCGTATTATTCATTAGTTCATCCCCAGCCAGTGGAGAATCTCCTGTCCATGATTATCATAAAGTAGCTTGGCGCTCATCACGGCGGAGACAATAACGATCATTGGCCGAATGAGTTTTTGTCCTTTGCTGAGTACCAGTCGAGAGCCCATCCGTGCGCCAATAAACTGGCCAATGAGCATCACAAAACCTGTCGCCCAAATCACTTTGCCGCCGAGGGCAAACAGCAACAACCCACCGATATTCGATGTGGCATTTAATACTTTGGCGTGGGCCGTCGATTTTGCCAGGTTGTATCCGCACAGCATGACAAAGGCCAGCGCGTAGAATGACCCTGCCGCCGGACCAAAAAAGCCATCGTAAAAGCCGACGCAGCCCCCGGCTACCAGCGCGAAAGGCAAACCGTGCAGTCGGCGCTGTCGGTCCTCTTCCCCGATTTTCGGCATCAACAGAAAGTAAAGGCCAATACAGATAACCAATACTGGCAGGATCTGGCGCAGAACATCTGACTGCACGTGCTGAACCAACAGCGCGCCACTCATTGAGCCGATAAAGGTCATGAAGATATTGAGCTTCTGATCCGCCAGATTAACCACACCCCGACGAATAAAATAGAGGGAGGAAGAGATAGATCCCCCGCAGGCTTGCAGCTTATTGGTTGCCAGCGCTTGCGCAGGTGGCATCCCGGCCGCCATCAATGCCGGGATGGTGAGTAGACCACCACCTCCGGCCAGAGAATCAATAAAACCTGCCAGCATCGCCACAAAAAAAAGCACACCTAACAGCAGTGGCGACACCATAAACAGAGAGGCAAAATGATCCATTAGAGTACATGCTCGTCCAGTAGCGCCTGGCAGGAAGGCGGCAACGGCGGCGGTGTCTTCTTCTCAGGCTTGGTGGTTCCAGGTTTTGGAGGTTCGAACCAGCTTTGCAGCTCTGCGCCACAGCCGTCACCCGGTGGCGGTAACGGTTGATCTTCGCACTCAAGGCTGTCGGCAGGACAACGTAACCGCACGTGCATATGCGCACGATGCTGGAACCACGGCCGCACTTTACGCAACCAGTCCCTGTCGGTCCCTGCATCCAGACAAAGTTGTTGCTTAATCGCCGGATTCACGAAAATACGCGTTACTTCATTATCTTTTGCAGCCAGTCTGATCAGGCTGAAAATCTCCGGTTTCCACAGTGACGGCACAACACGTTTACCATCCTGTGAGACCAGATCTAACGCCTGCGGCCGCAGCAGTTGCGACTGGGTCCAGCGCGTTTTCGGCAGTTGCAGGAAAATATCCACATCCAGTCCCGTCTGGTGGCTGGCGTGACCGCCATTGAATCGCCCACCGGCCGGCATACCCATATCGCCGATTAATACCGTGCCCAGTCCCTGACTATTGGCCTGATAACTCAGACGCTGGATAAACCTCACCAGATCCGGATGGCCAAAGTAACGACGCTGATCGGTGCGCATCACCTGATAGTGTTCTGACTGGACAGGCAGCGTATCTGCGCCAACAATACAGCCATTGGAAAACGCGCCAATAGACTGCGCGCTGCCCGCAACCGGATGGGTAATTTTCTGCCAGGGCGTCGCCGCCAGACAGGCGGTACTGGCAAACAGAGCCAGCGCCGCAAGTGCCGTTTTTTTCATCTCTTACCAGCGTGGAATATCGGTCTTCACGTCCGCATTTTGCGCCCGCTGACGCAGCAGGTGATCCATCAATACGATCGCCAGCATCGCCTCGGCGATCGGTACGGCGCGGATCCCTACGCACGGATCGTGGCGACCTTTAGTGATCATTTCGACTTCTTCTCCAAAGCGGTTAATAGTGCGCCCAGGAACGGTAATACTGGACGTCGGTTTCAGCGCCATATGAGCAATGATTTGTTGCCCGCTGCTGATCCCGCCCAGAATGCCGCCCGCATGGTTACTCTGGAAACCTTCTTTGGTGATTTCGTCACGGTTCTGGCTGCCGCGCAGCGCAACAACGTCAAATCCATCGCCAATCTCAACGCCCTTAACGGCGTTAATGCTCATCAGCGCATGGGCAATGTCGGCATCCAGGCGATCGAATACAGGTTCGCCGAGACCCGCAGGTACACCGCGTGCAACAACGGTCACCTTCGCTCCGATGGAGTCACCTTCTTTCTTCAGCCCGCGCATCAGTTCGTCCAGCGCTTCGAGTTTATCCGGGTCCGGGCAAAAGAACGGGTTAAGTTCCACCTGGGACCAGTCTTTGATCTCCAGCGGAATATCACCCATCTGCGTCAGGCAGCCGCGGATCTCAACGCCGAATTTTTCCGCCAGATATTTTTTGGCAATCGCTCCGGCCGCCACGCGCATCGCCGTTTCACGTGCGGATGAACGTCCGCCGCCACGGTAGTCGCGCAGGCCATATTTTTGCTCATAGGTATAGTCGGCGTGTCCCGGACGAAAAACGTCCTTAATCGCGCCATAATCCTGTGAACGCTGATCGGTATTTTCGATCAGCAGGCCAATGCTGGTGCCTGTGGTAACGCCCTCGAACACCCCGGAGAGGATTTTCACCTGATCCGGCTCACGACGCTGCGTAGTGTAGCGCGATGTGCCCGGACGGCGTCTGTCGAGATCGTGCTGCAGGTCAGCTTCTGTCAGAGAAATGCCCGGCGGAACACCATCGACAATACAACCGAGCGCCAGCCCGTGTGATTCGCCGAAAGTGGTTACGCGAAAGAGTTGCCCAATTGTGTTTCCTGCCATCACGGCTCCGTTATGCGTGTTGTGTATGTGCGCGTGTAATTAGTCTTTATAAATGCTGAAGTGCTCGCGAGCAGCAACTAACTGCTCTTTGGTCAGCATGAATACGCCGTCACCGCCGTTGTCGAACTCAAGCCAGGTGAACGGTACATCCGGATATTGCTCTATCAGATGTACCATGCTGTTTCCGACTTCACAAATCAGAATACCGTTATCTGACAGGTAGTCCGGGGCGTTCCCCAGAATGCGGCGGGTCAGTTTCAGCCCATCGCTGCCGGACGCCAGACCCAGCTCAGGTTCGTGGCGATATTCGTTTGGCAGATCGGACATATCTTCCGCATCGACATACGGCGGGTTGGTCACAATCAGGTCATACTGGACTTTCAGCAGATCGCGGAACAGATCGGAGCGGATCGGCGTTACGTGATGGATCAGGCCGTGCTCTTCAATGTTGTGTTCGGTCACCGCCAGCGCGTCAGTGGAAATATCCACCGCATCGACTTCGGCTTCCGGGAAAGCATACGCGCAGGCAATGGCAATACAGCCGCTGCCAGTACACATATCGAGGATATGCTGCGGTTGCTCATTAATAAGGCCCGCAAAGCGGTTATTGATAAGCTCGCCAATCGGTGAACGTGGAACCAGCACGCGTTCATCAACATAAAATTCATGCCCGCAGAACCAGGCTTTGTTGGTCAGATAAGCAACCGGAATGCGCTCGTTGACGCGGCGAATCACGCGTTCAACAATACGATGACGCTCGCTGGAGGTCAGACGCGCGGTACGCATATCTTCTGGAATATCCAACGGCAAATAAAGTGACGGCAGCACCAGTTGTACGGCCTCGTCCCATGGGTTATCCGTGCCATGGCCATACCAGATGTTCGCCGCGCTAAAACGGCTGACCGCCCAACGCAACATGTCCTGAATGGTATGCAGTTCACTCACTGCTTCATCGACGAAAATTTTATCCACGTATTCCTCCAGGGCATGCTCGTATTAATTTCGGCGGCTAGTTTGCCACGAAGACGGCGATAAATCAGCATTCACACGGGGCCTGAACGCGAAAATTGCGTTTTAAGCGATCGGATGCCCGCCGAGTCGGGTTAAACTAACGGAAAATAAAAGTTGAGACTCTCGAATGAAAAAGAAAACATCGCTCAGCGAGGAGGATCAGACGCTGTTTCGCCAGCTGATGACCGGCACGCGTAAAATTAAACAGGACACCATCGTTCACCGACCTCCACGTAAAAAAATTGCCGAGGTTCCGGTTAAAAGACTGCTACAGGAGCAGGCTGATGCCAGCCACTATTTCTCGGATGAGTTTCAGCCGCTGCTGAATACGGACGGCCCGGTAAGATACCTGCGCGCCGACGTCAGCCATTTCGAACTGAAGAAAATGCGCCGTGGCGATTACTCTCCGGAGCTATTTCTCGATCTGCATGGGCTGACCCAGCAACAGGCCAAACAAGAGTTAGGCGCGCTGATTGCCGCCTGTCGTCGCGAACATGTGTTTTGTGCCTGCGTGATGCATGGCCACGGAAAGCATATTCTTAAGCAGCAAACGCCGCTCTGGCTGGCGCAGCATCCGCACGTGATGGCGTTTCATCAGGCGCCGAAAGAGTACGGTGGTGACGCCGCGCTGCTGGTGCTGATCGAAGTGGAAGAGTGGCTACCGCCTGAACTTCCGTGATGCAGAAAAACAGAAAGAGCCGCATTTGCGGCTCTTTGATTTTTCGGATGACGGCTGCACCTTATCCGATTCCAGACTTTTTAAATCGCTTTTGCCATTTTCAGGTTACACGGGCTCATCTGCCAGTTAAAAGTCCCCTTCCCGCTCTCATCAAGCGTAACGCTGGCAATCGCTGATGTGGTAAACATCGGCGGTGTTTCGCCCGGGCAAAGCTCAGACACCAGATATCCCACTAAAGGCAAGTGAGAGATAACCAGTGCCGTGGCGATACCTTCATTGGCCAGAGCCTGTAAATAGGCGCTGACCAGACCGACATCGCCGCAGGGAGTCAGCTCCGGCAAAACATCAACACCGGTTGGCAGGTTCATACACTCCCCCACCACATCCAGCGTTTGTTCGGCTCGTAGGAACGGGCTCACCAGAACACGTTCGATATCCACTTTTTGACCTTTCAGCCAGTTCGCCATCAGGCGAGATTCGTCACAACCACAGGAGGTTAAGGGACGAACCGAATCACTGGCGGCATCGAGGGCCGCGTCGCCGTGACGCATGATAAAAACTTGCATATTGCACCGCTTTTGTTAACCAGAATCACCACTACCTTTATTCACAGCCCCTATTGGCTGTGGTAACGATATGGTGGCCGGCATTGTGCCTTATCCATTCACCGAATGAAACGCTGTTTTTTACCTCAACGGCGTAAGTATAGTCAATCTCTGTTTACATTTTGAGCGCGACCCATACATTCAGTGCGGATTCATCCTACCTTTGACCTCATGAATTCAGGTCAGTTTCCCCAATATTCCAGAATCTTTCACTGCGTTCCGCCATCTGCAATAACTGCTCACACGGTGTAAACCGCGAGCCGTACTGCGTGGTCAGCCGTTGCAGAACCGCAACCACTTCACCCGCGCCGAGAGAATCCATATACCTGAACGGGCCGCCGAGGAATGGCGGAAAACCAATACCAAATACAGCGCCGATGTCGCCATCACGTGCGCTGCGGACTATCTTCTCGTCGAAACAACGGGCTGCTTCATTGAGCATTAACATAACGCACCGCTCTGCTATCTGCGCAGCGGTAAGTCGGCCCTGACCCTGGACGCCAATAAGCGTATAAATTGCAGGGTCGACCTGTTTTTTGCTTTTACGCCCTTTCGCACCATAAAGATAGAAACCCCGACCATTTTTTCTACCTTTGCGATCGTCATTCAAAATTGAAGCAACAACATTTGCAGGCGCGCTAAAACGTTCTCCATATGCAGCCTCAAGCACTGGTATAATTTTAGTGCCCGTATCAATTCCGACCTCATCCAAAAGTTGGATTGGCCCAACTGGAAAACCAAACTTAACCAGCGCGGCGTCTATGGTTTCGACCCGCTCGCCTTCGGTCAACATACGAATCGCTTCGTTAATATAAGGCGCTAAAATGCGGTTAACGTAAAAGCCGGCCTTATCTCTCACCACTATCGGCGTTTTGCCCTGTTTTTTCGCTAACTTAACGGTAGTTGCAATTGTCTGCTCAGAGGTCGTGGCATGCGGGATCACTTCGACCAACGGCATTTTTTCCACCGGACTAAAAAAGTGTAAACCAATCACTTGTTCGGGCCTTGCAGCGTTCGCAGCAATATCGCCAATGGGCAAAGATGAGGTGTTAGAAGCAAAAATGGTATGAGGTGCGCAATTTTGCTCAACTTCTGCCACCATCCGTTGTTTTAGCGACAGATCTTCAAACACGGCCTCAATAATTAGATCGCGATGCGCAAAGCCACGGTAGTCGATTGATCCCGAAATCAGCGCCAGCTGTTTATCGCGTTCGCTGGCTTTGATATGACGGCGGCGAACCTTCGTTTCAAGCTGATCCCAGCTGTACTTCAGCGCGTGGTTGATTCCCTTAGCGTTTATATCTTTGATGCGCACAGGCAAGCCGCCTTTACAGGCCGTCACGTAGGCAATACCGCCGCCCATCAGACCGCCGCCCAAAATACCTACGCTGTTTAGCGGGCCAGGTTTCGCATCACTTCCGGGATCTTTTTTCACATCGGTGTTGGCAAAAAAGATGTGCCGTAGCGCCTGAGACTGGGATGTCATCGCTAGTTCACCAAACGCACGTGCCTCAGCGTCGTAACCGCTACTGCTGCCTTGCGCTAGCCCGGTTTCGATGACCTCAAGGATACGTTCTGTTGCAGGGTAGTTACCTTGCGTTTTTTGCACCGTCTTTTTACTGGCCATGCGGAACAACAGCGCCCGCCCCAGCGGGCCCGCCAACACTCGCTCTCTCACGGGCAGTGTTCGATGCGCAGAACTGTCCTTTTTAGCCAGTTCAACGGCTGCTTCCAGCAAAATGGAATGCGGTACAACTTCATCCACTAAACCAACTTTCAGCGCCTGTTTTGCGCGTAATTGTTTTCCGGTGAGGATCATATCCAGTGCGGTACTGACGCCAATCAGGCGCGGCAGCCGCTGCGTACCACCGGAGCCGGGCAACAAGCCAAGCTGTACTTCCGGTAAACCCAGTACGGTTTTAACATCATCGGTACAAATACGGTTGTGGCACGCCAGCGCCATCTCCAGGCCACCGCCGAGGCATGCGCCATGAATCGCGGCGATAACCGGGATCGGCAAGGCATTGATTTCAGCCATCATCTGCTGCCCCTGACGGGCCAACGTTTCGGCTTCCTGCGCGCTGCGACAGCTACCAATCATGTTGATATCCGCCCCGGCAATGAAGTTATCGGGTTTAGCCGAAATAAACACCACGCCGCGCAATGCTTTGTTATCGCGGATTTGTTTCAGAATGGCCCGTACCTGAGAAGCAAACTCCGCTTTCAGGGTGTTCATTTTCTCTCCGGGCACATCAATGGTGACAACAGCAACGTTATCCAGACGTACGTTTAGTGTAAAAGCCGATGCCATTTCCATTATTCCGCCTCCAGAACCATGGCTGCACCCAAACCACCAGCTGCACAGGCGGTCACTAAACCAAAACCACCGCCACGACGTCGTAACTCATGGAGGGTTTGGGTAATCATGCGCGCACCAGTGGCGGCGAAGGGGTGTCCATAGGCAATCGATCCACCCAGCACGTTAAATTTACTGTCATCAACTTCGCCAGTGGCATGTGCTCTGCCCAGCACGTCGCGGGTAAAACGTTCGCTACCCAGCAACTGAATATTCGCCAGCGTTTGAGCGGCAAAGGCTTCATGCATATCGATTAGGGTTAAATCTGCCATGGTCAGACCCGCTCTCTCCAGGGCAAGCGGCGTTGACCACGCAGGTCCCAGCAGCATGTCCTGCCAGACATCGATGGCGGTAAAAGCAAAACTACGCAGGTATCCCAGCGGCACCAGCCCCAACTCTTTCGCACGCGACTCCGTCATCATGATCACGGCGGCTGCACCGTCCGTCAGCGGGGTACTGTTTGCTGCGGTGACAGTGCCGTGCTTGCGGTCAAACGCCGGACGTAGTTTGGCGTAATCGGCCAGCGTAGAGTTACCGCGAATATTGTTATCTTCTGAAAAAGGATCTTTAAACGGTGGCGCGTAGGTAGTCATTACCTCATCTGCCAGCTTTCCTTCAGCCCACGCCTGAGCGGCACGCTGATGAGAGCGGTGCGCCAGAGCGTCCTGCTGTTCTCGGGTAATACCATAGGTTTTGGCCATTTGCTCAGCCGTATCCCCCATACGCAAACCGGTGGAATACTCAGCGACGGCTGGCGGCACAGGCATCAGGTCACGTAAACGCAGTCGGGAAAAGAGTTTAAGGCGTTGACCGGTAGTCCGGGCCTTATTGACATCCACCAGCACCCGCGCCAGCTTTTTACTAACGCCAATAGGCAAGACTGACGAGGAGTCCGCACCACCCGCAATTCCCGCACGAATAGACCCCGCCATCAGGCTTTCCGCGACATTCGCCACTGCCTGAAAACTGGTCGCGCAGGCTCGGCTTACGCTATAGGCATCCGTATGCACATTCATGCTGGTTCCCAGCACGATTTCACGAGCAATATTTGGCGCTTCAGGCATTTGCACCACCTGACCAAAAACCAGTTGCTCAATCACATCAGCAGGTATTTCGCTGCGCGCCAGCAGCTCACCGACGACCATTTTTCCTAAATCAACGGCGGGAATGCCATGAAACGCGGTAGCCTGACGAGCAAATGGCGTACGCAACCCACTTACAATGGCAATACGGTCGCCCTGGCGGGTAACCAGCGGTAAAGCCTGACTCATAACACTCCCCTGTAAAAAAATAAAATAAGTGGTCTGACCTGATCATAGTCTTAACCAATTTTTTACATTTAGCCAAGCGGAGAGAAAAGAAAGTGGGAGCTAAGACACAGTGAATAATCACTGACAGTTACGAAAAAGCCCTTGCTATCTGATAGCAAGGGCTTTTGCAGAGGGGGATTAACGCAGGCCCAGCTGGAAGATCAGCGTTTCAGCTTCACAGGCAAAAACAAAGTCGATATCCAGACGCACACCTTCTGACTCTTCAGTAAAGGTCGAGGTGATTTGGCAAGGCTCAGATTCCACGCCACGCGCCTTTTCGGTCAGAGCAGCCAGCGTTTCTTCTGCCTCTGCGCGGTTCGCGAACACACGGCTGTAGGACGCGGTGCAATCGGAGTTGTCCATGATGGTGCCAACATCCATACAGCAGCAAACCGGGGTTTCATCAGCACTGCATTTACTCATTGTAGATTTCCTCTGTATTCGCACCTGAGGTGCCAGATAAACGATAGGGATATTTTACGCTCCCATTATTCGCCTCTCCAGTCGTTAATTGTATGAAATGCGATAAGTGACCGAAATCACACTTAAAAATGATCTAAAACAAAAATCGCCCAAACAGGTGAGTGCGCCCCCCCGCAATTTTGCCAGCTGGATCGCGTTTCTCTGATCAAATTTGAAAATATTTATAAACATACTTGCAACATTCCAGCTGGTCCGACCTATACTCACGCCACTGGTCTGATTTCTAAGTCGTACCTCAGACCCTACACTTCGCGCTCCTGTTACGGCATGTAACATTGTTTGTATAAAAATAAATCTATGAGGTTATGGTCATGAGCCAGAAAACCCTGTTTACAAAGTCTGCTCTCGCAGTCGCAGTGGCAATTATCTCCACACAGGCCTGGTCTGCAGGCTTTCAGTTAAACGAATTTTCTTCCTCTGGCCTTGGCCGGGCATATTCGGGTGAAGGCGCAATTGCAGATGATGCAGGTAACGCCAGTCGTAACCCGGCATTGATTATGATGTTCGATCGCCCTACTTTTTCAGCAGGTGCAATTTTCGTTGACCCAGATGTAGATATTTCCGGTCGCTCGCGTATTGGCAATGACGCCAGCCAGGATAATATCGCCCCAACAGCCTGGATACCGAACGTGCATTTTGTTGCTCCAATTAACGATCAGTTTGGTTGGGGGGCCTCCGTCACCTCTAACTACGGCCTGGCTACGGAGTTTAACAATGATTACACAGCTGGTTCGATGGGCGGGAAAACCGATCTGGAAACGCTCAATCTAAACCTGAGCGGTGCTTATCGCCTGAACAATCATTTTAGCTTCGGTCTCGGTTTAAACGCCGTCTATGCAAAAGCGAAGCTTGAACGCTATGCTGGCGATTTACCACAGCAGATCGTTGCAGGCTCCGGGGGCAGAATTCCTCCATCACTGGCCGCGCAATATCCGGCAGATACACAGATTGCGCGCCTGAAAGGTGACGAGTGGGGCTTCGGTTGGAATGCTGGCCTTCTTTATGAAGTAGATAAAGATAACCGCTACGGTTTCACCTACCGTTCTGAAGTAAAAATTGACTTCAACGGTGATTACCGCAGCAATCTGCCATCAATGGACCGTATTCCTGCGCAGTTGCGTCCGGTGTTCGCGAGCCTGCCAGCAGGAACCAACGGCAGTACGATCGATGGTTCACTTGATCTGAATCTGCCAGAAATGTGGGAGTTTTCAGGCTATAACCGCGTTGCACCACAGTGGGCGGTTCACTACAGCATGGCTTATACCAGCTGGAGTCAGTTCCAGGAGCTGAAAGCAAAAGGCAACAACGGCCAAACCTTGTTCTATAAAGAAGAAGGCTTCAAAGACTCCTATCGCATCGCACTCGGTACTACCTATTACTATGATGATACCTGGACGTTCCGTACCGGTATCGCCTTTGATGATAGCCCGGTTCCGGCAAACCGTCGTTCCATCTCTATTCCGGATCAGGACCGCTTCTGGCTGAGCGCGGGTACAACCTACGCCTTTAATAAGGATGCATCGTTGGATGTTGGTATCTCTTATATGCACGGTCAGAAAGTGAAATTCGAAGAAGGCCCATACTCCTTTGAATCTGAAGGGAAAGCCTGGTTGTACGGTATGAACTTGAACTACGCATTCTGATTTTCTTCAGACGTAAAAAAGGTGAGCTTTTTAGCTCACCTTTTTATTTGCCCAATTCCTTACTCAGAATCGATCTCTTTTAAATCATCCTGAATATCTTTCGCGTTCGGGTTTTCTTCTGGTTTGAGTTTCCCGCCGTTCGCAATAAAGTCATGACGCTGGAAGTAAGCTTCACGCACCATGATGTAAGGATCGGAAGACTGACGCAGCAGACCGTCAGAGTCGAGCAATTGCGCGCGAGTTTCAATCCCTTCAACCGTCCATTTGCCTATCGACAACGGCCAGGTCAGCCAGGACAGTACCGGATACAGTGTATCGACCATATCACCACCGTCATCACGCAGCGTGAAACTACCGTAGAACGGAAGCTGCATATACGGCCCGTAACCAACATCATAGTGGCCTAACGTACTGCCAAAGCGGTGTGGTTCAACGCGCTGCAACTTCGGATTAGCCATACCTGCCACATCGATAAAGCCGCCCATACCTAACAGGGTATTCAGGAAGAAACGGGTAAAGTGCACCATCCCCTGATAAGGATCGCCTTGCAGGAAATAGTTGACCATGACGGCCGGCTCTTCAAGGTTCCCCGTAAAGTTGCTTAAACCATTACGCGCCGGCTGCGGAACATAGTCACGCCAGGCAACAGCTACGGGTCTAACAACGTATGGATCTAAAACATTAAAGTTGAAGTTGTACATGGTGCGGTTGAACCCTTCAAATGGGTCCGAACGCCCCTGCTGTTCAGTACCGGAGCTCGCACACCCCACCAAAAGTGTGGTTCCCAGCGCAAGCGCCGACAGGCGAAGCTTCATAAGTGTCTCCCTGTGTTTTATGGCTATCGCTGATTGCCATCCATGACGGAACGATGACGTATCCGCCTGTTTAGATGTGAGCGATTGTAACAGCACGTCAAATGATGTCTATATACCCTGTCTTACTGATTTGATCATAGCCTGGTAATGCGCACTCCGCGGCGGTTCTATTCTAACTAACCCGATAAAAACAAACGTTACTATTTTTGCTATCTCAGACTTTCTCCCGCTGATTTTCAGACAAAAGCCGCTACGCTTTAGCAATACGTGCTTATTCAGGATTCGGCCATGAATGACATCAAGAAAGATAAGATCGATCGACACAGCGACGAACTCGAGGTGGAAAGCGATGAAAAGCTAACAGGGAAAAAGATAGAGCTTGATGAGGACAGACTCCCCTCCCGCGCCATGGCAATCCATGAACATATTCGCCAGGATGGGGAGAAAGAGATGGAGCGTGATGCGATGGCGCTACTGTGGTCAGCAATCGCAGCAGGACTGTCGATGGGCGCCTCGCTACTGGCAAAAGGGATTTTTCACGTACAGCTGGAAGGCGTGCCAGGGGGATTTTTACTCGAGAACCTCGGTTATACCTTCGGCTTTATTATTGTCATTATGGCCCGCCAGCAACTCTTTACCGAAAATACCGTCACCGCTGTACTGCCGGTGATGCAAAACCCTACCCTCGGCAATTTTGGCCTGTTGATGCGCCTGTGGAGCGTGGTTCTGCTGGGTAATATTATTGGCACCGGGGTTGCCGCATGGGCCTTTGAACATATGCCGATTTTTGATGAAGAGACCCGCGATGCTTTTGTCAAAATCGGCATGGATGTGATGAAAAACACTCCTGTGGAGATGTTTTCCAACGCCATCATTTCTGGCTGGTTAATTGCCACCATGGTGTGGATGTTTCCCGCCGCCGGAGCGGCAAAAATTGTGGTCATTATTCTGATGACCTGGCTGATTGCCCTCGGTGATACCACACATATCGTCGTCGGCTCGGTGGAAATTCTCTATTTGGTCTTTAATGGCACGCTGCACTGGAGTGATTTTTTCTGGCCCTTTGCGCTACCAACGCTCGCCGGGAATATCTGTGGCGGAACGTTTATTTTCGCGCTAATGAGCCATGCGCAGATCCGCAATGATATGAGCAACAAACGCAAGGAAGAAGCCAGGTTGCAAGCAAAGCGTGATGAGCAAAAGCAGAAAAACCAGAAAAAACAGGCCTGAATGGTGACTGTTTGAGCAGTCGGGCGGCCTGAGACTTACCGTTGTGAGTAAAAAACGCTATACTCGTGCCGCTTCGTCCCCTTAGTTAAATGGATATAACGAGCCCCTCCTAAGGGCTAGTTGCAGGTTCGATTCCTGCAGGGGACAATACCTTTTCATTTCATCACGTTTCAACACACTTCACCTCCCCCCTTAAAACCAGCAAAATCAGGGCCTGTCGCCTTGAACATGGTTTCAGTTGATTTCATGACATTACATGATTCTGATGGTATCGTTGATGGTACTCACGGTTCGATAAACCGATACCATCAACTGACAACAAAGATTACTCTCCATGGCACTAAATGAGCTATCACCCAAGAAAGTTGAAAACGCTAAACCCAAAGAAACAGACTACAAACTGACGGATGGGGGAAGCCTGTATCTTTTAGTTAAAAAGAACGGGACCAAGGCATGGCGAATGAACTACAGATTTAACGGCAAACAAGCTACGCTGGCTTTGGGCGTTTTCCCAGACGTTTCGCTGGCACTTGCCCGTAAGCGTAGAGATGAAGCAAGGCAACTTTTAGCCGACGGTGTTGATCCCAGAGTATCTAAAAAAGCAGCGCCAACAGAACCCGCCTCTGCTACATTCCAGACAATCGCTTTAGAGTGGCATAAAGGCTCTATAGGCCATCCCTCATGGAAAGAGATTACCCGCACTAAAATTTTAAGAGAAATGGAAAATCATATTTTCCCATATATCGGAAATAAACCCATCGACTCATTAAAAACAAGTGACCTGTTGCCATTATTGGTGAGGATGAGTGATCAGGGAATTGGAGCAACAACAGGAAGAGTGAAAACTACTCTTGCAAGCGTTTTCCGGTACGCTATTCAGCGTGGAATTGTTGAATACAATCCTACCCATGATCTAAGAGGAGCAATTTCCAGCCCCAAAATAAAGCATCGCCCTGCACTTCCGTTAGAACGATTACCCGAATTAATATCAAAAATTGATAGCTATACAGGGAGGCCGTTAACTAAGCTGGCAGTATTATTTTCTCTTCATACTTTTGTTCGCTCCAGTGAACTGAGACACGCAAGATGGGAGGAAATTAATTTTGAAAATGCAATGTGGACTATTCCTGCTCAAAGAAAAAGAATTGATGGGGTAAAATATTCAGAGCGTGGGGCAAAAATGGGCAGTATTCATTATGTTCCATTATCTAATGAAGCTATTGATGTTCTCGAAGCTATTAAAAAAATAAGTGGTGAGTATGAACTTATTTTCCCCGGAGATAGTAACCCTTACAAACCAATGAGTGAGAACACAGTTAATAAGTCATTAAGAATTATGGGGTACGACACGCAGGTGGACATTTGCCTTCATGGATTTAGGGCAATGGCGTGCTCAGCCCTGACAGAATCAGGCTTATGGTCGAGGGATGCAGTAGAACGGCAAATGAGCCATCAAGAACGAAATGAAGTGCGAGCCGCTTATGTACACTTAGCTCAGCATATGCATGAACGTCGTCGGATGATGCAATGGTGGTCTAATTATATTGAAGCTAACACTGATAGATATATTGCCCCCTATAAAATGAAAAAACTACGCGTTGTTTGAAAATAAGAAAATGGCTAATAGTAGTAAAGTCTGCTATTCGCCCCATTTTACCATATGTGCATACAGGTGACGTGATGAGCGATAATACACGATTAAATGTTTGGGAAAGGAATAGTATTCCTGTAATGGAATTTTGCTCCCTAAAACGAGCTGCTGAACTACTTAATTGCCAAATTGATGACCTTATCCATTTTGCTCAAATTGGAATTATCGAATTTTGCTTAGAATTAAATGGTTTCGAAGCTGCGCTAATGATGATGCGTAAAGGTGGAGATTTTAAAGATTGGGAAAACATGTACCCACCCAGAGTATTAAACTATAGTAATAAATCTGCATTAAGCCATTTCATACCAAAAGCAAAATTCGATATTGATTATACAGAAGATAAGCCATTTTCACCTCCAAAACAAATATACCATTTAGAAAACAAACCAAATATAAAAAGCCCATTAATCTTACTTTCTGGATTGTGGTCTATATGTGTCATCAGCCCAACATCTTCATTATACAAAGAACTAAAGGTATATGGTAAAGCAAGGCTATTAGCACATGATATTTCTTTTAAAGAAGCTAATATGCCATTCACTAATGCTGCATTTGGCAGTGATGAGTGGGTAATATTAGCAATGTCCCCTTTCGAAGGCTTATCATCAATAGAGGGATTAGTATCTCCATCTAATAAAAATATTATTGGAAATATAACACTGGATGATATCTATTTAACAAGATACCAAATAGAAAAATTAGATAACGGTGTTGGCAAAGAGCTACCCAGCTATGTGAATGGTGGTGTATCCAGCATCGAAAGCATCCGAAGAGTGCATGGTAATGTTGAAGCATCAGCAACAAAAAGAGAGGCAGTGTACAAAGCAGCTATTTATTGGTTACTAAATGACCCAGCATCTTGCAATGGAAAACGAGGAAAACTGACTATTGACGCGTGGGCAGATAAAATCGTGGCAGAAAGAAACAATCCAAAAACAAAGGTTGAACTTGGAAAAGATAAGATAAAAGAATGTCTTAGCTCATCTAAAGCAGGAAGATTTTAAGTGGTAATATTTTATACCATCATAAAAACAAAATAGTGGCACTGATAATTTAGCCCTAACCTTGCCATCATCTGCCGTGTTCATTACATAACACGGCAGGTAATTTCATGACATTAAAAACTTACCCTATCACCGGGCATGCCCGCCCACGGGCTACTGCTGACTTTTTGCAAGTAAGCACAGTTACTCTCTGGCGCTGGGAAAAAAACAATCCTGAATTTCCAAAATCCACACGTATTTCAAAACGGGTAACTGTTTACGATGCACAAGAAATTAGACAGTGGGTAAAAGCTCAATCCTCAGATGCTGATAAATAATATGACGACCTTAGAAAAATGGGAAAGAAGAAAATCTTCCCCATGTATTTATCAGTTCTTTGGTTCGGAACCACGACTTTGTAGCTCTTTGCGGATAATGCGTTTGATCCAAGCAGCCAGTGATTCATCACCATCCTGCTGCTGTGCTTCTTCCATTAACTCACGCAATTCAGGGTCAAGTCTGAACTGGAATGGTGGATTACCACGTCTTTCGTTCTTGTGTGTTGACACGTCAATTACACCTATTGTAATGTGCTTATGTGTAATGACACATTACACACAAGGAATCAAAATAGCAACGCCCCGGAGTGTTTGCGGCACTGCCGAGGCGTCTGACCAAAGCGTTAGATGAGGTAACGAAAATGGCTAAACAGAAGTGTACCTGGTTATTTGCGGCGATCAACCGCAGTCAACGCAATGCCCGTCCTGTGATGTTAAGGATCACCGCAGATAACGAGCGCTCAGCGCGGCGCAGACTTGCCCCGGACTATGTGCTGAGCTTTGCCGGTCGCATTCCCTGTGGAGGTGAACATGCGTAATTATCCGCAACCCGGCGAACGCTGGCAGCATGAGCGTGGCTGGACTGTCACGATTATCAGATTAACTGAAGCCTCGCCCTCCGTGGCGCTGGTTAACCCTGAATTCAGCTGTGAAGTGCTGATTCGTCATGACAGCGACAATAAGCTTTCTTCCTGCCCTCTGGCATGGTTTGAGCAGCGGTATACGCGCCTGTTTAATGCCCCGCTCTTTAAACCTTCGCTAGCTCCCGCGGGGGGTAGCGGCTCTGGCTCGCTGACGCTGCATCCGTCGGTGGTATTTACCCGCTGGCGGGAGCGCAGCATACGGCGTTCTGCTGAACCTGACGACAGTCACTATTCAAAGTTTCTCTGACAAAACACCGCTGAAAACGGAGTAATCCACGATGAATATTTCAAACGGGCACAACGGTGCTCAGGGCCACGCTTTGCCTGAAAAACACAATAGCGGTGCTTTTGCGTATGGATTGTCAGAGGACGGTTTCGGAAAGCTGGACCGCGCCAGAAAGGCCTGCGACATGTTGCAGCTTCTCTTTTCTGAATACCCCTCGCAGGGCGGAACGCTGGATGCAGGATGTGCGCCAGGCATCGCCGCGCTGATGGAGTACCTGCGGGCAGATTTGACGGATATTGCGCACAGTTGCGAACTGATTGAAGGAGGCACCCAATGAACCAGCCGCAGGTTTCTATTTTTCCGGCAGAAATGACCACTGCGCTTTACCGGCGGGCTATTGCATCGGCCTGGCGCCAGAAAGCGCTGACCGAAACCGGCTGCGATCACTATGGTCCGCACAGCCTGACGGTTGAACGTATTGAAATGGCCATTGCCCTGCATATCGAGTGCGCACTGATTAACGAATATGGCGAAGCACAGGGAGCAGCGGCTGCACTGGCGCTGCTGACTGACATGCTGGAGCCATCATTGCTGACCGCGCCACCGGTACTGACTGTGCGCGGCTGTGAAGTGATGGCGGAGCTGTACCGCACACTTCCGGCGGCATTTGATGACTTCTGCAGCTCGGGTGTATCGCTGTATCAGGGGGAAATATGACAACACAGACGGTTACGCAGATTTCAGCCGCAGCGCGGGGAAAATGGCCCGTCATTCTGCAGATGCTGCGTATTGATGTACCTGAAAACGGCAGGCACGGTCCCTGCCCGAAATGTGGGGGCAAGGATCGCTTCCGCCTCGATGACCTCGACGGGCGCGGGACGTGGATTTGCAGCCAGTGCGGCAATGGTGATGGTCTGGATCTGGTTAAGCTCATAACCGGTTACGGCATCAGAAAGGCAGCGCAGGAGGTGGCGCAGGTGCTTAATGTGCCGGATGTGCAGGAACTGCCCGTTAAGCCCGCCAGGCAAAAAGCCCCTAAACGCGATATGAGCCTTACCGTGGCGGCCCTGATGAAAGAGAGTCACACGGGAGAAAGCCCCTATCTGACCGGAAAAGGGTTCGCCGGATACCCGGCCTCCCTGACCGGGAGCGTGCAGCATATCAGTGGTAAGGATTTCCCTGCCGGTTCCCTGCTGTTACCGCTCACGACAAACGCCGGAGCCGTGACCGGTGCACAGCTTATCGCCCCGACGGGTGAAAAAAGCATACTGCCCGGCAGCACGATGAAAGGCGCGTTTGTGGCGCTCAGCCCGTTACCGTCTGAACCGCCGGTACAGGTGGTGATTACCGAAGGTTACGCCACGGCGCTGACGGTAAGCCAGCTCACCGCCGGATGCGTAGTGGCGGCCATATCGGCGGGCAACCTGCCCAACGTCGCACAGGCGCTGCGGGCACGCTGGCCTGAGGTAAAAATTATCATCGCCGGTGATAACGATTTTCAGGACGGGGGCGAGAATCCCGGCAGATCCTTTGCTGAACGGGCGGCAAAATCAGTCGGTGGCTGGGTGACGCTGCCACCGGGAGAAATTAAAGCTGACTGGAATGACTTCCACCGTGAGCACGGTATTACACGTGCCCGTGAAGCCTTTCGTAACGGTCTTGTACTGTGCGGAGAAGGCCGCACGCAGTTGCCGCACGGGTTCCGTCTTACCCAGGAATATCTCTGGTATGAAAAACAGGTACAGCGCAACGGTGAGACGGAGATCCAGAACGTCAAAATATGCAACCCGTTGCGCGTGACGGCAATCACCTGCGATGCTGATGGCGGTAATTTCGGGCGACTGCTGGAGTGGGAAGATACATGGGGAGAGCGCCGCCGCTGGGCGATGCCGATGGAAATGCTCAGTGGTAGCGGTGAGGAACTACGCCGGGTACTGCTGGTTAACGGGCTGTCCTATATCAGCACCACCGGTGAGGCCCGCGCCCGCCTGATGGAATATATCTCGCTGTGTAAACCGGAACGCCGCGTGACCTGCGTCAGCCGCACTGGCTGGCATGGTCAGGTTTACGTCCTGCAGGATGAGGTCAGCGGTGAAGGTGCAGAGGGTGTCATTCTCCAGACCACTTCCGTGCAGGGGCGCGATTTCCGTGTGTCAGGTACAACGGAGGAATGGCGGGAGCACGTTTCCCGTTACTGCACCGGTAACTCCCGCGTGGCGTTTGCCGTCAGTCTGGCCTTTGCTGCACCCCTGTTACGGCTGGTTGGGATGGACGGCGGCGGCTACCACCTCAAGGGGGAATCGACTGACGGTAAGACCACCACCATGAAAGCGGCAACCTCCGTTTGTGGCGGGCCTGATTACTGGCAGACGTGGCGGGCAACCGGCAACGCGCTGGAGGGATGCGCCAGCCGCCGCAACGATGCCGCCATGATGCTTGATGAGATCCGGGAGGTGGACGGACGCGAGGCGGGTAATATCGCCTACATGCTGGCAAACGGTCAGGGCAAGGGCCGTGCCGGTACGGACGGTGAGCTGCGCACCCGTAAGCAGTGGCGGCTGCTGTTCTTTTCAACCGGCGAGCTGTCACTGACCGAACATGCGGCAAAAGCCGGTGAGCGTACCTTTGCCGGGATGGAAGTCAGGATGATCCAGATCCCCAGCGATTCCGGGAAATTTGGCGTATTTGAGGAGCTGCACGGCTTCGACAGCGGCAAGGCTCTGGCGGAACATCTGGAGTGGGCCACGTCCAGCTACTACGGTTCGCCGTTCAGGGAGTGGCTGAAAGCCCTGACCGCTGACCTTAACGGGCTGACGGCACAGGCAAAGTCACTGATGAAGGAATATACAGCCGCCCTGACCCCGAAAGATGCGGGTAATCAGGTAGGCCGGGCTGTGAACCGCTTTGCACTGGTGGCGATGGCGGGCGAGCTGGCAACCCGGCTGGGTATTACCGGCTGGCCTGAGGGTGAAGCGCTGCGGGCAACCCGCGTCTGCCTGAACGCATGGCTGAAAGATCGCGGGCACACCGCCAATCAGGAAGATATTGCCGCACTGGAGCAGGTACGCAGCTTCTTTACCGCGAATCAGTACAGCCGCTTTGCTGACTGGCACGACGAGCGTAACCGCCCCGGCAATATGGTGGGCTGGCGCAGGGTGGAGAAAGGCAGTACCGCGCAGGGCACGGAGGCCGTCACCACGTTCTACGTCATGCCGTCCGGCTGGAAAGAAATCTGCCGGGGATTTGACCCGCGCAAGGTGGCGCGTCTGTGCGCGGATCGTGGATACCTGCTGCCCTCCACCGATGGCAAGCTGCAGACAACCATTCGCCCGCCAGAGATGAATCCCCGCAGACTCTATGTCTTCAACAGCGAGGTGCCGGGTTAAGGCTTTGCGTGAGTCTTATTTATTAAGGGTAACAGGTGAAACAGGTGGAACACCCGTATTTTACAAGGGCTAAACCTGTTTCACCTTCTGAAATAGTGAGGTGGAACAGGTGGAACGCCAGCCGATCCGCTGTTCCACCTTGTTACCTGCGATGTTTCACCTGTGATGTGCATATAAATGTTTTACAAAACAATGCTGTAACACCTGTTCCACCTGTTTCACCGCATCCGGGACATAAAGCAGGCTGAAACAGAGGCATTTTTATCTGGCTGGCTGTCATGGCCGCGTCTGAATAACCGCAAACGCCCGTTGTGCCAGCCACCACACACTGAGCGCCGATAGTGCGCTTGTGTCAGTCACGACACAATTGACGTAACGAACCAACCCGGCAGGAGAAGTCATGAACAACACCGCAGAGAATAACAACCTTTCCACTTTTCCGGCTGTAACGCAGCAGGCAATGGAAACCCTGAACACGGCCAGAAGCGCATGGCTTGAAGCACGTCGTCGGCAGAAAGCGGCAGCGGATAATATTGCGACAATCCGCCAGCGCCGGGCTGAAATGGAAGCCACGACGAACGCGCTGAATGAGGAGTGGCGCACGCTGTTTCGTGAAAGTCAGGGCGTAGTCTCAAAGGAAATGAAAAAACTGCGCACGGAAATTGCGCTGGGACGAGAAACGCTTGAGGATTTTGATGAACTGCTGGCAGCTCAGGAAAGCGAAAATGCCTTATTACCGCAGGAAGCCGGGAAATTAGCCGGGCAGTATATCAGCGCACATAACACCCTTGTGGAAATTCGCGCAAAGCAAATCTGGGAAGACTTCATGCAGGCGCATGGTAAGGCGTTAATCCAGACACTGAGCCTGCTCAAAACCACAATGGGGCGGGAAGCCAGTGCCGTTGTGGGGGTGGTGAATTCAGTTAATGACCCGGACACACTGCTGAAAGACTTTATTCACAAACATATCACCAAACCGGCTCTTGCTAACACTGCGATGCCGGAACTGGACCCTGTGTTTAAACTGGCGGGCGTTGCGCCGGATTATGCGGCTCGTGTCGATTTAAGCAAAATCCCGTCACCGGCGGCCCTTCACAAAATGAAGATCCGTCAGGAACGTGAAGAGCTGCAGAAACGTAACCGTGATATGGAGGGTATCTGATGGCGCTGAAATGTCCTGAATGCGGCACCGTTGCACACGCCAGAACCACCGCCTATGAAGCACCGTCGGTTAAACGCTCATGGTATCAGTGCCAGAATCTTGAATGTTCCTGCACATTTACCGCTCTGGAAAGTGTGGATAAGATAATTATGAAGCCCCGGCGCAATGAACAGGAATCAGACAAAGCACAAATGCCGGAAAAACAACAGCAAACGCTCAATCGCTATGGCTCTGCATCAAAGTTATCAAGCCGCCAGCAAATCCCTGTCTGATTAGCAAAAAACGCCTACCTAATCCCGGCCCGGCACCGGGATTTTTTACGCCTTTTTCCTGGCTGGCCTGAGAGCGCATGAGTGCATGTCTATGGCGCATGAAAACGCATGAGTCTCATGCATCATTTTTGACGTGAAAGCCCTTGTGTGGCGGCTCCTGAGGCGATTTACGGGGTGCATGAAAACCATTCTGTTAAGCGAAGCGGGCAGG
This sequence comes from Citrobacter sp. Cpo045, assembly GCF_030332875.1. Classification (NCBI taxonomy): domain Bacteria; kingdom Pseudomonadati; phylum Pseudomonadota; class Gammaproteobacteria; order Enterobacterales; family Enterobacteriaceae; genus Citrobacter; species Citrobacter sp. Cpo045. The sequence continues at coordinate 716,750 of NZ_JAOWGZ010000103.1, forward strand.
CGGGCGGGGCTGCTCGCGCTGAGGGGAGATCTAGGGAACTTACGTTAATCGGTCTTGAACACGCTTTAACCTATATCATATGATTATGCTCTGATGTTGGTATCTGCGTCTAATGTCTTTCTTTCATCAACTTTTTCAGCATTAGATACTAGTAAAAGACTAATAATACCAACTTAAATTTACCTATAGCATTTTGTAGGTATGTTAGATGACAATAACTCTATATGGATAAAAAATGAATAGGAAATTTCAAGTTTTCATTTCATCAACTTTTACAGACCTCATTGAAGAAAGGCAAGCTGCGGTAAGTGCCATATTAACTGCCGGGCATATACCTGCGGGAATGGAGCTATTTAAGCCTGGAGACAGAAGCCAGTTAGAAATTATTAAGCGCTGGATAGATGAGTCAGATATCTACATCCTTATTCTGGGAGGGCGTTATGGAACGATTGCTCCCGGCAGTGATTATTGCTATACAGAGCTCGAATATGATTATGCTTTAAGTACAAACAAACCTCTATTTTCGATAGTCATTGATGACGAATATCTAGATGAAAAAGTTAAAACAGTTGGTAAGGAAGTTCTTGAATTAGATAACCCGACAAAATATGAAGCTTTCAAACAAAAGGTCAAGGGGTATCCGGTGGAATTTTTTCGGGATATTAAAGATATACAAATATCAATTTATAAGACACTTCCTCAAATTGGTGTCGAGAGAAATCTCCTTGGGTGGGTTTCTGGAAAGGAAATATCAGAGTCAAGTGTGTTAATAGAACAAATATCTAAACTAACGAAGGAAAATGAAGCTTTAAAATCTGAGGTTGAACTTCTCAGAGCTGCACGTTCTCCTGAAAGTAAAGCTATAGTAAAAAAACCATCTGAGGAAGAGTTCAGTAAAATATATAAGCTATTTGAAAATACACAGTTAACGATCCCGACAAAATTATCCGAAACTCCAGAGCCAGTTAAAACAACAGCAATGCGACTCATTTTGCTGTATAGAGGAACTATTCTTTCTGGGTTAAGATCAAATTCGACTGACTTAGCTGGTTTTTTGGTTAGAAATGTTTGCACGTTAATGATGGTCCATGGCCTACTCAAAACAACGCCAATAATGGAAAATCGATATCTTCGATACGAGTTAACTGAGAAAGGTGCCGCATTTTTCTCATATATCGATTTACGTAACCTTCCCGATTAAATAAAAAAGCCACTTCAGTGGCTTTTTTATTACTCAAGTGTATAAGGTTCAAAACTAATTATTTTCTCGCCACACCAGTCGTTCAGTTCCTGCAGTCGCTTCTGTAGCGGCATCAGTTCGTTGCGAACAAAAACACGGCTGGCTTTTTCTACATCTCCAAACCCCCCAACGTTACTCGGCATGATTCCCATCATCTGCGGTGGCACGCGGTGCGCTGCCATCATGTCATCACGGCTCACGTTCTTGATGTTCAGAAACTCATCTTTCGCCGCAACTTCGGATAGGGGGATGATCTGGATGCCATCTTTTTTGCCATTGGGTGAGTACATAAAGAGATTGCGAAAATTGCCCGGTCCTTTGGCACTTTTCATTGCCTTGCGGATGTTGTTCACATCCTCCTGATTCTGCGCAGCGTCGGTCATGTACATGATGAAGCCTACATGGCTGCCGTTGATGTAATATTTCCGACGGAACAGCGTTGCGGACTCGTTGAGCAGGGTTGACGGAATGGCGGAGAGATAACCGGGCAGCCCGTAAATCTCTTGGTTAATATCCGGCTCCATCAGATGAAAAATGTTGCCTCTGGTGAACTCATAAGGCTGCATCGTCAGGCCGTAGTTCACAAACCAGTAGGATTCTAGGTCAACGCCGCGCCGGGTATACTTTGCCAGCGCTGGCTCCAGTGAGAGGACACCACCCAGCCAGTTGGTGCGCTTTTCCAGATAAGCATTACCAAACACCAGATAATCCTGAACGAAACGGGCGAAAGACTGCTGGCTGAGCAAGCGGTGTGGGATGAAGGTGCTGCTGAGAATGTCACGCTTAACAGCAATTGGTGAACTGTGATGCACGGCAGCGCGGTAGGTACGTGCCAGCCCGGCAAAACTGACCGGCGGTTCATACCAGCGATCAATCTGTACGCACTCCACATAATCAAGCAGCTCGCGCCGGTCCAGTACCGGAATGGGATCGCCAAAGGTGAAGCATTCTGCAGAGGGCTGCGGTTCTGTTGCTACAGTGACCTCAGGTACGGGAGTTTTGTCCGGGTTATCCATATTTTTCTCGCTGTGAACAATTCTTGAGTGATCAGGTGTGTCGTGAACAGTACAACGATATTTGCTTGACGGTCTGATTACTGCGGGCGGGTATTGTGTCAAATTCGATACAATAAAGGGTTTTATGAATGAGAATACGTCATATCACATGGGGGATGGTATACACGGTTAAACCCGGTTATAGCGCTGGATGGTGAGTGATTTAAAGCCATTCTGGTATACATAAAATGAAAAAAATACTTTAGGGTGTATCCCCCTGACTTCCCAGAGTTGGCGCTGGTTTGCGAGCAGCATTGTATAATGCGTGGGGTGTGATAACTTTTTTGCGCATTTTTCAACCTTTTCGCAGATTTGCCAGCCCCCTGCCCCGTCGTTTTTTCATCCAACTATTCATTATTGAAACTGACGGAATAGGCCGATCTCTATGGCCTTAATGAGATGTTTTTATCGTTTGATGGTATCCATGATGGTATCAACAAAACAACCACTTAAATTACCTTTATAAAACATAGATATAAATACATTTTCGATTCCTGCAGGGACACCATGAATTCTTATGCTCCCCGTTATAATCCCTTCATTTACCAGTCAGTTCATCCCTGGGCCAGGCGATAAAAAGGCACATTCCTCACTGTTGCAGTAAGATTGTCGGACACCATTGTCTGCTTTGTCGCTATCCGCATCCCTGCTTTTCTCAGCCTCAACACATCAGCGGCAATACGCTGGCTGCCAAACCAGAAAAGCCCGTCCAGCGCAGTGACATCAAGGCCCGATTCCAGTGCCAGCTTCAGACGTTCACGCGGCGCTTTTACTGTTTTAGCAATCTGCTGATATGGCGCTTCGCTTGAACCTGCAGGACTAATGCGCCGGATACGATGTGACAGGCGGTACTGAAATTCATCCGGTATCCCACCGAGACTCGCTTTCAGGCTGTAAACACAACCAAAGCGTTTGCCGTTAAAGATGACGTTTTTCTGACTAAGCTGCAGCTCTTCACGCACGCTGGCAATCAGTTGTGGAGTACGGAGTAATAACAAGCGGAAAGGCAGCTCAAAGCTGGTCACGTAGTCCACATTCAATAAAGCAATACGCAGACGTTCTTGGGGCCCCGCCTTCATTTCCCGGCATTCAGCAATAACATCAGCCCACTGGCCGGTAAGACGGGAACACTCTGTCGCCTCAGTAAAACTGTATTTTTCAGCCTGATAATCAATACGCTCGGTCACACTGAATTCCCTTCTGGCCAGATTTCGGTATTGGTTGCTCACTTTACCAGCGACAGGCTGCAACCAGAAGCCTGCAGGCATTGTCAGTGGAATGAGAGAAACTTCTGCGGAAACGCTTCATTATTTGGTAAATCAATCATTAAAAATATTTTATGACTAAAATCAATTCACATGAATTATGACTATTGAAATATAGCCATGATTAATTTTTAGCCTACTCATCAGGGAAACTACTCCCAAGCAGGCTGATTAATACCGGTAACAATAAAAATTACCGGTGACATTGTCCGAAATGATTCATCGCCTAGAAAAAAGGAATTTATTCATATGATCAGAATCAAGACCTGTATCGCTACCTTGACCCTATGTACCTTACTAACTACTCCCGCATGGGGAGACACGCAATCGCCGATACGGCTGGTGATCCATGGTGGTGCCGGTACTATTACAAAAGATACCATCACACCAGAACAAGAAAAGCAGTATACAGAAAAACTCACTGAAGCTCTGAATGCTGGCTATGCCGTTTTGAATAAAGGCGGTAGCAGCCTGGAAGCCGTTCAGAAAGCGATTAATGTTATGGAGGATTCCCCTCTCTTCAACGCAGGTAAAGGCGCCGTGTTTACCCACGATGGCCGCAATGAACTGGATGCGTCCATTATGGACGGGAAAAGCCGAAAAGCCGGTGCCGTTGCCGGTGTAACCACTGTTAAAAACCCAATTAATGCGGCGTATGCCGTTATGACGCAAAGTCCACATGTTCTCATGGTCTCGACAGGCGCGGATACCTTTGCAAAAGAACAGGGACTCGCAATCGTTGCTCCGGCTTATTTCAAAACTGATTTTCGCTGGCAGCAATTACAGAATGCAATTAAAAAAGAAAAAGTGCTCCTGGATCACGACGGAAAGAGCGCAGCTCTGTTTGCTGATCCGATGATGTATGACTATAAATATGGCACTGTCGGTGCTGTTGCACTGGATAAAGAAGGTAATCTGGCTGCCGGAACATCTACAGGCGGAATGACCAACAAACGTTACGGACGAGTAGGAGATTCACCTATCATTGGCGCAGGTAATTATGCCGACAATGAAACCGTGGCGGTATCCGCAACTGGTTCAGGAGAAATGTTTATCCGCACGCTTACCGCTTATAACATTGCAGCCCAAGTGAAATACCGCAATATCCCTTTAAAGGACGCAGCACAGAATGCCCTGGATGAAGTTAAGGCGCTGAATGGCAGCGGTGGGGTTATTGTGCTTGATAAAGCAGGTAATTACACCATGTCCTTCAACTCTGAAGGGATGTACCGGGGAACCATAGGTAATGACGGAAAACCTGTTGTAGCCATTTATCGTTAATGATGTTTCCCCGCCATAAAGGCGGGGATGCTCTGTGACTCACGTCAGTCCCTTTCTCTTTTCAACAACCTCCCCTCGAATACCTACAGGAAGAAATTACCAGGATGACCGACGCCATAAGTTGCACTCCCTCCGGGCAACATAATAAATATTGATTGAACTCATATACTTGAGTGTATCCACACTGATAATCTCGCGAGATTCATTTGTTGGCAGAAAGGGTCACTGTGTTAGAAATCTTTTCTTAACCCACTGAAAAATATTTAAAAATATTTTCCTCACATAAAAACGATGGTTCGTTCAAAACGGTTCCGAATTTATTTGGGTTAAAAAAGGTACGGTATGAAAGTCACATGGACTGTCACCCCTGTCGGGTACCAGCGCATAGCTAAGCGTTGTCCATCATGTAATGTAAAACGCGAATTCGCACCTTCCGGAGCATTCAGAGTCAATTCGCAAAAAAAAGTGCTCGATATCTGGAGCATTTATAAATGCATCCACTGCGAATACACATGGAACATCTCGCTGTTTTCACGGCTTCACATCAGCAAAATCAATCGTGAGCTGTATCATCGATTTATCACCAACGATGCCAATACGGTTCACTATTTTGCCAATGATAAAGCGACCCTGAACCGGAATAATGCTGAGCTTGCAGGTAAACCTGATTTTCGTATTCAGGAACAGTGGCAGGTCAGCATCAATAGCGGCCAGAACGTCACCGTCAGCATCAGACTTTCCCATTCTTTTCAGATTAATGTGCTATCGATATTGAAGCGACAGCTTTTACTCAGCACTGCGGAGATAAAGAAACTGATAGATGAAGGTCATATTCGCGGTGTTACGATGAAAGAACTTAAATCCCGAAAACTCATGACAAGACAATTGGATTTTAAGCTGTCAGTAGTCATATTATGTGCTCAGCGAAAAGTTGTTCTGAGCCAGCGTTAACAGTATGCAACTTACAATAAGGCGATGAGACTTAACCGACCCGGTATGTTGTCCGGGTCGGTTAAACTGCATCACGTCAGACAACAAAACGGTTAACCAGATCCTTCATGGTTGCCGACAGATTGTCCAGCCGCTGGCTGTCGCTCGCAGCCTGAGATACCAACGCCGCATTTTGCTGTGTGACCTGCTCCATCGGTCGTAATGCCAGGTTTATCTGGGTTACCCCTTGTGACTGCTCCGTCGCCACACGAGCGATATCCGCAATATATTGCTTCATACTGGTGGTATTATCCGCCGCGGCTTTCAGCGCGGTAGCAGATGCAGTAACCCGCTCAACACCCTCACTAATTTTGACCATATTCTGCGCGACCAGCTCACGGATTTGGTTAGCCTCTTTGGCGCAACGCTGCGAAAGATTTCTCACTTCACTGGCTACGACAGCAAACCCCCTGCCCATCTCTCCAGCACGTGCAGCTTCCACTGCCGCATTCAGCGCCAGTAAGTTAGTCTGAAACGAAATATCATCAATCGAGGTCACAATATTCGAGATTTTCTCACTGGAAGCGCGAATATCCCCCATGCTCTGGTTCGCCGCACTGGCAACGTTACTGGCCTGTCGGACCTCTTTTTCCAGTCTGATTGTCAGATGCTCAGCTTCGCGGGCATTATCCGCTGTTTGCGTAATCGCAGTTGATAGCTGCTCCATACTGGCCACAGCTTCTACTATTGATGCAGCCTGTTCATCTGTACGTTGAGCCAGATCCTGATTTCCCGCCGTAATACTGCTACTGGCATCGGACAAAACCACGGAGCCTTGCTTAATCTCCTGTACGATATGCTGAATACTTTCCAGCATCGTGTTATAGGCACGATTAAGTGAGGAAAGCTCATCTTTGCCCGGGGTCGCCAGACGTTGAGTCAGATCGCCATTCATACCCGCAATCTTGCGTAGCGTGTCACTAAACTGACGGTGCATATTGATTGCGATGGCCCCTGCGAACGTCAATGATGCCAGGAGTGCTAACAGGCTAACAGCCATATATATTTGCCAGTTTTTTCGTGCATCTTGCGCGAGTTTTTCTGCATTCGCCAACAGACGATTCGCTGTCACATTTTCTATCTGCCGCATCACTTCAATACGCTGGGTTTGTACTTTAAACCAGACCGTAGGATCGACACCAAATCCACCGTTCTCGACATGGTTAAACGCGATCTCGCGAAATGCGAGGGCTTTTGACGCTTCTGCTGACTGTAAGCGGCTTTTCAACATGGCCGCCTGTTCCGGTGAACTCAGGCGTAACGATTCTGCCAACCAAACGTTCTGTTTACTGACGACATCACTGAGTTGATGTAACTGTCCGTCGGCGAAATGGCCGGAGGAAAAGATATTTGATAACAGCGCCCGTTCAATACCCGCTTGTTCTTTCAAATTCAGCAGGTTGTAGTAGGCGGCGAATGCGTTTGCCATCTCGCCTGAATCCGTCAACTGCCCCAATCTACCCACAAAATTCAGCACATCAGCAATGACATTGGTATAAAACTTAACCACATCTGAAGCCGGAAGCCCCAACTGCGTGACGTTTTCGCGGATGGTAGCGAGCGAAAGAATATTTTTCTTAAACGCAGCGACAGAAGTGGCGACATCCCCTTCCGGTAAGGCAGTATCGGACAGTGACCGCACAAATACCTCGATCTCGCGATCGGTCAAAGCCCGCTGTGCGTTTAACTCATCTTTGAACGTCTTCCCTTCAGCCCCCAGAAACCCGACACTCATGCCGCGTTCTTTTTGCAATTCATGCACTACATTTCCGGCACTGCGTGCGAGCGCTGTCAGTTGGGCAATATTCTCCATCTGCCGTTCTGTCTCAATGCGCGTTAATATTCCTGAACCAGCAAACCAACATAACGCCAGTAATAATGGTTGTAGCGCAATTATTAACTTCATTTTCATCGGCATTCGATAAACCCACCACATGCCACTTCCCTCCATTATCCATATATTCATTATGGTTATCGGCGTAAAGAAGCGGCTCTTTAAATTTGAACAATGGGCAACTGTTTGTTTTTTAGATTAAATTTTTGCCAAGATAACTCTATTTAATTACTTCAATTAGAATAAAACTCTAAATAATTAACACATGCGAATCTATGCTCCATTTTGCTAACTTATTTGGCATATTATTTTTTATTAAAGAATCAGGTAATCATCAACTGATTCAGATAGAGAGAGAAGCACATGACAGTGACAGCAGCCCGAGATAACAGCCATGGCGCGGCCATCATTCTGGCGTCCCGCCGAACGTTAAGGTTATAATCCTTACAACGATTTTTTGGATTAGAAGCGACAATGACAAAACTTACCCTACAAGAACAGATGCTTAAAGCGGGTCTGGTCAGCAGCAAAAAAATGGCGAAAGTGCAGAGAACGGCGAAAAAATCGCGCGTTCAGGCTCGTGAAGCCAGAGAAGCGGTTGAAGAAAATAAAAAAGCACAGGTCGAGCGTGATAAGCAGCTCAGCGAACAGCAGAAGCAGGCCGCATTGTCTAAAGAATACAAAGCGCAGATCAAGCAACTGATTGAGATGAACAAAATCACCATTTCCCGTGGCGATATTGGTTACAACTTTACTGACAATAACCTAATCAAAAAAGTTTATGTTGATAAGGTAACCCAGTCTCAGTTGATCAAGGGCCGTCTGGCCATTGCCCGCCTGACGGCTGAATGCAGCAGCGAGAGCGAATATGCCATTATCCCGGCTGTTGTCGCCGACAAGATTGCCCAGCGCGATGCAAGCTATATTGTTCTCAATTGCGAACTGAGCCAGGAAGCGAAGGACGAAGACGATCCGTATGCTGATTTTGTCATTCCTGACGATTTGATGTGGTAAGAAAAACACCCCGATAATCACCCAGAGTTCCGTCGCGTATTTCGGTGAACGCTAGCGCCGCCACCGAAATACCGTCAACCGCTCTTCTTCCCCACACGCCATCTGCTAAAACTTATAGTGTTCCTTGCTCAGTCCGTATTTTCTCATGCGCAAATACAGTTTCTTACGCGGAATTTGTAAATACTCCGCCACTTCATTAATACGTCCCTGATGAATATTAAGCGCTTCGGTAATGATCTGTCGCTCGTACTCGTCGACCCGACGATCGAGCGGTGTCGGTTCGGGCAAATGTAGCTGTGGATTCGCGGTTTCAGCCAGTGGCAATAACCCAACGGCAAAAAGCTCGGCGGCATTGGCCAGCTCTCGAACATTGCTTAACCACACGCGACGCCGCATTCCTTTTAGTAATTCCCCGTCAACCTCGGGCACGGGATGGTTCAGGCGCAGACAGGCTTTCTGCAGATAATGGCGAAACAGCGGCTCAATATCATCTGGGCGCTGAGACAGCGGCTGGCAACCAATTTGCGTCATCGCAAAACAGTAATAAAGTTCGGCCACAATCTGATTGGTTGCCGCCAGTTCCACCAACGAAGTGGCGCCAATGCCAATTAAGCGAAACGGACGCCGCTCCTGGCTTTGCAAATGCACCAGTTGGTGCTGCTGTTCGCGCGTCAGGCACTCAATATGGCTCAGGACCAGCGTTCCCCCTTGCGCCTGGGCAATAAGGTCATTGAGTTGCCCCGCATTCTCTAACGTCAATTCCCCGCGGATAAACGGTCCTTCAGCACTGCGCCCAAGCTGATGCAAATAACGGGCTCCGGTCATACGCCCCGTTCCCGGCTCGCCATAAAACCAGACGGCAATATCCGTTTCAGCCAGTTGCCGTAAGCGCTGGCGGTACTGATTAACCCAGTCACTGTAGCCGACCAGTTCAACCTGGAGCTTTTGCTGGCAATAGTGACGACGTGCAATCACAGATTTTCTCTGACGCAACGCATCCTCTACCAACACCAGCAGTTTGCCTGGATCAACCGGTTTTTGCAGAAAATCCCACGCACCTTTCTTCACCGCGTCCACCGCCATCGGGACATCGCCATGTCCGGTGATCAACAGGATCGGAAGCTGATTGTCATCCTGATGAAACAACGTCATCAGGTCGATTCCATTACAGCCAGGCATACACACGTCGCTCAGGACAATCCCTGGCCAGTCGGCCTGCAGCCAATTTCGGGCATCAAAAGGGTTACTGCATGCGAATACATGATATCCCTCCTGTTCAAGCAACAAGGTGTAAGCGTCAAGAACATCGGCATCATCATCAATAAGCAGAACAGAATATTCATCACTCAACATCGTTTACATCCGTCAGATTAAATTGCAGAACGACGCAGGCATTGCGCCCCGGGGTCGACGCCAGGCGCAGTTCGCCGTTCATTTGCATCATTAACGATACACAAATCGATAAGCCAATACCGAGGCCAACATCCTTACTGGTGGTAAAAGGTTTTAACAGTGATGGTAATAATGCTCCAGGCCAACCGGGGCCGTTATCGCTAATAAATACGCACAACCGGCTGCCTTCGGTCTGCCAGTGAACCTCTATTTTCGCCGCAACCGGACAGGCATCCAGCGCATTTGCCAGAACGTTTACCAGCACCTGCTGGATACGCACTTCATCACCAGCCACCCACACGCCCCGGTCTGGGAGCGTCAGCGTACCCTGCTGTGGCTTGTGTCGCATGGCCAACAGTTCCCAGGCAGCGTTGAACGTTTGTCGGAGATCGACCGGATGCAGAGGCGTGCCAGGTTCGGCCCGGCGAGCAAACTGACGCAGTGAACGGATAATGGCATCGATGCGAGTAATCAGCCCTTCCGCTTTGGTTAATGTGCTTCTGGCCTGAGCGGGTTGCCCCTGTTCGATTGCCCTCCCTGCCGTAAACAGGTACATCGACAGCGCATTCAGCGGTTGATTAATCTCGTGCGCCAGCGTGGTCATAGTCTGGCCGACCACTGCCAGTTTTGCCGTCTGGATCAGCTCATCTTGCGTTGCACGAAGATCAGATTCAATCTCCTTGCGCTCGGTCACTTCCTGCTCCAGCTGATTTTTTTGCGCGCTCAACTGGCCCAGGGTATGACGCAGTAAGCCTGCGATACGCCCCAGTTCATCGCGTCCATATACCGGGATAGAGGCATCCGTTCTGCCAAGACCAATTTGCACCACGGCCTGGTTGAGCGCAGTAAAACGCTTCACCAGACGCGAGCGAATGAAGTAGTGGTTAAGCCCCCAGGCGAGAAGTAGCGCCAGCAGCGTCGCCAGCAGGATAAGTCCACCGCTGACGCGAACAATTTGTTCCAGCCGCTGGTTAAACGTCTGCATTTGCTGATGGCTACTCCCCAATTGCGCTTCCAGCAGTGTTCGAAAGCGCCCAAGCGTGGCCTCTCTGGCATGGCTGGCATCAACCAGCGCTTTTTGCGCTGCGACATAATCGCGCATCGTATCGGGCATTTTATTTTTCATCATCCCGATTTCCAGCAGCTCATCGATAGTTTGTCGCAGTGTGATAGTACTGGGCCAGTCATCGAGGGTGCGGATATTTTCATCCGCCGTTTTCTTCAGATTTTCCAGGTAGCGGATGTGATTCTCCACCAGCATGCCATCGTCGCTACCCGATTTCAGTTCATTGAGCCTGTCGCGTAAATCATCAACGATCTGGTTTTCAATTCTTGCCAGGGTGTAGACCTGCTGCTGCTCGTTTTGCACCTCTCGGGCACGTTTGAGATACAGCGCCGCATCACCATTTTTGGCCTCGATTTGATCCAGCAACGTCCCCTGCTGCCAGGTAAAATCCTGCACCAGTGAATTCAGCTCAGTAGTAAAATCATCATGTAGCCAATCAATGCGCGCGGAAAGCTCGCTCACTTTTTCGCGTACAAGGAACATGTTGTAGAGCACCCGGTCCAGTTCCGCCATCAGCGCCCGGCTGTCCTGCAAAATCACCGCCAGTTGCTGCTGTTCTGCTGGTTGCAACCCCCTGCTCAGCACTTCGATTTTATCCAGATGCGAGATTATCTGATTGCGCAGTTGCAGCCTTACTGTTGTATTGGGAGCCAGCAGGAATTCATTCAGTTGGTCCACAACCAGATTGAGATTCCCTTCAATCAAAAAAGCGGAATGCACGCGCGGGAAGTAATCATCAAGCGAATAGCGTATCTGCGAGCTCTGCTCATGCCAGGAGTATAAACTGACGCAGCTTACGCTCAACGTCAGTAATGCGCCCGTTAGAAAGGCTCCCCGCAGGCTGCTGCTGATGCTGAGTTGGCGAAGGCGTTGCAGTATCGATCCACCTTTCATTTTAATTCTTCCAGTTTTGATATCGCCTGACGCTGGTTTTTAAGAAACCAGAGCTGCCACTCCATCATCTGCTGTTCGGCAACGCTTTTATTATCAAACTGCGCAAGCCAGGCTTCATCTTCACTACTTTTGGCATCTATCGGAACGCTGGTCAGTAAGGCTCTGATTTCGGGTAGCGGGCGTTTCAGGCGTGCTTCCGCACTGTATAGTGCCCGCCATGCATCCTTCAGTTGCGCAAGACGAAAACTGATGGCGGTATCAAACATCCGCTGCACTAACTGTTGTCGCTTAAGGATCAGCCGATAATTAAGCGGAGGCTGGTTCAGTAAAATAGCCTGCTGAGCAGCGCGGGGATTATCAGATGCGAGCTGCGTTACCGGATATTTCCCCGTATTCGCATCAGCAAGGATCCGCTGTCCCTCCGGGCTTAACAAATAGCGGATAAAACGACGCGCTTCATTGGGGTGCTGGCTGTTCTTGAGAACAGCAACATAGGTTGGCGATACCGCCGAGCGTGGAAAATAGGTAAAAGCCAGGTGAGGATCGTTAAGCAACAGGTTGGCATAATTATCAATGACCGGCCCCGCCACGCCCAGGCCACTCTTAATTTTGTCGGCTACGCCAAAACTGCGTGATGAAATCGTCACCAGATTTCCAGCACTCGCCAGCAGCGTCGCCCACCCCTCTTCCCACCCTTTTTGCTGTAGCAATGACTCAACCATCAGATGGTTGGTATCCGAACGCGATGGGCTACTCATCAACAGCGCGTTCTGATATTTGGGCAGCGTTAAATCCCCCCAGTCGGCAGGAGGCGACAGATGCCGTGCCACCAGAGCAGAACGATTAATCAACAGACCAAAACCAGATATCGCCACTGCCACGGAGGTCGAACGGATAGAGTCTGGCACCAGCCGCTGGCTTTCCGGCAACGCATTTTCGAAAGGCGCCAACTTCTGATGCTCCTGCAGATGCTGCAACAGCATAGGGGATGAGGTCAAAATCAGATCAACATTTTCCGCATTCGCGGTATCCAGCAGTTGCTCCAACGAACTGCTGGTCCGGTTTAACGTGCGAATCATCACCGACCCCGGTTCAGTCTGCCAACGCTGAATAATCCAGGCCGTTGCCCCAGGGGAAAAGGTTGTCGCCATTACCAGCTCTTTACCCTGCGCCAGGCAACTCACCGACAACGACATAAAACAGAGCGAGAACGCCCAACAACGCCCCCGGCCCAAAAGTCTGTTTGTGATCCCGTTCATAAATACCAACATATGCAAAAAATAATATTGAGACAAAACTTACCCGTTTATCACCGACTGGGGGAAGAATAAGGTTATTCGTAGAATAACCAAACGGAAAGTGACGACATCGGTAAAGAATACCCGAAAACGCAGTCTGAATTTGTTAATATCCGCACACGCCGATGATAAAAGCGTTCGTAAAAGAATGGAATTGAAAAGCCATTATTTAAAAAGAGTCAAAATCAGCCACGCAATCCACAAATTGTGTCAATAGTGACTCATTTCATCAACTTGAGTTTCTCTGCCGTCTATTTCACTCTTCACTGCGAAAAATCCTGATATTCACATCAATATAAATTTAGGTGATGATATGTTATCCATATTTAAGGCAGGGCCAGCGGCAAATAAAGTCCCGGCGGAGAAAGTCCAGGAAACTTATGGCCGATACCGCATTCAGGCATTACTCAGCGTATTTCTTGGCTATCTTGCGTACTATATTGTGCGTAATAACTTCACGCTATCAACACCGTACCTGAAAGAACATCTGGATCTCAGTGCCACGCAAATTGGTCTACTCAGCAGCTGCATGCTTATTGCCTATGGGATCAGTAAAGGCATTATGAGTAGTCTGGCAGACAAGGCCAGCCCTAAGGTCTTTATGGCATGCGGCCTGGTTCTGTGCGCCATCGTAAACGTCGGTTTAGGATTCAGTACCGGATTCTGGATTTTTGCCGCTCTGGTCGTTTTCAACGGTTTGTTCCAGGGTATGGGCGTTGGCCCTTCATTTATTACTATCGCCAACTGGTTTCCGCGTAAAGAACGTGGACGCGTCGGCGCATTCTGGAATATTTCTCACAACGTTGGCGGTGGTATTGTCGCTCCGATTGTTGGTGCCGCCTTTGCCATTTTAGGGAGCGAGCACTGGCAAAGCGCCAGCTATATTGTCCCGGCCGGTGTTGCCGTACTGTTTGCTTTTATTGTGCTAATTCTGGGGAAAGGTTCACCGCACCAGGAAGGCTTACCGGCTCTGGAACAAATGATGCCGGAAGAAAAAGTAGTATTAAATTCCCGACACACTGACCAGGCGCCAGAAAATATGAGCGCCTTCCAGATCTTCTGCACCTATGTGCTGCGTAATAAGAATGCCTGGTATGTTTCACTGGTAGATGTCTTCGTCTATATGGTGCGTTTTGGCATGATTAGCTGGTTGCCTATTTATCTGTTAACCGAAAAACATTTCTCGAAAGAGCAAATGAGCATCGCTTTTCTGTTTTTTGAATGGGCGGCAATCCCTTCCACATTACTGGCGGGCTGGCTTACCGATAAACTGTTTAAAGGCCGTCGCATGCCGCTGGCCATGATTTGTATGGCGCTGATTTTCGTCTGTTTGATCGGCTACTGGAAAAGTGAATCCCTGCTGATGGTCACTATTTTTGCCGCCATTGTGGGTTGCCTGATCTATGTTCCACAGTTCCTCGCTTCTGTTCAGACGATGGAAATCGTCCCCAGCTTCGCAGTAGGTTCTGCAGTAGGACTGCGCGGATTTATGAGCTACATTTTTGGCGCATCGCTGGGCACCAGTCTGTTTGGCGTAATGGTCGACAAAATGGGGTGGCACGGCGGCTTCTATCTGCTGATGGGGGGTATTGTTTGCTGCATCCTGTTCTGCTACCTCTCTCATCGCGGTGCGCTGGAACTTGAGCAACAGCGAAAAAATGCTCAGCAAGAGGAAGCATCACTCCAGTTGGCGGATGCCCGGTAATTCATTTCGGTCTCACAAAAAAGTGCCAGCGATGCTGGCACTTCGATAAACTTAGATAAATAATAAATAACTCAAAGTGATAATTTATTGCTAAACGTAAGATTGCAAATTATTGCTTACCATCCGCGACCATAAAGCGAATGATCAAACCACATGTCGGAGCAAGAAACAGGAATAATCCAGTTACCATTTCGTTACCATTGGTCAGCCGCATAGTAAAAACGTAAATTAATGCCGTAAGGATGGCCATGCCGAGAAAAGCGCTAATTGACGCCGCAGCGCCTATAACCTGCCAGATATAGCAACTGACGCACAGAATGCTCAGTATGAGAAAGGTCCAGAAATAGAGCATAGCGATACCTCCTGTCTGCCGTAAACTTAACGTAAGTCCTTACACTCCCTTAACTTTATATTCTAAGACAATTCCTATCCGCATGCAATTTGAGCAACATTTTATTCACAAAAATCATTCGACCGCTTACTATTACACTGTTTCTCCGTCGTTTATTTAATCATCATAAAAACAACGAATTATATATAGGCGAAATTTTGCCCTTAATCGCCCTAAAAACATTTACGAATCTTGAGTAATTATTTCTGGCTGACATTAATTTTCGGGTGTACATTGTGCGTCCGATCATTCATGCCCCCTCGTGGTTTTGTCCTGACTCAGTTTTACACTCTTTACAGGAACCAATGTCGTTCATGGCGGCCTAACGATCAGTGCAGAGTGTAAAGCGACAGGCAAAGAATCTTCGCGATACATCTATTTCGTATCAACAACAGGTGCTTATGTTCCCCCAATGTAAATTTTCACGCGCGTTTTTGCATCCGCGCTACTGGCTCACATGGTTTGGTGTTGGTGTGCTCTGGTTACTGGTACAGCTTCCCTATCCCGTATTGTGTTTTCTTGGTACCCATACAGGAACGCTGGCTCGTCCATTTTTAAAACGCCGTGAATCTATTGCACGTAAAAATCTCGAACTCTGTTTCCCAAATCTGTCACAGGAAGAAAGAGACAAACTGGTCGATGAGAATTTCCGTTCGCTCGGCATGGGGCTGCTTGAAACAGGTATGGCCTGGTTCTGGCCGGACCGTCGGGTGCGTAAATGGTTTGATGTAGAAGGGCTGGACAACCTGAAGCACGCTCAGATGCAAAACCGTGGCGTGATGGTCGTTGGCGTACACTTTATGTCGCTCGAGTTGGGTGGTCGCGTAATGGGGCTTTGCCAGCCAATGATGGCAACCTATCGTCCGCACAATAATAAGTTGATGGAGTGGATCCAAACCCGCGGTCGTATGCGCTCCAACAAGGCGATGATCGGCAGAAATAATCTGCGTGGTATTGTCGGCGCCCTGAAAAAAGGCGAGGCAGTGTGGTTTGCCCCCGATCAGGACTATGGTCGTAAAGGGAGTTCTTTCGCCCCCTTCTTCGCAGTCAAAGACGTGGCGACCACCAACGGTACCTACGTGCTGTCACGATTATCGGGCGCAGCAATGCTGACCGTAACCATGGTGAGAAAAGCAGATAACACCGGTTACCGCCTGTTCATCACCCCAGAAATGGAAGGTTACCCGGCAGATGAAAGCCAGGCTGCGGCGTATATGAACAAAATTATCGAAAAAGAGATCATGCGTGCACCCGAGCAGTATCTCTGGATCCACCGTCGCTTCAAAACTCGCCCGATGGGTGAAGCTTCGTTGTATATCTAAAAAGAAAGGCCGTAAGGCCTTTCTTTTTTTCTACGGTTGAATTACTTAACGCCCCATTTGCTGTGCAGCTCAGTCATTCGCTCGTTGTAATTGCGGGCGATGCAGGCTGATTTATCCTGTTCCTTCCAGCACTCGTTACGCCCTTTCACCCAACCGCGCTGCTCTGCTTTCAGAGTCGGGTTATTGCTCGATTTAACCAGCGCCTGCTTGTAGGCCCCGTTTAACGCTAAATCCATTTCTGAGAGCGAAGGACTCTGGCAGATAATCTCTTCGATACTGCCCTTTGCAACCGCAGCGCAGGAAAAAGAGGGTCCAGTGCTGGTCGATTTTTTGGCCCCAGAAAAGTCAATATTATCTTCAGGCAGGCATACCCCGTGCTTTCGATTCGGCCCACTCCAGGAAACGTCCGGATTTCCGTCATCTTTACGAGAAATAGAAACCGTATTGTTCCCGCTTTTGGCTTCCCAGTAATTTTCATTGAAGGCCTTCACCGTCGCCTTCGAGCCATCAATCCAAACATTGCCTTTGCCATCACTATTCACACCACCAATACTTGCGCAGCTGAAATTAAACGCCAACGGTGAGGCCGCCATCGACGTCAGTGGCGTAAAAACGAGTGCTAACATCATTAATCTGGTCATTTTTAACCTTTTCATTATCTCATTCCGCGAAAAATTAACCGCATTAACATCATGGCGATATGAGAATTCTCCGAGTAACCATTCCGTCGCTCAATAGCAATTTATTACCGGCAGAAATTAAACTGTCGCCGAATCACGACAGTTGTAAGTTATTAAAATTAAATAAAAAAATGCCTCTTGTCTCTCCTCATTTTTAGGCGTACATTAGCGCCGTCTGGAGCATTAAAGCTCAGAATTCTGAGGTGATGCAGCCAAGCAAATGAGGGGTATTCTCCCTTTCGTTCGCGAGTGCATCAGCTCTCTGTCAGGTAAGCATATGTTCATTTAGACGTACCTCAGGTACGCGGAGAGATGAAAAGTGAAATATTTCTTTATGGGCATTTCTTTTATGGTCATCGTTTGGGCCGGTACTTTCGCCCTGATGATCTAAATTAAAAGACGCAGCAAAAAAACAGGAGCCATCAGGCTCCTGTTTTGCATTTTGGGGGAACATTCTGTCAGTCGGTACTTTCAGAAGTCGATTTTGCACTGGTCGGTAACAGGCCATCTGCGCGAAACATCGCCTTGATGCCGCGAATAGCCTGGCGGGTACGGTCACGGTTTTCAATCAACGCAAATCGCACATGCGTATCACCATAATCACCAAACCCAATCCCTGGCGAAACGCATACCTTCGCTTCGTTCAGCAGCTTCTTGGCAAACTCAAGTGACCCCATCCCGGCGTATTGCTCTGGAATTTTCGCCCAAACGTACATTGAGGCCTTTGGCATCTCGACCATCCAGCCTGCTTCATGCAGTCCTTTGACCAGCACATCGCGACGACGTTTATATTGCTCAGCGATATCCCGCACACATTGCTGATCGCCTTCCAGCGCGGCAATTGCCGCAACCTGCAGTGGCGTAAAGGTCCCGTAATCGTGATAGCTCTTGATTCGCGCCAGCGCGTTCACCAGCGTTTTGTTGCCCACCATAAACCCGATACGCCATCCCGCCATGTTGTAGCTTTTCGACAGGGTGAAAAATTCAACAGCGACGTCGCGAGCGCCGGGTACCTGCATAATCGATGGTGCCTTCCAGCCGTCATAAACAATATCAGCGTAGGCCAGGTCGTGAACCACCAGCACGTCATAGCGTTTAGCCAGGGCCACCACTTTCTCAAAGAATTCCAGCTCGACGCACTGCGCGGTCGGGTTGGATGGGAAACCTAAGATCATCATCTTCGGCTTCGGGTAACTTTCGCGTATTGCGCGTTCCAGCTCATTAAAGAAGTCGACCCCCTCAACCAGCGGCACTGAACGCACCTGCGCGCCGGCAATCACCGCGCCATAGATATGGATGGGATAACTTGGGTTGGGCACGAGGACCGTATCACCGTGATCGAGTGTTGCCAGCATCAGGTGCGCCAGCCCCTCTTTGGAACCGATGGTCACAATGGCTTCGGATTCAGGATCGATCTCAACGTCATAGCGTTCCTGGTACCAGCGGGAAATCGCCCGACGCAAACGCGGAATGCCGCGTGAGGTGGAATAACCGTGAGTATCCGGGCGCTGCGCCACGGTACACAGTTTTTCGACAATGTGAGGAGGCGTGGCCCCATCCGGGTTCCCCATACTGAAATCGATAATATCTTCGCCGCGCCGACGCGCAGCCATCTTCAGTTCAGCGGTGATGTTAAAAACGTACGGGGGAAGGCGATCAATACGCGTAAAGCGACGTTCAGGGCGGGAGTCAGCCATAATATCCTCAGATTAACGTTAGCGCCCGGACCGTCCGAGCGACGCTGCCACGATGGTGGCACGTTTAGAAAATAGCCTGAATAATTTCCTTCTGTCGAGAGGCAAAACAAAATATTTTTTCCTGACGAAAAAGAGGAACAGCTGAGTAAAATGAGGAAATAACCATTTTCACAACCCGCCAAAAATTACCATCATTTAACATTTTGTTGTTAAATACATTACCTTGAACGCAGCACTCACAGGACAGGTATTGTAAATACAACAATCATGCAACAATCCCCTTTTAATATTATGGTTTTTCCCCATTAGCTCTGAACTGCGGGGGTGCTGGTCATCCTGCCTCAGGTTACCTATCATAGTGGTTTAACCCTTGCGCAAGAGTCACCCGTGCACGAAATATTCAATATGCTGCTGGCGGTATTTGACCGGGCAGCACTGATGCTGTTCTGTCTGTTTTTCCTGATTCGTATCCGCCTGTTTCGCGAACTGTTGCACAAGTCAGCCCACTCCCCAAAAGAGCTGCTCGCCGTTACCGCGATTTTCTCCATGTTTGCCCTGTTCAGTACCTGGTCAGGCGTACCGGTTGAAGGTTCTCTGGTTAATGTGCGTATTATCGCGGTCATGTCAGGAGGGATCCTGTTCGGTCCATGGGTTGGCATTATTACGGGGCTGATCGCAGGCACCCACCGTTACCTGATCGATATTGGCGGCGTAACTGCCCTACCCTGCTTTATTACCAGCATTCTGGCTGGCTGCATTGCCGGGTGGATCAACCGTAAGATCCCCAAAGCGCAGCACTGGCGCGCGGGTATTTTAGGCGGAATGCTGTGCGAATCACTGACCATGATACTGGTCGTCGCCTGGGCACCCACCACCGAACTGGGGCTGGATATTGTCTCAAAAATCGGTATTCCAATGATCCTAGGCAGCGTCTGTATTGGTTTTATCGTGATGCTGGTACAAAGCGTTGAAGGTGAGAAAGAAGCCAGCGCTGCAAAACAGGCCAAGCTGGCGCTGGATATCGCCAACAAAACGCTGCCGCTCTTTCGCCAGGTCAACAGCGAGTCGTTACGTCAGGTGTGCGAAATTATTCGCCACGATATCCACGCAGACGCGGTTGCCATCACCAATACTCAGCACGTTCTGGCCTATGTTGGCGTTGGAGAGATTAACTACCGCGATAACGATGACTTCGTCAGCCCCACCACGCAGGAAGCCATAAATCACGGTAAAATCATCATAAAAAACAATGATGAAGCACATCGCACCCCGGAAATTCACTCTATGCTGGTGATCCCGCTTTGGGAGAAAGGCGTCGTGACCGGCACGCTGAAGATCTACTACTGTCACGCTCATCAAATCACTTCCTCGTTACAGGAAATGGCGATCGGTCTGTCGCAAATCATCTCCACCCAGCTTGAAGTCTCCCGCGCAGAGCAACTACGAGAAATGGCAAATAAGGCAGAGCTACGCGCGCTGCAAAGCAAAATAAATCCCCATTTTCTGTTTAATGCCCTGAACGCGATTTCATCGTCGGTGCGGCTTAACCCGGACACAGCACGTCAGCTCATTTTTAATTTGTCGCGCTATCTTCGCTATAATATTGAATTAAAAGACGATGAGCAGATCGACATCAAGAAAGAGCTGTATCAAATCAAGGATTACATCACCATCGAACAGGCCCGCTTTGGCGACAAGCTGACCGTTATTTATGATATCGATGAAGAGGTAAGCTGTTTTATTCCCAGCCTGCTGATTCAGCCGTTGGTCGAGAACGCTATCGTCCATGGGATCCAGCCCTGCAAAGGGAAAGGTGTGGTCACTATCAGCGTTGCGGAGTGCGGCAACCGGGTACGGATTGCCGTACGAGACACGGGTCATGGTATCGACCCAAAAGTGATTGAACGGGTCGAGTCCAATGAAATGCCGGGCAATAAAATTGGTCTGTTGAATGTGCACCATCGCGTTAAGCTGCTCTACGGTGAGGGATTACATATCCGCCGTCTGGAGCCAGGCACAGAGATTGCCTTTTATGTACCTAATGTGCACTCGCCCGCAGCCGCGCCAACTACATTATTGCTTTAACCAGGAGTGAAGTCGTGAAAGTCATCATTGTTGAAGATGAATTCCTGGCCCAACAGGAACTGAGCTGGCTGATAAAAGAGCACAGCCAGATGGAGATTGTCGGCACGTTTGACGATGGTCTGGACGTGCTGAAATATCTCCAGCACAACCGCGTTGACGCCATTTTTCTGGATATTAATATTCCCTCGCTGGACGGCGTATTGCTGGCACAAAATATCAGCCAGTTCGCACATAAACCCTTTATTGTGTTTATTACCGCGTGGAAAGAGCATGCCGTTGAAGCCTTCGAACTGGAAGCTTTTGACTACATTCTGAAGCCGTATCAGGAATCACGCATTGTCAGTATGCTGCAAAAGCTGGAAGCCGCCTGGCAGCAACAGCAAACGGGAACGTCCCCTGTAAGTCCGGTGGCCCGCGAAAACGATACGATCAACCTGATCAAAGATGAGCGGATCATCGTGACCCCAATCAACGACATCTACTACGCTGAAGCGCATGAAAAAATGACGTTCGTCTATACGCGACGAGAATCATACGTCATGCCGATGAACATCAGCGAATTTTGCAGCAAACTGCCGGCTTCGCATTTCTTCCGCTGCCACCGCTCGTTCTGCGTAAATCTGAATAAAATCCGCGAGATCGAACCCTGGTTTAACAACACTTATATTCTGCGTTTAAAGGATCTGGAATTTGAAATCCCGGTTAGTCGGAGCAAAGTGAAAGAATTCAGACAATTAATGCATTTATAGTGCTGAAAAAGCGTGACGAATGGAGAGTACAGCGCACGCTTTCAGTCGTTTCCGCGACGAACGGGATAGCGGAACTAAGTTTGTAGTATATTGGTCGTCACTCTATTTTTTACAGGTGATGTCATGGCGAAGCTGAGCGAAAAATATCAACGTACATATCTACGCGAATACGCAAAAGAAGCGGAAAAAAATGCCCTGATATGGATAAGTACGGACGATTATTTAGCTGAGTGCCTGGATATTCATGAACAATGCCATCTGGATTATTCACTGCAACAACAGCTGAGTTCATGGCTTTTTATGCTGCGCATGAAGCGCAGCCCGGAGTTATTAGGATATAAAACCGCGATACAGTCAAATGATATGGAATCTCTACACTTATCCCTGCGACAGTCTGCGATGATTAAACATGTGACGCAGGGTGTGGACTCAGGCTGCGATCACAGTATTAATGTATGGACGACACTAGAGATTCTTGCCGCGGGTTTATTTGACCGAGTACCACTCTTATTGCCTGAAAAATTGGGTATGAGTGATAACGGTCACCCTGTTAACCTGGCCATGACGAATTTAATGATGGCGTTGTGGTACAAACGTGCAGATTTTGCAGTGGATGCCAGAAAAAGAGCGCAAAAGGTACTGACCACGAAGCAAACGGTAAGCGATATGTTCATCCTCAGCTATCTGATGGCGCTCCTGGATGAGGATGTGACAGAAGCAGGCACGCAACTCGATTTATATTGTAAAAGCGTGTCTGCATTGAGAGAACCAGGGCTCACTAAGCTCCATAAAATGTTCTGGCCATACGCGCACGGATTATACAACCTGGCTTATATTGTGTTGGGCAAAGATAAAGCCAGCGCGATGCCGAAACCAACCGCAGAGTGTTTTATGGACGATCTGGCGGAATGGCAAAATAAACATAACTATCGCCATGGCCCGCAATTTGTTGAATACCCTAAACCAATTGACCTTATTAACACCCTGATCTCATGCACGCCGCCAGAATGTTGTTTGCATCAACCCTATCTGAATACCGATAAAAAATATAAAAACACAAGATACCTGCATGCCGATTTATTTGAACAACAGATGATCAAGATAATTTTAGAAAATATGAACAGCCAGAACGACAAGGCCGGAGAAGCGCTGAGCGCCATCCGGCCCTGACCTTACAAAATATGGCCCAGCGTCTGACGTAAATGCGCACCAGCGCCAAGTAGTCCAGGATTATCGTGCACGATCAGATACACCGGAATATCCTGCACGTAGGCTTTAAAACGGCCTTTATCTTCAAAACCACCGCGGAAGCCCGACGCTTTAAAGAAGTCGAGGAAGCGCGGCACAATACCGCCGGCGATGTACACACCGCCAAATGTGCCCAGCGTTAACGCCAGATCGCCACCAAAACGTCCCATGATGACGCAGAACAGCGACAGCGCACGACGACAGTCAATGCAGGAATCTTCCAGCGCCCGTGCGGTGATATCCTTCGGCTGCAGATTTTCCGGCAGGCGTCCGTCAGATTTGACGATCGCGCGATACAGATTCACCAGTCCCGGACCAGACAGCACGCGTTCTGCGGACACGTGACCTATTTCCGCGCGCAGAACCTCAAGGATAATTCCCTCTTCCTCGCTGTTAGGCGCAAAATCCACGTGGCCGCCTTCACCAGGGAGGCTTACCCAGCGTTTATCCACGTGGACCAGATGCGCCACGCCGAGCCCGGTTCCTGCGCCATAAACAGCAATAGGTTTACCTTCAACAGGTTCCGTGCCACCAAACTGGATTAAATGCTCTTTTTTAAGCATCGGGATCGCCATCGACACAGCGGTGAAATCATTGATGATTTCCAGATGGCTGAAGCCCAGGTTTTTTTTCATCTCAGCAATAGAGAACGCCCAGGTATGGTTGGTCATTGCCACCCAGTCGCCGGTTATCGGACAGGCAATGGCAATACAACCATCTTCAACGCTAACGCTATGCTCATCCAGGTACACGCGCACCACCGCCTCCAGACTTGGAAAATCCAACCCGGAATAGGTTTTTGCCTGCGAAATCTCGCCGCTGGCAATATCGCACAGAGCAAGACGCGCGTTGGTGCCGCCAACATCCCCTACTAAAGCATATTTTGTCATTCTTCCACTGCTCCGCTAAAGTCAGAATAAATCTTTGCCACACTGTAAATTCATGGGGACATAACAACAACGGTCTGAAAGCTGATGCCCGTGGAAAATCGATCCAGATCACACAATTACTTTATCGTTTCAGCACCATTTGCAGCGATGTCGTCAGGCAGGCTGTGCAAACTATGTCTATGACTCTGTTTTAAGGAATAGAAAATGCTCCATCCGCGAGCCAGAACGATGCTCTTGCTATCAACCCCAGCGCTAATCATTGGCATAGCGTCCAGCCTGGTGTTGATCGTCGTGATGAAAGTGGCTTCCGTTTTACAGCAGTTTTTGTGGGAACGTCTGCCTGTTAGCATCGGTATAGCCCAGGACTCTCCGGTCTGGATTATCGGTATGCTGACACTCACGGGGATCATGGTCGGGTTAGTAATCCGTTACAGCCATGGCCACGCAGGCCCGGATCCGGCCTGTGAACCGTTAATTGGTATGCCGGTGCCAACGTCAGCAATACCGGGCCTGCTGGCAGCACTAATCCTTGGCCTCGCGGGTGGCGTCAGTCTGGGTCCGGAACACCCCATCATGACCGTAAATATCGCTCTGGCAGTGGCACTTGGTAGCCGCATATTTCCGCGCATTGCGAAGCTGGACTGGACCATTCTCGCCTCTGCCGGCACCATCGGCGCGCTATTTGGTACCCCCGTTGCCGCCGCGCTGATATTTTCGCAAACGCTGAATAGCTCAAACGATGTTCCTTTGTGGGATCGCCTGTTTGCGCCCTTAATGGCCGCCGCCGCAGGTTCACTGACCACCAGCCTTTTTTTTCATCCCCATTTTTCACTGCCCATCGCGCACTACACGCAGATGCACTTGATCGATATCCTCAGCGGCGCGGTTGTTGCTGCCATCGCCATTGCCGCTGGGATGGTGGCCGTCTGGTGTCTGCCGCGTTTGCACCATTTAATGCATCGATTAAAACACCCGGTGCTGATCCTCGGGGCAGGCGGTTTTATCCTTGGCATTTTGGGTGTTATCGGCGGGCCGCTTACCTTGTTTAAGGGACTGGACGAAATGCAGCAGATGGCGTTTAGCCCAACGCTGGGGACATCAGATTATTTCATGCTCGCCGTGATCAAACTAACGGCATTAGTGGTTGCAGCGGCGAGTGGTTTTCGCGGCGGACGAATCTTCCCGGCTGTATTCGTTGGCGTCGCGCTTGGCCTGATGCTGCACGCCCATGTTGAAGCGGTGCCGGCTGCCATCACGGTTTCTTGCTCTATTCTCGGGCTGGTGCTGGTCGTCACCCGTGACGCCTGGCTGAGCCTGTTTATGGCAGCAGTGGTGGTGCCAGATTCCACCCTGCTGCCACTGCTGTGCATCGTCATGCTGCCCGCCTGGCTGCTGCTGGCAGGCAAACCGATGATGGTCGCTGAGCGCCCTGATAAATAGCTATCCGCCGTTGCGAGATTCCAGCGCACGGGTCACCGTGCGCAATAATTCAGGAAGATCGGCTTTCGGTAGCACCACCTCAATTAACGACAGTCGTTGCGGATGGGACAACCGGGCCAGCACCTCTTCCAGCTGTACCGCCTGCTTCACCCGCCAACATTCGGCCTGACATTCACGACTAAACGCCTGCGGCACCGACGTCCAGCTCCAGGCGGCGATGTCGTTATAGCGCTGATTTGCCCCGTGTATGGCCCGCTCCACGGTATAACCGTCATTGTTGAGCAGTAAAATAACCGGCGATTGCCCGTCTCTGAGCATGGAGCCCAGCTCCTGAATGGTGAGCTGCGCCGCGCCATCGCCAATAATCAGGATAACCCGACGGTCCGGACAGGCCGTTTGCGCGCCGAATGCAGCCGGGAGCGCGTAGCCGATAGATCCCCACAACGGTTGAACCAGTACTTCCGCCCCGCAAGGTAGTGAGAGCGCAGCCGCGCCAAAGGCGGCGGTTCCCTGATCGACGAGGATAATGTCATCAGGCTTCAGAAACTGCTGTACCGTGTGCCAGAGGTTTTCCTGCGTCAGTGGGCCCTTCTCAACCTGAACACGCCTAATTGGCGGACGTTCTGGCGGTAGAGAAAACGACATTTCCAGGCACAGCTCACGTAATGTGGTGACCGCCTGCTCCATCGGGATGTTAAACCAGTGGGATCCAATTCGTGACGCATGGGGCTGAACGTCAATGGTGCGATCCAGCGGTAGCTGTTGTGTAAACCCAGCTGTCAGGGTGTCGACAAATTGTGTGCCGACACACATTATCGTATCGGCATCTTCTATCGCCTGACGTACATAATCGCTGCTGGCTCCAGCGCTGTACGTGCCAACAAACGCCGGGTGACGCTCATCAAACAGTCCTTTGCCCATCAACAACGTGGCATGAGCCATCGGCGTTTCTGCCATCCAGCGCTGTAAAACCGGCTGCAGACCAAAACGCAGCGCGAGGAAGTCGGCCAGCAACGCTACGCGTGGGCTGTCCAGCAATCGTTCACGGGCATGGTAGCGAAACGCCTCTATCACGCTGCTTTCCGGCTCGCTCAGAGGAACAATCATAATATCATTCGGTGGCGTAGCAGGCTGTTTAGCCACATCAGCAGGTAGCATCAGATAGCCCGGCCTGCGCTCGCTGAGCATCATTCGCAACACACGGTCAATCTCATAGCAGGCATTTTGTTCATCCAGTATCGCGCTGGCCGTCGTTACCGCCTGCTGCATGCGGTAAAAATGCTGAAAGTCACCGTCACCCAAAGTGTGATGCATCAACTCTCCGCGACGCTGCGCGCCGCGACAGGGTGCGCCGACAATATGCAAAACAGGAACATATTCCGCGAAGCTACCCGCGATACCGTTAATTGCGCTTAACTCCCCCACACCAAACGTGGTGAGCAGCGCCCCAACCCCGGATACCCGGGCATAGCCATCTGCCGCATAAGCCGCATTCAATTCATTCGCACACCCGACCCAACATACGTTGGGATGTTCAATCACGTGGTCAAGAAACTGCAAATTATAATCGCCCGGCACACCAAAGAGATGGCCGACGCCACAGCCTGCCAGCCTGTCCAGCAGATAATCAGCAACGGAATACGGGGTTTGCATGACAGCTATCCTTCTGACGGTAACCTCATGTTGAGTATCGAAGAACTGTGATGACTGTCCAGGAAAGTCGCTGTGAAAGGGTGGAAAGCAGGATTTACAGTTTTGGCGGTTAAAATTCATTGAAGAATCGACGGTGTAACCGTATACACTGAAAGACACACGCATTGTGGAAGGGAGGTGACATGGTTTATCACGCAGATGAAAATCGTTATCAGACAATGGAGTACCGCCGCTGCGGTCAAAGCGGCCTTAAGCTCCCGATTGTCTCTCTGGGTTTGTGGCACAATTTTGGCGATACCACGCAGGTCGAGAACAGTCGCGCATTGTTACAGCGCGCATTCGATCTGGGGATTAACCATTTTGATCTGGCAAATAACTATGGTCCACCGCCGGGTTCGGCAGAACGGAATTTTGGTCGGATCCTGCAGGAAGATTTTTTACCGTGGCGAGATGAGCTTATTATCTCCACAAAAGCGGGCTACACCATGTGGGAAGGTCCCTACGGTGATTGGGGTTCACGCAAATATCTGATTGCCAGTCTCGATCAAAGCCTGAAGCGTCTGGGGCTGGAGTATGTCGATATCTTCTACCACCATCGCCCCGACCCTGAAACACCGCTCAGAGAAACCATGCGCGCGCTGGATCACATCGTCCGTCAGGGCAAAGCGCTGTACGTCGGGTTGTCTAACTATCCAGCAGATCTTGCCAGGCAGGCGATTGAAATACTCGACGATTTAGGTACGCCATGCCTTATTCACCAGCCCAAATATTCCATGTTTGAACGTTGGGTCGAAGGCGGCTTGCTGTCGCTATTACAGGAAAAAGGTGTCGGCAGTATCGCCTTCTCACCGCTGGCTGGCGGACAGTTAACCGACCGCTATCTGAACGGCATTCCTGCGGATTCTCGTGCGGCAAGCACCAGTCGCTTTCTGAATCCGGACCAGATCACTCCACAAAAACTGGAAAAAGTGCGGGCGCTGAATGTGCTGGCAGAACGACGCGGGCAAAAGCTTTCCCAAATGGCGCTAGCATGGGTGTTACGGGATGACAAAGTCACGTCAGTGCTGATTGGCGCCAGTAAACCAGCACAAATTGAAGATGCTGTCGGCATGCTGGCAAACCGTCACTTTACGTCTGAAGAGTGCGCGGAGATTGATGCTATCCTGAGTTGATTGAAATAAAGACACATTTATTAACAAAAAGTGCTCTCACTTGCGATTTAAGAGTTAAGGCGATGAAACGGGGCTTTACTGCCCCGTAATATTACGTTAACAGGCCGGCTACGGCTCGATCGTGAAGGAGAGAAAACATGTTCAGGTCACTGATTCTGGCGGCAGTCTTATTGGCTTTTACACCGCTGGCCGCGAACGCTGGCGAAATCACCCTGCTGCCATCAATAAAATTACAAATTGGCGATCGCGATAACTACGGTAACTACTGGGATGGCGGCCGCTGGCGCGACCGGGATTACTGGCACCATAACTATGAGTGGCGCAAAAATCGCTGGTGGCGTCATGACAATGGCTACCATCGTGGCTGGGACAAACGCAAAGCTTATGAGCGTGGTTATCGTGAAGGCTGGAACGATCGTGACGACCACCGCGGTCGCGGGCGTGGCCACAAACATCATCATTAATGTAACAAAAGGGCCAACGGGCCCTTTTGTTTTTACAAACCGAGTGCGGTTCCTACCAACAGCCAGATATTGAGCGCCACCACCAGCA
The DNA here is from genome assembly GCF_030332875.1 of Citrobacter sp. Cpo045. NCBI lineage: Bacteria > Pseudomonadati > Pseudomonadota > Gammaproteobacteria > Enterobacterales > Enterobacteriaceae > Citrobacter > Citrobacter sp. Cpo045. Next base: position 745,663 of record NZ_JAOWGZ010000103.1, read on the forward strand.
CAACAATCACCCAACCTACCTGTTTTACCCAACGGGTATTCACCAAATCGCCCATCAGCTGACTGTTGCTAGTGAAGATCAACAGCGGCACCAGCGCCAGTGCAATACCAAAACTGAGCAATACCTGGCTCATCACCAGAATACGCGTCGGATCCAGTTCCATCAGAATCACAATAAATGATGGCATCATGGTGACGGTACGGCGTACCCAAAGCGGAATGTGAAAGCGGATAAACCCTTGCATCACCACCTGCCCGGCCAACGTACCGACCACGGTAGAAGAAAGTCCCGCAGCCACCAGGCTTAAACCGAATACCGTCGCCGCAGCGTGACTCAACAGCGGTTCAAGTGTCAGATACGCTTGATCGAGATCGGCAATACCGGTATGCCCGCTAAAGTGAAATGCAGCGGCAGCCGTCGCCATCATCGCCAGATTGACAAATCCAGCAATCGTCATGGCGATTGCCACATCCCATTTCGTGGCCGCATAGCGCTGTTGACGTGTTCCGCCGTGCAGATGCTGAGTTAAGGAAGAGTGCAGATAAATGACGTGTGGCATGATAGTCGCGCCGAGCACGCCAGCCGCCAGGAACACCGCTTCGGAATTAGGCAGGCTCGGGATAACCATTCCCTTGCTAAGTTGCGCGAAGTTCGGCTGGGAAAAGATCAGTTCCACAATGTAAGCCGCTGCCACAAACAGCAGCAAGCCGCCAATCACTTTTTCCAGCGGTTTTTGCCCACGGCGCTGCAACATCAGAATCAAAAAAGTCGCGATACCGGTGAGCACGGCCCCCTGCAATAACGACACGCCGAGGATCAATTTGAAACCAATCGCGGCGCCAATGAATTCAGCAAGGTCTGTCGCCATGGCGATAATTTCGGCCTGCACCCAGTAGAACCACACCACCGGACGAGGATAGTGATCGCGAATTTGCTCCGCCAGATTTTTACCTGTGGCAATACCCAGCTTTGCCGACAGCACCTGAATCAGCATCGCCATCAGATTTGCCCAGACCACCACCCACAACAGTTTATAGCCAAAGCTGGCCCCTGCCTGGATGTTGGTGGCGAAGTTGCCCGGATCGATGTAGCCGATCGCCGCGATGAACGCAGGTCCCATTAATGCGAGCTTCAACTTGCGCGCTGCCCGTCCACTGCTACTCTCAACGCGATCGTTAGTCATTTTAGTGCCTCAGAAACATAGCCTTTGCTATGTTTCAAGCTACGCCTATTGAGAATGATTATCAAATTCATTTTAATGGGTGAAGTTGATTTCTCTGATAGCGTTTGTCTATGGATCGATAAGGATTCTGGAAATACCGGTGAGATGTTTAATTATTGTTATGAGATTAGCACAATGACATAACTTTTCACTTCCATACTAAACATAACAGAAGTGTATCACCGATCACTAATTTTGAATCTCGTCACAGGTCCTTATTATAGTGTGTGTTTGATCTCGTTTTCTTTATGGTTGTTACATAGAATGTGCACGAAAACTAAACCTGCCTCATATTTGGAGCAAATATGGACCGCGTTCTTCATTTCGTCCTGGCCCTTGCCGTGGTTGCGGTACTCGCACTGCTGGTAAGCAGTGACCGTAAAAAAATCCGCATTCGTTATGTTATTCAATTGCTTGTTATTGAAGTGTTACTGGCATGGTTCTTCCTGAACTCTGATGTCGGTCTGGGCTTCGTGAGAGGCTTCTCCGAGATGTTTGAAAAACTCCTCGGATTCGCTAATGAAGGGACAAACTTTGTCTTCGGCAGCATGAACGACAAAGGCCTGGCATTCTTCTTCCTGAAAGTGCTGTGCCCAATCGTCTTCATTTCCGCTCTTATCGGTATTTTGCAGCATATCCGCGTTCTGCCGGTTATCATCCGCGCGATTGGTTTCCTGTTATCCAAAGTGAACGGTATGGGCAAGCTGGAATCCTTCAACGCCGTCAGCTCCCTGATCCTGGGTCAGTCCGAGAACTTTATCGCCTATAAAGATATTCTCGGCAAAATGTCTCGCAACCGTATGTACACCATGGCTGCAACGGCGATGTCGACCGTTTCCATGTCTATCGTCGGCGCGTACATGACCATGCTGGAGCCGAAGTACGTGGTTGCAGCGCTGGTTCTGAACATGTTCAGCACCTTTATCGTGCTGTCGCTGATCAACCCGTACACCGTTGATGCCAGCGAAGAAAACATTCAGATGTCTAACCTGCACGAAGGCCAGAGCTTCTTCGAAATGCTGGGTGAATACATCCTGGCAGGTTTCAAAGTGGCAATTATCGTTGCGGCGATGCTGATTGGTTTCATCGCGCTGATCGCAGCCCTGAACGCCCTGTTCGCCACCGTGACCGGCTGGTTTGGCTACAGCATCTCCTTCCAGGGCATCCTGGGCTACATCTTCTACCCGGTTGCATGGGTAATGGGTGTGCCGTCCAGCGAAGCGCTGCAGGTGGGCAGTATCATGGCAACCAAACTGGTTTCCAACGAATTCGTTGCGATGATGGATCTGCAGAAAATTGCCGCCACGCTCTCTCCGCGCGCAGAAGGTATCCTGTCCGTGTTCCTGGTCTCCTTCGCTAACTTCTCTTCCATCGGTATTATCGCCGGTGCGATTAAAGGTCTGAACGAAGAGCAAGGTAACGTGGTTTCCCGCTTCGGTCTGAAGCTGGTGTACGGCTCTACGCTGGTGAGCGTACTGTCTGCATCTATCGCCGCACTGGTGCTGTAAGCGTAAGATAACGTCGTATTGATAAGACCGGGGAGATTCTTCTCCCCGGTTTTTTTATGCCTGCTATTCAGCAAACCGAAGAGATACAGGGTAAGAACAGGTAGGATACAGAAACAAAAAACCCCCGCTTTTCAGCGAGGGTTTAAATTTTGGTGGAGCTAAGCGGGATCGAACCGCTGACCTCTTGCATGCCATGCAAGCGCTCTCCCAGCTGAGCTATAGCCCCACGATGCTATTACGTACATACCAAATTCATTGGGATTAAATTTGGTGGAGCTAAGCGGGATCGAACCGCTGACCTCTTGCATGCCATGCAAGCGCTCTCCCAGCTGAGCTATAGCCCCATTACGTAAAGCTTGTCGAGTTGACGGGCGGCATCATATGAATTCCCTTCGCGTGTGTCAACGGCAAAATTAACTCATAGAATTCAATCGCTGAAAAAGCAGTCAAATGAAGAACATTGCGTAACAACTCGCATTCAGTAGTTAAACGCGTCACGGTTTCTACTAAAATGGTGCTATAAAATGAGCCACTAATTAACCCCACGACTATTCAGGGAATCGTTATGTTCAAGGAACGGATGACGCCAGAAGAACTTGCTAATCTGACCGGATACAGCCGACAGACCATCAATAAATGGGTGCGCAAGGAGGGTTGGGCTACATCACCAAAACCAGGCGTACAGGGCGGTAAAGCGCGTCTGGTTCACGTCACCGAACAAGTTCGTGAATACATTCGCAGTGCTGAGCGTTCAGCCGAAGGTTTATCAGATAATTTATCGTTATCCGGCGATACCTCTATCGAAGCTCTACTGATTAGGCTCGCCAAAGAGATGACTCCGTCAGAACAAAAAATGTTTACGTCACTGATCCTGCGTGAAGGCATTACGGGTTTGTTACAACGCTTAGGGATCCGCGACAACAAATAATATGAAAAAATTACGCAGCAAAATGACGACCGAAGAACTGGCGGAATGTCTCGGGGTTGCCAAACAAACCGTCAATCGTTGGATCAGAGAACAAAACTGGACCACTGAAAAGTTTCCCGGCGTTAAAGGGGGTCGTGCAAGACTGATCCATATCGACTCCAGTGTCCGTACGTTTCTGCTCAATATTCCGGCTTTTCGCAAAGTCCCTGAAATTTATCAGGCTGAGGAACCGCTGGCAGAATACACCCACGTGGTGCGTAGCCACGCCTGTCGCCAGATAATTAGCGCACTGGACAACATGTCCCCAACGGAACAAGAAAAGCTGGCAATGTATATTTCGCGCGAAGGTATTCGCACTTTCCTTACCCGTCTGGGTATTGATGAGTCTGAATAACAGGCAAAAAAAACGGCAGGATGCGCTCCTGCCGTTGTTTCATCGCTCAACCACTCTTACTGCTGGCTTTCACGCTCAGCAATAAACGCCAGCGCTTTATTAATACGCTCAATGCTGCGGGATTTACCAATCGCATGCACCGTTACGTCTAACGCCGGAGACTGACCCGCGCCGGTTACGGCTACGCGCAGCGGCATCCCAACTTTACCCATACCCACTTCCAGCTCATCAGCGGTTGCCTGAATCGCGTGGTGCACGTTTTCTGCCGTCCACTCGCTGATAGCAGCCAGTTTATCGCGAACCACTTCCAGCGGCTGACGCGCTACCGGACGCAGGTGTTTCTTAGCTGCATCCGCGTCGAACTCAGCAAAGTCTTCGTAGAAGTAGCGGCAGCTCTGCGCCATCTCTTTCAGCGTTTTGCAGCGCTCACCCAGCAGTTTAACCAGCTCAGAAAGCTGCGGGCCGACGCGAGTATCGATATTTTCCTGCTCAATGTGCCATTGCAGATGCGTTGCCACATATTCAGGTGCCAGCGAATTAATGTAGTGATGGTTCAGCCACTGCAGTTTTTCGGTGTTGAACGCACTGGCAGACTTGCTCACCGCACCAAGGGAGAACAGTTTGATCATCTCTTCACGGGTGAAGATTTCCTGATCGCCGCTGGACCAGCCCAGACGCACCAGATAGTTCAGCAGCGCTTCCGGCAGGTAACCGTCGTCGCGATACTGCATAACGCTGACCGCACCGTGACGTTTAGAGAGTTTTTTACCGTCGTCGCCGTTGATCATCGACACGTGTGCATAAACCGGCACCGGCGCATTCAGCGCTTTCAGGATGTTAATCTGACGCGGAGTGTTGTTGATATGGTCTTCACCACGAATAACGTGAGTGATTTCCATATCCCAGTCGTCGACAACAACACAGAAGTTGTAGGTCGGGGAACCGTCAGTACGGCGGATGATCAGATCGTCCAGCTCCTGGTTGCTGAATTCGATCGGCCCACGGATCTGGTCGTCAAAAATAACGGATCCATCCTGCGGGTTGGCAAAACGCACCACGCAGGGTTCATCAGCAGCATGATGTTCATGGCCGTGGCGGCAGCGACCGTCGTAACGTGGCTTCTCACCGTTTGCCATCTGCTCTTCGCGCAGTGCGTCCAGACGCTCTTTGGAGCAGTAGCATTTATACGCGGTACCGGCTTCCAGCATCTCATCAATCACGGCGTTGTAGCGATCAAAACGTTTGGTCTGGAAGTACGGGCCTTCATCCCATTCCAGATTCAGCCAGTTCATGCCATCCATAATGGCTTCAATAGCTTCCGGAGTGGAGCGTTCAAGATCGGTGTCTTCAATACGCAGCACAAACTCACCGTCATGGTTACGTGCAAAAAGCCAGGAATATAGAGCAGTACGCGCACCACCGACATGCAGGTAACCTGTCGGGCTTGGCGCGAAGCGAGTTTTGATTTTCATGAAATGGCCTTACGTTTATAAAGATGCCGACAACCGGCAAATCCTGGGAAGATTATCAGGCTCGTATTCTATCACTGTGGTCTGATTCCTCAATGTTGTTCAGGTTGGAACATCACGCTTTGCCATTTTCGTATACAAATCATGCTGCATGGATTGATTTGCGATCGTTTTGTTTAAATTTACGACGAACGAACAAATTATTTAGAAAATGCGTTGACTCATTTTCAACTCTCCCTATAATGCGACTCCACACAGCGGGGGTGATTAGCTCAGCTGGGAGAGCACCTCCCTTACAAGGAGGGGGTCGGCGGTTCGAACCCGTCATCACCCACCAACTACTTTATGTAGTCTCCGCCGTGTAGAGTAAGAAATTGAGAAGTGGGTGATTAGCTCAGCTGGGAGAGCACCTCCCTTACAAGGAGGGGGTCGGCGGTTCGATCCCGTCATCACCCACCACTTTCTCGCCAGCTGGATTTCTTACAATAAAATTGAAGTACCGAAGTGGGTGATTAGCTCAGCTGGGAGAGCACCTCCCTTACAAGGAGGGGGTCGGCGGTTCGATCCCGTCATCACCCACCACTTCGGGTCGTTAGCTCAGTTGGTAGAGCAGTTGACTTTTAATCAATTGGTCGCAGGTTCGAATCCTGCACGACCCACCAATGTAAAAAGGCGCCCTAAAGGCGCCTTTTTGCTATCTGCGATTTATAAGATTCGAACCTGCATCGCCTGATGCGCTACGCTTATCAGGCCTACAGACAATACCGCACACGTAGGCCGGATAAGACGTCAGCCACCATCCGGCACAGACAACACTACACACGTAGGCCGGATAAGACGTCAGTCGCCATCCGGCGCAGACAACACAACACGCGTAGGCCGGATAAGACGTCAGTCGCCATCCGGCACAGACAACACTACACGCGCAGGCCGGATAAGACGTCAGTCGCCATCCGACGCAGACAACACAACACGCGCAGGCCGGATAAGACGTCAGTCGCCATCCGGCACAGACAACACTACACGCGCAGGCCGGATAAGACGTCAGTCGCCATCCGGCGCAGACATCACATCGTCAATGCCGCTACCAGTTTCTCCAGCGCGGGTGTCGCCTGCAGTTGGTCATACACAATATACAAATCCGCCGGAATACGTTCCTCTAACGGTCGAAATACCACGCCAGGCCAACTCATCTGCGCATAGCTGTCAGCAATTAACGTAATACCAATCCCCATGCTGATCATCGCCAGCACCGTTTGCGGCTCCCTCACCTCACGAATAATCATCGGGGAAAATCCAGCACTCAGGCAAACTCGCTGCAAAAATGCCCAGTCAGTATGAATGGAAGGCATTGTGACAAAATATTCATTTCTCAACGCCTCCAGCGGTATGGACTCACAGGCAGTAAGAGGATGTTCTTCCGGCATGGCAACCAGAAAAGAGGACTCATGCAAACGCAAACTGGTAAACCCGGGAGAAAGCTCCGTAGCCATCCGCCAAATTCCCGCATCCAGTTCACGCCGTTCCAGCATCGTCATCTGCATCGCGGGCATGTTCTCGCGAAACAGCACCTCAACATTGGGATTATCCTTCATAAAACGCCGCATCACCGGACGCATTTTTCCCCACATCGCTGTACCGATAACGCCAAGCTCAATTCGCCCTGCCTCACCACGACCAATTTGCTCCACTCTCGCCAGCGCCTGATTAGCACTGGATAACAGTCGGCGCGACTCTTCCATCAATATCTTTCCCGCGTGAGTTAACGCCACGCTGCGGGAATGACGGATAAATAGCAAAGTGCCGAGCTGTTGCTCCAGCTCTTTAATATGGGTACTGAGCGGCGGTTGCGACATATTCAGGCGAGCAGCAGCACGTCCAAAATGCAGTTCTTCTGCGACAGCAAGAAAATAACGCAGTAACTTCAGATCGATGCGGTGCGTGCGTTCCATGGATAATGCGCTCCTGAAATAAGGATAATACGCAAAGTTACCACATTGCCTCGCAGAAAATGAAACGGCGGGTATCAGAACCCGCCGCCAATGGAGTATTAATGTGCCGGTGATTTCTGTGCCAGTCGTTCAGGCTCATGCCTGTATTTAAAGAACAATGCAAAGATAACCGCCAGAGCCAGCGCATACGCGGCAAACACCAGCCAGATAGTTTGCCAATCCTTGACGCCATCGACAGAAAAATAGTCCACCGCCATACCACTCAGAATTGATCCCACCCACGCGCCAACGCCGTTTACCATCGTCATAAACAGCCCCTGCGCGCTGGCGCGAATGTTAGAGCTAACCTCCTGCTCGACAAATACCGATCCCGAGATATTGAAGAAATCAAACGCACAGCCGTAGACGATCATCGACATCAGCAGCAGCACAAAACCAAACGGCGACGGATCACCAAAGGCAAAGAAGCCAAAGCGCAGCGTCCATGCCAGCATGCTCATCAGCATCACCGTTTTAATGCCAAAGCGTTTAAGGAAGTACGGAATAGTGAGAATAAAGCCCACCTCCGCCATCTGTGAAACGGAAAGCAATATGGAGGGGTACTTCACCACAAAGCTGTCGGCAAATTCCGGGTTACGGGCAAAATCATGCAGGAACGGATTGCCAAAGACGTTGGTGATTTGCAACACCGCCCCCAGCATCATCGCAAACAAAAAGAAGATTGCCATCTGCGGTTTTTTAAACAGAACAAAGGCGTCCAGACCGAGCTTGCTGGCAAGCGTGGTGTTTGCTTTCTTCTCAGCAACCGGGATTTTCGGCAACGTAAGTGCATACAGAGCCAGCAGCAGCGATGCGCCTGAAGCGATATACAACTGCGCGCTGCTCAGTTCCAGTCCCATCAAACTGACTGTCCACATCGCCACAATAAAACCTATGGTGCCAAACACACGAATTGGCGGGAACGCGGTGACCGGATCCTGACCTGATTGCGCCAGGCACGAGTATGAGACGCTATTCGATAACGCAATCGTCGGCATATACGCCATTGCGTTAACCAGCATCACCCAAAACATGGTCTGCGGATCGGTAACGGTTGTGGCATATAGCAACACGCCCGCACACACCAGATGACAAAGCATATAGGCGCGCTCGGCGCGTAGCCATTTATCGGCAATGATGCCCATAATGCCCGGCATGATAATCGCCGCCAGCCCTTTCGAACTGTAAATCATACCGACGTTCGCACCGGTAAAATCCAGGGTATTAATCATGTAGGAACCCAGGGTTACCAACCAGCTTCCCCAGATGAAATATTGCAAAAACGACATGAGCTTTAAGCGAGATGCGATACCCATTTTTCCGTTCCTTGCCATAAAGTAAGACCCCGCAAGCGGGGTCATTTTTTAGTTATTCAGGCCAGTTTGCGCAAGAATCCGCAGATCAAATTGATGAAATTCTGCCGGGAGAGTTCCGCTGCAGCCAGCGTCTGCGCGTGAGATAATTTAACATCACCCAGACCTTCCGCCAGGTTGGTGATGGCCGCCACCGCAACCACTTTCAAACCGCAGTGGCGCGCAGAGATAACTTCAGGCACCACCGACATCCCCACCACGTCGCCACCGATAATTTGCATCATGCGGATTTCTGCCGCGGTTTCAAAGTTCGGCCCCGGATAAGAGACAAAAACCCCTTCACTCAGCGGGAATCCTTCCTCAGCGGCAACAGTTTGCAGGATCGCACGGTAGTCAGCATCATAGGCATTCGCCAGTGAAAAGAATCGCTCGCCAAAACGCTCATCGTTTGGCCCTACCATCGGCGTACCCGGCATCGTATTGATGTGATCGCTAAGCGCAACGAGGCTACCCGGTCCAACTTCGGGACGCAAAGAGCCTGCAGCATTGGTGCAAAACAGCAGCTCACAGCCCAGCAGCTTCAGCGTACGAATGGCATCCGTCATCACCGTCATACCGCGACCTTCATAGAAATGTCCACGTCCTTTCATACAGGCCACCGGAATTCCCGCCAGATTTCCCAACACCAGTTCACCAGCATGACCGTGTACGGTACTCACCGGGAACCCTGGTAGTTTCTCGTAAGAGATGGCAACCGCATCCTCAATTTGATCCGCCAACGCCCCCAGGCCTGAGCCGAGGATAAAGGCTACGCGCGGCGTAAAATCCGGTTTGTAACCACGAATGATATCAGCGCTATACCAGGGATTTTGCGAGAAAAGAGAGTGGCTCATGAGATGTCCTTAATACTGAGTAATCGAAATAACGTAGCGTACCGCATTGTTATAGCGAGACTACGCAATCGATTACCAATACCGTTTATCCCGATAACCGATAGTAAATCGGTATAGATGGCATGTGCTAAATCGGCCTGAACTCACATTTTTTTTCTGCCAGAAATGGCAAGGAGTACCAACACATCAGGAATTCGTCAGACGAGTGGGCTGACAAAGCCCGCCTTGCAAATGACTGACAAACATTTGTTGATTATTAATAAGCGAAAGCAGGTACAACAACGCACTTTCGCTAATCAATAATTAAAACGGGGGAAACAGCTGTTTACTTCTTATAGAGTTCGCTGGTCACTACAGCCTGAGAACCATTGCCTATAGAAGAGAAGTTCTTAATAACAAAGAAATCAGCACCTTCTTTATCTGCCATTTTCGAAATTTTGTGCATACATTGATTCACCGTATTTTCCGTTACGGTGATTGACTTGACATGCTTTAAACTATTGGCTTCTTGTTGCGAGATTTCTGTAGCAGCAAAGGCAGACAGACTGAGAAAAAACAAAGAAGCGGCCAATGATGTGACTAATGTCTTTTTCATAACTATCCTCATAACTTACATATTAATATTTGAGCGTCAAGATATACTCTTCACATAATATTGCAAACAAAAACCCGTCTATTTATAAAATAGACGAATCGACAAACATTGAAGAGTAATGAACATCATATGTATTATTCAATAGGTTTATTATAGCGGGTTAAATATTTGCATAATAAACGCAGAAAAATAACACTAAATATCCACGAGGCATTTAGTGTTATTTGCAATTAATTACCGGCCACTTCGTTAAGAAGGGTTGTCAGGATGCTAACTGGAGCAACAATATTATGTGCAACACCATAGTCAAACTCCAGAACAGTACTTGCATCCTGATAATCTATATGGGTATCACCATTGTCATCCTGCCAAATAACCACCCGTAGGGGTAACTCTATTGCCGCATGAGGATTTGCTTGCATGGCAGGAGTACCCCCCTTTGGGTTACCAAACAGAAATAACATCGTCGGTCGCAGAGCAAGACCTACATCCGTTGCCGCTTGCTGTTGATCAACCTGCACAAAAATACGAATATTTTTAGCATTCAATACGCTGACGAGTCTGTTTATAGTATCATCAAAATTGAACTTACTAGGCAGCGTTTTTGTCCGCTCCGGCTTTCTCATCTGTCGTTCCTTTATTTATAGAATATTTATGAAAATACCCGCCAGCGAATGACGGGTATTGATAAATGCTAGCACAATTATTTAGGCGTCACGTCAACAGAGCCCCAGCTAATACCATTTGGGTTGTTGTCTACCGGGAGCGTGTTCACTACCTTACGCTCATTAATGTCAATCATCGAAACAGAGTTTGCAAATGAGTTAGTTACGTAAGCATACTTGCCATTTTTATCGACAACCACGCCATGGGCCCCATCGCCAGTGGTGATGGTTTTCGCTACCGTAAGGCTTGCGATATCAATCATGTTTATTGTGTTACCCGGCTTGCTCTTCGAGCCCTGATTGGTTACCAGCATGCTTTTACCATCCGGAGTGCCAAACAGCTGGATTGGTACGGTACCAACATTAATTTTCTTCACAACTTTACGCGTTGCTGTATCAATCACCGCTACAGCATCTTCACCAGACAGGGAAACAAACACCCGTTTTCCGTCCGGTGAGAAACCTACCTGGGCTGGCATTTTACCTAATGGGATCTGCGCGACTTCTTTATTACTGGCTGTATCGACAACGGATACCGTGCCCCCTTTCATATTCGCGATATAAACTTCTTTACCGTCAGGACTCACTCTGAGGCCATGAGGGAATTTACCTACATTAATTGTCGTTAAATTTTTCAAATGTTCTGCATCAATCACGCTGATAGTGTTATCTGCACTATTTGAGATATACGCCATTTTCCCATCAGGGGTGACGACAACATGCGCAGGGTGTGCGCCAACCGGAAGTTTTGCAATAACCGTATCATTTTCGGCATTAATAACCCAAACTTCGCCATGTTCCTTTTTGCCTGCATGAGAATCTTTGCCCATATCCATTTTCTCAGAATGGGCATCTTTACTCATATCCATATGTTCAGAGCCTGATGAATGTGTCCCGTTAGCACCAAGGTTGGTTACCCAAACTGTTTTATTGTCTGGTGACACCTGAACGTTATGCGGCATTTTGCCAACATGTACTTTATCTACAGTCTTTAAAGACGCAGCATCAAGTACATTAACTGAATCTGCACCTTCATTTGCTACATACACTCTGTCTGCTGCAAACGTATAACCAGACCATGCCAGCATACTAATTTGCATTGCAATTAAAATTTTATTTTTTCTTATCATCGCCGCCAATACCCCATTAGTTAAATATATTTACCGGATTAGTTTCAGCAACCAGCTATTGTAGGATTATTTAACATGTCACTAATATTACTCCATCGGGATCGTGTTAATTCTACCTATAACGAGTTACTGTATAAATTGCTTAGTCATTTCATTAATCAATCGCTATACATCATTATATTAGATACTGCTATCCGTACTTGCGTATAAAGAGTATCAACCTTCCAGCAAGTGGAAGGTCAAGAAAAAAAGTAATAATTTAAAATAGCCTTACAAATCCGCAAGCTAAGCAATTGCCTAAGAATATCGCAGGAGAATTTATAAATATAAAGAGGTAGTCCGGTGCCGGGTAAAAATATAAAAGTTAACGATCAGTTCATCGATACTGAAAGCCAAACTTAACGACATGACAAACACCAGCCATATCGTTAAAGCTGGTACAAAGGATCCCGTGCCCGACCGGCGGTTAATTCACTGGCCTGCATCCGTACTACGTCCCACAGCGCCTGGGCCGCAGTCGATAAAGAACGATTTTTACGTCGTGCCAGCATCAATTGTCGTTCCACAACCGGCGTCAGGCGTTTAACCTGCAAATGGCTGCCCTGTGGCAGAGGAAGCGCCAGCGCAGGCAGCACGCTGATACCAATCCCCGCCTCAACCATCGGGAAAAGCGTGGCAGGGTGACCTATCTCCTGAACGATATTGGCCTCAATGGAAAAGTGAGCCAGTGCCGCATCGATCAACGGTCGACTGCCGGAAGCGTAATCCTGTAATACCAGGCGCTCATGATATAAATCCTGCCAATTTACCCATTCGCGTTGGGCTAGCGGATGATCCTCTCGACACAACAGCAGGAACGGTTCGGATAACACCGCTTCACACTGTAGATCGGTCACAGCACCTGGATCTATCACAATGCCAAAATCCACCTCGCCCTGACGAATACTCTCCAGCACCCACTGTTGCGGACGATCGTGCAGCACAAAATCGATTGCTGGATAAAGCTGATTACTCTGGGCAATACACTGTGGAATAAGGTGAGCAGATATTGTCTGGCTGGCGGCAACGCGCACCGTTCCGGTTAACTGCGTTCCCACCTGGCCTGCTTCGCGCAGCGTGCTGTGCAGTTCATCCAGAATACGTTCCAGCCGCGCCGCCAACTGGTGCCCTGCTTCTGTCAGCACCACTTCCCGCGTTGTTCTATCTAACAACCGCACACCCGTCTGCCCTTCCAGCTCTTTAACGCTGTGGCTGACCGCAGACTGGCTTAAGCCAATGATATCCCCCGCCCGGCTAAAGCTTTTGGCCTGAGCGACGGTAACAAAAATACGGAGCTGACGCAGAGAGTAATTCATCTATTCGATTCATATATGGATGCAATAAATCAATTTTATTTCTCAAACAGAAAAACGCAAAATGTTCCTACCGAATTTCAGGAGCTTTTATGAAACTTTTTCGTATCCTTGATCCGTTCACGATAACGTTGATTACGGTCGTTTTACTGGCGTCCTTTTTCCCGGCCGAGGGTGGCTTTGTACCTTTCTTTGAAGGCTTAACCACCGCTGCCATTGCCCTACTGTTTTTTATGCACGGGGCGAAGCTTTCGCGTGAAGCCATTATTGCCGGCGGTAGTCACTGGCGTTTACATCTGTGGGTGATGTGCAGCACGTTTGTTGTTTTCCCGGTGCTGGGCGTTCTGTTCGCCTGGTGGGCACCGGTAAATGTTGACCCGATGCTGTACACCGGTTTCCTGTACCTGTGTATTTTGCCGGCCACGGTGCAGTCGGCAATCGCTTTTACGTCGCTGGCGGGGGGTAACGTTGCTGCCGCCGTGTGTTCCGCTTCGGCCTCCAGCCTGCTGGGTATTTTTCTCTCGCCGTTACTGGTTGGCCTGGTAATGAATATGCATGGCGCAGAAGGCAGTCTGGAGCAGGTGGGGAAAATCATGCTGCAGCTGCTGCTGCCGTTCGTACTGGGACATCTTTCACGTCCGTGGATTGGTAACTGGGTGTCCCGACATAAAAAATGGATCGCCAAAACGGACCAATCCTCCATCTTGCTGGTGGTGTACTCCGCCTTCAGTGAAGCCGTGGTTAACGGGATCTGGCACAAAGTGGGGATTGGCTCACTGCTGTTTATCGTGGTGGTCAGCATCGTATTGCTGGCAATCGTGATTGGCATCAACGTCTTTGTTGCGCGGAAATGCGGCTTCAACAAAGCCGATGAGATCACCATTGTCTTTTGTGGATCGAAAAAGAGCCTGGCGAATGGGATCCCAATGGCAAATATTCTGTTCCCGACGTCAGTGATAGGAATGATGGTGCTGCCGTTGATGATCTTCCATCAAATTCAGCTGATGGTGTGTGCCGTGCTGGCACGGCGCTACAAGCAACAAACGGACGCATTGCAGGCGCAGCAGAAAAGCCGCGCCGCAAAGGCTTAGAGCGGGCGTTTCAGGGGCTGCACCAGTTGCGTCAGCCCTTCAGTTTTAATCAGCAGCGTGATTTGCATCAGCTCGCCGAGCTTGCCCGGCGGGAATTCATCTTTACGGGCAAACCACAGCAGATACTCTTCCGGTACATCAATCAGCCGACGCCCTTTATATTTGCCAAAGGGCATCACGGTATTGGCGATTTCAACCAGCTGCTCTTTTTCCATCTCAGGCACCCAGTAAGCGGATCATTTCAGCTTCATCGATCACGGCAATACCCAGTTCCTGCGCTTTTGCCAGCTTCGAACCCGCCGCTTCACCGGCAATAACCAGGTCGGTTTTCTTCGATACGCTGCCGGCCACTTTTGCACCCAACTCAGTCAGTCGCGCTTTGGCGTCATCGCGTGACATCAGGCTCAGGCTCCCGGTCAGCACCACCGTTTTCCCCGCGAAGGGGCTGTCGATTTCTTCAGCGTTGATGACCACCGGCGCTGGCCAGTGAATCCCCTGCGCCAGCAGTTGGACGATCACCTCGCGGTTACTCTCTTCAGCAAAGAAATTAAACACGTGGGTCGCTACCACAATGCCGACATCCGGCACTTTTTGCAGCTCTTCAATGGAAGCCGCTTCCAGCGCCTCAAGGGTGCCAAAATGCGCCGCCAGACCAGCCGCCGTGGCTTCACCGACTTCGCGAATACCCAGCGCGTAGAGGAAACGGGCAAACGTTGTTTCTTTCGCTTTTTCCAGCGCATTCACCACATTTTGTGCCGATTTCGGCCCCATACGATCAAGACCGGTCAGCTTACCTGCGGTCAGTGTGAAGAGATCCGCTGGTGTGTGGACATACTCCTTCTCGACCAGTTGATCGATAATTTTGTCGCCCATGCCGTCAACGTCCAGCGCGCGGCGGGAAACGAAGTGTTTCAGCGATTCCTTACGCTGCGCTCCGCAGATTAAACCACCGGTACAGCGAGTAACCGCTTCGCCTTCCACACGCTCAACGTCTGAGTTGCATACCGGACAGTGGGTGGGAAACTCAATTTCACGCGTATCGTCCGGGCGCTCGGAAAGCACGACATTCACTACCTGCGGGATGACATCGCCCGCACGGCGAATGACGACTTTATCGCCAATACGCAAACCAAGACGCTCAATTTCATCCGCATTGTGCAAGGTGGCGTTACTGACCAACACCCCGGCAACCTGAACTGGCTCAAGGCGGGCGACAGGCGTAATCGCCCCGGTGCGTCCAACCTGAAACTCAACATCACGTACGAAGGTCATCTGCTCTTGCGCCGGGAACTTAAAGGCCACAGCCCAGCGCGGCGCGCGGGCAACAAAACCCAGTTGTTCCTGCAACACCATAGAGTTGACTTTGATCACCACACCGTCGATATCGAATCCCAGCGTCGGTCGGTCTTCTTCAACCTTGTGATAGTAAGCAAGTACTTCCTCCGGAGAGTCGCAAAGCGTAACTCTGTCGCTCACCGGCAATCCCCACTCTTTAAATTGCAGCAGACGGCCCAGGTGGGTATCAGGCAGCACACCACCTTCCAGCACACCAACGCCATAGCAGAAGAAAGTAAGCGGTCGCTTCGCTGTGATACGCGGATCGAGCTGGCGCAATGACCCGGCCGCTGCGTTACGCGGGTTAGCAAACACTTTGTTGCCAGTGCGGCGGGCCTCTTCGTTAATTTTTTCAAATCCGGCCTGCGGCAGGAACACTTCACCGCGCACTTCCAGACGCGTCGGAATGTTATCGCCACGCAATTTTAACGGGATCGCACGGATGGTACGCACGTTCGAGGTAATATCCTCACCCGTAGTACCATCACCACGCGTTGCGGCACTGACCAGCACACCGTTTTCATACAGGATACTGACCGCCAGCCCGTCCAGCTTCAGTTCGCAGCACCAGGTTAGTTTGTCCGTACTCTTCAGTCTGTCCTGCACGCGCTTGTTGAAGGCGAGAAAACTCTCTTCATCAAACACGTTATCCAGCGACAGCATTGGCACTTCATGGCGAATCTGGCTGAACGCTGCTAACGGGGCGGCGCCAACACGCTGGGTTGGCGAGTCGGGGGTGATAAGTTCCGGATGCTGCGCTTCCAGCTCGCGCAGTTCACGCATCAGG
This sequence comes from Citrobacter sp. Cpo045, assembly GCF_030332875.1. Taxonomy (NCBI): domain Bacteria; kingdom Pseudomonadati; phylum Pseudomonadota; class Gammaproteobacteria; order Enterobacterales; family Enterobacteriaceae; genus Citrobacter; species Citrobacter sp. Cpo045. The sequence goes on from NZ_JAOWGZ010000103.1 coordinate 762,336, forward strand.
CGATCGTATTCCGCATCGGGAATTTCCGGCGCATCCATCACATGGTAGAGATACTCATGATGGCGAAGCGTGGTTCGCAGTTCTGTCAGTTGTTGTTCGATTAATTCCATATCGCACCATCAATGATAAAAAACCCCCGACAGGCGGGGGTTTAGCAAGGAGATGTCACGCCAGAGGAAAATCAGGCGCGAGATTCTTTAACTTCGCGGATGCGGTCCTGATACTCGCGCAGTTTCTGCGGCGTCATCATGCGACGTTGATCGTCGAGCACCACACCACCCACTTCATCGGCAATGTGCTGTGCGGACTGCAGCATCAGCTTAAAGTTTTGCAGCTCGTCACCGTAGGACGGAACCTGCATAAAAATAGTCACGCCAGGGGTGCTGAAATCACCCGTCATTTCGGGGTCAAACGTTCCTGGGTTAACCATATTGGCAAGGCTGAACAGCGAAGGACCGCTGCCATCCGGGCTCAAATGACGATGGAAAATATTCATATCGCCAAATTTAAAACCGGCTTGCTGAATGCTGTTGAGCAGCACTTCACCGTTGAGCTCACTACCGTGATGCGCCGCAACGTTCATAATAATGACCGCTTCTTTACGCTGCGGTTTTTCAGCAACAGGCGCTTCTTCAACTACCGGCTCAGGCTGCGGTTGATGTTCAACGGCAGGCTCTGCGGGCTGGAAAGCCTGCGGCGCAGGTTGCGGTGCTTGCTGCACGGGCTGCTGAACCTGCGGAGCAACGGGCTGATGCTGCATCGGCTGCTGCACAGGTTGTTGCTGAACAGGCTGATGCTGCACCGGCTGCTGCGGTTGTACAGGCTGCGGCTGCTGCTGAGCATGCGGCGGCGGTACCGGCGCTTGTGCAGGCTGCGGCGCGGGTTGACGCGGCTGAGCAGACGCATAAGGCGGCTGGTACTGGTGTTGCGGCGACTGAGGAGGAACACCATGTTCCTGCGCGTTACCGGGAGCATGATTCACACGATGAACGCGAACTTCGCCCACGCCTTCGTCTTCCTCGACGTTGTCGTCGAACGAATCCTCGTCTTCACGTTTAGACTTCATGCGTTTCAGTGGGCGATCGCGGAATATAGAAGACCGCTCTTTACGGCTAGTCCAAAAACCATGTACCAGTAAAGCGATTATGGCGATCGCGCCAACAATGATTAATATCAGACGCAAATCCTGCATCATTATATTCTCTGTTGTTCTAACACCTTGCCACCACGGCAAACATTTACTCACTAAGAGTATTTGTCGATTACGCCAAGTGCAAGTGCACTCTTGGCTTTCACGGCATAAAGATGAACAAAATTGTGCTTTTTGCTGTTTTTTCGAACATTTCTGAACAGCTTAACGCTCAACAACCCGGTAAGATACGCAAAGTTTACCAGAGCTTATATAACAAGGAGTATGTCCTGACCATGGTTTCATCATCTGCAGTCGTACCTCGCAGCGGCCTTTATTACTTTTCACAGGGATGGAAGCTCATCACCCAACCGGGCATTCGTCGCTTTGTCATCCTGCCTTTGCTGGTGAATATCCTGCTGATGGGCGGCGCATTCTGGTGGCTATTCACACAACTCGATAACTGGATCCCCGCGCTGATGAGTCACGTCCCTGACTGGCTTCAGTGGCTCAGCTACTTGCTGTGGCCGATTGTCACTATCTCCGTACTACTGGTGTTCGGCTACCTGTTTTCCACCATAGCCAACTGGATTGCCGCGCCGTTTAACGGTCTGCTGGCAGAACAGCTGGAAGCACGCTTAACGGGCGCAACACCGCCTGACACCGGCGTTCTCGGCATCATGAAAGATGTTCCCCGTATTATGAAACGTGAATGGCAAAAGCTGGCGTGGTATCTCCCGCGCGCCGTCGTGTTGCTGATCCTCTATTTCATTCCGGGTATTGGGCAGACCGTCGCCCCGGTGCTGTGGTTCCTGTTCAGCGCGTGGATGCTGGCCATTCAGTACTGCGATTATCCGTTTGATAACCATAAGGTGCCTTTTAAGGAGATGCGCGTCGCGCTGCGCACACGCAAGGTCACCAATATGCAATTTGGCGCATTGACCAGCCTGTTCACCATGATTCCGGTGCTCAATCTGTTCATCATGCCGGTCGCGGTTTGTGGTGCCACAGCGATGTGGGTAGACTGCTATCGTGCTAAGCACGCGTTATGGAAGTAATGAAAAAATGTGTAAAAGCGGGCTGGCTTATGCCCGCTCTTATTCCATACTGCAACGCATTATTTCCTGGTGGCATATAGATATACGAATTCCTTACTTCCCCATACTTTCTCAACAGGTATGCTGAAGCGGTATCCCAATTTCATACAGTTAAGGACAGGCCATGAGTAAGATTTTTGAAGACAACTCGCTGACTATCGGTCATACGCCGCTGGTTCGACTGAACCGTATCGGTAACGGACGCATTCTGGCGAAGGTGGAATCACGCAACCCAAGCTTTAGCGTCAAATGCCGTATCGGTGCCAACATGATTTGGGATGCCGAAAAACGTGGTGTACTGAAACCGGGTGTAGAGCTGGTCGAACCAACCAGCGGCAACACAGGGATTGCGCTGGCCTACGTTGCCGCAGCTCGCGGTTACAAACTGACTCTGACCATGCCTGAAACCATGAGCATTGAGCGCCGCAAGCTCTTAAAAGCGCTGGGCGCGAACCTGGTGCTGACCGAAGGCGCAAAAGGTATGAAGGGCGCGATTCAGAAAGCGGAAGAAATTGTGGCCAGCGATCCGGAAAAATTCCTGCTGCTGCAGCAGTTCAGCAACCCGGCAAACCCGGAAATCCACGAAAAAACTACCGGCCCGGAAATCTGGGAAGATACCGATGGTCAGGTTGATGTCTTTATCTCCGGCGTCGGTACCGGCGGTACGTTGACTGGTGTGACCCGTTACATTAAAGGCACTAAAGGCAAAACCGATCTGATCACCGTCGCGGTTGAACCTACCGACTCCCCGGTTATCGCCCAGGCGCTGGCAGGTGAAGAACTCAAACCAGGCCCGCATAAAATTCAGGGCATTGGCGCAGGCTTTATTCCGGGCAACCTTGATCTGAAGCTTATCGATAAAGTCGTTGCCATCACTAATGATGAAGCTATTTCTACTGCGCGTCGCCTGATGGAAGAAGAAGGTATTCTGGCGGGTATCTCTTCCGGTGCTGCGGTTGCTGCCGCGCTTAAGCTCCAGGAAGATGAAACCTTTACCAATAAGAATATAGTGGTTATTCTACCGTCATCGGGTGAGCGTTATCTGAGCACTGCACTGTTTGCCGATCTCTTTACAGAGAAAGAACTGCAACAGTAGTGCCAGCATGTTAAAAACGCGTAAAAAAGCACCCTTTTGGGTGCTTTTTTGTGGCCTGCTTCAAAGTTTCAACTCGCCTGGCATTGATTCAACCCGCCGGAACTGGTATTTAACCAAACTAATTATTTTGATGCGCGAAATTAATCGTTACAGGAAAAGCGCTAGCTGAATCGATTTTATGATTTGGTTCAACTCTTCCTTTCGCGGCATAATGTTTAATGACGAACGAAACGTCAGCGGCAAGAAGTTGCCAGCAACGGATTGCACCGAACTCCTTTTGTGTCGCGTCCAGTTTACGCCGATGCTAACAATACAGGCTAAAGTTGAGCCGCCAGGCTAGACTTTAGTTCCACAACACTAAACCTATAAGTTGGGGAAATATAATGTTCCAGCAAGAAGTTACCATTACCGCTCCGAACGGTCTGCATACTCGCCCTGCTGCTCAGTTTGTTAAAGAAGCAAAAGGCTTTACTTCTGAAATTACTGTGACTTCCAACGGCAAAAGCGCTAGCGCCAAAAGCCTGTTTAAACTGCAGACTCTGGGCCTGACTCAGGGTACCGTTGTCACCCTGTCCGCAGAAGGTGAAGACGAGCAGAAAGCAGTTGAGCATCTGGTTAAACTGATGGCTGAACTCGAGTAAGTTCAACGAGTTCTTTTAAATATCAGTCACAAGTAAGGTAGGGTTATGATTTCAGGCATTTTAGCATCCCCGGGTATCGCTTTCGGCAAAGCACTGCTGCTGAAAGAAGACGAAATCGTCATTGACCGGAAAAAAATTTCTGCCGACAAGGTTGATCAGGAAGTTGAACGTTTTCTGAGCGGTCGTGCCAAGGCATCTGCGCAACTGGAAGCGATCAAAACCAAAGCTGGTGAAACGTTCGGTGAAGAAAAAGAAGCCATCTTTGAAGGGCATATCATGCTGCTCGAAGATGAGGAGCTGGAGCAGGAAATCATAGCCCTGATTAAAGATAAGCACATGACGGCTGATGCAGCTGCGCATGAAGTTATCGAAGGTCAGGCCACAGCCCTGGAAGAGCTGGATGATGAATACCTGAAAGAACGTGCGGCTGACGTACGTGACATCGGTAAACGCCTGCTGCGTAACATTCTGGGTCTGGCAATTATTGACCTAAGCGCTATCCAGGACGAAGTTATCCTGGTTGCCGCAGACCTGACCCCGTCAGAAACCGCACAGCTGAACCTGAACAAGGTGCTGGGTTTCATCACTGACGCGGGCGGACGTACTTCCCATACCTCTATCATGGCGCGTTCTCTGGAACTGCCTGCTATCGTAGGTACGGGTAGCGTAACCTCTCAGGTGAAAAACGACGACTATCTGATTCTGGATGCCGTAAACAATCAGGTTTACGTCAATCCGACCAACGACGTTATTGAGCAACTGCGTGCCGTTCAGGAGCAGGTTGCAACCGAGAAAGCGGAACTCGCTAAGCTGAAAGATCTGCCGGCTATCACGCTGGACGGTCACCAGGTTGAAGTTTGCGCCAACATCGGTACCGTTCGTGACGTTGAAGGCGCCGAGCGTAACGGCGCTGAAGGTGTGGGTCTGTACCGCACCGAATTCCTGTTCATGGACCGTGAATCGCTGCCAACTGAAGAAGAACAGTTTGCTGCGTATAAAGCCGTTGCTGAAGCCTGTGGCTCTCAGGCGGTCATCGTCCGTACCATGGACATCGGCGGCGATAAAGAACTGCCGTACATGAACTTCCCGAAAGAAGAGAACCCGTTCCTGGGCTGGCGTGCCGTGCGTATCGCCATGGATCGTAAAGAGATCCTGCGTGACCAGGTTCGCGCTATCTTGCGCGCCTCTGCTTTCGGCAAACTGCGTATCATGTTCCCAATGATCATCTCTGTTGAAGAAGTGCGTGCACTGCGCAAAGAGATCGAAATCTACAAACAGGAACTGCGCGACGAAGGTAAAGCATTTGACGAGAGCATTGAGATTGGCGTGATGGTGGAAACACCAGCTGCGGCAACAATTGCGCGTCATTTAGCCAAAGAAGTTGATTTCTTTAGTATCGGCACCAATGATTTAACGCAGTACACCCTGGCAGTTGACCGTGGTAATGATATGATTTCACACCTTTACCAACCGATGTCGCCATCTGTGCTGACGCTGATCAAGCAAGTTATTGATGCTTCTCATGCTGAAGGCAAATGGACTGGCATGTGTGGTGAGCTTGCAGGCGACGAACGTGCTACACTTCTGTTGCTGGGGATGGGTCTGGACGAATTCTCTATGAGCGCCATTTCTATCCCGCGCATTAAGAAGATTATCCGTAACACGAACTTCGAAGATGCGAAGGTGTTAGCAGAGCAGGCTCTTGCTCAACCGACAACGGACGAGTTAATGACGCTGGTTAACAAGTTCATTGAAGAAAAAACAATCTGCTAATCCACGAGATGCGGCCCAATTTACTGCTTAGGAGAAGATCATGGGTTTGTTCGATAAACTGAAATCTCTGGTTTCTGATGATAAGAAAGACACCGGAACTATTGAGATCGTTGCTCCGCTCTCTGGCGAGATCGTCAACATCGAAGACGTGCCGGATGTAGTTTTTGCTGAAAAAATCGTTGGTGATGGCATTGCTATCAAACCAACCGGTAACAAAATGGTTGCTCCTGTTGATGGCACCATCGGCAAAATCTTTGAAACCAACCACGCTTTCTCTATCGAATCCGACAGCGGCATTGAGCTGTTTGTTCACTTCGGTATTGATACCGTTGAACTGAAAGGCGAAGGCTTCAAACGCATCGCTGAAGAAGGTCAGCGCGTGAAAGTGGGCGACCCGGTTATTGAATTCGATCTGCCGCTGCTGGAAGAAAAAGCCAAGTCTACCCTGACTCCGGTTGTTATCTCCAACATGGACGAAATCAAAGAGCTGATCAAACTGTCCGGTAGCGTGACAGTGGGTGAGACTCCGGTTATCCGCATCAAGAAGTAATTCTTTTTGCAGAGAAAAATGGCGCCATCAGGCGCCATTTTTTTTATATACTTCATCCTTCAGATTGCCTCTGTGTTGGCTGCAGTCGCTCACCCCAGTCACGTACTCATGTACGCTCCCAGGGATTCTCTCCTTTGCCGCCTTGATGCAACCTGAATGATTTTGTATATACCCCGATAACGATTTTTATCTTTTATAGGTCGGAAAAGCGTTAAATTTGTGAGGTGACCGGTCGGTAACACGCCTCGCGCATCAGAATCTTCATCCCTTCCGGCCCGCTTTCCAGCATCCGTCGCTCCGAGTCTGCCACTAACAATTCACAGTCGTAGCCACCCGCAATACCAAACATGGCCCGCGCTACACAGATATCTTCCAGCGCTGCTGCCCCGTTGGTGTCAAAATGTCCAACCATACGCCCATTCTGGCGAACTACCAGCCGGTAACTCTTCATCGCGCCTCCCCTGCCGGTGGCAGAATTAATTCATCACAACCGCACTGGTGCGTCCACGTCATCACGTCCAGCACCCGCTGCGCGGCGTCGTGCGTCGCGGTCGTCAGCGCTTTCCCCAGTACAAGGCCGCTCACCAGCTCTGCACAAAACAGATCGCCAGTCCCCTTCAGATCCGTTTTCACTCGCGGATGGGCTAACACCTCAACCGTTTCAGCCGTCACCACCGCAACGTTAATAATCTCTTCGGTATCCCCCGGCGCGCTGGTAATTACCACCCATTTCAGGGTGTCAGTGAGCAGTGATTGTGCCGCCGTAATGGCTTCATCAAGCGTACGACACGGCTTTCCGCTTAGCATTTGCAGCTCGAACACGTTCGGCGTCAGCCCCTGTGCCAACGGCAGCAGGTGCTGACGATAAGCTTCCGGGATTTCGGCTTTCACATACATGCCGCTATCCGTATCGCCAATCACGGGGTCGACCAAAATGCATAGGTCCGGATGCGTGGCCCGAACGGTTTTCAGCCACTGTGCCAGCAAGGCGATTTGCTCCGCGCTGCCCATGTATCCTGTTGTCACCGCCTTTAGCTCACGCAAGGCATCACGCTCGCTTAAGGCGCGGAGATAGCCGCTAAACCAGTCAGACGGAATAACGCCGCCGTAAAAGGTTTCATAATGCGGGGTATTACTGAACAGCACCGTGGGTACTGCCGTCACGCGTAACCCCTGCGCTTTAATGGCCGGGACGGCGATGCTGTTACCTACGCTGCCATACACCACCTGTGACTGGACGGCGACGATATCGGTCTGTAACGCTCGATTCGTGTCGTCAAAGAGCACTGACTGGATATCACTCCCCTGCTCCATAAATTTCTCCTCTCGCTGGACAGCGGGCCTACGCCTCACTATTATCGTCATATGCTAAAATTCATTTTGTCATAGGTCAATAATGATCGACGGAAAAACCGCTAACGAAATTTTTGACAGTATCCGTCAACATGTCACTACAGGCACGCTGGCAGCAGGCGAAACGTTGCCGCCAGTGCGGGAACTGGCAACGGCATTAAACGTGAACCGCAATACTGTCGCGGCGGCTTACAAACGCCTGGTCACCTCCGGGTTGGCGCAGAGCCTGGGACGCAACGGCACGGTGATTAAGGGGATTACTGCCCCCGTTGCGCTGGAAGGTGGTAATCCGGATACCCCGCTTATCGATCTTTCCGGCGGTAATCCAGCGCCCTCGCGTCTTCCTGACCTGAGTAGTTATTTCGCGAAGATAAATAAGAATCCGCGGTTGTACGGAGATGCCGCTGTATCACCAGGGCTTAAGGTATGGGCATCACAATGGATGCAAAATGCAATGCCCGGCAAAGGGGAAATTGATATCACCAGCGGCGCCATTGATGCTATCGAACGGCTACTGTGCGCCCATTTACTGCCTGGAGATAGCGTTGTCGTAGAAGATCCATGCTTTTTGAGCAGCATCAACATGCTGCGTTATGCTGGTTTCTCCGCCAGTCCGGCCAATGTTGACCACGAAGGCATGCTGCCGGACCTACTGGAACTCGCGCTACAGAAAGGTGCGCGGGCAGTGATTCTGACACCGCGCGCGCATAACCCGACAGGATGCAGCCTGAGCGCTTCACGCGCGGCGCAATTGCAGGAAATCCTGGCCCGCTACCCGCAGGTGCTGGCGATCGTCGACGACCACTTTGCGCTGCTGTCCGCCTGCCGCTGGTATCCGGTGATTGCAAAGGAAACTGCACACTGGGCGGTTGTCCGTTCGATGTCGAAAACCTTAGGCCCGGACTTACGCCTGGCTATCGTGGCCAGCGATCCCGTCACTTCCGGGAAACTGCGTTTACGACTCAACTCCGGCAGTCAGTGGGTCAGCCACCTGCTGCAGGATTTGGCCTGCGCCTGCCTGAGTGACGAGACTTATCAACACACGCTGGCGCAAACTCAGCAGTTTTACGCCGCCCAGCAGCAAACGTTGGCGGCAGCACTGCGGCGACATGGCATTGAGTTGCCCGTTGGTGACGGTCTGAATATGTGGCTACCGCTGGAAGATAACAGCCAGGCGATCGCTTTTGCGCTGGCAAAGTCCGGCTGGCTGGTGCGGGAAGGCGAAGTGTTTGGCGTCAACACGCCTGCCCACGGCCTGCGTATTACGCTGTCAACCTTAACTGACAGCGACATTGATAAGCTGGCGGCTGATATTCATCAGGCGCTAAAACGCTAACAGGAGAGAAAAAGTGCGAGTTCATTTTGTTATTCATGAGTCTTTCGAATCTGCTGGCGCGTATCTGCCGTGGGCCGAATCACGCGGCTATAGCGTCAGTTGGTCGCGCGTTTATGCCGGAGAAGCGGTCCCTGCGAACGCCGATGATTTCGATATATTGGTGGTGTTTGGCGGTCCGCAGTCACCACGAACCACGCTGGCAGAGTGCCCGTACTTTGATTCTCAGGCCGAGCAGCATCTGATCAACCAGGCGATTGCGGCACGTAAAATTGTGGTAGGGATCTGCCTGGGTTCACAGTTAATCGGCGAAGCGCTGGGTGCGAAGGTGTGCCAGAGTCCGGAAAAAGAGATTGGTCACTACCCCATCGTTCTGACCGAAGCCGGTCAACAGCACCCGCTGTTCAGCCATTTCGGCTCACCGCTTACCGTCGGTCACTGGCACAACGACATGCCAGGATTAACCGACCAGGCGACCATTCTTGCTGCCAGCGAGGGCTGCCCACGACAAATCGTGCAATACGGTAATTTTGTTTATGGTTTTCAGTGCCATATGGAGTTTACGGCTGATGCTATAGAAGGGCTTATTCAACACTCCGAACAAGAACTGGCGGAAGCTAAAGGCAAGCGTTTCATCCGTTCCGTTGAAGAGATGCGAGCATGGGATTATCAGCAGATGAATGAGAAACTGTGGCAATTCCTTGATAAGCTTGTGGAAAAACGTAACGATTGATTATGGCAGGCCGGATAAGACGCTTTACGTCGTCATCCGGCGCTCGTGCCGTACGTTTGCCTGATAGTGCTATGGTTATCAGGCTGAAAACTAAATCCCTAATCCCTGGTTAAAGTGCTCTTCGCCAAACACACCGGTTGAAAGGTAGCGATCGCCGCGATCGCAGATGATCGCCACCACCACCGCTCCCGGGGTCGCGCGCGCCACACGTAACGCCCCCGCTACCGCGCCACCAGAACTGACACCACAGAAAATCCCTTCGCGCACGGCCAGTTCACGCATGGTGTTTTCCGCATCGTTCTGGTGAATATCCAGCACCTCATCCACCAGCGAGGCGTTAAAAATGCCTGGCATATACTCCGCAGGCCAGCGGCGAATTCCCGGAATACTACTGCCCTCTTCCGGCTGCAGGCCAACGATAGTGACCGCTTTTTCTTGCTCACGCAGAAAACGCGACACACCGGTAATGGTGCCTGTCGTTCCCATACTGGAGACAAAGTGGGTAATACGACCTGACGTCTGCTGCCAGATTTCCGGTCCGGTGGTAGTGTAATGCGCGTACGGGTTATCCGGATTATTAAACTGATCCAGCAGCTTGCCTTCTCCCCGCTGCGCCATCTCAAGGGCTAAATCGCGCGCGCCTTCCATCCCCTGCTCTTTGGTGACCAGAATCAGCTCGGCACCATAGGCGCGCATCGCCGCACGGCGCTCCTGGCTCATGTTGTCTGGCATCAGCAGCTTCATGCGATAGCCCTTCAGCGCGGCGATCATTGCCAGCGCAATTCCGGTATTACCGCTGGTCGCCTCAATCAGCACGTCGCCTGGCTTAATTTCTCCGCGTTTTTCCGCTTCGACGATCATCGACAACGCGGCGCGGTCTTTCACCGAACCTGCGGGATTATTGCCTTCCAGCTTGACCCAAATTTCACTACCGTTATCCGGCGCCAGACGTTGTAATTTCACCAGAGGCGTATTGCCAATTGTTTGTTCTAATGTGTTCACGTTTTCAGCTCAATAAAAATGCCGGGTGGCGCTGTACTTACCCGGCCTACAGGTCATGCTGCACCTGGTAAGCCCGGTAAGCGCAGCGCCACCGGATGATAACTATACGAATTAACCTATCAGGCGCTTTGCGCCAGGGCAAGTTCCTCTTCCCGAGTTTCAATACGCTGGTCGCCGTTATACAGGCGCGCATTTTGCAACCCGACAAACAGACGTTCGCCGCGGCCAGGGGAATCATCGCCCTGCATGACTACCGTCAACGGTTCGTTATACCACCCCAGGGGTTGCACAACTAATTGGGTGTAGTGTCCTTTCGGGCTGGCTTCCAGCACTTGTACCGGCAACGGCGAATCCAGGCTGGTACGATGGCTCACGTCCACTTCCCACGGGCGCAGGAACAGATCCACCGGTCCCTGATAGCCAGGCGTATAACCCAGCGGCCAGCGGTGTGCGCCCACATGGAATTGGCCGCCACGAATCGTCCCCTGCAGGCGGTTAACCTCACCCATAAATTCCAGGACGAAACGAGTAGCCGGTTCGCGCCATACCTGATCCGGCGCATCAGCCTGTTCGATATGACCCTGACTCATCACCACCACGCGGTCTGCGACTTCCGTTGCTTCTTCCTGATCGTGGGTAACAAACACGCTGGTAAATTTCAGCTCTTCATGCAGCTGGCGCAGCCATCGACGCAGCTCTTTGCGCACCTGCGCATCAAGCGCGCCAAACGGTTCGTCGAGCAGCAGGATCTGCGGCTCTACCGCCAGCGCACGCGCCAACGCCACGCGCTGTTTTTGCCCGCCGGAGAGCTGTGCCGGGAAACGGTCCGCCAGATGAGCTAGTTGAACCATTTCCAGCAGTTTGGTCACTTTGGCTTTGATCGCCGCCGCGTTCGGACGCTCACGCCGTGGCAGAACTGTCAGACCAAACGCGATATTGTCGAAAACGGTCATATGACGAAACAGCGCATAGTGCTGGAACACGAACCCCACCTTACGGTCGCGGGCGTGCAATCGGCTGACGTCGGTACCGTGAAAACGGATATGCCCGCTAGACTGATGCTCCAGCCCGGCAATAATGCGCAGCAGCGTGGTTTTGCCCGAGCCGGATGGCCCCAGCAGCGCGACCATCTGACCTGAAGGAATATCCAGCGAGATATCGTTCAGCACCTGGGTGCGACCAAAAGACTTCTTAATATTGGCAATCTCAATGCTCATGATTTTCCTCCTGCTGCGCGCGTTTTTCCTGGTTCTCCAGACGCCATTGCAACATGCTCTTCAAAAACAGGGTAATAATCGCCATCAGCGTTAATAGCGCCGCGGCGGTAAAGGAGCCGACCGTGTTGTAGTCCTGCTCCAGTAATTCAATCTGTAGCGGCAGCGATAGGGTTTCGCCGCGAATCGAGCCGGAAACCACTGACACCGCACCAAACTCACCAATCGCACGGGCGTTGGTCAACACCACACCGTACAGCAATGCCCAACGGATATTCGGCAGCGTAACGCGGCGGAACATCTGCCAGCCGGATGCACCCAGCAACACAGCCGCTTCATCTTCATTGCTGCCCTGGCTTAACATCACCGGCACCAGCTCACGCACCACAAACGGACAGGTCACGAACACTGTCACCAGCACCATCCCCGGCCAGGCAAACATAATTTGCAGGTTATGCTCATCCAGCCACCCACCAAGCGGGCCGTTAGAGCCGTAAAACAGCAGATAGACCAGACCGGCGACCACCGGCGAGACAGCAAATGGAATATCCAGTAACGTTAGTAGTAGTTGGCGTCCTGGGAAGTTAAAACGGGTCACCAGCCAGGCCAGCAACACACCAAACACCAGGTTCACCGGCACCGCAATTAGCGCAATCAGCACCGTCAGCCAGATGGCATGCAGCATGTCCGGATCCGCCAGGTTCTGTAATACCGGCATTAATCCCTTGCTGAACGCCTGCACGAAGATGTAAATCATCGGCACCAGCAAAATAAACGCGGAGACCAGCATGCCCGTGCCGATCAGAAACCATTTTCCCCAGTTGATGCGGGGTGCGCCATAGCGTTTCAATTGGGTAATGTCTGCCATCAGTGACCTACCACACGTCGACCAAAGCGACTTTGCAGAGTGTTAATTGAAAACAGCAGCAACAACGAAGCCCCGAGGATCACAGAAGCAATCGCGCTGGCGGCCGGGTAGTCAAACTCCTGCAAGCGAACAAAAATCATCAGCGAGGTCACTTCCGTCTTCCATGCGATGTTTCCGGCGATAAAAATAACCGCGCCAAACTCACCGAGGCTGCGGGTAAACGACAGCGCAACGCCCGCCACCAGCGCAGGAGACAGCTCCGGCAGCACTACTTTACGGAAACTTTGCCAGCGCGTAGCACCGAGCGTTTCAGCTGCTTCTTCATATTCCGGGCCTAACTCTTCCAGTACCGGTTGCACGGTACGCACCACAAACGGAATGCTGGTAAAGGCCATCGCTACCGCGATACCGAGCCAGGTGTAGGTCACCTTGATATCCAGCTTCGCCAGCCACTCGCCGTAGAAGCCATTAACCGAAAACAGTGACGCCAGCGTCAGACCTGCCACCGCCGTAGGCAGTGCGAACGGCAGGTCCATCAGCGCATCCAGCAGCGTACGGCCCGGAAAGCGATAGCGGGTTAAGATCCACGCCATCAGCAAACCGAACACGCCGTTAAAAATCGACGCCACAAACGCCGACAGCAGCGTCACTTTATAAGCCGCCACCACCTGCGGATTGGTAATCACATCCCAGTATTGCGCCCAGCTCATTTGCGCCAGTTGCATCACCAGCGCGCTCAGCGGCAGCAGCAATATCAGGCAGACAAACAGTAAGCTGGTGCCCAGGCTCAAAGTGAAGCCGGGCAGCACACGTCGGGAAGAAACAGCAAACATTTACTTACGCCCCGCCGCCAGCAGTTTGTCCAGCTCACCGCCGCTGACAAAGTGCGTTTTCATCACTTCAGGCCACGAGCCAAACTTATCTTCCACACGGAACAATTCGGTCTGCGGGAATTTATCTTTCAGCTTGTCCATTACCTGCGGGTTATTCACGCGGTAGTAGAAATCGGTAATGATGGTTTGCGCCTGCGGGCTGTACAGCCAGTTCAGGTAAGCTTTCGCCGCTTTTTCAGTACCGTTGGCCTGCACATTTTTATCTACCCAGGCCACCGGGAACTCCGCCAGAATGTTGACCTTCGGCACCACCACTTCGAAGCCCTGGTCTTCGTACTGTTTACGGATATTGTTCACTTCCGATTCAAAGGTAATCAGTACGTCGCCCAGACCGCGCTCCACGAAGGTGGTAGTTGCACCACGACCGCCGGTATCAAATACTTCCACGTTTTTCAGAAACTGGGTCATGAACTGTTCGGTTTTAGCTTTATCCCCACCGTCCGCTTTATCTGCCGCGCCCCACGCAGCCAGATAGGTATAGCGTGCGTTACCGGAGGTTTTCGGGTTCGGGAAAATCAGCTTCACGTCCGGGCGAACCAGATCGTTCCATTCGTGGATATTCTTCGGGTTGCCCTTACGCACCAAAAACGCCATGGTGGAATAGAATGGCGAACTGTTATTCGGCAGGCGGCTTTGCCAGTCGGCAGGGATCAGCTTGCCTTTGTCATGCAGGATCTGCACGTCGGTCACCTGGTTATAGGTCACGACGTCAGCTTTCAGCCCCTGCAAAATCGCCAACGCCTGTTTTGATGACCCGGCATGAGATTGTTTAATCGTCAGTTTGTCGCCGCCGTTATCCTTCGCCCATTGCTGTTCAAACGGCGGATTAAGGGCGGCAAACAGCTCGCGGGAAACATCGTATGAACTGTTCAGCAGTTCCGTTGCCTGCGCCTGCCCCACCAGCAACAGCATGGCTGCCAGCGTCAGTGTTCTTTTTTTCAGTAAGTTAACGGCCATTGCGCACCCTTATAAATTAAATGACTTTCTTATGGTCATCATATTTATAACCAGTGCTAAAGGAGTAACGGTTTTATATACCGTTTGATGATTTGAAAGTTGAAAAGAGAATAAGGGGTACCTCCTCCCCAGCACATGGGGAGGAGACCGGCATCAATCAGACGCCGACGCTTACGCTTTCAGGCAAAGTGCTGCCGCCATCAATCACGTTTTGCGTGCCAGTTAAATAACTGGACTCATCCGATGCCAGGAACGCCGCCAGTTCACCGACCTCAAGCGGGCAGGCCAGACGACGCATCGGGATCGCTTTCGCCATTTCGACTAAAACGGATTCAGGATCTTCCGGGTTAGACTGACGCGCAATGCTTTCCGCCATCGGCGTACGAACGTAGCCAGGGCAAATGGCGTTCACGCGAATGCCGGACTGCGCATATTCTACCGCCAGGGATTTGGTCAAACCGATGATCGCGGCTTTCGACAGCGCGTAGGCCGTTTCGCCCGGGTCAGCAACCATATCGCCGGTCACCGATGACATCATCACGATGCGCCCATCTTTGCGCGCAATCATCTCCGGCAGAACGGCTTTCGTCACGTTCCAGACGCCTTTAATGTTGATATCAATGTGGAAATCGCGATCTTCATCGCTCATATCAAGGAAGTTGCCGAGGCGGCATACGCCGGCATTGTTCACCAGAATATCGATTTTGCCTTCAATCTGCTTCGCGCGCGTCACCGCTTCCTTGACCGACGCAAAATCTCTGACGTCAGCGTGAACGGCTGTGCAACGGTGCCCACGCCCAGCCAACTCATCCGCCAGTTTTTCAATCTCATCGGAGATATCCAGCAGGATTAAGTTCGCACCATGGCGGGCAAACGTTCTGGCGATACCCTCGCCAATACCCTGAGATGCGCCCGTAATCAATGCTGTTTTGCCCGTGAGTTTTCCCATTTCAATATTCTCCTTTTGAATATAAAGCCTTCGCTTCATTCACGCAGAAGATACAGCAATAACAAATTAGTGCTGAGGAATAGCTCACTAAATCAGGTTAATCTCAGGTAAAAAAAATCCCCGACGATGCGGGGATGTCTATTTCGTGGCCGATAACAGGATCAGCTCGCCATTACAGCGCCATTAAACGGTCCAGCGACGGTGCAAAGTAATAGCCGCCGGTTACCGGTTTGGTGAAGCGCAGCATCGCATCACGCTTACCGTCGGTGTCACCAAACATGCTCAGCAATTGTTGTTCAATGTTGTGCAGACGAGCGCAGTAGGCGCAGAAATAGAGACCATGCGTGCCGCTGGCAGTACCGTATGGCAGGCTCTGGCGCACAATTTTCAGCCCTTTACCGTCTTCTTTTAGGTCAACACGGCTCAGGTGAGAGGTGACCGGACGGTCATCACCGTCGATCTCTTCGTTGGCTTCCTTGGTACGACCAATCATCATTTCCTGGTCATGGATGCTCATGCGATTAAGCTGCTTCAGGTTATGTTCCCAACGCTGCACAAACACATAGCTGCCACCGGCATCCACACCATCTTTGATAACGGCAACTTCACGGCGCGTTTCTTCGCCTGCCGGGTTTTCCGTACCGTCAACAAAGCCGCTGAGATCGCGCTCTTCGACCCAACGGAAACCATGGATTTCTTCTTTAACTTCAATACAGTCGCCAAATGCTTCCATTGCCGCCTGCGCAACAGAGAAATTCACGTCATGACGCAAAGAGAGAATATGGATCAACACGTCATATTGGGTTGCTGGTGCCAGACCTTTACCGTAAGGGATAAAGTCTTTTAACTCTTCAGCACCGACGCCGCCGCTCAATGCACGCCAGGTGTTGTTGCCAAAAGCGACAACCGCGCCCAGATGCGCATCCGGGAACTTAGCTTCAAAGGTCGCCAGCTTATCGGCGAAGGTTTTGCTGGCCGCACGCAGGGCATCAACGTCGCCTTTAACATTGGCTTCAATCCAAATCGCCGCACGGCAATGTTCTGGCAAAATGCCACTCTGAACCTGAGACATTGTTCCTCCTGAAAAAAAGATGCCACGACATCGTGGCATTGATGGGCGCTATTCTACCTGTTTTTTTAACAAGCCGATTTGTTCAGACGCAAATTAACGCCGCCAGATAATTTTGCTTACTTTCCACGCTTTCAGCGTGTCGTCAGACGGCATTATATCCTCAGGCCCGCTCCATTCACCGGAAAAAATATAGCTAATATGTTGACTTCCTTCAGCTTTACACTCAACGCCCGCGCTGTCATCTCCGGTTGCTTTTTGGCAATTACCGAAAGCTTTAGTGTAAAGGTCGCTAAACGGTGTACCGATTTCGACACCCGCGGCTGACGAAATATCGTGATCTAATACATCAATACGACTGATGGTTCCCTGGCTGCCGTTGATGACTATCGCCAGCTTGTCGTCTTTCATCGCTTCATAGAAGCGCACCACATTACCGTTATCGGTCTTCATTCCGCTACGCAGGCGGTAATCGCCGTCCAGCGCATCAGCAATGGCTTTTTCATCCAGCGGCGTAGCGCCTGTTAACGCTCCGACGCCCTGCTCTGTGACCTGCGTTGAAGAACCAAACCAGTTCCACGGATTGGCGGCAGACCAGTTCACCGAGGACAACGTTGAACACCCGGCCAGTAGCAGCGGCATCGCGCATAAAGTCAAACGCAGTGATTTCATTTCACTTCCTTCCTTATTTATCAACGGTGCTTGGAGTCCGGTTTCCCCAAAAAGTGCCGTTATTCTTTCTCAAGGGAAAAACAGGCGCGCAGACGTTGATTGGTTAACAGCCAGATCAGCGCGACGATATCCGCCACCAGCAGCGCCAGCCCGACGCCGTTGAGCGGATCGCCTGCCAGCCACATCACCGGCTGCCAGCACAGCAGCACCAGTTGAGCGAGAATCAATAATCCGCGCAGCCAGCGCCAGAGCACCGGAAACGCAAAGCGTCGCCCGCTGAGTAAAAACGCCAACACGGCGGGAACGCCGGGAAGCAACCCCAGCCAGAATGCGTCATGATCGGGATAAAACAGATTCAGCAAGGTGTTGCCCTGCTCACGGGAAGAACCGGCAATCACAAACAATACCCAGGTGCGTGCCTGCAACAGCAGTACGCACCAGAAGAGAAAAGGCAGGCGCAGACGCCCATGACCGTCATAGTCGGCCGGATGAAACTCAGTACTCTTCATCTTCGATCAAACGCTTGCCCAGATTGAGTACATCCGCATGTTCATAGCCCAAACGTTCATACATGCCCTGTACGACGTCGTTATCGTCACGCACCATGATTTGAATCTTCGGACAACCGCGGGCAATGAGCTTTTTCTCCAGCCGGTTGAGCAGCGCATTGGCGATACCGCGTCCGCGAAACTCAGGATGCACGCCCAGGTAATAGGCGGAACCGCGATGCCCGTCGTATCCGCCCATCACCGTACCGACCACCTCGCCGTTCACTTCAGCGACGAGGAACAAGCTGACGTCATGATTGACTTTACGTTCGATGTCCATTTCAGGGTCGTTCCATGGACGCAGCAAATCACAACGCTCCCAGAGGGTGATCACCTCTTCGAAATCTTCCTGGCGAAAAACGCGTATTTCCATGGTATTGGGTACCTTTTCAGGACGTTAAAAAGCGATTATGGCGCGAACGGCTGATTTAGCCAATATCTGACGCGAAGCGGCGGAAAAAATGGCATAATACGGAATTGTCACGTATTGAAATGAAAAGTAAAACAATTCTTATCTCGATCCGTCGCAACGGACTACGCGATACGATATAACGTTTAGAACCTTTTTTTACAACTCAGGCCGTATGAGCACTTTTAAACCACTAAAAACACTCACATCGCGCCGCCAGGTGCTGAAAGCCGGGCTGGCCGCCCTGACGCTGTCAGGCATGTCACAAGCCATCGCTAAAGAAGAAGCGCTAAAGACCAGCAATGGACACAGCAAACCGAAAGCGAAAAAATCCGGTGCTAAGCGCGTTGTTGTCCTTGATCCGGGGCACGGAGGGATTGATACCGGCGCAATTGGTCGCAACGGCTCGAAAGAAAAGCACGTTGTGTTGGCTATTGCCAAAAACGTGCGCTCGATCCTACGTAACCAAGGGATTGATGCACGCCTGACCCGCTCCGGCGATACGTTTATTCCGCTCTACGATCGCGTCGAGATCGCCCACAAACATGGTGCCGATCTGTTCATGTCGATCCACGCCGACGGTTTTACCAATCCGAGCGCTGCGGGTGCTTCGGTCTTTGCCTTATCCAATCGCGGTGCCAGTAGCGCCATGGCGAAATATCTGTCCGATCGTGAAAACCGGGCCGATGAAGTCGCCGGAAAGAAAGCCACTGATAAAGATCATTTGTTGCAGCAGGTGCTGTTCGATCTGGTGCAAACTGACACCATAAAAAACAGCCTGACGTTAGGCTCGCATATTCTTAAGAAGATCAAGCCGGTACACCGTCTGCACAGTCGCAGCACGGAACAGGCCGCCTTCGTGGTGCTAAAATCACCTTCGATTCCGTCGGTCCTGGTCGAAACCTCGTTCATCACCAACCCGGAAGAAGAACGATTGCTGGGTACGGCGGCGTTTCGTCAGAAAATCGCCACCGCTATCGCCAATGGCATCATCAGCTATTTCCACTGGTTTGATAACCAGAAAGCACACTCGAAGAAACGTTAACCATGAAGCCCGATGCACAGCGCGTAAAACAGTTCCTGCTCAGCCTGCAGGATGAAATTTGTCAGCAGTTATCCACCGTAGACGGCAGCGAATTTGTTGAGGATAACTGGCAACGCGAAGCGGGCGGCGGCGGGCGCAGTCGGGTGTTGCGTAACGGCGGTATTTTCGAGCAAGCAGGCGTCAACTTCTCCCACGTCCACGGCGATGCAATGCCGGCCTCGGCTACCGCACATCGCCCGGAGCTTGCCGGGCGCAGTTTTGAAGCCATGGGCGTCTCGCTGGTAGTGCATCCGCAGAATCCCTACATTCCAACCAGCCATGCCAACGTACGTTTTTTTATCGCGGAAAAACCGGGGGCCGATCCCGTGTGGTGGTTTGGCGGCGGCTTTGACTTAACGCCCTTCTACGGCTTTGATGAGGATGCGGTTCACTGGCATCGCACGGCGCGGGACCTGTGCCAGCCGTTTGGCGATGACGTTTATCCACGTTACAAAAAGTGGTGCGATGACTACTTCTTCCTCAAGCACCGCAACGAGCAGCGCGGCATTGGCGGGCTGTTTTTCGATGATTTGAATACCCCTGATTTCGACCACTGCTTCGCTTTTATGCAGGCGGCAGGTCAAGGATACACCGAGGCGTATCTGCCCATCGTCGAACGCCGCAAAATGATGAGCTGGGGCGAGCGCGAGCGTAATTTCCAGCTTTATCGTCGTGGGCGCTATGTGGAATTTAATCTGGTGTGGGATCGCGGCACGTTGTTCGGTTTGCAAACCGGCGGGCGCACGGAGTCGATTCTGATGTCGATGCCACCGCTGGTACGCTGGGAGTATGACTGGCAGCCGGAAGCGAACAGCCCGGAAGCTGCCCTTAGCGAGTTTATTCAGGTCCGCGACTGGGTGTAATTGCCTGATGGCGCTACGCTTATCAGGCCTACAACAACGGCAAACCCGTAGGCCGGATAAGACGCGTTAGCGTCGCATCCGGCACAATAATCTCATCATGCCCACTGGCGCATACGCTGATGCAGCGTCAACGACGGTTTCTCCGCAAACAGCTGCTGGTAGTCGGTGGCAAACTGCCCTAAATGCCAGAATCCCCACTGCATGGCGGCGTCTTTCACCGTCGCACTCTGCGACCATGGGCTTATCAACTCACGGCGCACGGCGTTCAGGCGAATACGTTTCAACCAGGCATTCGGGCCAATACCGAGGATCGCGTGAAAGGCGTTTTGCAACGTCCGGCGGCTAACGTGCAGCTGATTGCATAAGTCGAGCACGGTCAGCGGCTCTGACATATTTTCCAGCACATATTCGCGCGCACGTGACAGCAAGCGACGATAGCTCTGATGGCTGATGCTCTCCGCAGTCATAATCGGCTGCGCTTCTTCCAGCATGGTGCCCATCGCCAGCAGCAGGTTATCCCCTAACACTTTACGCACCGCGGGTTGGTGAAGGTTTTCAGGATTCTCACTAAACGTCGCCAGCGCCTGCTGCACAAAGCCCCATAGCGCGGCTTTGTGTTGTTCTTTAACTTCCAGCGCCGACTGATTGCGCAGCATATGTAGCACCCTTTCCGGGTTATGCAGGAAGTTGGCCTGACGAGCAATGGCCTCTTCCGAAATGACGACACCCAAAATGGTGTAATCATCCGGCGTACTCAGTTCAAACTCCGTCCCGCCTGGGCGGGTGGCAATTTCAGCGCTACCCAAACACTGGGTACCAATAAATCCCTGCTCGCCGCGCGTGGCCGGAATGCCAAACCAAAATGAGTTTGGCCAGACAAGGCACGACTGACGCAGCGCCAGTCCGGTGTATTCACGGAACACCTGAATATCATCGAGCAGGATTTCCGTGAACTCGCCATGAAATTTTCCCGGATGCAGCTGGTCGTAGATCTGCTGCCAGGCGGTAATCGTCAGCGCGTGCTCATACACATCCGTTGTTCGCCGTTGGTGAACGTTGTCCACTTCCACTTTCGGCGTCAGTTTAACGTCTTCGGGTAATACTTCATGATAAAGATGGTGCAAGTTTGCAGTACGGTTCTTTTTCATGATCTTTTAAGCCGGAAGCTTCAACGAAGCCCCCGGCCCTCCGACAGGTTAATTTTTTAAGCGGTAGCGACTACTGCGTTTACGCAACGCTCCATCAGAAAAGAGCTGTTCCAGCGCATTTCTGGCTTCATCAAGTGACCAGCCAAAGTGGGCCGCCACTTCCCCTGCCGTCATTCCTTGACGGACCGATGCTAACAGCGTCAGAAGTTGGGCAGAGGATTCAGACGTCACTGGGGCGTCCTGTGTCTTCTCTGGTTTCACTTCTGTTTTCGCTTCTGGCTTCTGTTCAGGTTTCTTCGGCTGGCGTTTAAAACCGCCGATCAGCCACTGGGTGTCATCGTCCGGCCGGCCTATTTCCTTACGGCTGATAACACGGCCCGTACGCGCTGCGGCTGCACTGCCAGCATCCAGCGCTGCGCGGCATGCCGCCAGATCGCCTTCCACCACCAGCGTCAGCCGACCAGGATCGAGCACTTCGTGGCTAAGCAGACGCACGTTCGCGGCTTTCAGCATGGCATCGGCCGCGTCCACGGCAGCCACCATGCCATCCACTTCCAGTAATCCCAGTGCATTGATCATCACTACCTCTCTTATGCGCGCTGGATTGGATTACGGGCAATATCCAGAACGGCATCAGCAAAGGCGTTACATGCGGCTTTACAAGCGGCCTGGCTACCGGTCAAAAACGCGGCTGAATAGTTAGTTTCTGACGGCGGTGGTACATAGGTCACCAGTTGTACATCGGCAGATTTCAGCGCGGCATCAATACCAAATGTCGCTTCCAGCTGCGGTGCTACCAGATACGCCATCGGATCGCCCAGTCGGCATCCCGCGGTTGCGGAGAGATACGAACCGGTACGCGAAACCACATGCGCCAGGAAGGCGGTATCTTCTGCGTCATTCGCCCACTGGAATGCCGCACCGCTTTCAATATTGGCCACCATCGCGTCCAGACCCGCGCGAACTTCGGCCGGGTTTGGTCCACCGAGCATAATCAGCACTTCGCCCGATGTTGGAGAGGGACTGTGCGCCGCACCGGCATACAGCGAGCGGCCATAAACCACTTCGACCATTGCCTGTTTTGTCGCTTCGTCTGCGGCAATATACGCCACGTCATCAGAATCTGCTGTGATGAGTCCGAGGCTACGTATATGTGGCGGTAATTTAAGTTCGCGGGCAAAACCGTCATTTACCGAGGCAATCACACGCATTGCGGTGACTGAGGGTCTAATTAAATCTAATGCTGGCATGATGCCTCCTTAACGGGTCATATTGATGCCGGATGCTTTTTGCTCCAGCATGCGCTTGGCCAAATCCACAATCACCGCCGCCGCTTCAACCGGTGGCGTACCGCCCTGGTGAATGTTCGAGATACAGGTACGATCAGCCTCAACGGTGGTCGCCACACGCGGCGAATAGACGGCATAGCAAGAAAGACTTTCCGACTGGCCGAGGCCCGGACGTTCACCAACCAGCAGGATCACCGCTTTTGCACCCAGCAGTTCGCCGATCTGATCTTCGATTTTCACGCGCCCATAGCGAACAAAGAACGGCGTCCCGACCTTCAATCCGGCCTGTTTTAAGCCCGACAACAGCGGCGGCAGGATCTCTTCATAGTTAGCGGTAATCGCGTCGGTAGACAGGCCATCAGAAATAATCACCTGCACATCCGGATTCATTACACACTGTGATTTCAGTGCTTCAATGGCTTCCGCACTCAGACGACGCCCCATATCCGGACGCGTCAGATACAGGTTTTTGTCGCTGATTTCCGAGCGCACTTCCAGCAGCCCCTGGGCTTTTACCCACTCTTCCGGCACTTCTTTCAATACCGTATCTTTCGAACGCGAGTGGTCAGCCAGGAAACGCAGCAGCGCCTGGGTACGCGGACGAGGACCGGCACGACCGGTACATACACGCGCAGCGGTGCTACGACGAAGTTCAGTCAACACCTCTGCACGGTGCGGATTCTCAACGCCAATCCATGCTTTGGCTTCGGCTGAGCCTAAGTCCATCGCGCAGCTTTCACCGGTCGGCGCGGCGCACTGCGTGGTGCTGCATTTTGCTGGTGCTGACGGTTCTTGAGCCTGCGGTTGAGACTCACCCATTGACGCCATTACGCTGCGTACAATTTCTTCAATCTGTTTTTGATCCATCGTGTGTCATCCCCGCGTCATCAGAAGAACAGTGACGGATCGCCCGCCCGTTTGGTCAGGCGACCGTTTGCCATAATGCCCATGGTTTCCAGCCAGCGTTCAAACTCCGGCGACGGACGCAGGTTCAGCAGCTGACGCACGGTCGCGGTGTCATGGAAGGCGGTGGTCTGATAGTTGAGCATGATGTCGTCACCGAGCGGCATGCCCATGATGTAGTTGCAGCCAGCGGTGGCGAGCAGAATCATCAGGTTTTCGTTAAGGTTCTGGTCAGCATCAGCATGGTTGGTGTAGCAGCAGTCGCAGCCCATTGAGATGCCGCTCAGCTTGCCCATAAAGTGATCTTCCAGACCCGCGCGAATAATCTGACGGTCGTTGTAGAGATACTCCGGCCCGATAAAGCCCACCACGGTGTTCACCAGGAACGGATCATAGTGGCGTGCCAGCCCGTAGTTACGCGCTTCCATCGTCACCTGATCGGCGCCGAAGTTCGCGCCCGCGGAAAGTGCAGACCCTTGCCCGGTTTCGAAGTACAGGCAGTTTTCCCCGGCGATACGGTTGAACTCAGCGCCCACTGCGCGCGCTTCATCCAGCATGGCCAGCTCAACGCCAAACTCTTTTAAGCCTTTTTCGCTACCGCAGATACTCTGGAAAATCAGCCCGCCCGGCGCGCCGCGACGAATCGCTTCGATCTGGGTAGTCACGTGTGCCAGTACGCAGCCCTGGGTCGGGATGTTGAATTTGTCGATAACGCCGTACACGGTATCCAGTACGCGGCTTAAGTTTTCCACGTCATCCGTTACCGGGTTTACGCCGATCACCGCATCGCCCGCCCCGAAGGACAGCCCTTCGTAGATTTGTGCGGCAATACTCTGCACGTCATCACGGGTGTCGTTCGGCTGCAAACGGCAGCTGAAGGTGCCCGGCAGACCGATGGTGGTATTGGCCTTTTTGATCACCGGCATTTTCTTACCGCCGTAGATCAGGTCCGCGTTAGAGCAGATTTTTGCTACCGCAGCGACCACTTCCGACGTTAACCCTTTGCGCGTAAACGCAATGTCATCAACGGAGGTTTCATCGCTCAGCACGTACTCGCGCAGCTCGCTGATACTCCAGTTTTTGATACGGTTATAGGCCGTCTCGTTGACGTCATCCTGAATCAGACGAGTAACACAGTCCTCTTCATAGGAAATCACCGGGTTATTGCGGATATCCGCCACCGTCATTTCCGACAGTACCTGCTTGGCCGCCACGCGCTCCTGCGAACTGGTTGCGGCCACTCCTGCCAGCACATCCCCCGAACGCAGTTCGTTGGCTTTTGCCAGCACCTCTTTAACATCCTTAAACTGATAAACATTGCCGAACAATGTGGTCTTTAGTTTCATAAGTCGTTCCCTCAGGAAGGAAATGCGAGTGATTTCACCGTCACCGGCACAACCGATCCGCCAAAAAGAGGCGTACCAATGTCGATATAGTCCCCCGCCCGGACAACCACCTCATCGATGACTGCCAGCGGGTGTTGCTGTAACTGTGGGCGTAACAGCATGCCCAGGGCCTTACCAAAATCCTGCTCGGCTACCACCAGCAGGGGATGCGGATTCGGATAGCGCGCGACAAAGGCCAGCAGCGCATCAATCACCGTTAACAGCGCGGCATAGCGCACCGGCAGCGAACCGGGCAGCGCCAGCACGTAGGCGTCCGTTTGCGGGTCCAGATCGAGCTGCATTAGCGCCTGTTGCCAGGCGGCCACCAAATCAGCCTCATCAACCGGAATCGCCACCGGCAGATTGCGCAGCGGAAGCGCCACGCCTTCCAGCCAGATGGTGCTGCCCGAAAGCGACAGCGTATGCGCACCGGCGCCAATCACCGTGGCGCGCACGGTTTGCGCCGGGAACTGCACGTTCATCTCACGCAGGCGCGGATGTTCATGCAGTGCCGTTGCTAACAGCGGGCCAATGTCGGAAAAACAGAACGGATCGGCTGGTTGGTTGCGGTAGCACTCGCCCACCCCGCCGGACAACGTAATCACTTCCGGTTTCACGCCCGCCGGTAACAGGCCGGTTTGCATCAGCGCCTGCGCCAGCGGTGATAACGTGCCGTCAATCACCTCCACAATGAGCGCCGCCATCCGTCGGGCTACCTGAACAAGCTGCGCCGCATTGAGGGTTCGGGCGTCGGTGCCCGGACCAAATACGTCATCAACAACCATCTGCCCCGGCTGATGCGCATGTACTACTCGCCCCTGGCCGTCCGTTTCCAGCAGTCGCCCGCCGACGTTGAGGCAAGCCGAACCGCTGACCTTTCCAGCATCAAACAGAACGTAGTTCGACGTACCGCCACCGATGTCGATATTCAGTACGCGGCACAACTTCTGCTCGGACAGGGTTTGTGCCCCCGCACCGTGACCGGCAATCACCGATTCCAGATGCGGTCCGGCGCTGGCCACCACAAAATCCCCCAGCGACTGAGAGAGCGCCATCACCGCCGGACGCGCATTACGGGTTTTGGCACTTTCTCCGGTGATGATGATCGCGCCGGAATCGACAGTCTCAGGTGCAATACCCGCCGCCTGATACTGGGCGAGGATCAGCGCCTTAAGTTCGGCCTCTTTCAACCCGCCCTGCTTATCAACGGGGGTAAAGAACACCGGGCTTTGCCAGCTAATTTCGCGTTTGATGAATTCGTAGCGCGGCACCTGCGACACTGCCGCACGGTTGACTAACTCAAGGCGCGAGAAAATCACCTGAGTGGTAGTGGTGCCGATATCGATACCGACGCTCAGTAGCTGGCGAGTATTCACGATTGCGCCTCCGGGTTGGTTTCTACTTCTGCTGGCACATCTTCATCTTTCGGTACCAACAGCATAGCCACACCAATCGCCGTCACGCCGCCAATCAACTTGCCGACAATCATCGGGAAGATCATCGCGTTCATGTTGGCAGCGGCGAAGCCTAAGTGGTCACCCAGTGCAAAGGCCGCGGAGACCGCGAAGGCGCAGTTGATCACTTTGCCGCGGGTATCCATATTCTTCATCATGCCGAACATTGGGATGTTGTTCGCCAGCGTCGCAACCATACCGGCAGCCGCAATATTATTGATTTTTAACAGGTTACCGACGCTCATCAGCGGTTTTTCAAACCAGCGGGTTAGCAGCAGTACCATTGGGTACGCACCGAGCAGTACGCAGGAAATAGAACCGATAACTTCGATGGCGCGCATCACTTCACCCGGCTTGTCGCCCGGAGCCATGAAGATAGGATCAAGACCTGGGATCAGCTCCCAGCCGAGCAGGAATTTGACCACCGCTGCTGCCAGGCCGATGGTGATCAGCGCCACCAGGAATTTCGCGAAGATCTGGAAGCCGTTGATCATTTTTTCCGGGATGAATTTCAGTCCCAGCGCCACCAGCACAGCCACGATCAGCACCGGGATCATATTCATAAGGATCAGCGCGAAGGTGAACTCCACCGGCTGTCCGTTGATTTCGACGCCGGAGTACATCGCAATCAAACCGCCCGCAATACAACCAATCGGAATGGTGACAATACCCGCCAGCACGCCCAGCGCCAGATAACGACGGTCAGACGGTTCAATAATCCCCAGCGCAACCGGAATGGAGAAGACCAGCGTCGGCCCCATCATCGCCCCGAGGATCAGGCCAGAGTACAGCCACGCCGCAACGTCGCCGCCCGCCAGTTCTTTCGCCAGGAAGAAGCCGCCCATATCGCACGCCAGCAGCGTTCCGGCAAACATCGACGGGTTCGCGCCCAGCATTTCATACAGCGGAATAATTACTGGCCCGAGCACATGCGCCAGAACCGGTGCCAGCGCGGTCATACCGACCATCGCCAGACCCAGCGCGCCCATCGCCATAAAACCTTCTTCAAACTGGCCGCCCGATCCCTCAATACTCTTACCGAACTTACCGAGGAAGCGCGCCGAACCGCCGAACTGCGACAGGATCCTGTCCACGGCGGCAATCAGCATAAAGAACATCATGATGTACATGATGATTTCGTTAATTCCCATAGCCCCTACTCCCTGTCATTTGTGATTTGTAGGCCGGATAAGACGTTTACGTCGCCTCCGGCATTAACGCCGTGTTATTACCGGATGGTGGTGCGAGCACCTTATCCGGCCTACAGGCATTACCCGGCAGCCGCGTACAGGTCGATGATCTGTGCCTGCGTGGCGGTGCGTGGGTTACTGCGAATACAAATATCCTCCAGCGCGGCGTGAGCCCATGCGCTGTACTGCTCGGGCTTTGCCCCAACGTCAGAGAGTCGTTTGGTCTGGCCCACTTCGCTAATCAACTCGCTGACCGCGTTGATAGCATCACGATCGTCCGATTTCTTGTTGGTTAACGCGCGTCCGATATGGCTAAAGCGCTCACGACACACCATGCGGTTGAACCCCATTACCGTGGGAAGCAGCATGGCGTTAGCCTGTCCGTGTGGAATGTGCAACGTCGCCCCCGGCTGGTGCGCCATCGCATGGCACAGGCCAAGCCCAGCGCTGGAAAACGCCATCCCGGCCATACAGGAAGCCAGCAGCATGCTTTCGCGCGCCGCCAGATCCTGACCGTAGCCGACGGCCTTCGGCAGCGATTTACCGATCATCGCTATCGCACCAATCGCCAGGCTGTCGGTAAACGGCGTCGCGTTCAGGGCGCTATACGCTTCAACGGCGTGCGTCAGTGCATCAATCCCGGTCATCGCCGTTACGTGCGCAGGCACACCTTCCGTCAATGCGGCGTCAAGGATCGCCACATCCGGCATCAGGGTTGCGTGGGCCAGTACTTTTTTGAGTCCGGTCGCGGCGTCGATAATCACCGTGACGTTCGTGGTTTCTGAGCCCGTTCCGGCGGTAGTCGGTACGGCAATCAGCGGCAGACGCGGGCGTAACACGCTACGCTCGTCCATGTCAGCCAGCGTCTGGGTAGGATTGGTCACCAGCAACGCCACTGCCTTGGCGGCATCCAGCACGGAACCGCCGCCGAAAGCCACGACACCGTCGCACTTTGATTCACGCAGTTGCGCGACTGCCGCGCAGACGTCCGTAATGCACGGTTCACCTACCGGACATGGCCACAGCGTCATTGCCACACCTTTCATCGCCAGGCTGCGCTCCAGTGCGGCGGTCATCCCCGCCTGATGCAGAAAGCTGTCAACCATGACGAACATATGCGTCAGTCCGCGCGTTTGTGCTTCCTGTCCGCAGGTACTAAGCGCTCCCAGTCCACATAACGTAACCGGGGGAACGCTAAACGTTTTTACGCGTTGCAGATTCAGGGTATCGAATGCCTGAAAGAGCGCGGTCTGCAATTCAGCTTGCATAGATTCCTTCCGCTTTTTCTTTTCCGCTGTTTGCAATCGCCAGCGGAGTCATAAACAGGCTGTGCTGGGGTAAATGCACCTGCAGTTCCGGGAAACGCTTACGGAACAGTTCATCAACGCCTGGCTGCATACAGGAGCCACCCGCCAGCCACAAATCAGCGACATCCTGTCCGGCAATATGGTGCGCCACGATTTCCGCCATCTTTTCGTAGACAGGCTTCACCACCGGCCAGATTTCTTTGCCATTGCTGCGCTTGTACTGCTCGGCTTCTTCCAACTGGATACGACGGTTCCCGGCCAGCGTCAGAGAGATATGGTGCCCGCCAGTCGCTTCATCAGCGGAGTAAGTCACTTTGCCCTGTTTAACAATCGCAATCCCGGTAGTGCCACCACCAATATCCACCACGCCGGCGTTATCAAGCTGCAACAGATCCGCCACCGCGGTTGGTTCGTCGAGGACATGGCTCACTTCAAGCCCGGCAGACTCCAGCACGTTAATAGAGATGCGTGGGTCAGTTCCCGGTGGAAACGAGGTTGCCGCATGGGTAAAACGGCAACCCAGTTGTTGTTCGAGCGTATCGAGATGGCGACGAACGATGGTCACCGCACCAAAGAAATCCCAGACGATGCCATCGCGCACGACATCGGCCCAGTCCAGGCAAACCGCGACCGGCTGTCCATCACTGTCCACAACCATCGACACCACATCACACGTTCCCAAATCAATGCCCAACCACAGCGGTGAATCGCTCTTTGCGGGCGTCTGGTTACATAGCGTTGCCGCTTTTAGCAGTCTGGGTGTCAACCAACGTTGTTCGTCGTGCGCCATCTCATTTACTCCTTATACAATTCTGAAGGCGTCTACCAACACACAGCGACGCAGACGCACAAACGTACGCGCACTGGTCACCCCTTCCCCGGTTGGTGTGGTAATAGTCATCGTGGTCCAGCCTTCACCGCCCAGTCCAAGACCGGCAATGCACGGTCCGTTCTTAACGAAGATGCTGGTATCAATGGCGTTTGCCATACGGTTCATATTTTCGATATTGCGTGAGTGCATCGCCGCCGTATGGTGGCAGCCGCCTTCCAGCTTGACCGCCAGTTCAATGGCTTCATCGACGTTGGCAACCCGCACGACCGGCAGCACCGGCATCATCAGTTCGGTAACGGCAAACGGATGCGTCGCGGAGGTTTCGACGAATAACAGACGGGTTTGCTCCGGTACGTTCAGATCAATCGCCGCAGCGATTTTTCCGGCATCGCGCCCGACCCAGTCACGACTGACTGTGCCTTTACCGCGCTCATCGATATTTTTCAGCAGCACCGGCTGCAGCTGTTCGGCCTGAGCCGCGGTCAGTTTCACCGCATGCTGGCTTTCCATCAGACGCATCAGTTCATCAGCGACGCTATCGACCACGATCAGCACTTTTTCATCGGCGCAGATGATGTTGTTGTCAAACGATGCACCTTTGACTATCGACTGCGCCGCGCGTGCCAGGTCAGCCGTTTCATCAACCACCACTGGCGGATTACCCGCACCAGCGGCAATCAGACGTTTGTTGGTGTGCTTACGCGCGGCGTCCACCACGGCTTCACCACCGGTCACCACCAGCAGGCCGATACCTGGGTACTTGAACAGACGCTGCGCAGTCTCGATATCCGGGTTGGCAACCGTCACCAACAGGTTTGCCGGACCGCCTGCGGCAACCACCGCCTGGTTAAGCAGAGTGATAGCGCGCTGAGAGACTTTTTTCGCCGCCGGATGCGGTGCGAAGACCACGCTGTTACCAGCGGCAATCAGGCTGATAGCGTTGTTAATGACGGTCGCGGCCGGGTTGGTGGATGGGGTTACCGAGGCCACCACGCCCCACGGTGCGTTTTCAATCAGCGTCAGACCGTTATCGCCGGTCAGAACCTGTGGAGACAGGCATTCCACACCCGGCGTGCCGCGCGCCTGCGCCACGTTTTTGGCAAATTTATCTTCGACGCGTCCCATGCCGGTTTCAGTGACGGCAAGTTCCGCTAATTCTCTGGCGTGCTTTTCGCCCGCCTCACGTAGGGCCGTGATAGCCAGTTGGCGCATGGCGACGCTTTTCAACCCCTGCTGGGCTAGTTTTGCTGCCGCCACTGCGTCATCCAGGGAGGCAAAAACGCCCATTTCTTGAACGGCACTGACGGGTTGGCTGCTGTCTTTCATTTTCAGCAGTACCGCTTTCACGACCTGTTCAATATCCTGTTGATTCATGATTTTCTGCCTTATTTATGGAAGATCACCTGACCACCTGCCACCACTTCATCGACAATGCCAATCACGCACAGATCGACAGGCGATGATTCATTCCGGTGCGCCTGACGGGCGGAGCTTCCGCTGACCAGCAGCACCCACTCTCCGGTTCCCGCCCCGATGCTATCGATAGCAACAGCACATTGCCCGTCGGGATTTCCCTGGGCGTCAATCATTTCCACCATCAGCAACTTGTCGTGCGCGAGCCCCTGATGGCGTACGGTACAAACAATTTGTCCTGTAACGATTGCCAGTTTCATACGCGCCTCCGTGGCATATTTCAGGTAAAACCTCCCCCTACCCTCCGCAGAAGGTAATGTGAAAAGGAGAGAGGGTGACGCCAGCAATGAAGTCTGTGGCGTCACATGGACGACTTACATGTCGTTGCTGTCGCCTTTAAAGCTGATCGGGAACACTTCTTCCAGATCGCCGTGCGGACGTGGGATCACGTGTACTGAAACCAGCTCGCCAATACGCTGTGCAGCCGCAGCACCTGCGTCCGTTGCAGCTTTACATGCCGCTACGTCGCCACGGACCATGGCAGTGACCAGACCGCCACCGATCTGCTTCACGCCAACCAGTTTCACCCGTGCCGCTTTAACCATTGCGTCAGAAGCCTCAATCAGTGCAACCAGGCCCCGGGTTTCAATCATTCCTAATGCTTCCATTGTGTTTTCCTCTCATTAAGGGGTCCAGAACGGGACCTAAACAACCAGTGTTTGTGAGGCGTTTTCACGACTCACGTCAGTCTGGCGCGGCACTGCTGCCACCAACGCCAGTTCGATAATTTCCTGTACGCTACAGCCACGAGAGAGATCATGAAGCGGTGCGGCAAGCCCTTGAATCAACGGACCTACTGCACGATACCCTCCCAGACGCTGAGCGATTTTGTAGCCAATATTGCCTGCCTCGAGCGATGGGAAGACCATCACATTGGCATTGCCCTTTAACGGACTGGTGGGCGCTTTTTGCGCTGCGACATCCGGAACAAAGGCGGCATCAAATTGCAGTTCTCCGTCCACGGTAAGCTGCGGGGCACGCTCACGAACGATCTCGGTCGCCTGCTGCACGTTAGCGACGTTAGGGTGGCGAGCACTGCCATTACTTGAAAACGACAGCATAGCCACGCGCGGCTCTTCACCAGTGATCGCCTGCCATGTCTGCGCGCTGGCAATCGCAATATCCGCCAACTGTGCAGCGGTGGGCTGCGGCACGACGCTGCAATCGGCAAAACCTAATGACGGACCAAGGTACTGCGGCAGCATCAGGAAAATTGACGACAGCGTTTTACAGCCAGGCTGTAGCCCGATAATGCGTAATCCGGCACGCAGCACGTTCGCTGTTGATGAGAGATTGCCCGCAATACAGACGTCAGCTTTACCCGCGCTAACCATTGCAGCGGCGAACATCAGCGGATCGTTGAGTTTTTCCAGCGCATCCGCAGGCGTTTTATCTCCCGCGCGGGCCAGCCAGCGCAGCGCAAACTCTTCGCGCATTGGCTGATTGCTTTGCGGATCGATAACCTGAATGCCATCCATTGCCACCCGGTGGCTGAGGGCAAACTGGCGCAGCGCAAACGGACTGGCGACGAGAATTGGATGTGCCAGACCGTGCTGATGCAGGTAATTCGCCGCCTTCAGCACCCGGACATCCAGCGCATCCGGGAACACCACCCGTGCCGGTGAGCGTTGGGCGAGTTGACGAGCACGTTCAATGATCATTGCTTCTCCCCCAGTCGCTGTTGAATTTGGTTAACCGTCAGCGGATGCTTCGCAACGCTCAGAATCATCATCACGTAGACCGTACTGGAAAGGCGGTTGAGCGCCTGCATAATGTCCGGTCGCATAACCTCAAAACTGCGAGTGATGAACACCTGGGCCGCCACCGTCTCCGTTTCACGGACTTTGGTACGCAGCAGATTAAGCAGCGCGCAATCACGTCCGTGGCTGGCTTCAGGCACCAGATGGTCGTGGTCCAGATAGCGCAGCGGTTGATGCGAAAGACGGTGTAAATCTTCGTCGCTTAAACCCACGACAGCTTGTGCTGCCAGCGGCTCATCCATGGCGTCAGCGCGCATAATATTGCCCAGGCGCGAGCGGATATCCGCCAGCCACGGCTGCCACGTTTCTGCCATCTCAATCTGCAACCACACAGCCAGGGCGATGGTGCTGTCCAGCGCGGCGCGAAATCCCAGACGCGGATCGCTTTTGGCGACCATCTTGTCCGCCGTCAGATGCGTCAGGGTGTCCGGTTTCTTCGCCACCGGTTGATGGCACAGTTCGCAGCTGGCCTGTGGATGCGTATCACTGCTGGTTAACCCATGCACCGGCTGCGGCTGCTGTTCTTCGTCATCAATAAACAGGCTGCCCTGCTCGTCGATAAACTTAATACGCAGATGTCGGCTTTCCAGTAATTCCCGGGCAGACGGCGTCAGGCGAGCGTCAGCGGGGAGATGAATTTCAGCCCCTTCGCTGAGCGTATGATTCGCTCTGAGCCATGCTTCGGTAATGAAATCCTTCATACATCCGCCTTAGCAGGACTGCCAGTTCGCAGGCCAGGCCACATACAGAAACTTCACCGTCGATGGCGTACCAAATTCGATGCTGGAACCTTTCGGGATAAACATGACGTCCCCGGCTTTTGCAATCATGGTTTCGCCTTCGTGGCGAACGTGCAGCTCACCTTCCAGAATCATGTCGATTTCGTCGTAGTTCAGCGTCCATGGGAAAAAAGCGTT
Organism: Citrobacter sp. Cpo045; assembly: GCF_030332875.1. Lineage (NCBI taxonomy): Bacteria > Pseudomonadati > Pseudomonadota > Gammaproteobacteria > Enterobacterales > Enterobacteriaceae > Citrobacter > Citrobacter sp. Cpo045. Next base: position 796,227 of record NZ_JAOWGZ010000103.1, read on the forward strand.
ATCCCACTGCATGAACCCGGCGGCCATGCTGCTACCGTCCTGGTCGGTCACCAGATCGGTTAAGCCCACGCAGTGCGGCTGCGCGCCGTCAAAACGACCAAACTTCACGCTGCTGCCGTCGATGACTTTGACGCCGCCTTTGCCGGTTACCGAGCTAAAACTCGGCTGCATTCCGCCCTGCTCCAGCGACTGCTTCTCCTTCATAACTTTGTCCATCAGCTGGGCGACCAGGCTTTCGGTAAACTGCCCTTCCGGTAACTGCGCAATGATGGTTTCGCGAATGCGCTGGCTTTCCGTTTTGCCATCATCAACCGCCGCCGGTACAGCAGCAGTTGGCGCGGATTCATCGCATTCACTGATGGTAACGCCCAGCAGCTCCGCAACTTCGCGCGCCTCCGGGGTGATGATGCTGGCGCGCAGAACAACCGACATTTCCTGTTCGCCGCGTGCGTGGGCCGCACGAATATCGTTAGCTGTGATGAGTTTTTTCACCTGCCCTTTCCTCCTTTTGGCTGAGCTCAGTCAGATAATCCACCAGGTGCTGCACGCTGCGCGGGTCATGGCTATTGAGCTCAAAAATCGGCTCCTGAAACCCCATCCCGCGAAGTAGTTGTCGCGTTGCGGCGACGTCGGCATCCGGCATGTCCGTTTTACTGATAACGGCGATTTGTCGTTTACTGGCGCCGATATCCAACAGCCCGGCAGGTAAGCGACTTTCTTTATCATTTGCCGCGTGTATATAAATCAACGTATCGACATCCTGCAGCGTGGTAATTAAGGCGTGATACCAGCGCGGATGGCTAAAATATTCCCCTGGCGTATCGATATCGCCATTTTCATTAAACTCCACGGCCTGTGTTTTTCTGGCGAGGGAATAATTCCCCTGTAGCGCATTAAAGAGCGTTGTTTTCCCCGCCCCCACCGTACCGACAAATGCAATACGTTTCATCGCCGCCTCTGATTAACTTTTTGTCAGGTTGCACAAAGTGAAATTTAATAATCGACCCAGACCACTTACCGTCTGTAATAACGCTTCTTCTACTGCGCCTACCGAACCGTAGATCACCAGTGCGCCGCTGAATCTATCGAGAAAACCGATATGTACATCCGCCGCCTTCATGGCTAAGTCACCTGCAATCATCGCGGTTTCGCCTGGCGTCAGCGTCATTATGCCGATAGCGCCCGCTTCGGGTACGCCGATCTTTTTCGCTAATTCCTCGCCGGGGTGCGCAATGAGATGCGCCAGCGTGACCTGTTTCCCCGGCACAAATTCCTGAATAATGCGTTCTTTTTCCATTGCTCACCGCCTCCGCTAAAACTGCCCTCATCGTGGCAATTTTTTGTCAGAGTAAATAACAAAATTCGGCAACCAGGTTTAAAAGGTGAAGTAGATCACTAAGAAAGGGAAAATAAAAAGGCGCGGGAGAAACCCGCGCCGGAAATAAATTAAAGTGAAATTACAGCGGCTGCGTTTGGGCTTCTACAACCGCCAGCGCCACCATATTAACGATACGACGAACAGAGGCGATCGGCGTTAATACGTGAACCGGTTTCGCAACTCCCATCAGCACCGGGCCAACCGTTACGCCTTCAGAACTGGAAACGCGTAGTAAGTTGTAACTAATACGGGCAGCTTCCATATTCGGCATCACCAGAATATTCGCTGAGCCTTTCAACGGACTGTCCGGCATGCGGTCATTACGGATGCTTTCCACCAGCGCGGCGTCGCCGTGCATTTCGCCGTCAATCATCAACTCTGGCGCGCGCGCCTTAATCAGCTCCAGCGCGTCGCGCATTTTGCTGGCCGACGGACAGTTAGAGGAACCAAAGTTGGAGTGCGACAGCAACGCCACCTTCGGTTCGATACCAAAGCGACGCACGGTCTCTGCCGCCATCACGGCGATTTCCGCCAGTTGCTCAGGCGTAGGATCGTCGTTGACGTAGGTATCGGCGATAAAGGTGTTACCGCTTGGCAGCAGCAAGGCGTTCATCGCCCCGGCAGTATGCACGCCGTCGCGATGACCAAATACCTCTTTCACCACGCTGAAGTGCTCATGGTAGTCGCCAATCGTACCGCAGATCATCGCATCCGCTTCGCCGCGCTGTACCATGATTGCGCCGATCACCGTAGTGTTGGCGATCACCGCACGCTGCGCCTGCTCCTGGGTAATCCCACGACGCTTCATAATCTGGTAGTACTCGCTCCAGTACTCTTTAAAGCGCGGATCGGACTCATTGTTGACGATTTCAAAATCGACGCCCGCTTTGATCTGCAGACCCAGTTTCTGGATGCGCATTTCAATAACGCTTGGACGACCGATCAGGATCGGTTTTGCCAGCCCTAACGTGATCAACTCCTGGGTAGCGTGCAGTACGCGCGCTTCTTCCCCTTCGGTCAGCACCACGCGCTTCGGCGCTTTGCGTGCCAGGGAGAAAATCGGCTTCATGAACAGGTTGGTTTTGTAGACGAATTCAGTCAGCTTATCGATGTAAGCGTCAAAGTCGGCAATCGGACGCGTTGCCACGCCGGAGTCCATCGCCGCTTTCGCCACAGCAGGGGCGATTTTGACGATCAGACGCGGGTCGAACGGTTTCGGAATGATGTATTCCGGGCCGAAGCTCAGGTCCTGATCGCCATAAGCAGAGGCCACCACTTCACTCTGCTCGGCATGCGCCAGCTCAGCAATGGCGTGCACCGCCGCCAGTTTCATCTCTTCGTTGATGGCCGTCGCACCAACGTCCAGCGCACCGCGGAAGATGAACGGGAAGCACAGGACGTTGTTAACCTGGTTCGGGTAGTCTGAACGACCGGTACAGATGATGGCGTCGGAACGCACCTCTTTTGCCAGCGGCGGCAGGATTTCCGGCTCCGGGTTGGCGAGTGCCAGAATCATTGGCGCACGCGCCATCTTCTTAACCATTTCCTGCGTCAGCACTTTCGGGCCCGAGCAGCCGAGGAAAATATCTGCGCCGTCAATGACATCATCCAGCGTACGCTTACCGTCATCCACCACCGCGTAAGCCGCTTTGGTTTCCGCCATGTTCGGTTCGCGGTCTTTGTAAATCACACCTTTGGAGTCACAGACCACAATATTGTGTTTCTGCATACCCAGCGCTACCAGCAGGTTCATACAGGCAATCGCCGCCGCACCTGCACCAGACACCACCATGCGCACGTCAGAGATATTTTTCTCAACCACCCGCAGACCGTTCAGAATAGCGGCAGTACTGATGATTGCCGTACCGTGCTGATCATCGTGGAAGACCGGAATATTCATGCGCTCGCGCAGTTTTTGCTCAATGTAGAAGCACTCTGGCGCTTTAATATCTTCGAGGTTGATACCGCCAAACGTGGGCTCCAGGGCCGCAACCACATTGATAAACTTATCCGGATCGAGTTCATCGACTTCAATGTCGAACACGTCGATCCCGGCGAATTTCTTAAACAGAACGCCTTTACCTTCCATCACCGGTTTGCCGGCCAACGCGCCAATGTTGCCGAGACCCAGCACCGCTGTGCCGTTGGAAATAACCGCAACCAGGTTGCCGCGCGCGGTGTATTTGTAGGCTGCCAGCGGGTCCTTTTCAATTTCAAGACACGGTGCAGCCACGCCCGGCGAGTAGGCCAGCGCCAGGTCGCGCTGCGTTGCCAGAGGCTTGGTCGGAGAAACCTGGATTTTACCGGGTACCGGAAATTCGTGGAAATCGAGGGCGCTTTGTTTTAACTGGTCATCCATCTTGTTGTTCCTTTCACGTATCTATCAAAAAAGTGGCGCGGGTAACCATTCTACTGAGCCGCACATTATCACCTCAGTCAACGGTACAAACTTTGAAGGTCCCCAAACTCTCACCATTCAAAGAAAGAATTTGTTATCAATTTATAACAACCATGTTACCTGCTTAATCCAGCAATACCATGCCTGTCTGCTATGCTTTTTGCTGACAACGCCCGCAATTTTCCCAAAAGTGTGAATCACAACACGCATCTAACACTTTACTTTTCAAGGAGTATTTCCTATGACCCGTAAAGAGCTTGCCAATGCCATTCGTGCGCTAAGTATGGATGCCGTCCAAAAAGCTAACTCCGGCCACCCTGGAGCACCAATGGGGATGGCCGATATCGCCGAAGTTCTGTGGAACGATTTTCTACGCCATAACCCGACCGACCCCACCTGGTACGATCGTGACCGGTTTATTCTGTCCAACGGCCACGCCTCAATGCTGCTTTACAGCCTGTTGCATCTTTCCGGTTACGACCTGCCGATCGAAGAATTAAAGAACTTCCGTCAGCTCCATTCGAAGACGCCAGGGCACCCGGAAATTGGCTACACGCCGGGCGTGGAAACCACGACAGGACCGCTGGGTCAGGGTTTAGCCAACGCCGTCGGCATGGCCATTGCCGAGCGTACGCTGGCAGCGCAGTTTAACCAGCCGGACCATGAGATTGTTAACCACTTTACCTGGGTCTTTATGGGCGACGGCTGTCTGATGGAGGGTATTTCACACGAGGCTTGTTCGCTGGCGGGCACGCTGGGGCTTGGCAAACTCATTGGCTTCTACGATCACAACGGCATCTCGATTGATGGTGAAACCGACGGCTGGTTTACCGACGATACTGCAAAACGCTTTGAGGCTTATCACTGGCATGTGGTACACGACATTGACGGTCATGACCCAGAGGCGGTGAAAAAAGCCATTCAGGAAGCGCAGGCTGTTACCGATAAACCATCGCTGATTATCTGCCGCACGGTGATTGGTTTTGGCTCACCAAATAAAGCAGGGAAAGAGGAAGCGCACGGCGCTGCGCTGGGCGAAGAAGAGGTGGCACTGACCCGGCAGAAGCTGGGGTGGCATCATCCTGCTTTTGAGATCCCCAAAGAGATTTACCGGGCGTGGGACGCACGCGAGAAAGGCGAAAAAGCGCAACAGGGCTGGAAGGAGAAATTCGCAGCTTACCAACAAGCCTACCCGGAACTGGCGGCAGAGTTTTCTCGCCGGATGAGCGGTGGGCTGCCGAAAGAGTGGGAGGCAACAACCCAGAAATATATTACCGAGCTGCAGGCAAATCCGGCCAAAATCGCCACCCGTAAGGCCTCGCAAAATACCCTTAACGCCTACGGGCCTATACTGCCAGAGCTGCTTGGCGGATCGGCGGATTTGGCCCCCAGCAACCTGACCATCTGGAAAGGCTCCTCCTCTCTTAAAGAGGATCATGCAGGAAACTACATCCACTACGGCGTGCGTGAATTTGGTATGACGGCGATTGCCAACGGTATCGCCCATCACGGGGGCTTCGTACCGTACACCGCTACGTTCCTGATGTTTGTCGAATATGCCCGAAATGCCGCGCGTATGGCGGCGCTGATGAAAGCCCGACAAATCATGGTTTATACCCACGATTCAATTGGTCTGGGGGAAGATGGTCCTACGCACCAGGCCGTTGAACAGCTCGCCAGCCTGCGCCTGACGCCTAATTTCAGTACCTGGCGACCGTGCGATCAGGTTGAAGCGGCAGTAGGCTGGAAGCTGGCAGTCGAACGTCATGACGGGCCAACGGCGCTGATCCTCTCGCGGCAGAATCTGGCACAGGTTGAGCGCACGCCAGAGCAGGTGCAGCAAATTGCCCGCGGCGGCTATGTGCTGAAGGATGGCGGCGGTAAGCCGGATGTTATTTTGATTGCTACCGGTTCAGAAATGGAAATCACGCTGCTGGCAGCGGAAAAACTGACCGGAGAAGGTCGTAACGTGCGAGTGGTTTCTCTGCCCTCAACCGATATCTTCGACGCCCAGGATGAGGCGTACCGGGAATCGGTCCTGCCAGCAAACGTCAGCGCTCGCGTGGCGGTAGAAGCAGGAATTGCTGACTACTGGTACAAATATGTCGGGCTGAAAGGGGCAATTGTTGGGATGACGGGTTATGGAGAGTCGGCTCCAGCGGACAAACTGTTCCCGTTCTTCGGCTTTACGGTAGATAACATCGTCGACAAAGCGCACAAGGTGCTTAACGCGTGATCCACAGTGTGGGCCAGGCATCTGGCCCATGCCAGTTATCGCAGCTTGGCTCCTGGGCATAGCGCACCAGGCGAAAACGTTGACCGTCGTAGCGCCAGCGGGTCTGGATACCGCAATCTGCCAACCCTCGTCCTTTAGCGAGGGTGACCAGCTCCCGCGACTTCTCGTCAAACGTAGCGTTGGTCAGCTCCATATCGCGACTTTCTGCATCCGTTTTAAACGGCAGGCTTAACCGTACCGCGCGTGAAGTCAACGGAGTCGTACGTGAAACCACCCACGCCAGATCGATGGTGTTATACGCCCCGGCCTCACAGCCAATCATCAGCAGCGCTTTATCATCCGTTAGGGCCGTGACGCGCATCTCGCGACGCAGCGGATCGATAGAGCAACGAATACCGTTGATCCGCCAGTTACCATAGTCCAGCAGTTCACTGCGCTCCTGCTGTGTGAGAGGCGTTGGCGTTGGATTAATGACCGCTACACCTTTCAGCGCGGGGGCCGGAGGTACGCTGAGCGGAGGCTCGTCACCTTTTTCAATCCATGCGGTTTCGCTCCCCACCCGTTTTTGCTGGGCGTCGATAAACAACAATGCGGCTTTTAGCCCGACCAGCGAAAGGTTTTGCGCACCTTTTTGCAGGGTAATCGCCTTCGCGTCCTGTACGGTTTGTAAAAATGCGCTGATGGTGGCGGGATCATCAGTCGTCAGCTGCCAGGGAGTTATGCGCCAGTGCTCGCCGCTCAGCGAGAGTGGCGCACCATCCAACAGCAGACGCGGCGCAATATCGCTCTCTTTGACGCTGGACGATTCCAGCCCGCCCAGCTCAATACGCAACACGGCGTCGGTATGTGCCCCGGCGCTGCGGCTCAAGGTCATGACCAGGCCGTGGTGCTCTCCGGTATTACGCGCCACGCAAAAATTTTGGTTATTACACGTTACCTGCCAGTCAGAAAATGCCTGTTGCGCGGGCGCAGCCCACAGCAATCGGGCGGGTAGCAACCCGAGCAGGAAAAGGAGAATAACGCGATAGCGCATGGACGGTACAACCCCGAAGTCAAAACACACAGCCTAAGCGGTATCTTCCTTGCGCGACTGATGTGGCTCAATAAGAATCGTCGGATTGGCCGTAAATTTGTAAAGAAATATAAATCCCGCGCATTAGTCCATGAGATGCGATGACTGCAAATAGTTCAGCAATAGCACCGTTTTACCGTCACGGATCTCACCCGTTTTGATCATTTCCAGCGCCTGTGTGAACGGCAGTTCCAGAACTTCAATATCTTCATCTTCCACGCCGCCACCCGCGTTTGTCCGCTGACTGTCACGGTATTGCGCGATGAAGAAGTGGATTATTTCCGTCACACCGCCCGGCGACATGTATAGCTCAAACAGTTTACGTACTTCACCCACTTCAAAGCCGGTCTCTTCAATCGCCTCTTTTCGAATACATGCTTCCGGTTCGTCGTTATCCAGCAGCCCGGCGCAGGTTTCAATCAGTTGACCGTCTTCGTTACCGTTGACCCATGTCGCAACGCGAAACTGGCGGATGAGCACCACCGTTTTCTTCTCCGGGTTATACAGCAGAATTGTGGCGCCGTTGCCACGATCGTAAACCTCACGTTTGTGACGGATCACCTCTCCATTCTTACGGGTCAGGTCATAAGTGATATTGCGCAGGACGAAGTAGTTATCGGAAAGGACTTTATCTTTGATGAGGGTAATTTTTTGCGACATACCGGCTCCACAGCAAGAAGTGAGAAATAATACTACGCCGTGAAACCGGGTTTGTCTTGGAACAATGTAGGCCTGATAAGCAAAGCGCCATCAGGCATTCATGCGGCACATTGCCGGATGGCAACGCTAACGCGTTTTATCCGGCCTACTCGCCGATTAATGAGATTTGACTGATTTTACGCCCAGCCAGTCGACGATCCCCTGGGCGGCATGCCGCCCTTCCGCCATAGCCGTCACCACCAGGTCTGCACCGCGTACCGCGTCACCACCGGCAAAGATTTTCGGGTTACTGGTTTGATAACGGTATGCACTTTCAACATCGGCGGCAATGCGCCCCCAGTTATCGACCTTAACGCCATGCGACTCCAGCCACGGCATGCCGTGTGGGTGAAAACCAAACGCCATAATCACCGCATCTGCGGGCATCACAAACTCACTCCCGGCAATGGGAACCGGGCGGCGACGGCCCTGCGCATCAGGTTCGCCAAGTTGAGTACGTAAGAAACGCACACCGCTGACTCGCCCATCGGCATGCAACACCAGCTCAACCGGCTGAACGTTAAACTCGAAATTTGCCCCCTCTTCCCGGGCGTTCTTCACCTCTTTTTTCGAGCCGGGCATGTTGGCTTCATCACGACGATAGGCGCAGGTTACCTGGCTTGCGCCATGACGCAGGGCGGTTCGCACACAGTCCATTGCCGTATCGCCTCCGCCCAGCACAACCACGTTTAGTCCGGCGGTATCGATAAATGGTTCTTCAGGCAGTTCCTCCAGCCCCATCACCTGCTTGGTGTTGGCGATCAGGAACGGCAGCGCATCATACACGCCAGGCGCATCTTCATTTGGCAGGTCCGCCTTCATGGAACGATAGGTTCCTACGCCCACGAACACGGCATCGTAATCCTCCAGCAGCTTTTCAAGCGCGACATCCTTACCCACTTCACAGTTAAGTTCAAAATGAATGCCCATGGCGCTGAAGATTTCACGGCGACGCGCCAGCAGCGATTTGTCCAGCTTGAAGGCCGGAATACCGAACGTCAGCAAACCGCCTATTTCAGGATGGCGATCGTAAACGGTGGCGCTGACGCCGCTGCGCGCCAGCACATCCGCACAGGCCAGACCCGCCGGACCCGCACCGATGATGGCAACACGCTTGTCCACTTTCTGCACATGGCTTAAGTCCGGTCGCCATCCTTTACTCAGCGCCCGATCGGAGATGTAACGCTCAATATTACCGATGGTAACTGCGCCATGCTCGCTACGCACCGTACATGCCCCTTCGCAGAGTCGATCCTGCGGGCATACGCGTCCGGTCACCTCCGGTAGGCAGTTGGTCTGGTGAGAAAGCTCAACCGCCGCGTCGATATTCCCGGCTTTGACCAGTTCAATCCACTGCGGAATGTGGTTATGCAGTGGACAGGTCCATTCGCAAATACTGTGGTCGCCGCATTTCAGGCAGCGAGAGGCTTCGCGCTCCGCCTGCGCCGTACGAAACGGCAGATAGATCTCTTCAAAGCTGGTTTTCCGGGCCTCAATCGCCAGTTTATCCGGCTCCCCGCGCGCAGGCGTCGCCTGCATTTGCTCACGTTTAGTGATGACATGTGGAACAAAATCGGTAGTGCTGGCATGCCATGGCTGGCTTTCCAGACTTGCGGTACGCAGCCTGCGCGCTTTTGACAGACCGGTAAGCGCATTTTCCGTCACCAGCTGTAACGCCTGCGCCGGACAGTTCTCTACGCAGGCGGGCCCCTGTTCACGCCCCTGGCACAGATCGCATTTGTGCGCGGTAGCTTTCACCTTCCCTTTGGCGACGGGAGTGAGTACGATCTGCATCGTGCCGAAAGGACAGGCTACAACGCACGATTTACAGCCAATACACTTTTGCGGGTTCACCTGAACGCTGTCGTTATCATGGCTAATTGCCCCGTTTGGGCAGCTTCTGGCGCAGGGTGCATCTTCGCAGTGGTGGCAGGTCACCGCGCTGCGCTGCTGCTGATGCTTAATGACGGTAATTCGGGGCTGAAAATGCCGTTGGTTCAGGACATGCTGTTCGCCATTGTGAGCCATGACGCAGGCGACCTCACAGGCATGGCATCCCAGGCACTGCTGGCTATTGACCATAATAAAACGATTCATGGCTTCCTTCTTTTTTGGTTGCAAAAACCTTATTCTTTATAAGAGTGTTATTAACCGACACGGAAGGAAGCGGCAATGTTCATTTGCCCAGGAAGCACAACTATTTATCCAGAACCTGTGGCAGATCAATTTATTTCATCGCATATGAAATTGTGTTTCAGTTACCATCCAGTTTCATGGCGTTTTATTAACATTTATCAAATACACCGCATCGTTCACGCTGTTTTCAGGCGCGACGTGTATTGTGTGAGGATGCACAAGTGACGGTAAAGCGTCCGGTCTCGGCCAGTCTGGCTAAAGCTTTTTTCTACATAGTGATGCTGTCGATTCTCTCAACGGGTATTGCGCTGCTCACGCTGACCAGCAGCTTGCGAGATGCCGAAGCCATCAACGTTGCTGGCTCATTGCGCATGCAAAGCTACCGTCTGGGTTACGATCTACAAAGCCAGAGCCCGCAGCTTAATGCCCACCGCCAGCTTTTCCAGCAGGCGCTAAACTCGCCAGCATTACAGAATCTGAACGCGTGGTATGTGCCACAAGCGGTAAAAAGCCGCTATGGACGTCTGCATGCTAACTGGCTGGAAATGAACGCCCGCCTGATCGACGGCGATTTAAAATGGTACCAGGCCAACATCAACAACTACGTCGATCAGATCGATCTCTTCGTGCTGGCGTTGCAGCATTATGCCGAACGTAAAGTAATGCTGGTATTTGGCATCTCGCTGGCGGGCGGGATCGGCATATTCACCCTCGTCTTCTTTACCCTGCGGCGCATTCGCCAGCAGGTGGTGCGTCCGCTGAATAAACTGGTGATGGCCAGTCAGCAAATTGAACACGGTCAATTTGATATCCCACCGCTGGATACCGGTTTGCCTAATGAACTGGGGTTGCTGGGCAAAACATTTAGCCAGATGTCGAGTGAATTACACAAACTGTATCGCTCGCTGGAAGCGTCTGTGGCCGAGAAAACTCACGATCTCCACGAAGCCAATCGCCGTCTGGAGGTGTTGTATCAGTGCTCGCAGGCGTTAAATACCAGCCAGATTGACGTGCACTGCTTCCGCCATATTTTACAGATCGTCCGCGAACATGACGCCGCGTATTTCCTTGAACTCACCGTCGGTGATAACTGGCGGATTAGCGAAGGGACTAAAAGCCTCGAGCTACCGATGCAGATCCTGCCTGTCACCATGCAGGAAACCGTCTACGGCGAACTGCACTGGCAAAGTCCAAACGTCAATGCTTCTACTCCGCTGCTCAACAGCGTCTCCTCGATGCTGGGACGCGGGTTGTACTTCAACCAGGCGCAAAAACATTTTCAGCAGCTGTTGTTAATGGAGGAGCGAGCGACGATTGCACGCGAGCTGCACGACTCGCTGGCGCAGGTGCTCTCTTATTTACGCATTCAGCTCACGTTGCTGAAGCGTTCAATTCCGGAAGATAACGCCCCGGCACAAAGCATTATGGCGGATTTCTCCCAGGCGCTGAACGATGCCTACCGTCAGCTACGCGAACTGCTCACCACCTTCCGTCTGACCTTACAGCAGGCAGACTTACCCTCCGCCCTGCATGAAATGCTGGAAACGCTGCAAAATCAAACCTCAGCTAAACTCACACTCGACTGTCGGTTACCCACGCTGGCGTTGGATGCGCAAATGCAGGTGCACCTGTTGCAGATCATCCGCGAAGCGGTGCTGAACGCCATTAAGCATGCCAGTGCGAGCGAAATTGCCGTCAGCTGCGTAACGGCTCCGGACGGCAACCACACGGTTTATATCCGCGATAACGGCATCGGCATTGGCGAGCCGCATGAGCCTACAGGGCACTATGGACTCAATATTATGCGTGAGCGGGCGGAAAGACTAAGCGGCACGTTGACCTTCTCTCAACCTTCCGGAGGGGGAACGTTAGTGAGCATCAGTTTCCGTTCGGCTGAATCAGACAGTGAGCTAACGTAAAGAACCGCAAAGCGCCGTCGGGTCTGGATCCAGGCCTGACGGCGTTGGCACGAAAGGTATGCTGTAAACGGGCATGATAATTTACATTATCTTCTTTTTTTCTCCACGTTTGACCCGTACCTTGCCGCTAAAGTGAAGCAAGCCATACCCATAACGATACGCAGAAACACGAGGTCCTCTTTTAATGGCGAATTTTTTCATCGATCGCCCCATTTTTGCCTGGGTGTTAGCTATCCTGTTGTGCCTGACAGGAGCCCTGGCTATTTTTTCACTGCCCGTTGAGCAATATCCCGATCTGGCACCGCCAAACGTGCGGGTCACCGCCAACTATCCTGGCGCTTCGGCTCAGACTCTGGAAAACACCGTCACCCAGGTTATCGAGCAGAACATGACCGGTCTCGATAACCTGATGTACATGTCATCGCAGAGCAGCGGGACAGGTCAGGCGACGGTTACGTTGAGCTTCGTTGCCGGAACCGATCCTGACGAGGCCGTCCAGCAGGTGCAAAACCAGCTGCAATCGGCAATGCGTAAACTGCCGCAGGCGGTACAGGATCAGGGGGTCACGGTGCGTAAGACCGGGGACACCAATATTCTGACTATCGCCTTTGTCTCCACCGATGGCTCAATGGATAAGCAGGACATCGCCGACTACGTCGCCAGTAACATTCAGGATCCACTCAGCCGTATTAACGGCGTGGGAGATATTGACGCTTACGGCTCACAGTACTCCATGCGTATCTGGCTTGACCCGGCCAAACTGAACAGTTTCCAGATGACCGCTAAAGATGTGACCGACGCTATCGAGTCACAGAATGCGCAGATTGCCGTCGGACAACTTGGCGGTACGCCTTCGGTGGACAAGCAGGCGCTGAACGCGACGATCAACGCCCAGTCGCTACTGCAGACTCCGGATGAATTCCGCGCCATTACGCTACGCGTCAACCAGGATGGTTCAGAAGTTAAACTGGGCGATGTGGCGACGGTCGAAATGGGTGCTGAAAAGTATGATTACCTCAGCCGCTTTAATGGAAATCCTGCCTCCGGCCTGGGCGTGAAGCTGGCTTCAGGCGCCAATGAAATGGCGACAGCAACGCTGGTCATTAACCGTCTGAACGAGCTGTCACAGTATTTTCCGCATGGGCTGGAATATAAGGTGGCTTATGAAACCACCTCCTTTGTCAAAGCCTCAATCATCGACGTGGTAAAAACCCTGCTGGAAGCTATTGCACTGGTATTCCTCGTGATGTACCTGTTCCTGCAAAACTTCCGCGCCACGCTGATTCCCACCATCGCCGTTCCCGTCGTCCTGATGGGTACCTTCTCCGTGCTTTACGCCTTTGGCTATAGCGTTAATACCTTGACGATGTTTGCGATGGTGCTGGCGATCGGCCTGCTGGTCGATGACGCCATTGTGGTAGTGGAAAACGTCGAGCGTATTATGAGTGAGGAAGGACTCTCACCTCGGGAAGCGACACGGAAATCGATGGGGCAAATCCAGGGTGCGCTGGTCGGTATCGCCATGGTGCTGTCAGCGGTGTTTATCCCGATGGCCTTCTTCGGCGGCACTACCGGGGCTATTTACCGCCAGTTCTCGATTACTATCGTCTCCGCCATGGTGCTGTCTGTTCTGGTGGCGATGATCCTGACCCCCGCTCTGTGCGCCACCCTGCTCAAACCGCTGCATAAGGGCGAGCATCACGGACAAACCGGTTTCTTCGGCTGGTTTAACCGGATGTTTAATCGCAACGCCGAGCGCTACGAAAAAGGCGTTGCCAGAATTCTGCACCGCAGCCTGCGCTGGATACTGATCTACGGCCTGCTGCTCGGTGGCATGGTTTTCCTGTTCCTGCGCCTCCCAACCTCCTTCCTACCGCTGGAAGACCGCGGCATGTTTACCACCTCGGTACAGCTGCCCAGCGGTTCCACGCAGCAACAAACGTTGAAAGTGGTTGAGGAAGTGGAGAAGTATTACTTCACCCATGAGAAAGACAACATCATGTCAGTCTTTTCCACGGTCGGTTCTGGCCCTGGCGGGAACGGTCAAAACGTGGCACGTATGTTTGTCCGCTTAAAAGACTGGGATGAGCGCGACACCACTACCGGAACCTCTTTCGCCATCATCGAACGTGCGACCAAAGCCTTTAATAAGATTAAAGAAGCCCGCGTCTTCGCCAGCAGCCCTCCGGCTATCAGCGGCCTCGGAAGCTCTGCCGGTTTCGATATGGAGCTGCAGGATCACGCCGGTGCGGGCCATGATGCGTTAATGGCCGCGCGCGACAAACTCATTGAGCTGGCCGGGAAAGACACATCCCTGACCCGCGTTCGTCATAACGGTCTGGACGACAGCCCACAGTTGCAAATTGATATCGATCAGCGCAAAGCCCAGGCTCTGGGCGTTTCCATCGACGACATCAACGACACATTGCAAACGGCCTGGGGTTCCAGCTACGTCAATGACTTTATGGACCGGGGCCGCGTGAAGAAGGTTTACGTGCAGGCGGCAGCAAAATATCGCATGCTCCCGGACGACATTAACCTGTGGTACGTCCGCAATAACAACGGTGGCATGGTGCCTTTCTCGGCCTTTGCGACTTCACGCTGGGAAACGGGTTCTCCACGTCTGGAACGCTATAACGGCTACTCCGCAGTCGAGATTGTCGGCGAAGCTGCGCCCGGCGTCAGTACCGGTACGGCAATGGACGTGATGGAATCGCTGGTGCGCCAGTTGCCGACAGGGTTTGGCCTCGAATGGACTGCGATGTCTTATCAGGAACGGCTATCGGGCTCTCAGGCCCCTGCCCTGTACGCCATTTCTTTGCTGGTCGTGTTCCTGTGTCTGGCGGCACTGTACGAAAGCTGGTCGGTACCCTTCTCCGTCATGCTGGTCGTGCCGTTGGGGGTTATTGGCGCGCTACTGGCGACCTGGATGCGCGGCCTGGAAAACGATGTTTATTTCCAGGTCGGGTTGCTTACCGTGATCGGGCTATCGGCGAAGAACGCAATATTGATTGTTGAATTCGCCAATGAGATGAACGAGAAAGGACACGATCTGCTCGACGCCACGCTCCATGCTTGTCGCCAACGTTTACGCCCAATTCTGATGACGTCACTGGCGTTTATCTTCGGGGTGCTGCCGATGACCATCAGCAGTGGTGCTGGTTCTGGCGGTCAACATGCGGTGGGGACAGGCGTAATGGGCGGGATGATTTCAGCCACTATCCTGGCGATTTACTTCGTTCCCCTGTTCTTTGTGCTGGTGCGCAGACGCTTCCCATTGAAGCCACGCCCAGAATAATCGGACACAAAAAAGGCGACTTACGTTGAGTCGCCTTTTTTTATCCTTTACAGGATATGAATTTCTTCCAGAAAATTATTTACGAAGCATCACTTCGATAAAGTCTTTCCAGTTCCCCAGTTCACGTTCAATCATAACAACCTCTCTTATTATTATGGGCATTCTACGAAATCATCATCATTAAAAGAAGGCAATTTAACCGATGGTTGCGATTGATTCCTCCAGTGTTTGGGGTTTATGTGATCACTATGCGCTATACCCATAAATTTTATGTGACTTACTGCAATATTTTGAAATATTCATACATCATCTACTACTTTTGCAATTCTGATGGAAAAACAGGCTGATGCAAACAGGCAGATTCTGATTTTTAGTTATACGGTATTTTTTGGAGCTTTCAGGAATCATTATTCACTGTTGTTCAACAATGTTATATTTTTCTATAACGATTGAATGACAATATGTATTATTCATTGCCACAGAATATAAGAATAAATATTCAAATTACGTCAATAAGGATTCAAATGATCACCCTTTACGGCATTAAGAATTGCGACACGATTAAAAAAGCCAGACGCTGGTTGGAGGCTCAAGGTATTGACTACCGCTTTCATGATTATCGCGTCGACGGTCTGGACAACACGCTATTACAGTCCTTTATCAGCGAATTAGGTTGGGAGGCGCTGCTCAATATGCGTGGAACCACCTGGCGTAAACTCGATGAATCCACGCGCAGTCAAATCACCGATGCGGCTTCCGCCGCCGCGTTGATGATTGAAATGCCAGCAATTATCAAACGCCCATTGCTCTGCGCGCCGGGTAAGCCTATGCTGCTTGGTTTCAGTGAATCCAGTTATACTCTGTTTTTTAATGAGGTGTAGTCTATGTCGTGCCCGGTTATTGAGCTGACACAGCAGCTTATTCGCCGTCCTTCCCTGAGCCCGGATGATGCCGGGTGCCAGGCGTTAATGATTGAACGCCTGCGTGCGGTAGGTTTTACCGTTGAGCGAATGGACTTTGGTGACACACAGAATTTTTGGGCATGGCGCGGTAAAGGTGAGACCCTGGCATTTGCCGGTCACACCGACGTAGTGCCTGCCGGCGATGTCGATCGCTGGATCAATCCACCGTTCGAACCGACCATTCGCGATGGCATGTTGTTCGGGCGTGGCGCTGCCGATATGAAGGGTTCACTGGCGGCGATGGTCGTGGCCGCAGAACGTTTTGTCGCCCAGCATCCAAACCATCAGGGTCGTCTGGCATTTTTGATAACGTCTGACGAAGAAGCCAGCGCCAAAAACGGCACCGTGAAGGTGGTTGAAGCGCTGATGGCGCGTAATGAACGACTGGATTATTGCCTGGTGGGTGAGCCATCCAGCACGGAAATCGTTGGCGACGTGGTGAAAAATGGACGTCGTGGTTCACTGACCTGCAACCTGACCATTCACGGCGTGCAGGGCCACGTAGCCTATCCGCATCTGGCCGATAACCCGGTACACCGCGCGGCCCCCATGCTCAACGAACTGGTGGCGATCGAGTGGGATCAGGGTAACGAATTCTTCCCGGCGACCAGCATGCAGATTGCCAATATCCAGGCTGGAACCGGCAGCAACAACGTTATCCCTGGAGAACTGTTTATCCAGTTCAACTTCCGTTTCAGCACTGAGCTGACCGATGAGATGATTAAAGCACGGGTTCACGCGCTGCTGGAGAAACATCAGCTGCGTTATACCGTCGACTGGTGGCTTTCCGGTCAGCCGTTCCTGACCGAACGCGGTAAACTGGTGGATGCAGTGGTGAACGCCATTGAGCACTATAATGAGATTAAACCGCAGTTACTGACTACAGGCGGGACGTCCGACGGGCGTTTTATTGCCCGCATGGGGGCGCAGGTAGTAGAACTTGGGCCGGTCAACGCCACTATTCATAAAATTAATGAATGTGTTAATGCCGCCGACCTGCAGCTGCTTGCCCGTATGTATCAACGTATCATGGAGCAACTCGTCGCCTGATGAGTGTTCCTGTAAGAGGAAATGAGCATGGACTGGCTGGCAAAATATTGGTGGATTCTGGTGTTGGTGTTTCTGGTAGGCGTGCTGCTGAACGTGATTAAAGATCTCAAGCGCGTCGATCACAAGAAATTTCTTGCCAACAAGCCGGAGCTTCCCCCACATCGTGACTTTAACGATAAATGGGATGACGACGACGATTGGCCGAATAAGGACCAACCGAAGAAATAATTAGTAGGCCGATAAGTCCCGTAGGCCCGGTAAGCGTTAGCGCCACCGGGCATTACGTGCCGGATGGCAACGCTTCGCGTTTTATCCGGCCAACGGTGATCAATCAGATCATGGCAATCACATCATCATCGTGAGGCTTACTGCCGCTCAGCGCTTCATCAAAGTAGTGCTTCGGTACGGTAAAACGCAGATGATCGAGCGCAAACTGCATGCTGCGTTCATCAATGGCGTGCCCCAGATTTTCGACGATATCCAGCGTCACATCCCCACCGGCGCGAATTAACGCTTCCTGCGCGGCAACGGCATGAGATAACTCAATTACCCGGTCTTCACCACCGTGAATCAAATGCACCGTCGTCGCGGTGGTTGCAGCCTCTGGCAAGGTGGCATAGCGGCCATTGAAGGCGATGACCCGCGATGCCAGCCCCGGCTCAGCTTTGATGCTCTCAAGTGACATAATCGCCCCCTGAGAAAAGCCAATCAGCGCGGTTGCCTGCGGCGAAACGCCGCTTTGCTTCTGCCAGTAGCGCACGGTTTCGATAAACACCGGCATAATGGCGTCAACACGTGCCTGACGATTCTCTTCTGTTACGCCCTGCACCGAAAACCACTGACGTCCGGACGTCGTCCCGTAAGGCTCTGCTCCACCAATGCTAACGATTAGCGCATCCGGAAACAGCGGCGCAAACCAGGTGCCAATTTCGCCCATAGCAACCGGGTTATCGCCGACGCCATGAAACAGCAGCAGTAGCTGTTGAGCGGGTTTATCGGGACTTTGAACAACAAAATGGTCATGTTTCATGGCGATCTCCTTAACTGATGAGAATCATTCTACGCCGCTTAACCGCAATGACCATGCCAGGAAATTGAAGAAGTTAGTGAAAAAATTGCCATTGCATAATGCGATTATGTAGCCGTTGTTCACGCTCTGCATCTAACTGATTTAATGCCTGCGCCGCTTCGGCGCGCTGAATGACCAGCAACGCTTTACGACCAGAAATCTTGAGCTGTTGGCACAATTCGGCGTCGCTACGTTTAGCCTGGATGCGTCCGCGCAAGGCCGGAAGAGGTAACTCACTGTGCTCAAGCAGACGACTCAGACAGCCTAGCGACGTCAATAATGGCCGATGCGCGAAGGCAAACCCGGCCAGCTCAGCCCAGTCATCCTCATTAAGCGTAGTCTCTTTCAGCGGGACCAGCGGAATGCTCTCACCGTTCCATCGCGCAAGGATTTCCGCATCACGGCGCAAATGCTGGTGCTCCCGCTCGGCAAGGCGTTTCCCCGCTTCGCTAATGGGAAGTAACGCCATGGCGGTATAACAGCCGCTGCTGGCTTCCCGATGATTTCCCATTCGCACCAGCACAAAACCGCAACGTTGCCAGAAACGCCATAGTTCAGCCGTATACCCAAAACTGACCGACAGATAGTCACACGATGTGGAATAGCGGTAGGCCAGCATAATCAGCTGTTGCCCAATACCTTCTCTTTGGCGCGCAGGATGAACCGCAATTCGACTGACCCGTCTCCCGACGAGCGTCGCCGCCAACGGGTCACCACCGTGCGCCGCCAGCGACTGCGCAACCAGATTCCCTCTCGGTCGACGATATCCGGCCCAGACAGCCTGGCTTAATTCCGCGGATAGTCCCCCTTCATCGACCAACCAGACGGCTCCCGCTACGGAGTCAGCGGTTGATGCCTGAAGAAAATGCTGACCAGGCGCGTCCATCATCCGCCGCAGGTCCAATGGCGAGGTGCGATAATGCGCTCCAGAAAGCAGCTGGTATACCGCTAACGGCAGCGCCGGATTAGCATGCCAGGACTGTTGCTCAAATGCCGAGAAGTGAAGCTCCCCCAATGGGGCATGCGTGAACGTTTCATCATCAAACACCAGCGCATCGCTGACGATTTGCTCCAGCGGACATCCCTGCGCCCAGCGTACCGGTTGCTGCAACTCATAGCGTTGAAGATTGGGGAAGCGAGCACAGAATTTCAGCAAGAAGCCTCTCCCCGTACCCTCGTAGCCTTGTACTGTAGTGGTTAACAGCGTACGAGGAAAACGCGCCACCAGTTGGTGCAGCAGCGGCGCGGGGATCGCGGCGGCTTCATCCACAATTAGCCAGTCTGCGATTGCAGAACTGCTTAACAGCGCATCCGGGGCCATAAAACGGTAACGCTCTCCGGCAAATTGCGCCAGCACATCGGTTGCCGCTTTGGCAGGCGCTGTCACAATCGCAGTGCCGTTAATCCGCGCTATGAGTTGCCCTGCCAGAGCGGACTTGCCCCGACCCCGTGCGGCCGTCACCGCAACCACACCGGGAGGCATAGCCAGCAAATGATTTAATATCATCGCCTGTTCTGGCTGGGGTTCGCCGGTTGCCGCGTGCCAGGCTGCGCGACCAGGAAAATGCGGACAGGCAACCGGCTGATGCTGTTGCCAGTGCAGAGCCTGTCTATCGCGGGAAATCACCCGTTTGACGTGTTCAATAAAGTGCGGTGTAGGGATAGGTTCAGCACAATCGCTCCAGCGTAGTGAATCCGCATCCGGATGCGTGTGCCAGGAATGCCAGGGTGGGGTCAGCAAAACCAGCCAACTGCCAGCAAGCAGTGTGCCGCTTAAGGCGGCAAACGCCGCAGCGTCAAAACCTTGCCTGGCGTCAAAAACCGCATGACGAAACTCGCGCCCTAATAATGTTTTTAGCGCCTGCGGCGTACAGCACGGCTCGGTAGGGGCTTGCTCCCCTACCCACAGCCAGTCGCCGGGTAACGTGCTACGTAGCGCTAATGCCTGTTCCTGACACCAGTTATCCTCGCCGCTGATAATCAGCAGACGACGGATCCCTTCGTGGGTCATTTGTTCGGTTAACGTGCTCAGCGCCGTGTTATCGGACATCCCTGCCTCAGTATCTTAAATACCTTTACCAAAAGTATTACATTGCCCCGGATCGCCGCTGTCAAAACCGCGTTTGAACCAGGTAAAACGCTGTTCAGAGGTTCCGTGAGTAAAGCTGTCCGGTACTACGCGTCCTTGTCCCTGCTGTTGCAGACGATCGTCACCAATGGCCTGTGCGGCGTTCAGTGCCTCTTCCAGGTCACCAGACTCCAGTACGCCCTGCTGCTGCATGCTGTGGCCCCAGACACCGGCAAAGCAGTCTGCCTGCAGTTCCATTCGAACGGAAAGACGGTTCACTTCTGCCTGTGAGGCATTCTGCTGCATCTGACGAACTTTAGGTTCAATGCCCAGCAGTTTCTGCACGTGATGACCCACTTCATGGGCGATAACATAGCCCTGAGCAAAATCACCATCAGCGCCCAGCTTGTTTTTCATGTCGTCATAGAATGAAAGGTCGATGTAAACCGTACCATCTGCCGGGCAATAAAACGGTCCCATCACGGACTGACCCGCGCCGCAGCCGGTACGCGTCGCGCCCCGGTACATCACCAGCTTCGGCTGTTGGTAGGTGCGACCCATTTTTTCAAACTGCTGTCCCCAGGTATCTTCTGTTGTAGCCAGAATCACCGAGGTAAATTTTGCCGCTTCATCATCGTTTGGGCTGATGGAGCGTGATGATTGCTGTTGGGAGACCGGCTGGCCAGTCATTAGCCCGGTGAGATCCACGCCATAGTAACCCGCCACCAGCACCACAATCAGCAGGATGATGCCTCCTTTACCACTGGGCAGACGAAAACCAGGCCCACCCATAGAGGGGCCGCCAGAGCTGTTTCGTCTGTCTTCCACGTTGTCACTTTCACGACGCCCTTGCCAGCGCATAATCACCTCAACTTTTTATTCATTATGATGATGATCGTAGGCGGTTCGGAACAGGATTACCATAAGAAATAGTAATCAAATCAGGTGGGGTTAATGAGCCGGAGAGCGATCGCCGGCTCAGGGGAAGATTAGTCTAACTTCACACCCAGGCGATGCGCGACGGCTTCATAGGCTTCGATCAGGCCGCCCAGACTCTGGCGGAAGCGATCTTTGTCCATTTTATCCAGCGTTTCTTTGTCCCACAGGCGGCTACCGTCCGGTGAGAATTCATCACCCAGAACCACTTCACCTTTATACAAACCAAACTCAAGTTTGAAGTCGACCAGAATCAGACCAGCATCATCAAACATCTTTTTCAGCACGTCGTTAGCTTTGTAGGTCAGCTCTTTCATACGTGCCAGATTCTCTTTGCTCACCCAACCAAAAGTTTCGCAATAGGAATCGTTAATCATTGGATCGTGCATAGCATCGTTTTTCAGGAACAGATCAAACAGCGGCGGATTCAGCTCAATACCTTCCTCAACGCCTAAACGCTTAACCAGAGAGCCTGCCGCGCGGTTACGTACCACACATTCAACCGGTACCATCTCCAGTTTTTTCACCAGACATTCGGTATCAGAAAGCAGTCGCTCCATCTGGGTAGGAATACCCGCTTCTTGCAGTTTAGTCATAATGAAATGGTTGAATTTGTTGTTCACCATGCCTTTACGGTCAAACTGTTCAATGCGCGCGCCATCCCCTGCTGACGTATCATTGCGGAATTCGAGCACCAACAGGTCCGGGTTTTCCGTGCTGTATACGGTCTTCGCTTTACCACGATACAACTCAGCTTGCTTTTGCATCTTTATTACTCCTGGGTGTGAATTAACGATAAATATTGCGTTTTTCTGCCGACGCACACGTTTGCGTATCATATCAGAAAAAAAGGGCTGGAGTTATCCAGCCCTTTATTTTTACTTACTGAACGCTGCCTGGAAGACGGCGACCAGCGCGTCGTTCTGGCTTTGCGTCAGGGTATGCCCCTTCGGATCGATAAACTGCAAGCTGCTGCGGTTGTCTAAATCACCGACCTGCAGTTTATAGTCGCCGGATACCAGACCCGGATCGCTTGCGCCCAACTCCTGCCAGTTGCTATCGGACAGTGGTTTGTAGGTCACCGCGATGCTGCCCTGAGAACGGGTGCTGTCGGTTACCTTCATCCCCACTTTCTCAAGCGCTGCCGGCAGACGCTGCCACACCACGTTGAACGGCCCACGTACCACCAGCATTGGTAAACCTGTGTCATCGGCGGCGCTCTGAACATCCATGGTGGCTGCAGAGCGGTTCTGCGCGGCATTCGCGGCGTCGGTGGCGTTTTTATCCAGACCAGCAGAGATAACGTTCATCATCTCAGCGCTGTAGCGCTGCATTGATGCCGCATCGGCTACGGGTTTACCCGCCTGCTCGAGGTTAACCAGTTTCACCGTTACCGCTTGCTGATAGCCCTGCGGTTTAACCGAGATTTGATAACGTCCACGGTACTGCTCGTCTTCATCCAGACGGTTCCAGTCAACCCAGTCGGTGGTCAACGTCTGGCTGGCATCATCACGTTTGGTGATCGTGTAGTTTTTAGACTGAATGACGCTAACGACCTGCGGCCACAGTGTGTTGCCACGACCGTTTTCCACCAGTAATGTCGACGTATCACCCGCGATCTGTGTGCGAGCACCGGTGACTAATGCTAACGGCTGAGCCGGTGGACGAATATCCAGCGCTTTACCCACGGCACCACTGCCGTTGGTTACCGGGATATTATAGTCGCCCGACATAACCGGCAAAATCATCCCAGCTGGAGCATGAAGCTCAGCAAGCGGTGCGGCCTCCAGATAGGATTCATCACCGCTCACCTGGCGCTTATAGCGCGAGTCAGAGCTACAGGCCGCGAGCAACATAACAAGCGAAACACCCGCAACCTTGGCCAGGCGCGACTTTTGTACTGAGTAAGCCATCAAATCTCCCTAAACTTTACAGCAAACCGGCATGCTTAAGCGCCGCTTTGACGATTTCACGAGCATTGTCCGTGATTGGCGTCATCGGCAGACGTAGCGTATCGGTCGCCACAAGTCCCAACTCCTTACACGCCCATTTCACGGGGATAGGATTGGGTTCGACAAATAGTTTGTTGTGTAACGGCATCAGACGCTGGTTAATCACCCGCGCCTCGGCAAATTGCCCGGCTGCCGCCAGTTTGCACATTTCAGCCATATCACGTGCCGCAACGTTAGACGTTACGGAAATCACGCCATGACCACCGAGCTGCATAAAATCCAGTCCGGTCGCGTCATCACCGCTGAGCAGAATAAAGTCGTCCGAAACCAGCTCTTTGATCTGGTGAACGCGACTTAAGTTCCCCGTGGCCTCTTTAATAGCGATAATATTTTTAACTTTCGCCAGACGACCAACGGTTTCCGGCAGCATATCGCAGCCAGTACGGGACGGCACATTATACAGAATTTGCGGCAGGTCAGTATGCTCAGCGATGGCTTTGAAATGCTGGAACAAACCTTCCTGGGTTGGGCGGTTGTAGTAAGGCGTCACCGTCAGGCAGCCGACAACACCGCTGTCGTTGAAACGCTGCGTCAGACTAATGGCTTCCGCGGTCGCATTGGCGCCGGTTCCGGCAATCACCGGAATACGCCCGTCAGCCAGTTCCAGCGTCATCATCACCACATCGCCATGTTCATCATGACTCAGGGTGGCGGACTCACCGGTGGTGCCAACAGAAACGATCGCCGAGGTGCCGCTGGCGACATGATAATCAATCAGTTTTTTCAGGCTCGACCGGCAGACTTTACCTTTCTCATCCATCGGCGTAACAAGCGCGACAATACTTCCCGTGAACATGGGCCATCCTCTGTGCAAACAAGTGTCTCAATGGTACGTTTGGTACGACAATAAAAGCAAGCGACCAGAGCCGTTCTGATTGTTGTATGCATGTTTTTTTTATGCTTTCCTTATGATTACCTCACCGCTCAAAGGAAGAACAGGTTTGACATCGTCATCGCAACACTATCTGGTCATTACTGCGCTGGGTGCCGATCGCCCAGGAATTGTGAACACCATCACGCGTCATGTCAGCAGTTGCGGCTGTAATATCGAAGACAGCCGACTGGCCATGCTGGGTGATGAGTTCACGTTTATCATGTTGCTGTCGGGAACCTGGAATGCCATCACCCTGATTGAATCAACCCTGCCCTTAAAAGGCGCAGAGCTGGATTTACTCATTGTGATGAAGCGCACGACCGCGCGCCCCCGTCCGGCAATGCCTGCTACGGTATGGGTGCAGGTCGATGTCCCTGATTCTCCCCATTTGATTGAACGCTTCACCGCTCTGTTTGACAGCCACCAAATGAATATTGCGGAACTGGTTTCACGCACGCAACCGGCTGAGAATGGAAAGGCGGCGCAGTTGTTTATTCAAATTACCGCACATAGTCCTGCGTCACATGATTCGGCAAATATTGAAGGTGCGTTTAAAGCACTCTGTACAGAACTCAATGCGCAAGGCAGTATTAACGTCGTCAATTACTCACAGCATGATGAACAGGATGGAGTTAAGTAATGAACCCACTGAAAGCCGGTGATATCGCACCGAAATTTAGCTTGCCGGATCAAGACGGAGAACAAGTAAATTTAACCGACTTCCAGGGACAGCGTGTTCTGGTTTATTTTTACCCGAAAGCCATGACACCCGGCTGTACCGTACAGGCCTGCGGCCTGCGCGATAACATGGATGAGTTAAAAAAAGCGGGTGTTGAAGTGCTGGGGATCAGCACTGACAAACCAGAGAAGCTTTCCCGATTCGCGGAGAAAGAAGTCCTGAATTTCACGCTCCTGTCCGATGAAGATCATCAGGTTTGCGAGCAGTTCGGCGTCTGGGGTGAGAAGTCATTTATGGGCAAAACCTACGATGGCATCCACCGCATCAGCTTCCTGATTGATGCCGAAGGGAAAATTGAGCATGTGTTTGATGACTTCAAAACCAGCAACCACCACGACGTGGTAATGAATTGGCTGAAAGAGAACGCCTGACCGTGAAATGCCGGATGGCGGCGTGAACGCCTTATCCGGCCTACAAATGCACGCACGTAGGCCGGATAAGACGCGTTAGCGTCGACATCCGGCAGATGACCGCCCGGTTACTCAAACGTCCCTTTCACACACGCTTTCTGCTCCCTGACTACGGCTTTTCCCTTCGCCCACAGGTGATGAACTTCCAGCGCGTCGTTGAGCACCAGAATGTCCGCATCGCATCCCACCGCCAAACGCCCTTTATGCTCCAGTGCCAAAAATTCTGCGACCGTACGCGTCAGCGGACACAGCGCCTGTTCCAGCGGTATGGCATGAATCTTCACCAACTGGCGCACCGTCTCAGCCAGTGATTCAAACCCCGCGACACCGATGCCGGTGAGATTGCCAAGCTCATCAAATTCCGGCTGGCTGCCGTTGCCATCCGAACTAAGGGTAATGCGCGACAGCGGCACGTTCTGGCTCAGCGCCGTGGCGATAGCCGTGGCCGGGTCGACGGGCTCATCAATGCTGCTGGTAATGTCGATATAACCGCCTTTACGGGCATACTCCAGCGCCGCCTGGAACAACGGTTCCGCACGGTTAACGTGTGTCGGCAACAGTTTAGTAATCGGCACATCGCAGCAGTCGAGGATCTGGTACAACGGTTCCAGCATGCGCGGGCTGTCGCCCATATGGAAAACGCTGATCCCTGGTTTGCGCCCCAACAACCCGCCGACGCGCGACTGCGCCGCCATATTTGCCAGCGCCGAGGTATCCGGGGCTGAAGAACGATGGTCCGAAACCGCACATTTCACACCAATAACTTTATCAATCAGCGCCACATCGCGATCGATACTGCCGGTGATAGTCGGGGAAGGCAGAGAATACGCCCCGGTCAGCATCCATGCGCTGATGCCTTCAAACTCCAGCGCGCGGGTTTTTGCCAGCAGCGATTCCGGGTGACGGGTAATGCCATCGGTCCCCAGCAAACCCACCACCGACGTGACACCAGCTTCAACCAGCCGTGACAAGCGCACTTCCGGCGTGCGGGTATGCGGCCCCGCTTCCCCACCGCCGCCAATAAGATGGACGTGTTGATCGATAAATCCTGGGCATACAATCGCGCCGTCAAGATTGATACACTCGCAACCGGGAAAGTCTTCAGGAGAAATTGACGGGGCGATGGCAACAATTTTGCTGCCGGAGACCAGTATATCCTGTCGCCCTAAATCTTCCGGCGCATACACGTGTCCCTGCTGGAACAACGTCAAATCAAGAATTGAACAGTTCATAACCTTCCTTGTCAGGCAATAACCTGCATAACCCAAATAGAGAGCAGCGCATTAATGACGCATACCGCAATAATTAGCGGGTAATAACGAGGATGAACCCCCGCGGTCCCCAGACAACGGCCCACATTTTGCACCGGATTTCCCATCAGGTAGATAGCCGGTAACAACACCGTGGCATCATGTCCCGAAAGCGTACCGGCGACAACCAGGCTGGCGCACACGCCGACACCGCCTCCCATACTCATCACCGCTGCCAGCAGCACAGTGGCAGATTCCCCCGGTAGCCCCCACAGCGCCATTACCGGCTCGCATACCCGCCCTACAACCTCGAGCAGCCCTGTCACCTTCAGCGCCTGAATAATCACAAACGCCATCACCACGTTAGGCAACAGACTGGTTGTTGCAATGGTAAACCCGCGCCGTGCGCCATCGATAAACATATCCATGACGTTTTTACGTACCTGCGTTGTCATCTCACGCCTCCTGCTGCATACGGCGATTTTCCAGCTGCGCGATCCACACACGCAACAGGTTCGCGCCCACAAATTTGAAGACAAGGATCACCGCCAGCGGCGTAATCACCGGAACGGTCACCATCGTAAACAGCGCTGCGCCAGATGAAAAATAGTTGGTAATGCATGCGCTGCCGCTGGTTTGCCAGCAGGCAAAAATAGCGCGTTCCTGCTCTGTGATAATGCCCTCTTCCGCCATTTCTTTGGTCATCCCGGCCGCGGCATCGGTATTTTGCAAATTCGCAATCAACGCCAGCGAACAAATACCCGGAATGCCCAGTAACGGACGCAGGACCGGCGTCATCAGCTGTTGTGCCGCGCGCAACCCACCCAGCCCTTCGGTGACAGAAATAATCCCGAGCGAAAGAATAACGGAAGGCGCCAGCTCAAGCGCGAATAAGAAGCCGTCTTTTGCCCCCATCCCCCCAGTGCCACGAAAAGAGACTGCCGTGTCGCCCGCAGCATTAATCTGCCCAAACGCACCGTTGAGGATAGTGAAGTCAAAGACCCGCCACCATTCGGTACTTTTCGCAAACATGCCGGAAAAAAGAATAATCGTAATAAAAAAAGCGAGATAACCACCCCATCCCACCTTTTGCTGCGTGTGTGTGCTGTGACCCATTTTGTTCTCCTGTTGGCCTTAATCCTTGTGTGACTAAAAGACATCACGATGGTCAAGTTAAAGACAAACGCGGAGAAAAACGACAGCAGAAGAGATTATTCAGAAAGTGTGGATAGAGGTCAGACAAGTTCAGATCCGGCGACATGATATCGCCGGATCTTGCAGATTAGGGTTCGTCAACGACCTGACCATCCGGCCAGGCATGCATTACCGCTTTGATTAACGTCGCCAGAGGAATCGCAAAGAATACGCCCCAGAATCCCCACAAACCGCCGAAAATCACCACGGAGAGAATAATCACCAGTGGATGCAGATTGACCGCCTCGGAGAACAGCACGGGAACCAGCAAATTGCCGTCCAGTGCCTGGATTATCAGGTACACAGCAAAACAACTCCAGAACTCGGTGCCAAGCCCGAACTGGAACAGCGCCACGCCAACCACCGGAATCGTCACCACAAAAGCGCCGATATACGGGATCAGCACCGAGAACCCGACCAGCACAGCCAGCAGCAGCGAATAGTTGAGACCAAACAGCAGGAAGCCGAGCCAGGTCGCTACGCCGACCACTACCATTTCCAGCACCTTCCCGCGGATATAGTTGGTGATTTGCTGATTCATCTCTTTCCATACCTGCCCTGCCAGCCCGCGGTTACGCGGCAGCACCCGGCGCACGGCGTTCAGCATCTGTCCTTTATCTTTGATCAGAAAGAACACCATCAATGGGACGAGAACCAGGTAAACCGCCAGCGTCAGCAAACCGACCAGTGAGGCCAGCGAATATTTCACCACCGAATCGCCCATGGTGAGCATTCGCGAGCGCATATTTTCCGCCATCGCATCAATGATGCCCGCATCCATCAGCGCCGGGTAACGTCGTGGCAAGGTGGCGGCAAAATCAGACAATTTATTGAGCATGCCGGGCATGTCGCGGATCAGGTAAATTCCCTGCTGCCACGCAACGGGCATCACCACAAAAGCCATCAGCAGTAAAATACCGACAAACACCACCAGCACAATCGATGTCGCCCAACGCCGTGAACACCCAATATGTTCCAGCCGCACTGTCGGCCATTCAAGCAGGTACGCCAGCACAATGGCGACCAGCAGCGGCGCCAAAAGACCGCTAAAGAAAAACAGGATGCCAAAACCGGCAACAAGAATAATCAGCAGGGCGATGGCTTCGGGGTCGCTAAAGCGGCGACGATACCATTGCATCAACATTTCGAGCATAAAACCCTTCCATGAACCCAATAGCGGGATTGCGATCCCGAATTGTATCGAAATGTCACAAAAAAGACTTCGCTTTTTATGGCTGATTACGCAAAGTGAAAAGACATTTTTCCTGGGTGTTCATCGCCAGGTTTCGCAGTTACACTCCGTAAGCTTGCGGAGTGTGAACGATACTTCACAGCATCGGTCAAATGGCTATCTCAAAAAAGAATACAGGACAGAGGTTATGTTCAGGCAGTTGAAAAAAAACCTGGTTGCTACCCTCATTGCCGCACTGACTATCGGTCAGGTTTCGCCCGCATTTGCTGATACTGCGGACACCCTGCCTGATATGGGAACGTCGGCAGGCAGTACGCTTTCCATAGGACAGGAAATGCAGATGGGCGATTATTACGTACGCCAACTGCGCGGCAGTGCGCCATTAATTAACGATCCATTGCTCACCCAATACATTAATGCGCTGGGGATGCGTCTGGTCTCGCACGCCGACTCGGTAAAAACGCCCTTCACCTTCTTTTTGATTAACAACGATGAAATCAACGCCTTTGCTTTCTTTGGCGGCAACGTTGTCCTGCACTCCGCACTATTCCGCTATTCCGACAACGAAAGCCAGCTGGCATCGGTTATGGCGCACGAAATTTCCCACGTTACACAGCGTCACCTGGCGCGTGCCATGGAAGATCAGAAACGCAGCGCACCGCTAACGTGGGTTGGCGCATTAGGTTCAATTTTATTAGCAATGGCCAGCCCGCAGGCGGGTATGGCGGCGCTGACCGGTACGCTGGCGGGTACACGTCAGGGAATGATCAGCTTTACGCAGCAAAACGAACAGGAAGCAGACCGCATCGGTATTCAGGTGCTGCAACGCTCGGGATTCGATCCCCAGGCCATGCCAACGTTCCTGGAAAAACTGCTCGACCAGGCTCGTTACTCTTCGCGTCCGCCGGAAATTTTGCTGACTCACCCCCTGCCGGAAAGCCGTCTGTCTGATGCCCGTAACCGCGCCAACCAGATGCGCCCGGTGGTCGTCCAGTCGTCAGAAGATTTTTATCTGGCTAAGGCACGAACCTTAGGCATGTACAACTCTGGTCGTAACCAGTTGACCGATGACCTGCTGAGTAGCTGGTCGAAAGGCAACGTACGTGAGCAACGTGCGGCGCAGTATGGCCGGGCATTGCAGGCGATGGAAGCCAGCAAATATGACGAGGCGCGTAAAGCGCTGCAACCGCTGCTGGCAGCAGATCCTAACAATGCCTGGTATCTCGACCTGGCAACGGATATCGATCTCGGCCAGAAGAAAACCAGTGATGCCATTAACCGCCTGAAAAACGCCCGCGACCTGCGCACCAACCCGGTGTTGCAGCTCAACCTGGCGAATGCCTATTTACAGGGCGGACAAGCCAAAGAGGCGGCAACTATCCTGAATCGCTATACGTTTAACCATAAAGACGACCCTAACGGCTGGGATCTGTTAGCGCAAACGGAAGCTAACCTGAGCAACCGCGATCAGGAGCTGGCGGCGCGCGCGGAGGGGTATGCCCTCGCCGGACGTCTGGATCAGGCGATTTCGATGCTCAGCAGCGCAAGCTCTCAGGTGAAACTGGGTAGCCAGCAGCAGGCCAGATACGATGCCCGTATTGACCAGCTACGCCAGCTGCAAGAACGCTTTAAACCGTACACGAAAATGTAATTATCGAACCCTTGCCGGATGGCGACGCTGTAGCGTCTTATCGGCCTACGTCAGACGCAAAATGTAGGCCGTATAAGGTCTTTTGGCCGCCATCCGGCAGTATTGTTATGCAAGGAGAAGTCATGTCAGACGCGATTAAAATCTACCATAACCCACGCTGCTCCAAGAGCCGTGAAACGCTGGAATTACTGAAGTCCAACGGCGTGGACCCGGAAGTGGTGTTGTATCTGGAAACGCCGGCTGACGCAGCGACCCTGCGCGAACTGCTGCAAATGCTCGGTATGTCCAGCGCGCGTGAACTGATGCGCCAGAAAGAGGATCTCTATAAATCGCTTAACCTGGCGGACAAAAATCTGAGTGAAGATGCGCTGATTCAGGCAATGGTGGAAAACCCGAAACTGATGGAGCGCCCGATTGTGGTTGCCAAAGGTCAGGCTCGAATTGGACGCCCGCCTGAGCAGGTACTGGAAATCGTCGGTTAACCTGCAACCTGCCGCAGTCTTCTCGGCTGCGGCGCTTACAGCTTCAGAATTTCTTTTACGAACGGAATGGTCAGCTTACGCTGGGCGGTGATCGACGCATGATCTAACTGATCCAACGTCATAAACAGCGTTCGCATTTCACGATCCAGACGTTTCAGCAGAAAACGTCCCACATCTTCCGGCAGTTCAAATCCACGAAGTCTGGCGCGTAATTGCAACGCCTGCAGCTTATCTTCATCGGAAAGCGGTTGTAGCTTGTAGATTTGCCCCCAGTCCAGGCGTGAGGCGAGATCCGGCAACCCCAGATTCAGCTGTCTTGGCGGACGATCGCCGGTGATCAGCAAACGCGTTTTCCCCGACTCCAGGATACGGTTGTAGAGATCAAAGATCGCCATTTCCCACAGCGAATCACCGGCCACACATTCGATGTTATCAATGCAAACCAGCGATAAATGCTCCATCCCGTCGAGCACCTCGGGGACGAACCAGGTGCGTTTGTCGAGCGGCACGTAGCCTACCGCATCGCCGCGCGCGGAGAGTTCCGCACAGGCTGCATGCAGCAAATGACTACGGCCAGCGCCTTCACGCGACCAGAGATAAATATACCCGCTATGTTCCTGACGCAGCACGTTTTGCAGTGCAGCCAGTAAAGAGGAGTTATCCCCCGGCCAGAAACTTGCGAAAGTTTCGTCGTCAGGAAGATAAAGTGGCAAAGAGAGCTGTGCCGGTGTGTTCAGAGATACCTCAACCCAGGATTTCATAAAATCGCGTTGAGTTTAACACAGAAATACGTCGCGATAGAACCGGGCAGCGCTGCCGCCCGGTCAGAGATTTACTGTTGCGGACTGTCTGCATCTTTCGCGTCAAGCACGACTTCTTCCGGACGCAGCAGGCTGATAACTTTGAAAATCAGGCTCAGACAGACACCAACGATGGTCGCCAGCGCCATGCCTTTCAGCTCTGCGGCACCGATGTGAACTTTCGCGCCACTTACGCCGATGATCAAAATAACCGAGGTCAGGATCAGGTTCTGCGCCTTGTTATAGTCAACCTTCGACTCGATCAGTACGCGAATACCAGAAGCACCAATCACACCGTACAGCAGCAGTGATACGCCGCCCATAACCGGCAGTGGAATGATTTGGATCGCCGCCGCCAGTTTACCCACGCAGGAGAGCAGAATGGCGAAAATTGCCGCACCGCCGATAACCCAGGTACTGTAAACGCGGGTAATCGCCATTACGCCGATGTTTTCGCCGTACGTGGTGTTCGGCGTAGAGCCGAAGAAACCAGAGATTACCGTAGACAGACCGTTGGCAAACATAGAACGATGCAGGCCAGGATCGCGAATCAAATCTTTTTTCACGATATTCGCCGTCACCACCAGATGCCCGACGTGTTCGGCGATGACCACCAGCGCCGCTGGCAGGATGGTCAGAATGGCAACCCATTCAAAACGCGGCGTGTAGAACGTCGGCAGCGCGAACCAGTGGGCCTGCGCAATCGGCGTAGTGTCCACAACGCCCATCACGAAGGAAAGCGCATAACCGGCCAGCACCCCGATCAGAATCGGGATAATCGCCATAAAACCGCGGAACAATACGGAACCAAAGACCGTTACCGCCAGCGTCACCATAGAAATGATGATGGTTTTTGAATCCGGTAATTGCCCCTCAGCAGGCAGTAACCCCGCCATACCCGCAGCAACGCCAGCCAGCTCCAGACCGATGACGGCAACGATTGCGCCCATCGCCGCAGGCGGGAACATGACATCCAGCCAGCCGGTTCCTGCCTTCTTAACAATGAAAGAAACCAGGCAGAACAGGACGCCACACATAATGAAACCGCCCAGCGCCACTTCATACCCTAACGGCAGCAGCAGCAGTACCGGGGAAATAAAGGCAAAGCTGGAACCCAGATATGCGGGAATTTTACCCTTACAAATAAAGAGATACAGCAACGTACCAATGCCGTTAAACAGCAGAACGGTAGCCGGGTTGATGTGGAACAGGACTGGCACCAGTACCGTTGCGCCAAACATGGCGAACAGGTGCTGCAAACTAAGCGGGATTGTCTGTAAAAGCGGCGGTCTTTCACTCACCCCGATAGCACGGCGCGTCATAGTGTTTTCCTCTGAGTGTTGTTTGTTATTAGCCATTGGGTTGTTTTATTCAAAAAAAAGCCGACTCTTAAAGTCGGCTTCTTTTCACTTATTCGTTTACTTGGTACCAAAAATCTTATCGCCGGCATCGCCGAGCCCCGGAATAATGTATCCGTGCTCGTTCAGTCCCTGATCGATGGAGGCGGTGTACAGCTCCACATCCGGGTGCGCTTTTTCCAGTGCCGCGATACCTTCCGGTGCCGCAACCAGGACCAGCACTTTAATGCTGGTGCAGCCTGCATTTTTCAGCAGATCGATAGTGGCGATAACAGAGCCGCCGGTTGCCAGCATTGGGTCAACGATCAGCGCCATACGCTCATCGATGTTAGAAACCAGCTTCTGGAAATACGGAACCGGCTCCAGCGTCTCTTCGTTACGGTACATACCAACAACGCTGATACGCGCGCTCGGAACGTTTTCCAGAACGCCTTCCATCATGCCCAGACCCGCACGCAGGATAGGCACAACGGTGATTTTTTTGCCTTTGATTTGGTCAACTTCAACTGGACCGTTCCAGCCTTCAATGGTCACCTTTTCGGTTTCCAGACCAGCGGTTGCTTCATAAGTCAGCAGACTGCCAACTTCCGAGGCGAGTTCACGAAAGCGTTTAGTGCTGATGTCGTTTTCACGCATCAGTCCCAGCTTGTGTTTGACGAGTGGGTGTTTGACTTCCACGATCTTCATACTCTTCTCCTTTCCTCAGACGAATGGCAACCACAAAAAAAATCGCCGGATTATACCGCTTTTCCTCTCTGGCGCAACACTGCATACGCTTGATATGGATCAACCAAAGTCATTTGCGTCTGAATGATGAGTATAAAACAAGCCCCGCACTGATGGCGGGGCTTGTTGTCAATGCCATGAATTTTAAAGATATTCAGCATTAGTCTGGATGACTTTTTGATACCACGAAAAAGATTTTTTAGGTGAGCGCGTTAATGTCCCGCTACCATCATTATTTTTATCGACATAGATAAACCCGTAGCGTTTTTTCATCTCCCCTGTCCCGGCAGAGACTAAATCAATGCAGCCCCACGGGGTATATCCCATCAGATCCACGCCATCTTCCACCACCGCTTTTTTCATCTCACGTATGTGGGCGGCAAGGTAGTCGATACGGTACTGGTCGTTAACTGTACCATCGTCCTCGCGCACATCAATGGCGCCAAATCCATTCTCCACAATAAATAGTGGCAGTTGATAATGATCCCAGAACCAGTTCAGTGAATAACGTAGGCCAACCGGATCAATCTGCCAGCCCCAGTCCGATTTCTGCACGTACGGGTTGGAAACCAGGCTTTTCGACTCGTCGTAATCCAGCTGTGGGTTGTCCGCCGTTGCCTGGGTCGCGAAAGACATATAATAGCTAAAGCCGATGTAATCAACGCAGCCCTTGGCCAGCGCCTGACGGTCTTCCTCGGTGATATCCAGTTCAAAGCCACGACGGGCAAAGTAGTTGAGAAGATGCCGCGGATATTTGCCGCGCACATGGACGTCAGTAAACCAGTAACGCCGGTGCATGGCATTCATCGCCATCATCATATCGTCTGGCGCGCAGGTCAGCGGATAGATTGGACACATGGCAATCATGCACCCTATTTGTAATTCCGGGTTAATCTCACGCGCGACCTTTACCGCCAGCGCGCTTGCCACCAGCTCATAGTGCGCCGCCTGGTACATGACCGGCTCGCGGTCTTCGCCAGGCTGGTATTTCAGACCTGAGTTAGTAAAGGGCGCGAAATCTTCGTGATAATTTGCCTGGTTGTTAATCTCATTAAACGTCATCCAGTACTTCACTTTGTGCTGGTAACGAGTGAATACCACCCTGGCAAAACGGACAAAGAAATCGATAAGCTTGCGGTTGCGCCAGCCGCCGTACTCCGTCACCAGATGGTAAGGCATCTCAAAATGCGACAGCGTAATCACCGGCTCAATGCCGTATTTCAGGCATTCGTCAAACAGGTCATCATAGAACTGTAGGCCAGCTTCATTGGGTTGTTCTTCATCGCCTAAGGGGAAAATACGTGTCCAGGCAATAGAGGTGCGAAAACATTTAAACCCCATTTCGGCAAACAGCTTTATGTCGTCTTTATAGCGATGATAAAAATCGATGGCCTCATGGTTAGGGTAATTTTTACCGGCAATCACACCGTCGGTAATTTCACGCGCCACACCATGCGCTCCCGCGGTCATGACATCGGCAACGCTGACGCCTTTTCCGCCCTCCTGCCAGCCACCTTCCAGTTGATGAGCAGCGACAGCACCACCCCACATGAAATCTGCTTTAAATCCTGACATACCCTTCCCCTATCATGATGACTCTGCGCAAAACGCTGTTGATGAGGTCCGCAACAGAAAACAGAAACCGGTTTCAGTACGATACTGTGCATTCGGCTAACAGGATTCAAGCACAAGACTGTACCCGGTTTCATTTTCGTGGCGCAGCTCAAACAAATGGATAAATGATTGTAAAATGCTGAAAAAACCAGCAGATAAAACTTGATGCAGAGCAGGCTCGCAAACGTTTGCTTTCCCTGTTAGAATTGCGCCGAATTTAACTTTTACTGCAAGTAAACATGTGGGGAAGCAGGCAGTGACCGATAAAACCTCTCTTAGCTACAAAGATGCCGGTGTTGATATTGATGCAGGTAATGCTCTGGTTGATCGAATCAAAGGCGTAGTAAAGAAAACTCGTCGTCCGGAAGTTATGGGTGGTCTGGGTGGCTTCGGTGCGCTGTGCGCATTGCCGCAAAAATATCGTGAACCGGTACTGGTTTCCGGCACTGATGGCGTTGGTACAAAACTGCGTCTGGCGATGGATCTGAAACGCCACGACACTATCGGCATTGACCTCGTCGCAATGTGCGTCAACGACCTCGTGGTTCAGGGCGCTGAGCCACTGTTCTTCCTCGACTACTATGCGACCGGCAAACTGGATGTGGACACCGCAGCCAGCGTCATTAACGGGATTGCCGAAGGCTGCCTGCAGTCTGGCTGTGCGCTGGTCGGTGGGGAAACAGCTGAAATGCCGGGGATGTACCACGGCGAAGATTACGACGTGGCAGGTTTCTGCGTTGGCGTCGTCGAAAAGTCAGAGATTATCGACGGTTCAAAAGTGGCTGACGGTGACGTACTGATTGCGCTCGGCTCCAGCGGCCCGCACTCCAACGGCTACTCTCTGGTGCGTAAAATTGTAGAAGTCAGCGGTTGTGACCCAGAAACCACCGAGCTTGAAGGCAAGCCGCTGGCCGATCACTTACTGTCCCCTACCCGCATTTACGTGAAATCCATTCTGGAACTGATCGAGAAGGTTGATGT
Organism: Citrobacter sp. Cpo045; assembly: GCF_030332875.1. Classification (NCBI taxonomy): domain Bacteria; kingdom Pseudomonadati; phylum Pseudomonadota; class Gammaproteobacteria; order Enterobacterales; family Enterobacteriaceae; genus Citrobacter; species Citrobacter sp. Cpo045. Next base: position 832,731 of record NZ_JAOWGZ010000103.1, read on the forward strand.
GCACGCCATTGCCCACCTGACCGGCGGCGGCTTCTGGGAAAATATTCCACGCGTTCTGCCAGACAACACGCAGGCAGTGATCGACGAATCTTCATGGCAGTGGCCAGCCGTCTTCAACTGGCTGCAAACGGCGGGTAACGTCAGCCAGCATGAGATGTATCGCACCTTTAACTGCGGTGTAGGTATGGTTATCGCCCTGCCAGCTCCGGAAGTGGACAAAGCCCTTGCTTTGCTCAATGAGAAAGGTGAAAACGCATGGAAAATCGGTATCATCAAAGCTTCTGATTCCGAACAGCGTGTGGTCATTGAATGAAAAACATTGTGGTGCTCATTTCCGGCAACGGAAGCAATTTGCAGGCGATAATCGACGCCTGCGAACAGAAAAAAATCAATGGCACCATACGTGCAGTATTCAGTAACAAGGCCGATGCGTTCGGCCTTGAGCGCGCACGCGAAGCGAATATTCCGGCACACTCGCTGGAAGCCGCCCAGTTTGCCAGTCGCGAAGCATTCGACCGCCAACTGATACAAGAGATTGACGCCTATGCACCCGATGTCGTGGTGCTGGCCGGTTATATGCGTATCCTCAGCCCGGCGTTTGTCGCTCACTATGCTGAACGATTGCTGAATATCCACCCGTCTTTATTGCCGAAGTATCCCGGCCTGCATACGCACCGCCAGGTACTGGAAAACGGCGATGAAGAACATGGTACCTCAGTCCATTTCGTGACGGATGAGTTGGACGGCGGACCGGTCATTCTCCAGGCCAAAGTCCCAGTATTTGAAGGCGACAGCGAAGATGACGTCACGGCACGGGTTCAGGCTCAGGAACATACCATTTACCCGCTGGTGGTAAGCTGGTTTATCGACGGTCGCCTGAAGATGCGTGATAACGCTGCATGGCTGGATGGCGTTCGTTTGCCTCCACAAGGCTACGCCGCCGACGAATAATAAAAAAACCAACCTGTAAGCCGAATGTCACCATCCGGCTTACAGGCATAACTACCTTTTCCGGTTAATACCACCGGTATTCATCTACGCTCCCCCTTTCTCTTTGCTATCAGACGGTTTATTGTCATATTTTTCTGGCACAGTTGGACATCTGAGAGCAATGCTCGCCATAATAAATCGGTAGTGTCCCGTGAATGAAACGGAGTAAAAGTGGTAATGGGTCAGGAAAAGCTATACATCGAGAAAGAACTCAGCTGGTTAGCGTTCAACGAACGTGTACTCCAGGAAGCTGCTGATAAGTCAAACCCGTTGATCGAACGGATGCGTTTCTTAGGTATCTATTCCAATAATCTCGACGAGTTTTATAAGGTTCGTTTTGCCGAACTGAAGCGCCGAATCATTATTAGCGAAGAACAGGGTTCAAACTCTCACTCCCGCCATTTGTTAGGCAAAATCCAGGCCCGCGTATTAAAAGCCGATCAGGAATTTGACGGCCTGTACAACGAGTTGCTGTTGGAAATGGCGCGCAATCAGATTTTCTTAATCAACGAACGCCAGTTGTCGGTCAATCAGCAAAGCTGGTTGCGTCATTACTTCAAGCAATATCTTCGCCAGCACATCACGCCGATCTTGATTAACCGCGAGACGGATTTAGTCCAGTTTTTGAAAGATGACTACACCTATCTGGCGGTAGAAATTATCCGTGGTGATACGATCCGCTACGCGCTGCTGGAAATCCCTTCCGACAAGGTTCCCCGTTTTGTGAATCTGCCGCCGGAAACCCCGCGCCGTCGCAAACCGATGATCCTGCTGGACAACATCTTACGTTACTGCCTTGACGACATTTTCAAAGGGTTCTTTGACTACGACGCACTGAACGCCTATTCGATGAAAATGACCCGTGACGCCGAATACGATTTGGTGCACGAGATGGAATCGAGCCTGATGGAGCTGATGTCATCCAGCCTGAAACAGCGTCTGACCGCAGAACCTGTACGTTTTGTCTATCAGCGTGACATGCCCAATGCACTGGTCGAAGTACTGCGTGAAAAACTGACGATTTCTCGCTACGACTCGATTGTTCCCGGCGGACGTTACCATAACTTCAAAGACTTTATTAACTTCCCTAACGTTGGCAAAGCTAACCTGGTGAACAAACCGCTGCCACGTCTGCGCCATATCTGGTTCGACAACGAGAAATTTCGTAACGGCTTTGACGCCGTTCGTGAACGCGACGTGCTGCTGTATTACCCCTATCACACCTTTGAGCACGTTCTTGAACTACTGCGCCAGGCCTCTTTCGACCCGAGCGTGCTGGCTATAAAGATCAACATCTACCGTGTGGCAAAAGATTCACGCATCATAGATTCAATGATCCATGCCGCGCACAACGGTAAGAAAGTCACCGTGGTGGTGGAATTGCAGGCCCGCTTCGATGAAGAAGCCAATATCCATTGGGCCAAGCGTCTTACCGAAGCAGGCGTTCACGTCATCTTCTCCGCGCCAGGCCTGAAAATTCACGCCAAACTGTTCCTTATCTCACGTAAAGAAGGTGATGAAGTCGTGCGCTATGCGCATATCGGGACGGGGAACTTTAACGAAAAAACGGCACGCCTGTATACCGACTACTCGTTGCTAACTGCCGATTCGCGCATTACCAACGAAGTGCGTCGGGTGTTTAACTTCATCGAGAACCCGTATCGCCCGGTGACGTTCGATTATCTGCTGGTTTCCCCGCAGAACTCACGCCGTCTGCTGTACGCGATGATCGACAAAGAAATCGCCAACGCGCAGCAAGGACTGCCTTCCGGCATTACGCTAAAACTAAATAACCTGGTCGATAAAGGTCTGGTTGACCGCCTCTATGCGGCCTCAAGCTCTGGTGTGCCGGTCAATTTGTTGATTCGTGGTATGTGTTCTTTGATTCCGAATCTGGAAGGTATCAGCGACAATATTCGCGTTATCAGCATCGTTGATCGCTATCTTGAACATGACCGGGTCTATATCTTCGAGAACGGAGGTGACAAGCAGGTGTATCTCTCCTCCGCTGACTGGATGACAAGAAACATCGACTATCGTATCGAAGTTGCCACACCGCTTCTTGACCCGCGCCTTAAGCAACGCGTGCTGGATATTATCGATATCCTGTTCAGCGACACGGTGAAAGCCCGCTTTATTGATAAAGAACTGAGTAATCGCTACGTACCGCGCGGAAACCGCCGTAAGGTTCAGTCACAATTGGCGATTTACGATTACATCAAATCACTCGAGCAACCTGACTAAAGATATGCCAATACACGACAAGACTCCACGACCGCAGGAATTTGCTGCGGTCGACCTTGGTTCAAACAGTTTCCATATGGTCATTGCCCGCGTGGTTGATGGCGCAATGCAAATTATTGGGCGACTGAAACAACGCGTACATCTGGCGGATGGCCTCGGCGAAGATAACAAGCTGAGCGAAGAGGCCATGGAGCGCGGGCTAAGCTGTTTATCACTGTTCGCCGAACGTTTGCAGGGGTTTCCTCCATCAAGCGTATGTATCGTGGGAACCCATACTTTGCGTCAGGCACTGAATGCGACTGATTTTCTCAAGCGAGCGGAAAAAGTCATCCCCTACCCAATTGAGATTATTTCCGGCAACGAAGAAGCCCGATTGATCTTTATGGGCGTTGAACATACGCAGCCGGAAAAAGGTCGCAAGCTGGTTATCGATATCGGCGGCGGCTCAACAGAACTGGTGATCGGAGAAGATTTCGAGCCTAAACTGGTCGAAAGCCGCCGTATGGGTTGCGTCAGCTTTGCCCAGATGTATTTCCCGCGCGGTGTAATTAACCGCGAAAACTTCCAGCGTGCCCGCATGGCGGCTGCGCAAAAGCTCGAAACCTTAACCTGGCAGTTTCGCATTCAGGGCTGGAACGTTGCGCTGGGCGCATCGGGCACCATTAAAGCAGCCCATGAAGTGCTGCTGGAGATGGGTGAAAAAGACGGTTTTATCACCCCCGAACGTCTGGACAAGCTGACATCTGAAGTGTTGAAGCACGCGTCATTTGATGCGCTCAGCTTGCCGGGGTTGTCAGAAGAAAGAAAAGCAGTGTTTGTACCCGGACTCGCGATTCTGTGCGGCGTTTTTGACGCGTTAGCTATTCGCGAACTTCGCCTTTCTGATGGTGCGTTACGTGAAGGCGTGCTGTACGAGATGGAAGGCCGTTTTCGCCACCAGGACGTTCGCAGCCGTACCGCCAGCAGCCTGGCGAACCAGTACAACATTGACAGCGAACAGGCCCGGCGCGTACTAGAAACGACGATGCAAATGTACGACCAGTGGCATACGCAGCAGCCAAAGCTGGCCAATCCCCAACTGGAAGCGTTACTGCGTTGGGCAGCAATGCTGCATGAGGTTGGGCTGAACATCAACCACAGCGGTCTGCATCGCCACTCTGCGTATATCTTACAAAACAGCGATCTGCCTGGTTTCAATCAGGAACAACAGCTGATGATGGCAACATTAGTTCGTTATCATCGCAAAGCGATTAAGCTCGACGACTTGCCCCGCTTTACGCTGTTTAAGAAGAAACAGTTTCTGCCGTTAATTCAGCTGCTGCGCCTGGGCGTGCTGTTGAATAATCAGCGTCAGGCGACCACCACACCGCCGACTTTGACCCTGATAACCGACGACAGCCACTGGACCTTACGCTTCCCGCATGACTGGTTTAGCCAAAATGCGCTGGTGCTGCTCGATCTGGAGAAAGAGCAGCAATACTGGGAAGCCGTAACAGGCTGGCGACTCAAAATTGAAGAAGAGAGCTCACCCGATATCGCCGCATAAGATCTCAGCAGGTGTCAGTTCATCTGGCACCTGCTTTTCCAGCGTTTCATTCAACGGCAGTGGCTCACCAATCAGATACCCCTGCATGTAATCAATCCCCAGCGAAATCACCGCACTGCGTATTTCTTCGCTTTCGACGTACTCCGCAACCACCAGCATTCTTTTCATCCGCGCAAGATGGCAAATAGAGGCCACGATTTGGTAGTCGAGGCTGTTCGAAACAATATTGCGAATAAAGCTACCGTCAATTTTCAGGATATCGGCATTCACATTTTTCAGCCGCGCATAGCTGGCATACCCAGTACCAAAATCATCAATCGCAATCTGACAGCCCAGTGATTGCAGCTGCAGCAACGTTGCCTGTGCCTGTTCCGCATTGGTCAAGGCATTGCTTTCCGTCACTTCAAAGATAAGTTGCCATGCTTCAACCTTGTACTTATTCAGTAACTGATTGATGTCATTAGGAAGTCGCGCGCGACATACTGAGGTGGGTGATAAGTTGATAGCAAACCGGTGGGCGGGCATTTTTTCCCGATTCTGCGCCATAAATTTCAACGTATTTTCAATCACCCACAGATCGATACGGGATGACAAACCAAACTCATGGGCTACCGGCAAGAAGTTATCAGGGGCAATAGTTTCACCGTCATCCCCCTCAAGCCGCAGGAGGATTTCGTGATAAACGTCGCCACGCACGCCAAAAATCGGCTGCGCCTTCAGGAAAAAGCGATTGTTCTCCAGCGCCTGCTGAATACGGTTCATCATCGCAACTTTATCTTTCAGGTCGCGTTGCAGGTGCATCACACCACGCCGCTGCAAATTCTCTGGAGAATTGGTTGCCAGCGATAATTCGGCAATGGTACTTAACTCTCCCAGCAACAAATAGATATGGTTAACAGGAGAACGGACATAGCAAAAGCTGATCCCAACCTGCGGTTGCAAAGGCATTCCGTCCCAAACAAAACGAAACTGCTTGATATGCCTGTCCAGTGCTTCAATGCGTTCCTGGTGTAGCTCAGTGTTAAAACGCAGGATTAAATCATTACCTGACAATTGATAGACATGCTCATCCTGTTCAAGCAACGGTGTTATCCACTGAGCCAGTTTTTGCTTGTACTGGATACGCAGCATAATGCCGTAATTTTTCACCAGCAGCTCCATGCCCGGAACACCCAAAAAGCAAAGCACTGACCATGGCGCGTTTTTCAAATCCCGGTTCAAAGCGCGCAAATTCGGAATATGCACCATAGGGTCAAAGAAGGCCAGGCGATGGTTGCGCCGGGTAACAAAACGTTGACGCGTTGCCAGGACAGCAATGAAATTCACAATGAAGGAAAAAACCAGATAACTTGATGAGGTAATGGCAAGCTGCGTATCGTAACCCGAATACCATGGCATATAGCGCTGATAATAATGAATTGCGGTAATAAGTACGACCGCCCATATCACCGAAATAAATCTATAACCGTAACGCATTGCCCCCCACAGCATGACGGGAAGTAACAGTGACAAGGTATAATTCGTGCTGAATATTGAGCTTTGTTCATTGAGCGGCATACACAACATTGCCATTAGCACAGTCAATATAATCAACCAGACCGCAAACTCTGTTTTAGTCACTTTGGTATCAAACTGCTGCTTTAACTGAGAAAAATAGCCTCTCAGATGCAAGGGGTTGCGAATTGTTCGAATGATGAAATAACACAGCGGCACACCTACAAGATTCCCCGCGAGTATGGACTGATAGTTGATCAATGTGCCTGTATTGAAGGGCATAACGCCCACCATGCCGGATTTGCTTTCATAAACACCCACAAATGCAGCAAACTGGAAGAGTATCAGAAACAGCGTTGCCGGGCAGAAGACCTGCCAGAACATACGCTGAAACATCAGGTGAGAATCCCCGTGGGAAACGTTGTTTCGTCGGGGAGAAAATACTTTATATCCTCCCCAGCTAAGCACGATTGTAACTATAAAGTGCGAAATTATTGAAAGTGTTTCAAATAACCCGACCTGCGGATATTTGTACCAGATAATGGAAATGATAATACCTGGCAATGCCGCCCAGCCAAAAAAAAGCATCAGGCTAATCATCAGCGCTAACGGCAGGTAGAAAAGAATTACGGTCCCCGTACTAATATGGGCATAGGTGGTGGCAGTGCTCAATATAGGCAACAACAAAGAAGGTAAGATGAGAGGTAATGCCCACCATCTATCTCTAATACCAATATAATTTTTATTGAGTTTCATAGATGCTCAGTAGAATCCCACACATCCTGTAGGGGGTATTCAGACAGGCATCCCACCTGACCTTAAAACGATAAAGTAAAATACATCACAATGATTCATCGATTTTAGTTGTCAGCAAAGTGTGATGCTTGATACATATCAAAAAACATCCCCCTCATTCATCAATTATTACTCTTTTCATTATTTTTTATCGTTAATACATTATTCATGCAAATAATAATATTAATTTCCATAACATAAGAAGATAAAACAACTGAAGCAATTTTACATAAGGAAGAATTGACCATTCCCTCACAGTGTGCCTTAATATGAGTATCGCCCTCAGTTGGGTACACTACAAGGAACCTTTTGTGAGCCAGGTTACCAGCCTACGCAAACGACACCGATTTAACAGTCGCATGATCCGGATCGTACTGCTTATCAGCTTTCTCTTCTTCTTCGGACGCTTCGTCTACTCCGCCATTGGTGCGTGGCATCACCACCAGGACAAAAAAGAATCTCAGCAGACCACTCAGCCACAACAGACAGCTCCTGCACAAACCGACGAACATTGATCGCTCGCGCCTGTGATACCCCCAGCATTAAGATTCCTTACCGGATGGCTAATCGCCTGACATTTAACCATCCGGTAAGGGATTTGAGTGATGAAACTTTACACCCCCCTCCCCCTCTCTCGCTTAATTATCAGATAATCGACCGTATTTTTCGCACAAATGCACAATCTTTTCATCCCACTTCACCGCACCATTCGCGCTGATTTTTACGTTACGATTTAACGGACATAAAAAGACAAACAGTGCTCAAATAAACGCTAATTAATATCACCAGCAAATATCACTGACGCAAGCATTTATATTTCGCATGAAAATTAAATAGTTATTTGAATTGTTATCATTTTTAAATACTACAGGGTAATACCATGAGTGGTTTTTTATTATTCCCGAAAATAAGAAGCGGCCTTGAGTGGATCGCCGGGCACAGCGATGCTGTCATTCAATTCGGCTGGAATATCGTTGCCGCCGTGATCTTATTGTTTATCGGTAAATTTATCGCTCGTCTGCTCTCTCGTGGGCTGGAAAAGTTACTGCTTAAACGTAAAGTCGACAGAACGATCATTCAGTTCTTCACCGCGCTGGTACGTTACATTACCCTCGCCTTTTCCGTCGTCGCCGCATTAGGTCGCATCGGTATTGAAACATCCTCCATTATTGCCGTCATCGGTGCCGCCGGACTAGCCATTGGCCTCGCGCTACAAAGCTCGCTTTCCAACTTTGCCGCTGGCGTGCTGTTGGTTTCCCTGCGGCCTTTTCGCGCCGGAGAAGTAGTGCAGATTGGTGCAGTCACCGGAACAGTAGAAAAGGTGCACATCTTCTCCACCACCCTGCTAACCGCGGACAGCAAAGAAGTGGTTATTCCAAACGGTAAGATCATCGCTGACAACATCATTAACTATTCCCGTCACCCTTTTCGTCGTATCGATCTGGTGATTGGTGTGGGTTATCAGAGTCGGATTGCAGAGGTTAAACAAGTTATTAATCACATTATCGAGCAGGACAGCCGCATCGATAAGCAACGTGGGGTAACCGTTCGTCTGGGCGAACTGGGCGCTTCAGCGTTGAATTTTTACGTGCGCGTATGGGTGCCCAATATCGAATACTGGAACACCTATTACGATCTGCTGGAAAACATTAAAGAGGCGCTGGACGCCAACCATATTGACCTGCCCTATCCGCAGATGGATGTGCGTATTCAGAATGTCGCACCTCAGCAACAGCCACAGCTGCAACTGGTCGATTAGCGTACTTTCCTGCAGAACATGCGCCTGAAGTATTTGCTGAAATGCGCGCAATAAAAAACCCTCTGTAAACAGAGGGCTTTTTGCATATTACCGGTTCAAAAACCGCTAACGGAAAGGGATATTATTCCCACTCAATGGTAGCTGGCGGCTTACCGCTGATGTCATACACCACGCGGGAAATACCGTTCACTTCGTTGATAATGCGGTTAGAGACACGGCCTAAGAAGTCATACGGCAGGTGTGCCCAGTGCGCGGTCATAAAGTCGATGGTTTCGACCGCACGCAGGGAAACAACCCAGTCGTACTTGCGGCCATCGCCCATCACACCAACGGAACGAACCGGCAGGAACACGGTGAACGCCTGGCTTACCTTGTTGTACAGGTCAGCTTTGTGCAGCTCTTCAATGAAGATAGCATCCGCGCGACGCAGCAGGTCGCAGTACTCTTTCTTCACTTCGCCAAGCACACGCACGCCCAGACCCGGTCCCGGGAACGGGTGACGATACAGCATGTCGTACGGCAGGCCCAGCTCCAGACCAATCTTACGCACTTCGTCTTTGAACAGCTCACGCAGCGGCTCAACCAGACCCATTTTCATCTCTTTCGGCAAACCGCCCACGTTGTGGTGAGATTTGATAACGTGCGCTTTACCGGTGGCAGATGCCGCGGATTCGATCACGTCCGGGTAGATGGTGCCCTGCGCCAGCCACTTCACGTCTTCCAGCTTCAGCGCTTCTTCATCGAATACTTCCACGAATACGCGGCCAATGATTTTACGTTTAGCTTCTGGGTCGTTCTCGCCTTTCAGCGCGTCCAGGAAACGCTGCTCGCCTTCCACGTGAACGATGTTCAGCCCAAAGTGGTCGCCGAACATATCCATCACCTGCTGAGCTTCGTTGAGACGCAGCAGACCATTGTCAACGAACACGCAGGTCAGGTTTTTGCCGATTGCACGGTGCAGCAACATCGCGGTGACGGAAGAGTCAACGCCGCCGGACAGACCGAGGATAACTTTATCATTGCCAACCTGCTCACGAATGCGGGCAACGGCGTCATCGATAATTTTTGCCGGCGTCCACAGCGCTTCACACTGGCAGATGTCGCGCACAAAACGCTCCAGCATGCGCATACCCTGACGGGTGTGGGTAACTTCCGGGTGGAACTGCACGCCGTAGAAGCGTTTTTCTTCGTGCGCCATGATAGCGAACGGGCAGCTGTCGGTGCTGGCAACGGTCACGAAACCTTCCGGAATGGCGGTCACTTTGTCGCCGTGGCTCATCCACACGTCAAGCAGCGGTTTGCCGTCTGCGGTCAGGGAGTCTTCAATACCGCGGACAAGCGCGCTGTCGGTCTGAACTTCAACCTGCGCATAGCCGAATTCACGTTCGTTAGAACCTTCAACATGGCCACCGAGCTGCATTGCCATGGTCTGCATGCCGTAGCACACGCCGAACACCGGCACGCCCGCATTGAAAACGTATTCCGGCGCACGCGGGCTGTTTTCTTCGGTGGTACTTTCCGGACCACCGGAAAGAATGATACCGCTTGGGTTGAATTCGCGAATTTGTGCTTCCGTAACATCCCATGCCCACAGTTCACAGTAGACGCCCAGTTCACGTACGCGACGTGCAACCAGCTGAGTGTACTGCGAGCCGAAATCGAGGATGAGAATGCGATGTTTATGAATATTGTCTGTCATTGACGCTAATTCCGAGGCAAGTGAAACAAATTCGCCCGGCATATAGCCGGGCGCGGAAACTTATCAGGAGCCCATGCGGTAGTTAGGGGACTCTTTGGTGATGGTCACATCGTGAACGTGACTTTCCTGAATACCCGCACCGCTGATGCGTACAAACTCTGCTTTCGTTCGCAGCGCGTCGATAGTACCACAGCCGGTCAGACCCATACAGGAGCGCAGGCCGCCCATCTGCTGGTGAATAATCTCTTTCAGGCGACCTTTATAGGCAACGCGACCTTCGATACCTTCCGGGACCAGTTTGTCAGCAGCGTTATCGCTCTGGAAGTAACGGTCAGAAGACCCTTTGGACATCGCGCCCAGAGAACCCATACCGCGGTAAGATTTGTAAGAACGGCCCTGGTACAGTTCGATTTCGCCCGGGGATTCTTCAGTACCCGCCAGCATGGAGCCAACCATCACTGCGGCAGCACCAGCAGCAATCGCTTTAGCGATGTCGCCGGAGAAACGAATACCGCCGTCGGCGATAACCGGAATACCGGTGCCTTCCAGCGCTTCAACGGCATCAGAAACGGCAGTGATCTGCGGAACACCGACGCCGGTCACGATACGGGTAGTACAGATGGAGCCAGGGCCGATACCCACTTTAACTGCGCTGCAGCCAGCTTCAGCCAGCGCGCGAGCACCTGCGCCCGTAGCAACGTTACCGCCGATGATCTGCAGGTCAGGATATTTAGCGCGAGTTTCACGAATACGCTGCAGAACGCCTTCAGAGTGGCCGTGAGAGGAGTCAATCAGCAGAACGTCTACGCCAGCGGCAACCAGCGCGTCTACACGCTCTTCGTTACCTGCGCCAGCACCTACCGCTGCACCAACGCGCAGACGACCATGCTCGTCTTTACAGGCGTTAGGTTTACGTTCTGCTTTCTGGAAATCTTTTACGGTGATCATGCCGAGCAGGTGGAAGCTGTCATCAACAACCAGCGCTTTCTCAACGCGTTTTTCGTGCATTTTGGCAAAAACGACATCGCGCGCTTCGCCTTCACGAACGGTCACCAGACGCTCTTTTGGCGTCATATATACGCTAACCGGCTGGTTCAGGTCTGTCACAAAACGCACGTCACGGCCGGTGATGATGCCGACCAGTTCGTTATCTTCAGTCACTACCGGGTAGCCAGCAAAGCCGTTACGCTCGGTCAGTTCTTTCACTTCGCGCAGAGTAGTGGTTGGCAGTACGGTCTGTGGGTCAGTTACCACGCCAGATTCATGTTTCTTCACGCGGCGAACTTCTTCAGCCTGGCGCTCGATGGACATGTTTTTGTGGATAAAACCGATGCCGCCTTCCTGGGCCAGGGCAATTGCCAGGCGCGCTTCCGTCACGGTGTCCATTGCTGCGGAGAGCATAGGAATGTTCAGGCGAATGGTTTTCGTCAACTGGGTGCTGAGGTCAGCAGTATTCGGCAGAACGGTAGAATGAGCGGGAACGAGGAGGACGTCGTCAAACGTCAGGGCTTCTTTTGCGATACGTAGCATGGGCAATATCTCACCTGGGAGGTTATTAAATATTGCCGCGGCATTATACAGAGCGTAACCGATTGCATCCACACTTTTTTGCAAAAAAACCTTGCGCTCCTCTGTGAGCATGTTACTTTCGACTGAATAACTTGCTGATTTAGAATTTGATCCCGCTCACATGTTATCCTCTCAGACCACCTCAATTTTTACCGTAAGCCGCCTAAATCAGACGGTTCGTTTGCTGCTTGAGCAGGAAATGGGACAAGTTTGGATCAGCGGTGAAATCTCGAATTTCACTCAGCCGTCCTCCGGTCACTGGTATTTCACGCTCAAAGATGACACCGCCCAGGTACGCTGCGCGATGTTTCGCAACAGCAATCGACGGGTAACGTTCCGCCCGCAGCACGGTCAGCAGGTCCTGGTACGCGCCAACATTACGTTGTACGAACCGCGTGGCGACTATCAGATAATTGTTGAGAGCATGCAGCCAGCTGGTGAAGGCTTGTTGCAGCAAAAATATGAGCAACTCAAGGCCAAACTGCAGGCTGAAGGGCTATTCGATCAGCAGTTCAAAAAATCACTACCCTCTCCGGCTCACTGCGTTGGGGTCATTACCTCGAAAACCGGGGCTGCGCTGCACGACATTCTCCACGTGCTGAAGCGCCGTGACCCATCCCTGCCCGTTATTATCTACCCGACCGCGGTCCAGGGCGACGATGCGCCAGGACAGATCGTTCGCGCCATTGAGCTGGCGAACGCGCGGGGCGAGTGCGATGTGCTTATCGTCGGGCGCGGCGGCGGTTCTCTGGAAGATTTGTGGAGTTTTAACGACGAACGCGTTGCACGGGCAATCTTTGCCAGCCACATTCCTGTGGTTAGCGCCGTCGGCCACGAAACAGATGTCACTATTGCCGATTTTATTGCAGATTTACGGGCGCCTACGCCATCAGCAGCTGCGGAAATTGTCAGCCGCAATCAACTGGAACTGCTGCGTCAAATTCAGCATGGCCAGCAGCGTCTGGAGATGGCGATGGACTACTACATCGCCAACCGTACTCGTCGCTTTACCCAGCTTCATCACCGTTTGCAACAGCAACATCCGCAACTGCGTCTGGCCCGTCAGCAGACCGTGCTGGAGCGGCTGCGTCAGCGGATGAATTTCGCTCTTGAGAATAAGATTAAGCAGGCCAATCAGCGCCAACAGCGCGTAAGCCAACGCCTGAGCCAGCAAAACCCACTGCCGCGAATTTATCGGGCGCAAACCCGTATTCAGCAACTGGAGTACCGTCTGGCAGAAAATATCCGCGCGCGTTTAAGCGCACAGCGAGAACGCTTCGGTAATGTGGTGACGCACCTTGAAGCGGTGAGTCCTCTCTCGACGCTCGCTCGCGGCTATAGCGTCACTACCGCGACCGACGGCAAAGTGCTGAAGCAGACCAAACAGGTAAAAACCGGTGATGTGCTCACTACCCGCCTGTCAGACGGCTGGGTAGAGAGCGAAGTGAAAGGCGTAACGACGGCAAAGAAAACGCGTAAGAAAAAGCCAGATTAAACCGGCACAAACTCCACACGTTTCTTCGAGATCAGACCATGGCCATTCTGACAGAAGTAATCCACCGCACCGCAGGCTTTTAACACCTGGAGTGGCTGATGGCACTCCGGGCAGCGCGCTTCTAACGGAATATCTTTTTTACAGTTTTCACAGTGTGCCACACCGTTTTGTGGTTCCAGTTCTGCATGACAATCCGGGCAGGTCATCGACATGGTGACTCCTTTAAATGGCGTTCAATTCTGCGCTAATTTTACCATGATACGCTTAGTGTGAACCACGCAACTGTTGCTGTAGGATCAGTAATCGTTCTACCTCCCCCAGCCTGCGCTGCGTCGTGCGGCTCACCTCCTGCGGGCTGCGTTCAAACAGATTTTGCGTCCCCAGAATATGTTCCGCCAGACAATGGGCATAAATCGTACCAGGCAGACACCAGCGTTGCACAACATCACCGTCAATCAATTCGAGCACATCGTCGGCACCCCGTCGGTCGTAGCTGATGATACGCCCATCACGCAGATAAAGGCGCAGACCTTTTTGTCCACCAGCCGGCCCCGCGTATTTATTCAGCCAGATATCCAACGGTACACCGCTAATCAGCCCTTGCAGATGCGCCTCTCCTTCAGCCGTGGTCAGGTCACCCTGGATGATGTTACGTCCCAGACGGTCTTTAGCGCTCTTCACCTGCAGGGTCATGCTGTCATTACCGCCCAGGTAACGCACTGTTTCACGCAGCATGGCCAGTACGTGTGTGCCAATGTCCAGAATCACACCGTCCGGGTGGCGAAGCTCACGCGTATCTGGCTCACCAGTGGCAAAGTTGAGCGCGATCGGCTCTCCTGTAGCGTTATATCCGCTCGGCTCCTGCAAAAAACCGTCGATTTTAACAACGTCTGAAAAGTGAGAGACAAGTGCCTGTTGTGGGTTATCGCCCTGCCACTGCGCACCGAGTTTTCCCAATGCCAGCTGCATTGCGCCATTACGCGCCATCCAGTGGTCGAGCGCCAGCACATGGTCGGCAGCGTCGGGTTGCTCCAGCAGCGTTTTCAGTTTTTTAATTTGGGAAAGCGTGGCAACAATCGGTTTTTCAACCACGATTCGTGCGATGGGAGCGGCCAGCGCCTGTTCAAGCACATCGAGATGATGCAGAGAAGCGGTGGTGATAAACAGGGTATCAAGCGGTGTTGCAAGAAGTTCAGCGAGCGATGCACAGCGTGTCACACCAGCGGGCTGTTTTGCGGGTTGCACGTCAAATCCCACACAGCACAGGGAATCACCGTAAAGTTTACGCAATGCGGGCAAGTATGCCGTTTCAACGACTGCGCCAAGCCCAACAAACCCTAACAGCATGTTCTCACCTCGTAAATGAATTGGCCGGGACATCACGTCTGCCCCGGCACAATCGAGGTGTTATCAGGCGCTAGTAGCCGGTTTAGTTTGCGTATTCTCCAGCATGCGACGGATCGGCACAATGAGGACGATCAGTACCGCGGCGCAGATAAGCAATGCAATCGAGCAACGAGCGAAGAGATCCGGCAGCATATCCAGTTGGTCGGCCTTCACATGACCACCAATCAGACCTGCGGCCAGGTTACCCAGCGCACTGGCGCAGAACCACAGGCCCATCATCTGCCCGCGCATTCTTTCCGGAGCCAGCAGCGTCATGGTCGCTAGACCGATCGGGCTCAGGCACAACTCACCAAGCGTCAGCATCAGGATACTGCCCACCAGCCAGAATGGGGAGACGCCTGCGCCACCGTTACTGAGAACGTTTTGCGCTGCCAGCATCATCAGACCAAAGCCTGCAGCGGCACAGAGAATACCGATAACGAACTTGGTGATGCTGCTCGGGCGAATGTTCATGCTCGCCAGTTTCGGCCACGCCCAGCTGAATACCGGTGCCAACAGAATGATAAACAGTGCGTTTATCGACTGGAACCAGACCGCCGGGATTTCAAAATCGCCGATCATACGGTTAGTGTAGTCGTTAGCGAACAGGTTGAACGAGGTTGGCTTCTGCTCAAACGCAGACCAGAAGAACGCGGCGGAAACCAGCAGGATAAAGCAGACCAGCAGTCTGGCGCGCTCTTTGCGGTTCAGACCAGCAAAGACAAACAGGTAGATAAAATAGAGCGCGACGGAGGCGGCAATCACATACACCAGCATACTGGCAACCGCGACCGGATTTATCACAATCACGCCCTGCGCAATCAGCGTAACGATAACAGCTACGCCGACGGCCAGCGCCAGCAGCCACGCGCCCACACCATTACGTTTCACTACCGGGCTGTTCCAGGTTGAGTCCAGACCCACTTCGCTGTCATAACGTTTCATCGATGGAACGGCAAACACGCGGAAGATGATCAACGCCACCAGCATCCCGATACCACCGATGCCAAAGCCCCAGTGCCAACCGTGGGATTTAATCAGCCAGCCGGAGATCAGCGGCGCGATAAACGATCCCATATTGATGCCCATATAGAACAGCGAGAAACCGCCGTCGCGACGCGCATCGCCTTTTTTATACAGCGTGCCAACCATCACTGAGATACAGGTTTTAAACAGACCGGAACCGAGCACGATAAACATCAGGCCGATAAAGAACAGGTTGTTCCCCATAATGGCCGAGAGCGCGATCGACAAGTGACCGAGCGCAATCAAAATGGAACCGTACCACACCGCTTTCTGTTGGCCGAGCCAGTTATCCGCCAGCCAGCCACCTGGCAGCGCGGCGAGATACATCGTACCGGCAAAGATACCCACAATCGCCGAGGCATTTTCACGCGCCAGCCCCATGCCGCCGTCATAAACGGTAGCAGCCATAAACAGGATCAGTAACGGGCGAATGCCGTAAAACGAGAAGCGCTCCCACATCTCTGTGAAGAACAGCGAGCCGAGCGGGTAAGGATGACCGAAGAAAGTTCGGCTTTCTTTTTGATTAACAGAGGATTGCATAATTCTCCCGAAAGTTATGTCGTCGTGCGTGTAAACACCGCGATGTACGCCAGCCAGTTACGTATCTGACCGATTTTTTACATGCGGCGAAAAGTTATTTAACCATTTGATAACCTAAGGCTAGTTTTGTCTAGTACCAGCCCCCGGACTTTAAGATGAAAACTCGACAAATGTCTACTTTCTTAGATTTAAACTTGGCAAAAAACGAATAGTGATTGACTTTACACAGGGGGAGATCAGCAATGGGCAGACGAAAAAAAACCCGCGACAAGCGCGGGTTTTTATCTCCATCAGCAACAGTTACTTGCTTTTTTTGATGTGCTTAATCAGACGCTTACGCTTACGCATCTGAGTCGGCGTTAATGTATTACGTTTGTTCGCAAACGGGTTCTCCCCTTCTTTGAACTGAATACGGATCGGCGTCCCCATTACGTCCAAAGACTTGCGGAAATAGTTCATCAGATAGCGCTTGTAGGAATCCGGCAGGTCTTTGACCTGGTTGCCGTGAATCACCACGATTGGCGGGTTATAACCACCGGCATGGGCATATTTCAGCTTCACACGACGACCACGCACCAGCGGCGGCTGATGATCTTCTACTGCCATGGTCATGATGCGCGTCAGCATCGCGGTGCTCACGCGACGTGTAGAGCTATCGTATGCTTCACGGACCGATTCAAACAGGTTACCCACGCCGCTACCGTGCAGAGCTGAGATAAAGTGTACGCGCGCAAAATCAATAAAGCCCAGACGGAAGTCCAGCGTCTCTTTGACCTGCTCTTTTACTTCCTGCGTCAGGCCATCCCACTTGTTCACAACGATAACAAGTGAGCGCCCACTATTGAGAATAAAGCCCAGCAGCGACAGGTCCTGATCGGAAATCCCTTCACGCGCGTCAATCACCAGCATCACCACGTTGGCATCTTCAATTGCCTGCAGCGTTTTGATTACTGAGAATTTTTCTACCGCTTCGGTAATTTTGCCGCGCTTACGCACACCCGCGGTATCGATGAGCACATATTCGCGTTCATCGCGCTGCATCGGAATATAAATACTGTCACGCGTGGTTCCCGGCATGTCGTAAACCACCACGCGGTCTTCGCCGAGAATACGGTTAGTAAGCGTGGACTTACCTACGTTCGGACGGCCGACGATTGCCAGTTTAATCGGCAAATCCTGCGGGTTGAAATCGTCTTCAGGCTCTTCTTCGCCGTTTTCTTTGGCTTCAAGCTGCGCCCAGTATTCTGCGTCTTCATCCACTTCTTCCTGAGGAGCAACGTCATCCATCCACGGCAGCAGAACATGCTCCAGCAGGCTGAGAACACCACGACCATGGGACGCCGCGATCGGATAAATTTCACCCAGACCCAATGAGTAGAAATCAACAACCGCCTGGTCAGGATCGAGTCCGTCAGTTTTGTTGGCGACCAGGAACGTCGGTTTCTGGCGCGAACGCAGATGTTTAGCAATAGCTTCATCCGCTGGCATCAGGCCAGCACGCGCATCCACCATGAACAGCACAACGTCTGCTTCTTCGATAGCCAACAGCGACTGTTCCGCCATACGGGTTTCAACACCGTCTTCGGTGCCATCAATACCGCCGGTATCAATACAGATAAACTCACGGCCTTCAATTTCCGCACGACCGTACTTACGGTCACGAGTCAGACCCGGGAAATCCGCAACCAGCGCATCTCGGGTGCGAGTTAGACGGTTAAATAACGTGGATTTGCCAACGTTAGGGCGCCCGACAAGCGCGACCACAGGTACCATGTTTAAAGCCTCATTTAAAAAATCATCAGACAACGGGCACATTTTTTGCCCCGTTGTTAAAAACAGTAAAACGGCCCCTGCACCAGGAGCCGTTTTTCAAAGCGAGCGGCCGGGACGATTAACGCGTAATGGAGTACAGCGTACCGTCTTTCGCCTGGATCAGCAGTTTACCATCAGCAGAGACCGGCTCGGTCAGGAAACCTGAGCTGTCGACTTTCTGCTGGGCAACAAAACGACCATCGTCAACGTTAATCCAGTGCAGGTAGCCTTCGCTATCACCGACGACCAGATTGCCATTATACAATACCGGGGACGTCAGCAGACGGTGCAGCAGATCGCTTTGCGTCCACAGCGTCACGCCGCCATCGGTGGTCAGCGCCAGTACGCGGTCATTCTGGTCAACCAGGTAGATACGGTTACCGTCGACGATGAAATCATTCACCGAGCCCAGTTCGCGTTTCCACATAATCTGACCGCTGCGCAGATCCAGCGCCGTTAGGTTACCATTATAAGCCAGCGCGTAAACAACGCCATTGACGATAACCGGCGTGGTATCAACGTCGCTCAGACGATCGATTTCCGTTGGGCCTGTCGCCTGTGAGATACGCTGCTGCCAAATCATCTGGCCTTGCTGCATCAGCACGGCGCTCACGCGACCGTTATCACCGCCGACAATAGCTGCGCCAAAGGCGGTTGCCGGAGCGGATTCACCACGCAGAGACAGGGAAGGCATGTCGAGGTTAACGGTCCATTTGATGGCGCCATCAGCTTCGTTTAATGCCTGCAACTGGCCGTTGCTGGTGTGGATCAAAACTACGCCATCGCTCACAACAGGACGAGACAGCGCTTCACCGGCGACTTTCGTCTGCCATGCGGTGGTACCGTCGCTGGTATTCAACGCATAAACCTGTGCTTTTTCGCTGCCAATGTAAACATGTCCGCCGGACACGGTTACACCGCCAGAAAGCTGTGCAGATGCACGGGAGAACCAGCCGTCTTTCTCACCCAGATTCACAGACCAGACTTCTTTACCGTCGCCTGCGTTCAATGCTTTCACTACACCAGCGCGATCGGCTGCATAGACAACGTTATCCGCCAGCGCAGGGTGAAGATTGGAATAGAAATCACCAATACCGTTACCTACGGAGGTGCTCCATTCCGTAGACGGAGTAAACTGGTTTTCAACCACCGGTAATGGGGACATCTTAACGACATCTTCTTCGCCACTAAACAGTGAACAGCCGCTCAATAGGGTAACGGAAAGCAGCCCTGGCAGAAGTAATTTACGCAATTGCATCGGGTCCCTCTCAGATGGACAAATTATTGATTTTCATCTGCATCATTTCGCTCAGAGCAGGAGAGGCATCGCTTTTCACACCCGCTTCCCATGCGCTACGCGCACCTTGTTTGTCGCCTTTGCTCAGCAACGCTTCACCGCGCAGATCGGCAACAATGGCCGTCCACCCTTCACCTTTAATGGTGTCGAGTGTTTTCAGCGCGGTATCAGCCTGTTTAAGCTGAACCTGAACACGAGCCAGACGCAGGTTAATCACCGCTTTGAGATTTTCATCGCTGGTCGCAGCCAAGCCCTGTTGCAGCTGACTTGCGGCTTTCTCAAGTTCATTTTGGTCAACAAACTGCTGCGCAAGTTCCAGTGAAGCTAGCGCGCCGTAGGTATTTTTATTCTCTGCAGCAAATTTCTCAGCGGCAGGAATGCTGTCCGGTTTACCCGCGCTAACCGCAGTCACCGTATTTTGATATGCCAAAGAAGCAGAGCGTGCGGACTCCGTCTGATGGCTGGTCCAGTAACGCCAACCAACCAGCGCGCCAACCCCTAAAATGATCCCAACAGCCAGCGCCTTGCCGTTTTCAGCAAAGAAGCGTTTTACCGCATCAACCTGGTCGTGTTCGTTCTCGTAAATTTCCACGCTGTCCTTCTCCTTAGCCCAGTAAAGTGCGCAAATGCGCGGCAACGCTATCCTGCGCTACTGCCGTTTGCTCACCAGAGCGCAAATCCTTCACTACAACAGTACCGTCAGCCACTTCGGACTCGCCCAGTACCAGTGCAACGCGGGCGCCCCACTTATCGGCACGGGCAAACTGTTTCTTAAAGTTGCCGCCACCGTGGTTTGTCATCAATTTCACACCAGGAACTTCATCGCGCAGACGTTCTGCAAGCGTCATTGCCGCCGACTGCGTGTCCGCCCCTGAAGCGACCAGGTATATATCGACAACAGGATCTGCGTTAAATTCCGGATTAACTGCCTGAACTAACAAAACAAGTCGTTCCAGCCCCATAGCAAAGCCCACGGCTGGCGTTGCACGACCGCCAAGTTGCTCTACCAGACCGTCGTAACGACCACCGGCACACACGGTGCCCTGAGAGCCCAGGCTGCTGGTGACCCACTCAAATACGGTGCGGTTGTAGTAATCAAGACCACGAACCAGACGCTGATTGACGGTGTAGGCAATGCCTGCGGATTCCAGCAGTTTGCACAAGCCCGCGAAGTGCTCGCGAGAGTCGTCATCAAGATAGTCGCCCAGTGCAGGCGCGTCGTTGAGCAGCGCCTGTACTTCCGGGTTTTTGGAGTCGAGAACGCGCAGCGGATTGGTGTACATACGACGCTTGCAGTCTTCGTCCAGTTTCTCTTTATGCAGTTCCAGGTAGGCGACCAACGCATCACGGTAGTTAGCGCGGGCTTCAAGCGAACCGATTGAGTTCAGCTCAAGGCTAACATGCTGAGAAATACCCAGCGCGCGCCACCAGCGAGCGGTCAGCATAATCAGCTCCGCATCGATGTCCGGGCCTTGCAGGCCAAATACTTCGACACCCAACTGATGGAATTGACGATAGCGTCCTTTCTGCGGACGTTCGTGGCGGAACATCGGCCCGATATACCACAGACGCTGTTCCTGATTGTACAGGAGACCATGTTCGATGCCGGCGCGTACGCAGCCCGCAGTCCCTTCAGGACGCAACGTCAGGCTGTCGCCATTACGGTCCTCAAAGGTATACATCTCTTTTTCAACCACGTCGGTGACTTCACCGATCGCGCGTTTGAATAACGGGGTCTGCTCTACAATCGGCAAGCGGATTTCACTGTAACCGTAGCTACCGAGCACGTTTTTGAGAGTGCCTTCAATGCGCTGCCAGATGGCGGTTTCGCCAGGCAGATAATCGTTCATGCCGCGAATGGCTTGAATGTTTTTTGCCACGTTTATTCTCTTTATGAATATAAAAATGAACCCTCAGCGCTAACCCGAACAATGCGGGCGCCATGCGGGTTCAATCATACACGGGAAGCACGCCGCTTCCCATCACGTTGTTATTTTTCAAGCTGCTGCACGTCGATACGACGCGCTTCGTCCAGAATACTCGCTTTAGCGCGGATGCGGGCTTCAAGCTGCTTAATCATGTCGTCGTTATCGAGTCTGTCCTTACGCACGCCGTCTTCATACAGGCCGCTTTTCTTGTTACCGCCCGTCACGCCCAGCGTAGAAACCAGCGCTTCACCAGGACCGTTTACCACGCAGCCGATGATCGAAACGTCCATTGGCGTAATGATATCTTCCAGGCGTTGCTCCAGCGCGTTAACCGTACCAATAACGTCAAACTCCTGACGCGAACAGGTTGGGCAAGCGATGAAGTTGATCCCGCGCGCGCGAATGCGCAGCGATTTCAGGATATCGAAACCCACTTTGATCTCTTCCACCGGATCGGCTGCCAGAGAAACACGCAGCGTATCGCCGATCCCTTCAGATAACAGCAGGCCAAGGCCGATCGCGGACTTCACCGAACCACTACGCAGGCCACCGGCTTCGGTGATCCCCAGATGCAGTGGTTGATCGATCTGTTTCGCCAGCAGGCGATAGGATTCTACGGCGAGGAAAACGTCAGATGCTTTAACACTGACTTTGAATTGATCGAAGTTCAGACGATCGAGGTGATCCACGTGGCGCATAGCGGATTCCAGCAGCGCCTGCGGCGTCGGTTCACCGTATTTTTCCTGCAGATCTTTTTCCAGCGATCCGGCGTTGACGCCGATACGGATTGGAATATTTTTATCACGAGCGCAATCCACCACCATGCGAATACGCTCTTCACTGCCGATATTACCTGGGTTAATACGCAGGCAATCAACGCCGTATTCCGCCACCTTCAGCGCGATACGATAGTCGAAGTGAATATCGGCAACCAGCGGGACGTTAACCTGCTGTTTGATAAGCTTGAACGCTTCTGCGGCATCCATTGTCGGTACAGAGACACGAACAATATCTGCGCCTACGCGTTCCAGCGCTTTAATCTGATTAACCGTCGCTTCCACATCCGTGGTACGCGTGTTAGTCATAGACTGTACGGCGATGGGCGCATCATCGCCGATCGGCACGTTCCCAACGTAAATGCGTGTCGATTTTCTACGTTGAATTGGAGCCTGGTTATGCATTAAAAAATCTCCCGCATTGCCGTCTGTTACTGAGCCGGTGATTGTTCGGCATTAACGGTCAGACGCGCAACCTGGTTAGTTCTGATAAAACGACTCAGATCGACAGGTTTACCCTGGAACTGAATCTGCACTGCCGCCGGGGCGCCAATTTTCAGTTTGTACGGCGCTTGACCGGTCAGGTTTAGATTGCCGTCTTTACGCTGCATCCCGCTGAACAGTTTTTTACCGGTCGCATCGGTTACTTCCAGCCAGCAATCGGCGGTAAAGTTCATCACCAGCGCGTTAGGATCGGCTACAGGTGTAGTCACACCTGCCTGATCGGTCGGCAGAGGAGCCGCTGTAGCTGGCGCTGTTGGCGCTGCGGTTGCGGTATCGACGTTAGCCTGAGAAGGGGCAACAACGGCGTTCTGTTGCGCATCAGCGGCGGGTGCCGGGGTCGCAGCAACGTCTGGCGTTGGCGCTGCGTCCGCTACCGCACCATCGTCAGGAGCCGGGGGGGTATCCTGCCCTGCTGCTGCGCTGGTATCTAACGGTACGTTCTGCGCGCCCTCTTTACCGGCATTCAGCTCAGCAGAGGATTGATCGGCCATGGTGGTGATCTCTTCCTGCTGTGCTTTATGGTTCTGCCACCACCAGGCGCCTGTCAGTCCGACAACGACAAACAGTACCAGCCAGGTAAAGGTCATTAACCAGCCGTCGCGTTTCTTACGACGTTTGCCGAGCGAGAAGCTCTGCATCGGTGCGACTTTAGCTGGTCGAATCGGAGCCTGTTTTTCCAGCCCTGGCAACAGTTCTTCTTCAGGAATATGCACCAGACGCGCATAAGAACGGATATACCCGCGCAGGAATGTTGAAGCAAGATCGGCTGGCGCCTTATCTTCTTCAATATCGCGTACCGTGGAGACCTTCAGGCAAAGTCGCTCCGCGACTGCCTGCTGGCTGAATCCGAGTTGTTCACGGGCATTGCGCAGACGAACGCCGGTGGATAGTGTTTCATTTTTGTCGTGCGTGGCTTCAGTATTCATTCGCTACAGCTGCGTAAATTTGGGTTCTGATGCCGGCGAGCCACAATGCTCACCCACACCGCGAAACATCTGGTCAGTTAACCTTCGTCAGACAGTATAAAACGGTCAGACTATCAATGACAAAACGGCGTAAACCTGAGGGCTAAACACTTGTTACGCCGTTACATACTGCCTTAAAGTCGACAAAAACGCACCGTTATTATTGACCTGACGACGACAACAAAAAACCTCATATGGCTTACGTTGCACTACGGTACAGGAATTATACCGTAGTGCGCCAACATCAAACGGTCTTAATCTCGATAGCGTCGCCCTGCATGCGCTTACGCAGAGTACGCTTGGTACGGTCGATAACGTCGCCCGCCAGCTGACCGCAGGCTGCATCGATGTCATCACCACGTGTTTTACGCACGATGGTAGTGAAACCATAGCTCATCAACACTTTGGAGAAACGATCGATACGGCTGTTAGAACTACGGCCATACGGCGCGCCCGGGAACGGGTTCCACGGGATCAGGTTGATCTTACACGGCGTATCTTTCAGCAGTTCTGCCAGCTGATGCGCGTGTTCAGTGCCATCATTGATGTGATCTAACATCACATACTCAATGGTTACACGACCCTGGTTAGCGTTGGATTTCTCCAGATAGCGACGAACCGCGCCAAGGAATGTTTCGATATTGTACTTCTTGTTGATAGGCACAATTTCGTCACGAATTTCATCGTTCGGCGCATGCAGAGAAATCGCCAGCGCGACGTCAATCATATCACCCAGCTTATCCAGCGCAGGGACAACGCCTGAGGTGGAGAGCGTGACGCGACGCTTGGACAGCCCAAAACCGAAGTCATCAAGCATGATTTCCATCGCCGGAACCACGTTGGTCAGGTTGAGCAGCGGCTCACCCATCCCCATCATCACCACGTTGGTAATAGGACGCACGCCCGTAGCCTTTACCGCACCAACGATCTTCGCCGCGCGCCAGACCTGACCAATGATCTCCGATACCCGTAGGTTACGGTTAAAGCCCTGTTGCGCCGTAGAGCAGAATTTACACTCTAATGCGCACCCGACCTGTGAAGAAACACACAGGGTCGCACGATCGTCTTCCGGGATATACACCGTTTCAACGCGCTGATCGCCAACCGCGATAGCCCATTTGATCGTACCGTCAGAAGAACGCTGCTCTTCCACCACTTCCGGGGCGCGAATTTCAGCCACTTCTTTCAGCTTGTTACGCAGCACCTTGTTGATGTCAGTCATGTCATCAAAGTTGTCGCTGCAATAGTGGTACATCCACTTCATGACCTGATCGGCACGAAACGGTTTTTCGCCCATCTCTTTGAAGAATTCGCGCATTTGCTGACGGTTCAGATCCAGCAGGTTAATTTTTCCATTTTTATTTGGAACCGCAGGAATGACGACTTCAGAGGTGTTAACTAATTCAGACATAATTTTTTCCGGCCTCGTTGTTACACGTTGTGGCCCGTGGAGGGTTAAAAAGAAACGCCCCGGCAAGCGATCTGCTCTTCCGGGGCGTTGCATTGTACAAAGTCTGGCGCAGGGATGCCACGTTTGCACGAAGCATTAGCGAAAATAATATGTAAAGAAAGAACGTAGGTCTGAGAAGACGCATCAGCGTCGCCATCAGGCAAAACAGTGCCGGATGCGCAAATGCTTATCCGGCCTACCCCACGAGCTTATTAGCGAGTGCGCGGGCAAACCTCACCTTCACCAAAGAAATAGGCGATTTCGCGCGCCGCTGACTCAACGGAGTCGGAACCGTGAGTACCGTTCTCGGTGAAGCTGTCAGCATAGTCTGCACGCAGAGTACCGGCCAGCGCATTCGCCGGGTTGGTTGCGCCCAGCAGATCGCGATGACGCTGTACGGCATTTTCGCTTTCCAGAACAGAAACAACGATCGGACCGGAAGTCATGAATTCAACCAGACCGTCAAAGAACGGTTTGCCATCGTGCTCAGCATAGAAGCCACGTGCCTGCTCAACGGTCAGGTGCAGCATTTTAGTGCCGACAATTTTGAACCCTGCTGCTTCAAAGCGCGCAAAGATGCTCCCAATAACGTTTTTTGCCACCGCGTTTGGTTTGATGATGGAAAAAGTACGTTCAATAGCCATGATAACCTCTGTAATGTGTTCTGTTGTTGTCTATATAGATGTACGACCTGGCGCGGATTATAAAGAGCATCCCGGCAATTGACTATTGATGAAGGTAACATTTCTTTAAAATAAGATGAATTTTAGCAACAAACAGTCATCAACTGGTCTACTGCATCGAAAATCTCACCGTCGCTACCTGGCCAGCATCATCCATCACCAGCAGTTGATAATCCCCTTTAGTCGCCAGCCGTAGCGTAAGACGACGTCCGCGTTCATCCAGCCTTTCACCGTTAAGAAACCACCAGCGTTCACCGCTCCCACCACTGGTTTGCACCGGCAATGAGGCTTGAGCAGAACCGGGTAAACGCTTCACAATCGCGCCATCACGAATGCCTGTCAACTGCAATGGCTGCGAAGCGTCTTGCCCCAGCGGCGGACACGTGGCAGAAACTGGCGGTAATCTCGCCCCACGGCGTTCTGATTCCGGTAGCCATGGCTCCAGCGGCAACGGCCAGACGATTAATGTTTGCTCGTGCGCCTGCGGGCAATCCGCCGCCACACGTTTGCCTTCATCATCCAGCCAGACAGGAAAACGAATGCCATTAACCCCTTCCTGCTCGGGCAATAATAACGTTGGCGGCTGACTGCCATCCAGTAACCAGGTTGCCAGACGGCGACGGCAGTTGCTGTCTCCTGGGGCAAGGGATTGCCCGCCCGGCCAGCACACCACGCCGCGACTCACGGAATCAGGACGTGGATCTTCCGGCTGATTGGTCCCGCGAGAGAGCAAAAGATTGTTGACCTGATTGAGCAGCGGCACGGCGCTGGCAAATCCAAACTGGCCCACCACCGGCGTTCCGTCTGGTCTGCCAGTCCAGATACCGATCACATAACGGGCGTTAACGCCAATCGCCCAGGCATCGCGATAGCCATAACTGGTGCCCGTTTTCCACGCCAGCGGAACCACTCTGCTCAGTGCGTTATCCGGCAGCGGTTGCGCTTCGTCGGCCATAATACGGCGAATAATCCACGCCGCGCCCGCCGACATCAACGGACGTTCAAGCAGTGGGTCACCCGGCTGCAGACGCAGTTTTCCCGCTTTTCCCTTACGGGCAAAGGCGCTGTACGCTGCGGCCATATCTTCCAGCCTTGCCCCCGCACCACCTAAAATCAGCGACAGATTCGGCGCAGCCCCTGCGGGCAGATACAGCGGTAAGCCGACGTTACGTAACGATGCGGCAAAGCGCTTCGGACCATAGGCTTCGAGCACCTGCACGGCGGGTAAATTCAACGACCTTACCAGCGCTTCGCTCATGCTCACCGGGCCATGAAAACCGCTGTCAAAATTCCCCGGTCGATAATCTCCGGTTCGCCGCGGGACATCCTGCAACAACGAAGCGGGATGAATGAGTCCGTCATCCAGCGCCAGACCGTAAACAAACGGCTTCAGCACCGAGCCTGGCGAACGGATCGCATTCACCATATCCACATGACCAAAGCGGGAGTCGTCATTCATATCTACCGACCCCACCCAACCACGCACGCTCATATCGGTGTGATCGACCACAATCATTGCCAGCGAACTGTGTGCAGGTAAGCGCCCCTTCCAGTTCTGCGCCAGCTCTTCCAGTTGACGCTGCAATCCGGCATCAAGGGTAGTCACGATTTTATCGCTCCGGCTTTTTCCCAGCATCATGCGCGAGAATAACGGCGCTAACTGCGGCATTTGCCGGGGCGACAGCCAGACTGGCTCTTCACGCGACTCCTGTACCTGTCTGGCAGGCCAAATACCCTGGCTCGCCATACGTTCGAGCACTTTATTACGCGCCGCTTCAGCACGGTCCGGCCAACGGTCAGGGCGCAGGCGACTCGGTGCCTGTGGCAAAACAGCCAGCAGCGCGGCATCGGAGTAACTCAATTGCGCGGGTGATTTACCAAGATAGGCCCAGCTTGCCGCCCCGACGCCCTGCAGCGTACCGCCAAACGGCGCACGGTTGAGATACAGTGTCAGGATGTCGCGTTTGGAGAGATGCCATTCCAGCTGCAATGCGCGCCAGAGCTGGCGAAACTTGCCGCCGAAGGTTCGCGGATGGGGATCGAGTAATCGTGCAACCTGCATGGTGAGCGTACTGCCACCCGAAACCACACGCCCAGAGGAGAGGTCCTGCCATGCTGCGCGCAGGACTGAAAACGGATTGACGCCGGGATGCTTCCAGAACCAGCGGTCTTCATAGTTAATTAACGCCTCAAGGTAGCGGGGCGACACCTCATCAATCGTTACCGGATACCGCCAGATACCTTCGGCATCGGCAAAGCGCCAGAGTGGCGTACCATCATGTGCCACCACGACCCGTGCCGGATCGACTTCGTGCAAGGGCAGCGGCCAGATTTTATCTGCCGCCCAAACTGCTGCCACAATCAATAGCGCAACGGCTGCCAGCCAGAGCCAGCAGCCGCATTTACCCAACCCGCGCATCATTTACGGTCTGACAATCAAAAGTCCCTCTGTCGCACCGGTCGCGCGCCACTGCGGAACATACATTGATTCCACCTGTGGGACGGGAACCTGGTAGGTCCCCGGCGTTACCGCTCGCGCCAGATACACCAGCGTAACCGGTTGTCCTTCATTGACCGCCACCGCAGCGACAAAGCGATCGTCACGGAACTCAACGTGCTGGATATCTGCCTGCTGCATCTGATTAAGCAGATTCGCCACTTCGCTACCGCTATCCTGCAGGCTGGCGCTGCCGTTGGCCAGATTCTGGTTTTCCAGTTCCAGTCCTGCTGGCAGTAAGTCAACCACCAGCGCATCCGGCACGTTCTGGCTGGCTTTCACCTCCAGCCAGACCAGCACCAGCTCGCCGCTGCGCAGAGAATCCAGTGATTTACTGTTTCCGTCG
This sequence comes from Citrobacter sp. Cpo045, assembly GCF_030332875.1. Classification (NCBI taxonomy): domain Bacteria; kingdom Pseudomonadati; phylum Pseudomonadota; class Gammaproteobacteria; order Enterobacterales; family Enterobacteriaceae; genus Citrobacter; species Citrobacter sp. Cpo045. The sequence goes on from NZ_JAOWGZ010000103.1 coordinate 861,532, forward strand.
AGCCCCAGGATTTGACGCTCAATATGCAGAACGTTGCTGGCAGGTGTCGGTGAGGTTTGCGGATAACCGCTCACATCCAGACGCAGCCACAGCGGTTGATTACCGGTATTGGTGACGCTCAGCGTAGACAGCGCATCGGCATCCAGATTACGCGTCTGTGATTTCTCCCCGGCTAACGGTTGCTCCGAGAGTGACGTTTGCGCCTGCCATGTGCCTGGCAAGTCCTGTAACGTACGGGCGGCAAGGAACAACGCATTATTTTCCTGAGTCGAGAGCCAGCGCTGCCCAAAGGCCTGTTCTGACAACGTGTTCAGCAGCGTATTCTGCACGTCAGGTTTGAGCTTGTTCTCTTCGAGCAAGGCCATCATCAACGCGTTATCCCGTAACGCACTGCCGTAATCCGCCATCCACTGTTGCGTATCGCGGCGCGGCGTATTCAGCGCCAGCGTCAACGCCTGTTCACTGCGGTTAGCATCGCCCATATTTTTCAGCGCGATCCCCAATTGCAACAGCGGTAAACCAGAAGCCGCCTGAGCGCGTCGCTCCCAGATTTCACGCAGTGCGCCAAGCGGGGCTTTTTGCTGACGAGCCAGAACCAACGCGGCGTAGGCTTGTACGGCAAACCGGCTTGCTGAAGAGTCGTCGGTATAGCGAATCGACAACATTCCAGGATCCTGCAAATAGCGCAGCAGCCGCTCGTTGCCACGGTTAATGACCTCTACCGGGACGCTGTAGCCCTGTTCATTTGCCCTAACAAGGAAATCCATGACATACGCAGTCAGCCAGTACTCTTCCGACCCGTTTTTATCCCACAGCGCGAAACCGCCGTTATCACGCTGCATCTGCACTAAACGAGAAATCCCAATATCGACTGCAGCACGGCGTTTTTCATCGCTGTCACCCACAATACCTAACGCCTTCAATTGCGCAGCGTTGGTGTATAAGGATGGGAACAATCCGCTCGCCGTTTGCTCCAGGCAGCCGTAAGGGTAAGCCTTCAGTTCGCGGATATAACGCGCCAGATTCAGCGGCGGCTTACCGCTGAACAGCAGTTGTCCCTGCATCGTTGCAGGGGAGAAATTGGTCAGTTCTTCGCCCGGAAGCTGCCAGGTTGCGCCCGGTTGAAGTGCGACACCGTTATTAACGGTTTGCGCCGGGAACGCCGGACGCACGCCAATCTTCCACTGTTTATGCTGAACTGGCAGCGTTTCACCCGGTAAAGTCAGACCGCTAATTTCTGCCTGAATTTCGCCATCGCCAAACCCCTCCCGCGCACGCACCGGAATAAACAACGTAGTCCGTACGCCTGGTGCCAGATTCAATGGAGCAGGATCTTGTCCCATCAGCTCCAGTAAACCGCTGGCCGCGAGCTTAATATTCAGCGTTTGCGGTTTGTCAGTCAGGTTAGTCACGTCCAGCGTCAGTCGCGAGGTATCGCCTCCCGCCAGAAAACGCGGCATATTCAGTTCAGCAATTACCGGCGCGGCAACAATCACCTTGCTTTCACTGCTGCCAAAGTCATCCGCCGTCCAGGCCTGTGCCATTACCCGTAGCTCGCCGTTGAAATCACCAATCGGTAGCGTCACCGTACCTTCGCCCTGCTCGTTGAGCGTGACCGGCAGCGCCTGTTGCGCCACGATATTGACGTGATTGACCGGTGGCTTACCGCCGCGCTTTAATTCATCGCCATCACCACCAAAGCGCAGCGCCGCCAGCCGACCTTGCCCTTCGATCACCTGGCCGTAAATATCATAAATATCCGCGCCATAGCGTTTTTGTCCGAAAAATGCCTGCCACGGATCTGGCGTGGCGTAATCGGTAATGTTCAACACCCCGCTATCAACGGCAGAGACCAGCACGTTGACCTGTTTTGGTATGTCGCCATTTTTGACGCTGGCTTTAATCTTGACGGTCAAAGACTGGTTTGGACGTATTTTCGCCGGGTTTTCCAGCGCCAGCGCCAGACGACGGTTTTCATCACCTAACGGCAAATGCAGTAAACCAACCGCCCGTTTTGGCGTGGCCGAACGGGACTTGTCGCCAGGACGAACCACCAGCGCACTGAGATACAAATCGTGGCGATTCCAGGTTTTATCAATCGGGATGGAGATATCGAGACCATCCGCCGGTACGTCTATTTCTTGCCACCACAGCGGGCCTTCGCTGGACTCCACCATCGCATAACCTTTGCCAGCAGCAGGAGCGGCAACGTGCAGCTTCATGGTATCGCCAGGACGATAGCTGGGTTTGTCCAGTTTCAGAGTCACGCGATCGGGACGCACGGCCCCACTGCCGTCGCTGTTATCCTGCCAGCTATAACCTGCCCAGAAGCGTACGCTGCTCACCGCATCATTCGGGGCTTTCACTTCCAGACGATAGGCACCCCACTCAACCGGGAAGCTGACTTTACCGGTTTCATCGGCCTTAAGATCCAGAGTCTGCTCACCTTCAACCAGATCCTTTTGATCGAACTGTGATTGCCAGCCCTCGCCTTCAGACCAGTTCCAGTAATAATCCCGGCGCTCGCGGATCAAACGCACCTGCAAACCGGACACCGCTTTTTTCTCGCCCTGCGCATCGGCATAAACAATGTCGAAAGCGGCGTTGCTGTTTTCATCAACGATAGGCTGATTCACAGTGGTATCAGTGCGGTAGTCATAGACGGCTTTTGCCGCAAACTGCGGACGAATACCCGGCAGCGTGTCCGCAGGCCAGATGGCTTGTTCAGCCCGACGCGTCACCGGGCGGCCACCTGACTCCAGCAGGCTGGCTTGCAGGATCACCTGTAACGGGGAATGCGTCTCCTGCCATTGGCTGTTGGTGGTCACTTCGCCGCGACCGTGTTCATCCAGCGTAAGCTGAACTTCATCGAGGCTGCGGGACAGGTTTTCTTCGGCAATATTACCAAACTGGAACCCCGGCAATGCCTGCACCGCTTCGCGCAGCGGGCGCAGGAAAAGCTGCCCTTGCAGAGCATTGCCATTAGCGGGCGCGCCGTACAGGTAGTAGCCCACTACCGAGAACTTCACTTCATCAGCCGGAGCCACGGGAATCTTATTAGCGGAGAGATTGAGCGCCATCCGCTCAGGCATAAAATCTTCGACGTGGAAATCCCACATCCGTGACTGGTTGTCGCCCGTATTAGCACGAATATGCCACATACCGGTTGGTGCGTTGGTGTCCAGCGGCCAGCTAAAGCGGTACAGACCGTTCTCCGGCTGGCTAACCACCGAACGTAACACTTGCCCGTCGGGCTTCACGACCTCCAGCTTCACCGGCTGGTCGGGCAACGTTTTGCCGTCGCTGTCACGCAGTAATCCGTTGAGGATCACCGTTTCGCCAGGACGATAGAGGTCACGGGGACCAAACATAAAGAACTGTTTGCTGTATCCCGGTGCACCGGCAATATCAAATTCAGCCAGATCCAACGCCGGGAGTTTCAAATCCAGCAGCGTGGTTTGCCCGTCTTTGCGGGCCAGCAATAAAGCCGCGTCTTTATCAGTCTCCAGTTTGACATGACCCTGCGCGTCGCTGGTAGCCTGCGCCAACGTCTGTCCTTTTTCGTTGAGTAAGGTGACCTCTATACCCTGCTGCGCAGCGCCGTTTTCCAGACTCTGCGTAAAGACATCAAGTTGATTATGGTAACGGTGCGCAGACACACCAATATCGCTGAGCGTGAACAGCGTAGCGGCATTACTGTAGTTGTATTGTCCAGCCTGATTCATCACCGCGATGTAAACACCTGCTTGCTGCAACGGCTTGATATCGCTCAGCGGCAGCAGCAGCTTCTCACGGGTGTTACGCGCAGGATTGAGGTCAAAGCGTCCGGTATACACCAGTTCCGCCATTTTCAGTAAATTGTCAGATTCCCAGTTCGTCAACGAATTGCGGTATTCCCACTGGCTGACAAATGCGCCGAGCGATTCAGGCTTCACACGAAAGAAGTTCACATCCACGCTGTTAACGTTGAGGGCCATTACCGGCAGGCCTTCAATTACTTTTCCCGGCAACAGCGAGCCGCGACTGGCAAACCCAACGCTTGGCTGTACATCGCGGGTGGTAATGTTTTTTTCATAATCAATAGCGAACGTCGCTTTATTCAGCGCCAGCAAATCACGCTCAATGGTCACCACCAGTTCCCGGTTAGGTTCCAGATGGCGTAAGCGCAGCTCTTTCAGATTTGGCGCCAGCTCCCAGGCACCATCCACTTTGCCGCTTTTTTTATCAACAACGTGCACGACGCGGGAAAAATCTTGTTCTGGATCGAGGGGAATGGAGAAGGTCAAAACGAGCGTTGCCGCACCGTCGAGCTGGACCTCTGAGGCATCCAGCAGCGTCAGCGACTTGCCCTGGCTTTGTTGCACCAGCTTTTGTAATTGGGCCTTGTCTTTTACTAGCGCAGTCTGGGGAGCTGGCGAGTCAGGTTTCGCAGCAGTCGGTGATTTTTCGTTATTATTATCGCACCCGACCAGTGCCAGCATCAGCATGCAGGCCGCTACGCGTAAATGTTTCATTTTTCATCCCTGGCCGTAGTGGCCCGTTAGCTACGTAGAACAACTATTATGCGTCAGATTTCCGGCTGTGGAAGTCAGTAACTGAACAACGTTGTCTTAATTTAAGTGATTAATGTGGATTCACCTGACAAATCAGCCTGTTTTACTTGTCGCTTTACGGTAAACATCCGACAATTTGCCAAAACCTGGTAAAAATGGAGATGCCTATGACCACCGCCTTCTTTGTCGCTGCCGACTGGCTTGCCGAACACATTGACGACCCGGAAATACAAATTCTTGATGCCCGGATGGCACCTCCAGGACAGGAAGATCGCGATGTTGGCGAGGAGTATCGTGCGGGCCATATTCCTGGCGCAGTATTTTTTGATATTGAAGCGCTTTCCGATCATACCTCACCGCTACCGCATATGATGCCACGCCCCGAAGCCTTTGCCGTTGCGATGCGCGAGCTGGGCGTTAATCAGGATAAGCATCTGGTTATCTACGATGACGGTAATCTGTTTTCCGCGCCACGCGCATGGTGGATGCTGCGGACATTTGGCGTCGAAAATGTCTCCATTCTGGCAGGCGGTCTGGCAGGCTGGAAGCGCGATGAGTTAATGCTCAAGGAAGGCGATGAGGATTTACCTGAAGGTGAATTTAACGTGGCCTTTACGCCTGACGCAGTTGTGCGCGTTACCGATGTACTGCTGGCCAGTCATGAAAAAACGGCGCAGATCGTCGATGCCCGCCCGGCTGCGCGTTTTAATGGCGAAGTTGACGAGCCGCGTCCTGGTCTGAAACGTGGTCATGTGCCGGGTGCGCTTAACGTACCGTGGACAGAACTGGTTCGTGACGGCGAACTGAAAACCACCGATGAGCTGGATGCTATTTTCTTCAGCCACGGCGTGAGCTTTGACCGCCCTATTATCGCCAGCTGCGGCTCCGGCGTAACGGCTGCCGTCGTCGTGCTGGCACTTGCCACGCTGGGCGTTTCTGACGTCGCATTGTATGACGGCGCATGGAGCGAATGGGGAGCGCGCAACGATTTACCGGTAGAACCGCAATTATAAAGCTGGAAAAGCCGGATAGCGCTTCGCTTATCCGGCCTACAATTTAGATAATCCGGTTCTGTTTAAAGTCGCGCAGGAAACCGCCCCAGCGGCGTTCGTAGAACGGTGCGATATGCTCAGTGATAAAGTGGCTCACGCCCTTCTCACCCTTCTTCACCTGGCAGATATCAATAGGTTCATCGCCCGACAGCGTATCGGTCGCGACGCTGCCAGCAGCGTGGATGATCTCTTCAATATCCCCTTCCGCTTCAATACCAATCAGCAGATTCGGCTGGGCTTCCGCGCTTTCTTTGATTGAGCAGAGAAACGCGCGTTTTACCGGCTTAATGGTTTTAAACAGCGTAGTCAGCGAGTCAATCATCTGCGCCGGAGGTTCAGCGACTTCAGAGAGGATCAGCGATTCACCGCCTTCCAGTACTTCCTGGGTGCTGAGCGGATTCCCCTCTTCCCCCATCAGCAGGCTGATTTCACGCGGCATAAATTCTTTGCCGGTCGGCAGTTTCGCGTTGAGAAAGAGCGTTTCGCCGAGCGTCATTTCAAACAACGTACGCACCGGCATAACGACAAATGCTTGCTCATCTTCCACCGCCTGCTGCAGGGCTTCCAGAGAAGTGAAGAACGGGATCACGGTCGTTCCGTCTTCTTTTTCCCAGTGCTGCAGGTCGAGAGCGCTGTCTTCAACCACCGCCTCGCCTTCTGCGGCAGTACCCGGCACCCAGACTGTGGATTCCAGTAAAGTACGGAAAAATGCCGGACGATGCGCAGGCTCTGTTGCCGCTTGTTCCAGCAATGTTTCTAATTCGTTTTTTGTTTCGGACATAAGTATCACAAATTGGATGAATACATGTAGGCCGGATAAGCGTAGCGCCATCCGGCAATACAGTAATAAATTATGCGGTCAGCAGATTCGCAATCGTGCGCACACCCAGACCGGTTGCGCCCGCAGACCACTGCTCAACCGGCGCTTTGCGATAGGTTGCGGAACAGTCGATATGCAGCCAGCCCTGCTGGTAGTTTTCCACGAAATGGGACAGGAAGCCCGCCGCGGTGCTTGCGCCAGCCGGGTAAGCCGCGCTACCGGTGTTATTCAGTTCGGCAAAGTTCGACGGCAACTGGCTACGGTGAAACTCTGCCAGCGGCAGACGCCAGAACGGTTCGTTTTCTTGCGCCGCACTTGCCAGCAGGCGAGCAGCCAGCTGATCATCAAAGCTAAACAGCGCGTGGTAATCGTTGCCCAGCGCGGTTTTCGCCGCGCCGGTCAGCGTGGCAGCATCAATGATCAGTTCCGGTTTCTGCGCGCTGGCATCGATCAGGCCATCGGCCAGCACCAGACGTCCTTCGGCATCGGTATTCATCACTTCAACTTTTTTACCGTTGCGATAGTGAATGATATCGCCGAGCTTAAAGGCGTTGCCGCTAATCAGGTTATCCGCACAGCACAGATACAGCTTCACGCGCTTGTTCAGACCACGGGTGATGGCAAATGCCAACGCGCCGGTGACCGTTGCCGCACCGCCCATGTCGGACTTCATTGAGTCCATAAATGCGCTTTGCTTGATGCTGTAACCACCGGAATCAAAAGTAATTCCCTTACCAACCAGGCAGGCATAAACCGGGGCTTCTTTGTCGCCTGTTGGGTTGTAGTCCAGCGCCAGCAGCACTGGAGGACGTTCAGATCCGCGACCCACGGTATGCAGGCCCATGTAGTTCTGCTCGCGCAGATCTTCACCTTTGGTGATGCGGTAAGAGACGTTATCGCACGCGACGGAGCACAGCAGATCAACAGCGCGCTGCGCCAGCTGTTCCGGGCCCAGCTCTTCTGCCGGGGCATTAATGGTATCACGCACCCAGTCAATAATCTTCAGACGGCTATCCAGCTCTTTGCGCTGCGCTTCGTCCAGAGCGGCCCACTCAACTTTGCGGGTGCCTTTTGGTCCCTTGTAGCCCTGCCAGAACGCCCAGCTACGTTCGGTATCCCAGCCTTCACCGTCCAGTTGAACGTGTTTAATACCCAGGCCGTCGATTTTACGCGCGGCACGCTGGATAAGGCCGAGGTCATCTTTTCCGTTCAGGTGCAGGGTAATGCCTTCATTATTAATGCTGTATGTTGCCTTTTCCCCCCAGCGGGCATCGGCAGGTTGCGTGGAAAGCGTAATTTTCATGGCTTCTGTCATTTTATTTATCCTTATTTTCGCGCATACAGGAAAACGGGCCACCCGTGGGCAGCCCGTTGACTTATTCGGCTTCGTCCAGCCAGACCAGCAAAATGGCCTCAAGGATTTTTTCGTTCGATGCCTGAGGATCATCATCGAACTCTTCCAGGTCACAGATCCACTGGTGCAGATCGGTGAAACGAACGGTCTTGGGATCGAGATCGGGGAAAGCGTCATACAGCGCCTCGCCGATTTCGCGGCTATCGGTCCACTTCAGTCCCATACTACCCTCTGTTAATGCTCACGCGCATGATTGATTGTGTAACGTGGGATTTCGACCACTAAATCGTCCTCGGTTACCCGCGCCTGACAGCTTAAACGGCTCTCCGGCTCCAGTCCCCAGGCTTTATCCAGCATGTCGTCTTCTTCTTCTGTGCTTTCCGGCAAAGAATCAAAACCTTCACGCACGATGCAGTGGCAGGTAGTGCAGGCACAGGATTTTTCACAGGCGTGTTCAATCTCGATTCCGTTACGCAGGGCAACGTCGAGAATGGTTTCGCCGGTCTCAGCTTCCAGAACTGCGCCATCGGGACAGAGATCCTGATGAGGCAAAATAACAATCTTTGGCATATTAAACCTCGTCCACGGAATGGCCTTTCAGCGCGCTACGGACGGATTTGTCCATGCGGCGAGCGGCGAATTCCTGGGTTTGTTTGTCTACGTTTTTAATGGCTTGTTCTATCGCGTCAACATCGTCACCCTGTGCAACCTCGCTCAAGTGCGCGGCGGCGGTGTCGATAGCCTGACGTTCTGCGGCGCTTAACAGCGCGGCATCAGCGTTCAGCGCACCGGATAAACTCTCCAGTACGCGTGCCGCTTCGACTTTCTGTTCTGCCAGCATACGGGCTTTAACGTCCTGCTCGGCAAAACTCATCGAATCCTGAATCATGGAGGCGATTTCACTGTCGGTCAGACCGTAGGACGGTTTAACCTGGATTGAGGACTCAACGCCTGTGGATTTCTCCATGGCGGTGACGCTCAGCAGCCCATCGGCATCCACCTGGAAGGTCACGCGGATGTGCGCACCGCCAGCCGGTAATGCCGGGATGCCGCGCAGCGCAAAACGCGCCAGTGAACGACAGTCCTGCACCAGCTCACGCTCGCCCTGCATCACGTGAATGGACATCGCGGTTTGGCCATCTTTAAAGGTGGTAAAGTCCTGCGCGCGCGCCACTGGGATAGTGGTGTTACGCGGGATCACTTTCTCCACCAGACCGCCCATGGTTTCCAGTCCCAGAGACAGCGGGATAACGTCCAGCAGCAGCATTTCGCTGTCCGGTTTATTTCCGACCAGAATATCCGCCTGGATTGCCGCACCGATAGCGACCACTTTGTCCGGGTCAATAGAGGTCAGCGGCGTGCGGCCAAAAAATTCACCGACGCGTTCACGTACCAATGGCACGCGCGTTGAACCGCCAACCATCACCACTTCCAGCACATCTTGCGGCTCCACGCCCGCATCTTTCAGCGCGCGACGGCAGGCCAGCAGCGTACGCTTGACCAGTGCGGAAATGAGTTCATTAAAGGTTTCACGGGTGATTTCCCCCTGCCATCCTGCCACGTTAACCGTTACAGAATCAGCGTCGCTAAGTGCGATTTTCGCTGCAATCGCGGCATCCAGCAGTTCACGCTGTACGCGGTTATCGCTGCGATCGGCCACGCCCGCCTGCTCGCGAATGTAATCGGCCAGCAGATGGTCAAAATCGTCGCCGCCGAGCGCGGAATCACCACCGGTCGCCAGCACTTCAAACACGCCACGGCTCAGGCGCAGAATAGAAATATCAAACGTACCGCCACCAAGATCGTAGACCGCGATCACGCCTTCCTGACCGGAGTCCAGACCATACGCGATCGCCGCTGCGGTCGGTTCGTTCAGCAGACGCAATACGTGCAGGCCCGCCAGACGCGCGGCGTCTTTGGTCCCCTGACGCTGTGCATCGTCAAAGTAAGCCGGAACGGTGATTACCACGCCGTCCAGTTCGCCGGACAGCGATTCGGTAGCCCGCGCGGCCAGCGCTTTCAGAATATCAGCAGAGACGCGCACCGGATTAAGCAAACCGGCAGCGGTTTCAATCATCGGCAGACCGTTTTCGCTCGCCTGGAACGTATATGGCAGATGCGGGTAACGCGCCTGGATATCCGCCAGAGAGCGGCCCATCATGCGTTTTACCGAGCTAACGGTGTTTGCCGTATCCAACGCTGCATTGGCGCGGGCATCGTAACCGACAGAGTAGCCCTGCTGCTGATAGTGAACCACTGACGGCAACAGGTGGCGACCTTCATGGTCTGCCAGCGTTTCGGCCTGGCCGCTGCGTACGGTAGCAACCAGGGAGTTGGTGGTGCCTAAATCGATACCTACCGCCAGACGACGCTGGTGCGGCGCGGCGCTCAGACCAGGCTCACTAATTTGTAATAAGGCCATTTTCGCTTCCGGAAATTAAAAATCGAGCAGTTTTTCTTCGAGTTGTTCTGCACTGCTTCGCAGTTTATCGAGAAAACGCAGCTTACGCACGGTATCTGCCGCTGCGTCCCACGTCTCGCTATCCAGCTGTTCCACCATCAGTTGATGGCGAACGTTATACATTTCGCTGACGCGTTTCATAAACGCATCTAAACGTTGACTGTCTTTTGCCTGTTCAATCTCGTCCAGCTCTTCACGCAGCTCAAGTTGCTCCATCAGGAACGCGGTATCGCGCACCGTGTGCTGCTCGCTGCGGATATCAAAACCGTGTAAAGACAATAAGTATTCGGCGCGCATCAAAGGATGGCGCAGCGTTTGCCAGGCCTGGTTGATAGTGGCGGACTGCGAAACCGCAGCAAGTTGTTCCGCCTGGGAACCGCTGGCGAATTTATCAGGATGATACTGACGTTGTAGATCCTGAAAACGTAGGCTCAGCGCCTGAGTATCGAGCTGATAACGGGCCGGTAAGCCAAAGAGGGTGAAGTAGTCCATAACATTCTCAGGGGTAGCCTGTTAGAACAAACCCCACACGTAGCGAAGCCACGGTGGGGTTTTCGGGTGACGCACGTTACACGTGGAAGCTTTCGCCGCATCCACATTCGTCTTTCACGTTCGGGTTAGTGAACTTAAACCCTTCGTTCAGACCTTCTTTGACGAAGTCTAACTGCGTACCGTCGAGGAATTGCAGGCTCTTACCGTCGATCACGACTTTTACACCTTTGTCTTCAAACACGGTATCTTCAGCCGCCGGCTCGTCAACAAATTCCAGTACATAGGCCATACCTGAGCAGCCGGAGGTTCTCACGCCCAGACGCAGACCAAACCCTTTACCGCGGTTTGCCAGGAAGGTATTTACACGCGCTGCTGCACTGTCGCTTAAGGTAATCGACATAATAAAACCTCAACTCTTAATTATTTTGCTTCACGTTTGCTTTTGTAATCCGCAATCGCGGCTTTAATCGCGTCTTCAGCCAGAATAGAGCAGTGAATTTTCACCGGTGGCAGTTCAAGCTCGTCGGCGATATCGGTGTTTTTAATCGCCTGTGCTTCGTCCAGAGATTTCCCTTTTACCCATTCGGTAACCAGAGAGCTGGAAGCAATAGCGGAACCGCAGCCGTAAGTCTTGAAACGCGCGTCTTCAATGATACCCTCATTGTTGACTTTGATCTGCAACTTCATCACGTCGCCACAGGCTGGTGCACCGACCATGCCGCTACCCACGTTCTCGTCGCTGTTGTCAAAAGAGCCCACGTTACGTGGATTCTCGTAATGATCGATAACTTTTTCGCTGTAAGCCATGTTGAATTCTCCTTATCGGTGCCGAATTAGTGATGTGACCATTCAATGCTGTTCAGATCCACACCCTGTTTGAACATTTCCCACAGTGGAGAAAGGTCGCGCAGACGGCCAATGGAGTTGCGAACCAGATTGATGGCATAGTCAATCTCTTCTTCGGTAGTGAAACGACCTAAAGAGAAACGAATTGAGCTGTGTGCCAGCTCGTCGGTCATCCCCAGCGCGCGCAGCACGTAGGATGGCTCCAGGCTTGCAGAAGTACATGCAGAACCGGAGGATACAGCCAGGTCTTTCAGCGCCATAATCAGCGACTCGCCTTCAACAAAGTTGAAGCTGACGTTGAGAATGTTCGGTGCGCCCTGCTCGAGGTCACCGTTGAGGTACACCTCTTCCATATCTTTCACGCCGTTCCACAGACGGTTACGCAGACTGCGCAGGCGCGCCATCTCGGTTTCCATCTCTTCTTTAGCGATACGGTATGCTTCACCCATGCCGACGATCTGGTGCACAGGCAGCGTACCGGAACGCATACCGCGCTCGTGACCGCCGCCGTGCATCTGCGCTTCAATACGAATACGCGGTTTACGACGAACGTACAGCGCGCCGATACCTTTCGGACCATAGATTTTGTGGCCGGAGAAGGACATCAGGTCAACTTTCAGTTGGCTCAGATCGATAGGCAGTTTGCCCACGCTCTGGGTCGCATCAACGTGATAGATGATGCCGCGAGCACGGCACATTTCGCCGATAGTCGCGATATCCTGCACCACGCCGATTTCGTTGTTCACGTGCATGATGGACACGAGGATGGTGTCGTCACGCATTGCTGCTTCAAGTTCTTTCAGGTCGATAATGCCGTTACGCTGCGGGGCGAGGTAGGTGACTTCGAACCCTTCGCGCTCCAGCTGACGACAGGTATCCAGCACGGCTTTGTGTTCGGTTTTGCTGGTGATGATGTGCTTGCCTTTTTTCTGATAAAAGTTGGCTGCACCTTTAATCGCCAGGTTATCGGATTCAGTCGCACCGGAAGTAAATACGATTTCACGCGGGTCAGCGCCCACGAGGTCGGCAATCTGGTTACGGGCGATATCTACCGCCTCTTCAGCCTGCCAGCCGAAACGGTGTGAACGAGACGCTGGGTTACCAAAGTTTCCGTCCAGGGTCAGACACTGCATCATTTTCTCGGCAACACGCGGGTCCACCGGCGTGGTTGCGGAGTAGTCGAGATAGATCGGTAATTTCATTGCTCTATAAACTCCGTACATCGCTTCAATGCAAGGAATCAGGCAACCGGCTGGATGTACGACCGAGTTAACGGGGTGTGTAGCACCCCGGCCTGATTCTAAAATACTTTTATTATGCGCGTAACTTAACGTCGATCGCGTCTTGAGCACGATTAGTGCGTGGAGCGTCATGGGTATGCTGGCGACCAGACACATCCAGGACTTCCTGATTATTTACCAGTTCGCCCAACGTAATGTTGTTGAGGAAACCGGTCAGACGATCGCTCAGATCGCGCCACAGCGCGTGGGTCAGGCATTTATCGCCGCCCTGACAACCGCCTTTGCCCTGGCAACGGGTCGCATCTACAGACTCGTCAACAGCGCTAATCACTTCACCTACTGCGATGCTGCCGGCATCTTTACCCAGCAGATACCCGCCGCCTGGTCCACGTACGCTGGAAACCAGACCGTTTTTACGCAAACGGGAAAACAGCTGCTCCAGATATGACAGGGAAATTCCCTGACGTTCAGAAATATCAGCCAACGGTACCGGGCCCGTTTCGGAGTTGAGCGCAACGTCCAACATTGCGGTCACGGCATAACGCCCTTTTGATGTCAGTCTCATGTCTTACTTAGCCTCAAACTCGCCCCTGCCCGGGGTTTTTTATTGTAAAATGGGGGTATTGCATAGCAGGGGCAAGTCTGACATTCCCGACTAAATCAGTCAACTATTTACTTGACTAATTTAGTCGGGTATTTAACCTTCAGTGCCATTTTCACTTGCCGGATGCGCTTCGTTTATCCGGCCTGCAAATCGTGCGGCCTGTAGGCCGGATAAGCGAAGCGCATCCGGCATTCGTACAGTTACTTGCTTTTATTCTGCTGCTCGATTGAAGCTAAAATCCCGCGCAGGATGTTCAGCTCCTGGCTCTCTGGACGCGCGCGCGTGAACAAACGACGCAGTTTGTTCATCACCTGCCCCGGGTGCCCTTCGCGGATAAACCCGGTCGATAGCAGCGTTTGCTCCAGATGACCGTAAAAACGCTCTAAATCATCGACCAGCGGATACTCTGCTTCTTCGTAATCTACGGTCTTGTCGCTTTCCTGCGTCGCCAGCCAGGCCATGCGCACTTCATAAGAGATGACCTGCACTGCCATCGCCAGGTTGAGCGAACTGTATTCCGGGTTCGCGGCAATGGCGACGTGATAATGGCACTTCTGCAGCTCTTCGTTGGTCAGACCAACACGTTCACGACCAAATACCAGCGCCACCGGCGAGTTCGTCGCTTCAGAGACACTTTTTAAACCGCATTCACGCGGGTCCAGCATCGGCCACGGCAGCGTGCGGGAACGCGCACTGGTGCCTACCACCAGGCTACAGCCCGCCAGCGCTTCATCGAGCGTATCGACGATCTGCGCGCTGCCGATCACATCACTGGCACCCGCTGCCAGGGCGATGGCCTGGGAGTCCGGTTTAACCAGTGGATTTACCAGCCACAGATTGGTTAAACCCATGGTTTTCATTGCGCGGGCTACAGAGCCCATGTTGCCAGTGTGAGAGGTTTCCACCAGCACGATTCGAATATTTTGCAGCATTGTATTTCTTCGGCTAAAGATTATTCGGGCATATTATCATAAAACGAAGACATATTCCGAACTCGCTGCTATACTCTGCGCCGTTTTCCCGTTCTTTAACATCCAGTGAGAGAGACCGATGCATCCGATGCTGACCATCGCCGTGCGCGCAGCGCGCAAGGCGGGTAATGTAATTGCCAAACACTACGAAACCCCAGACTCTGTAGAAACCAGCCAGAAAGGCAGCAATGATTTCGTGACTAACGTCGATAAAGCCGCCGAAGCGATTATTATCGAAACGATTCGCAAATCTTACCCACAGCACACCATCATCACCGAAGAAAGCGGTGAACATGTTGGTGAAGATTTGGATGTTCAATGGGTTATCGATCCACTGGATGGCACCACCAACTTCGTAAAACGTCTGCCGCACTTCGCGGTATCCATCGCAGTACGCATCAAAGGCCGTACTGAAGTCGCCGTTGTTTACGATCCAATGCGTAACGAACTGTTCACCGCAACCCGTGGCCAGGGCGCACAGCTGAACGGCTACCGTCTGCGTGGCAGCACCGCCCGCGATCTGGATGGCACCATCATCGCCACCGGTTTCCCGTTCAAAGCCAAACAGCACGCCGCTTCTTACATGAAAATTCTGGGCAACATGTTTACCGAATGCGCGGACTTCCGCCGCACCGGTTCTGCTGCGCTGGATCTGGCCTACGTTGCCGCAGCCCGCGTTGACGGTTATTTCGAAATTGGCCTGCGCCCGTGGGATTTCGCCGCAGGTGAGCTGATTGCCCGTGAAGCTGGCGCACTGGTTTGCGACTTTACCGGTGGTCATAACTACATGGCGACCGGCAACATCGTTGCAGGTAACCCGCGCGTAGTGAAAGCCATGCTGGCTAACATGCGTGACGAACTGAGCGATGCGCTGAAGCGTTAATCGTTGATGCCTGATGGCGGCTAGCGCCTTATCCGGCCTACCAGGGAAGTTCCCCGTAGGCCTGATAAGCGAAGCGCCATCAGGCATTCATCCTACAACAGTGCTAAAACGGTCTTATCCCTCGCCCTACCGGCACCGCGCTCATCCACATCACAATCGCAGCAGCAATCAGCACCGCACCACCGGCTAATGCCAGCGTCGTCCAGCCAATCTGTCGCCACAATACCGGCGCTTTATGCCCGCTAAATTTCACCGCAAGCGAGCGGAAACTGTGTACCAACAGAGCCAGTGACGTAATCGTCAAAGAGGTTCCTGCCGCCATCGCCAGCGCCGACGCCATCCCCCAGCTAAACACGCCAACCACTTTGCTGAACAGTAAAACCATGATGGCCCCCGAGCACGGGCGCATCCCCATAGACAGCACGATCATCAACCGGGCACGCCAGTCATCACCACTTTGCAGCTGTTCAGGATCGGGAAAATGCTGATGCCCGCAGCCGCAACCCTCGTGATGCACATGATGCGGCGTGAAGGCAGTGAATTTTGGGCGGCGCAGCAGCTGGCGCAATTTCTTCAGCGCACGGACGCACAATAAAACGCCCAACACGCCAACCAGAGCATAACTCCCTTTCTCTAGCCAGAAACTACTCATATGTAGCTGTCGTGCGGGCAACTGCAAGATGGTAAGCACCACAACCACCAGTCCGATGGCGACCAGCCCCTGTAATAAAGATGAGGCTAGCGTCAGGCCAATACTCGACTTCAGCTTCGAGGGGTGCGTTGCCAGCCAGGTGGTAATGACGACTTTTCCATGTCCCGGCCCCAGCGCATGCAGAACTCCGTAGAGAAAACTAAACAGCAGCAGCGATCCCCCGGCCTGGGCCGGCCTGGCGGCAACTGCTTTCAGCAACCCGCTCATCTGTTGGTTAACGTCGCGCTGCCAGACGACACTTTTCATCATCACCTGCGGCCAGGCCTGCCATAGCCACAGTATGCCGCCTGCCGCCAACAGCAAAAAGACAGCCAGCGGCCATAGCGTCAGCCAGCGACGTCTGGCTGCGCGTTGTTGATAAACTACTGACATTGCAGCGTTACCGTCTGTGCAAACTGTTTACCCAACTCCATATCCTCCGGCGGTGCGTCTTCTTTATCCAGCGACTGCGCAAAGCTCAGCGTTTGTTCATTGGGCGTCGGCGTATGTACTGAAATCCGGCATTTCTGGCTTATGGCCTGCCCCAGCCTGGCGTCGCTGTCTTTGTCATAGCTCATATCAACGTAGTAGGTCGGGTCGAAGGTTGAAATGGTATATTTTTGACCACTCAGCGGCTGAGCTTCGGCCAGCGGCAAAACGAACGTCAGCACTGCCTGGTGTTCCTCCCGCGCCATGCCATATTCCGTCGGCCTGTTTTTAAACTTTACCTTTTTCCCGTCGTGCCACACTTCGGTGAAATAGTGCTGCCCGAGAACGTTGGCCATCACTTCCGCCGCCAGTTTCTTCCAGATCTCATCACCAGGTTTGGCATTCCCCGCATCGTAAAGCAGATCCGCCGAGGTAATTTCATCCATCGTCCAGCGCATTTTCAGCGCGACGAACTGGTCATTCTCGCTCACTATCTCAGTTTTCAGATGGATAAAGCTGTGGGGATGCGCGCCTGCGCCAAAGGACAGGACAGCGAGAAACAACGTGATAATGATACGTTTAACGCCTTGCATGAGTTCTCCACGATGAAAATCTACACCGCCACAAATAATGATGCCTGGTTTGGCGAAAGTGTGCTGAGGATACCATTGAACGAAAAAATATTGAGCACCCTTTTCCGGTATCGATTCAGTTCTCAATTTCGATAATTTCTTCTTCGGGAAATTCCCCCCAAACACCTTTTAGGCGTCAAAACTTAAGCCAAATGATAAAAAAATGTTAATTGATGGTTTCATTTTAATATTTAATTAACACTTAATTTGAAAACCTGAATGTAAAACCATGCAAATTTAACTAATTGTTAACCATTTTATTTCTATAAATTCACAATAATGGGCATATATCACATTTACCAAACTTATGATTCATTCCCTCTTCCATTCATTGTTAACTTCACGCCGTGACATGTCCTGCCCCCTACGAAAGGTACAACTATGAAATTCAAACTCGCATTACTCAGTGCAACCCTGGTTTCTGCATGCATGTTGTCCGGCACGTCCTTTGCGGCGGAAAAATATGAAATTGCTGTGGTTGCCAAAGTCACCGGGATCCCATGGTTTAACCGGATGGAAACCGGCGTAAATGAAGCAGCAAAAAAACTGGATGTGAATGCTTACCAGACCGGACCTTCAACGCCGGACCCGGCGCAGCAGGTGAAAGTGATTGAGGATCTGATCGCCAAAAACGTTAATGCGATCATCGTGGTGCCGAATGATGCCAAGGTCCTTGAGCCGGTACTGAAAAAAGCGCGCGATAAAGGCATCGTGGTGCTGACGCACGAATCCCCGGATGAGCAAATTGGCCAGTGGGATATCGAAACCATCGATAGTGAAAAATACGCACAGGCTAACGTCGATGAGTTAGCGAAAAATATGGGCGGCAAAGGCGGATATGCCATCTATGTTGGTTCGCTGACGGTCCCACTGCATAACGCGTGGGCGGATTATGCGATTAAGTACCAGAAAGAAAAATATCCGGAAATGTTCGAAGTCACTTCACGTCTGCCGGTCGCGGAAAGTATCGATAAATCCTACGCCACAACGCTGGATCTGATGAAAACCTACCCGCAGATGAAGGGCATTATCGGCTTCGGCTCACTGGGTCCAATCGGTGCTGGTCAGGCTGTGCAGAAAAAACGCGCCAAAGATAAGATCGCCGTCGTCGGGATCGCCATGCCGGCGCAGGCAGCACCTTACCTGATGCGCGGTGATATCAAAAAAGCGCTGCTGTGGGATCCAAAAGACGCGGGCTACGCGCTGGTCACCGTTGCCGATCAGCTGTTGCAGGGCAAAGAAGTGAACGCCGATCTGAGTATCGATGGTTTAGGGAAAGCCGATATCGACACGGAGAAGAAAGTGATCCGCTTTAACAAGATCCTCGAAGTCACCAAAGACAACGCACAATCACTTGGTTTCTAAGGCTTTAGCCAACACCAGGGAACCTTAACGCCGACCGTCTGGTCGGCGCTATCAACCAAACTAACACTCAGCGTCCCCCCGGACGCGCGCAGGGGTATTGTCCATGGCAGACACCACCGCATTTATCACTCTTGAGAATATCAGCAAACAATTCCCGGGCGTGCTGGCGCTGGATAACGTGAATCTGACGCTGAGAAAAGGCGAAGTTCACTGTCTGGCGGGTCAAAACGGCTGTGGTAAAAGTACCATTATTAAAGTGATCTCCGGGGTTTATCATCCGGAAAAAGGCGCGCAGATTTTACTCGACGGAAAATTGTTCCATCATCTGACGCCGCAGCTCTCTTCCCATTATGGCATTCAGGTTATTTATCAGGACCTGTCGTTGTTCCCCAACTTTAGCGTCGCAGAAAATATCGCGGTCAACCGCTATCTGCCGGGTGGCGATATCTGGGTGCGTCGCGGCGCCATGAAGCAGCAGGCGCTGGCAGCCATGAAACGTATTGGGGTGAATATCGATCCCGATAAAAAAGTTGAAAAACTCTCAATTGCTGATCGACAGCTGGTCGCCATTTGCCGGGCGATTGCCGCCGATGCGCGTCTGGTGATTATGGACGAGCCCACCGCCTCGCTAACCCGCCAGGAGGTTAATGGCCTGCTGCGGGTAGTTAATGAACTGAAAGCGGCCGGAATTTGCGTCGTGTTTGTCAGCCATCGTCTGGATGAGGTGATGGAAGTGGCTGACCGCATCAGCGTAATGCGCGACGGCAAACTGGTGGGTACATACCCTGCCAGCGAACTCGACAGTCACGAACTAGCCTTCCTGATGACCGGACAACGCTTCCACTACAGCCCATTGCCGGAAAGACCTGCTATTGAGCAAGAGCCGCTCCTTGAGCTGCGCAATCTCAGCCGCAGAGGTAAATACCAGAACATCAATCTGTCGCTGCACGGCGGCGAGATCGTCTCCATTGTTGGTCTTCTGGGTGCCGGGCGCACCGAGCTTTGTCTGAGCCTGTTTGGTATGACGCGCCCGGAAAGCGGCGAGATTCGCATTAACGGTCAGCCGGTTACTCTGCGCAATAACCATGACGCCATCCAACACGGGATCGGCTATGTCTCAGAAGATCGCCTGACGCAGGGGCTGATCATGGAGCAGTCGATCTACGACAACACCATCGTCACGGTGTTTGATCAACTGCACACCGGTAGCGGCCTGCTCGATCACCGTAAAGCGCAAAAGTTGGTCGCCGATTTGATCCGCGAACTGAATATCAAAGTGTCCGATCCGCACCTGCCGGTCAAAACCCTTTCCGGCGGTAATGCCCAGCGTATCGCCATTGCCAAATGGGTGGCGACCAATCCCCGCATCCTGATCCTCGACTCGCCTACCGTTGGCGTGGATATCGCCAACAAAGAGGGCATTTACCAGATAGCCCGCGATTTGGCGGGACAGGGTATGGCGGTGCTGATGATTTGCGATGAAATCCCGGAAGCGTATTACAACAGCCACCGCGTGCTGGTAATGCGTCGCGGCAAGCTGGTGGCGGAATTTAATCCTCATCAATGCCGTGAAGAGGAGATTGCTGAAGTGGTCGAGGTAATCAATGAATAAGATGCATCTCTCCCGTTTAATCGGGCAACATGAGTTCTGGCTGGGCCTGCTGGTTGTAGCCCTTGCCGTTGGGCTGAGCATCAGCACCGACGAGTTCTTGTCTTTGGGGAACCTGACGGATGTGGCCACCAGCTACGCGATTCTCGGCATCCTGGCCTGTGGGCTGTTTGTAGTGCTGATTTCCGGTGGGATCGACATCTCATTTCCGGCGATGACCGCGATAGCCCAGTATGCAATGGCCAGTTGGGTTATCGGTCACGGTGGCAACTTCGCGCTGGCGTTAATCATCGCCATTGCGGTGGGCCTGCTGCTTGGGCTGATCAACGGTTTTCTGGTCTATTGGCTACGCGTTCCGGCAATCATCATTACCATCGCCACGCTGAACGTCTACTACGGTCTGCTGGTTTACGCCACCAAAGGCACCTGGCTGTACGGCTTCCCGGACTGGTTTATGAACGGCATTAACTGGTTCTCGTTCACCGCGGCGGATGGCTACGACTACGGTTTGACCCTCCCCCTGCTGTGCCTGGCGGCGGTGATCATTTTTACCGCCGTGCTGATGAACTATACCCGTCTTGGCCGTCAGGTTTACGCCATGGGCGGCAACCGCGACGCGGCCTCGCGCCTGGGGCTGAATCTGCTGAAGCTGCATTTTTACGTCTATGGCTACATGGGCATTCTGGCAGGCGTTGCCGCCGTGGTTCAGGCGCAAATCACCCAGTCAGTTGCGCCCAATTCGCTGCTCGGCTTTGAGCTGACGGTGCTGGCGGCGGTAGTACTCGGCGGAACCAGCATGAGCGGCGGGCGCGGTACGTTGACCGGAACCCTGCTCGGCGTGGTTCTGCTGGCCTTCTTACAAAATGGCCTGACGCTGCTCAGCGTCTCCTCTTACTGGCACACCGTGTTCAGCGGCGCCATTATCCTGGTCAGCATTAGCGCCACGGCCTGGAACGAAAAACGCAAACTGGCAAGGGAGCTTTGAGATGAAAACAATCGCCAGATTTTTACCCGGTGATGCCATCATTCGTCTGCAATGCGTGATTATTGTGGTCGTCGCCCTGGTCTTCTCGGCCCTGCTCGGCAGCCGTTTTTTCAGCGTCGCTAACTTCCAGTCGATTGGCTCACAGCTACCAATCCTCGGCATGCTGGCCCTCGGGATGGGCATGACCATGCTGACCGGCGGCATTAACCTGTCGATTATTGCCGGGGCGAACGCCTGCTCGCTGGTGATGGCGGCGATTATCGTCACCCATCCGGATAACCCGCTGTTTCTGGTGCTGGCGCTGCTGGCAGGCGCTGCCGTGGCGGTGGCTATCGGCACGCTCAACGGTGCGCTGATTGCCTGGGTCGGGGTTTCGCCTATTCTCGCCACGCTCGGCACGATGACGCTTATCTCCGGGCTGAATATTCTGCTTTCCAACGGGACGGTGATTTCCGGTTTCCCGACCGCCATTCAGTACCTTGGTAACGCCACGATTGCCGGTATTCCGGTGGCGCTACTGCTCTTTTTCCTGGTGGCAATCCTGCTGTGGGTGCTGCTGGAGCACACCACGCTTGGGCGCAGCCTGTATCTCGTCGGTTCCAATGAGCAGGCTACCCGCTACAGCGGTGTGAATACCGTACGGGTACAAATTTCGGTGTACGTGATTTCTGCCCTGCTCGGCTGGGTCGCCGCCATTTTGATGATGGCGAAATTCAACTCAGCTAAAGCCGGATACGGTGAATCCTACCTGCTGGTCACCATCCTTGCCTCCGTCCTCGGCGGTATCAACCCGGATGGCGGCTTCGGGCGCATTATCGGCCTGGTGCTGGCACTGATTGTGCTGCAAATGCTGGAAAGCGGCCTTAACTTGCTGGGGGTCAGCAGCTATCTGACGATGGCGCTGTGGGGCGCGGTGCTGATCCTCTTTATCGCATTACAGAATCGTAAAGCCTGATTTCAGGAGAAAAAATTATGGCAAGTTACTTTATTGGTGTGGATGTCGGAACCGGAAGCGCCCGTGCTGGCGTGTTTGATCTCAACGGCAGAATGGTCGGTCAGGCCAGTCGGGCCATCGAGATTTACCGCCCGCAGGCCGATTTTGTTGAGCAGTCTTCCGATAACATCTGGCAGGCGGTGTGTAACGCGGTTCGCGATGCGATTAACCAGTCGGATATCAACCCAATCCAGGTGAAAGGTCTGGGCTTTGACGCGACCTGTTCACTGGTGGTGCTGGACAAAGAAGGTAAACCGCTGACCATTAGCCCGTCCGGGCGCAGCGAACAGAACATCATTGTGTGGATGGATCACCGCGCCATTACTCAGGCCGAGCGCATCAACGCCCTGCATCATCGGGTGCTGGACTACGTTGGTGGTATTATCTCCCCAGAAATGCAAACGCCCAAGCTGCTATGGCTGAAGCAACATATGCCCAACACCTGGGCCAATGCGGGATACTACTTTGACCTGCCCGATTTCCTGACCTGGCGCGCAACGGGCGATGACACGCGCTCATTGTGTTCGACGGTGTGTAAATGGACCTATATGGGCCATGAAGACAAATGGGATGCCAGCTATTTCCGCCAGATTGGGCTGGAAGATTTGCTGGAGCATGATGCCGCCAAAATTGGTCGCTACGTGAAAACCATGGGCGAACCGCTCGGTCACGGGCTATCCGCGCGCGCCGCCAGCGAAATGGGGCTGATTCCGGGGACCGCTGTCAGCGTCTCGATCATTGATGCCCACGCCGGTACCCTCGGCACGCTCGGGGCAAGCGGTGTTTCCGGCGAGGTGGCGGATTTTGACCGTCGTATCGCGCTGATTGGCGGCACTTCCACTGGACACATGGCGATTTCCAAAGAGCCGCGTTTTATCGGCGGCGTCTGGGGTCCTTACTACTCAGCCGTGCTGCCAGAATACTGGCTCAACGAAGGTGGACAGTCGGCAACAGGGGCGTTAAT
Source organism: Citrobacter sp. Cpo045 (assembly GCF_030332875.1). Taxonomy (NCBI): domain Bacteria; kingdom Pseudomonadati; phylum Pseudomonadota; class Gammaproteobacteria; order Enterobacterales; family Enterobacteriaceae; genus Citrobacter; species Citrobacter sp. Cpo045. The sequence goes on from NZ_JAOWGZ010000103.1 coordinate 884,478, forward strand.
CGACCACGTTATTCAGTCGCATCCTTGCTACGAAACCCTGCTGGCGCAAGCTAAATCTCAGGGGCAGACCATTTACGAAGTGCTAAATGCGCTGTTGCGTAAAATGGCCGGTGAGCCGGAAGATATCGCATTTTTAACCCGCGATATGCACATCCTGCCCTATTTCCACGGCAACCGCTCGCCGCGCGCTAACCCAACGCTTACGGGCGCAATCACCGGACTGAAACTGTCACGTACGCCGGAAGATATGGCGCTACAGTACCTTGCGACCATCCAGGCCATTGCGCTGGGAACCCGCCATATCATTGAAACGATGAATCAAAGCGGCTACACCATCGATACGATAATGGCCAGCGGCGGCGGGACGAAAAACCCAATCTTCGTTCAGGAACATGCCAACGCCACCGGCTGCGCGATGCTGCTGCCTGAAGAGAGCGAAGCCATGCTGCTGGGTGGCGCCATGATGGGAACTATCGCCGCGGGCGTTTTCGAAACCTTCCCGGAAGCGATGTCGGCGATGAGCCGGATTGGTAAAACGGTTACCCCGCAGACTAATCGCATTAAGCAGTACTACGATCGCAAATATCGGGTATTCCACGAGATGTATCAGGATCATATGAAATACCGCCAGTTGATGCAGGAGGACGCATGAGCGACTCCTGGTCTCAGGCCACCGGCGTATTTCAGCTCTATAGCGATGCCCTGGCGGGTCTGGGGCAGCATCTGACTGAACCGCTCTGGCAGTCGCTGATGGCGGAGCTGCGCGGCTGTCAGGGGAAAATCGTCGTCATCGGCGTAGGTACCTCCGGCATCGCAGCGCGTAAAGTGGCGCATATGCTTGCGTGCGTGGAACGCCCGGCGATCTACCTCAACGCGACGGACGCGGCGCATGGCGATCTCGGTTTTTTACGCGCCAACGACCTGGTGATTATGCTGTCGCGTGGAGGGAATTCGGACGAACTCACCCGGCTGCTGCCCGGACTGAATGCGCGAAATGTGCCGATTCTGAGCGTGACTGAAAACGCCGATTCTGCCATTGCTAAAGCGTCGAGACTGGTGATTTCCACCGGCGTCCAGCGTGAGGCCGACCCGCTCAACATGTTGGCCACCACATCAATTTTACTGGTGCTGGCTATCTTTGACGCCGCCTGCGCCTGCCTGATGAGCGAAAGCGGTTACTCAAAAGAGACGCTGTTGTCTGTGCATCCCGGCGGTGATGTGGGATTAACGCTGAGCCGTGGTAAGTAACGCCAGGCAGCGCTCTTTTTACCCCCCCCTATTTGCAAGTGTAATGACGGTCAGTTAAACATGTAGGGAGAACGTTTTACTCTGAATAAGTTTCCGTTCACCTTATGTGCATCGCTTCTCTGATATCGCTATACCCGTGAACGTGCAAGGGAGGCTCACCGCCGCCTCCCTTGCATCCCAGGCTCCCGGCGGGAAAATCGTCGCTGCGCGAGCTATTCGTCTTATTCCGTCTGCCTGTCGGGTCGGGGCCGAGCCTGCATCCATGCAGGCCGTCCCCTCTGCCCGCATCCTTGCGGGCAGTCCCGGTCAGCCGTCAACGCCTCATCGATTTTCAGCCGGACCGGGGTCATCGCTTCAACGCTCTGACTTCCAGTTAAATCTGTTTTGCTGTTTTAACAAAAAACACAGAAGGTGAGGTGTGAGCTGGTCCGGCTGAAAATTGCCGACGTGCTTCCGTAAGGCCGGGAGAGCCAGCATGGATGCTGGCTCAGGGCGCGCTTTACAGGGACGTTACATCGCGCCCGGCCCGGTAGCCTGGAGGAATAAGCGGAGGGAACCGCGGAGCGGCAATTTTCCCGCCGGGAGCCGGGATTGTTAAGGGTGCGGCGATAGCACCCTTAACACGTTCACTGGCGTTCAGTGTACAGAGAAGCGATGAACATAAGGTGAACGGAACCTTTTCTCGGAGAAAACATATTCATTATGCTCCGCCAACATATGTTGATACAGGAGCATTAACAGTACGTCATTGCGCAACCTGCCGGTTTATTTATATCTAACCAAAAGATAAAACAGTGAAAAAGCGGATTAACGCGCTGCGTTCCACTACCGCTATCTGTTCCGCACGTTAAAAATTCTGTGACGCTCCCCAGCATTCCTGGCGTAAAGCTTTCCATTCCTCAAATCTATGAGCAAACTTTAGCTATTCTTATCAAACATACTCACGGGAGAATCTACAGATGATGTCAACGCTTGCCCCACCATCTGTACTTTCCGCTCCCCAGCGCCGTTGCCAGGTGCTGCTGACGCTTTTCCTGCCGGGGCAAATCGCTACTACACAAACCTTCAGCAGCCTCAACGGTGTCGATGATGCCACGGTTCAGGAAGATATTATTGGCGCAGGACTCGAAATCCAGCGCTATCACCGGCTCGCGATAGCCACCGCGCAGAATGGTGGCTATACGATCGAAGGAACCCCGCTAAATCAGCGTCTGTGTCTGTTGCAGTGGCTGCGCCGTGGCCTGCGGATTTGCCCGGCCTTTATCGCCCAGCAGTTTACCCCGGCGTTAAAAGCAGAACTAAAACAACGGGGGATCGCACGTACGCTGTATGACGACACCAATCTGCATGCGCTCATTAATCTGTGCTCCCGGCGCTTGCAGAAGCCGTTTGAGTGTCGTGACATCCAGTTCCTGCGCCTGTATTTACAGTACTGCCTGCTACAGCATCACGCGGGGATCACCCCGGAATTTAACCCACTCCAGCAACGCTGGGCGCAATCCTGCGCGGAATATCCGCTCGCAGAGGAAATTGGCCGTCACTGGCAGCGCCACGTCATGCAGAGTGCACCGCTGGGCGAATCGCTGTTTATGGCGTTGCTGTTCTCAATGCTTCGTATCCCCGACCCGATTCGCGATAATCACCAGCAGGATCGCCGCCTGCGCCTTGCTATTGCGCGGCTGGTGCTGCGTTTTCGCGAGTATGGCAATGTGCGCTTCAGCGATGAGCAAGGGCTGAATGACCAGTTGTATATCCACCTGGCTCAGGCACTGAACCGCAGCGTGTTTGCCATCGGCATTGATAACACGCTGCCGGAGGAGTTCAGCCGCCTTTATCCCCGGCTGGTTCGTACTACCCGCGAGGCGATTCACGGCTTCGAGGCCGAATACGATGTGCAATTTTCCGAAGAAGAGATCGGGCTGGTGGCCGTTATTTTCGGCGCCTGGCTGATGCAGGAGAAGGATTTACACGAAAAGCAGATTATCCTGCTGACCGGTAGTAACGAACAACTTGAAGTGCATATAGAGCAACAGCTGCGCGAACTGACGCTGCTGCCGCTCAACGTAAAACATATGCCGATGCAGGACTTTCAAAAAGAGGGTGCCCCGCGCGGCGTAACGCTGATTATTACGCCGTACACCACGCCGTTACCGCTATTTTCACCCCCGTTGATTCATGCGGATCTGGCGCTTACGCCGCATCAGCAGCAGCAGATCCGCAAAATCCTCGAATCATAACGTTGCAGGCTGCGCGACCACCTTCGGGCGCAGAACGATTGCCGGGAGCGCCACCAGCGCCATCACCCAGAACACGCCGCTGCCCAGATTCTGGTACAGATAGCCCGCGAATACGGTCATGATGGCGATACTGCCGCCCATCGCTATCGCGGAATACACCGCCTGCAAACGAATAACTTCGCTCCCCTGGCGTGCCGCGATATAACGCATTGCCGCCAGGTGGCAGACGGTAAAGGTTCCGCAATGGAGGATTTGCACCACGATCAGCCACGGCAGCTCGGTGCTCCAGCCCATCAATCCCCAACGCACCACCCCGCAAATGGCGGAAAGCAGCAGCAGATCGCGGGCGCTGAAGCGACGGAACAGCTTGTGGCTAAGTGCGAAAATAATCACCTCCGCCACCACACCTAGTGACCATAAATAGCCCACCGCCGAAGCGGAATATCCGGCAGACTGCCAATAGATGGCGCTGAAACCATAATACGCAGCATGCGCCCCCTGTAGCAGACTCACGCAAGCAAGAAAACGCCAGCTCTGGGTTATCAGCGCGCGCCAGGCGGGCCATCCCGCACTCTCCTGCTGACGGTTTTCACCCGCTGGCTGCACGCTCGGGCGAATCATCATGCCCAGCAGCATCGAGGCGACGCCAAGCGATAGCAGGACCAGGATCACCCGATAGTCAAACAGGCTCACCAGTTTGCCGGTTAGCGCGGAGCCGATCACAAAAGCCACGGATCCCCACAGTCGCACCCGACCGTAATCCATGGTTATCTGTTTCTGCCAGGTGTTGGCCAGCGCATCGGTCAGCGGTACCAACGGTGAGAAAAACAGGTTAAAACCGACCATCACCACCATCAGCCACGCCACGTTGGTTCCCGCCCAGAAGGCCAGCGCAAACACCAGCGTCAACAGGGCCAGAATACGTAACGCTGAGATCAGCCGAGAGGGATCGCTCACACGCGGCGCAATCAGCAAACTACCGAGAAAACGGGCAATCAGCCCCGCCCCCAGCAGTAAACCGATGGTTTCCGGCGTCAGCCCTAACCCTTCGAGCCAGACGCTCCAGAAAGGCAGAAAGATACCGTAGCTAAAGAAGTAGGTGAAATAACCGAGCGCCAGCCAGCGCGTGGAATGCAAAGCCATGAATCCCTCCCGTTTGGAGGCGATAGTCTGGCGACAAACGCAGGCTGGCGCAAGAGAGCATTAACAGGCAGATAACATGATTTTTGCCCTATTCGATGCTAATTTGCATCGCAAAATGGCAGCGTTCTCCCTGCGCTAAAACCTGCAATCCCGGCTGCCCCTGCATGTTGTGGGCATTCACCGGATACGTTTGCGGCTCCAGACACAGGAACTCCTCACCCGACATTCTGAACAGCATCAACCACGGAGTTTGCGCTAAAATCGTGACTTTCATCACATCACGCTGAATAACGGCCCGCCCGCTCCAGCCAGAATATCCGACATTCAGCCAGCTATCCTCACCGTATTGCGCATGCATGAAATCAGCCGCTGAAGGGATATCACGTTGCCATTCCAGCGGCAGATGCTGCTCCCCCTCAGGCCAGTAGCCGCTTGCGGTGAACTGCGCCGTACTGCGCTTATCAAAGGCGAAAAACGGATGGAACCCGCAGCCGTAAATCATTGGCTGCTCACCGCAATGAGTGAGCGTCAACGAGGCGTGCAGGCTCGAGGTTTCCAGTTGATAGCAAAGCTGCGCCGTATAGTCGTAGCCACAGGGATGCCAACTGCGCAACTGCAGCAAACAACCGCTTTGGGTGACAGTGATAACCTGCCAGCGTTGCAGCCAGCCGTCACCGTGCAGGAAAAAGGTGTCATCTGCGCCATGTTGAGGTAAAACCACCTCTTCACCGCGCAGCATAAAACGATTTCCCGCCACCCGATTCGCGACCGGCAGCATCGGGAACAGGCCGCAATCACCGGGTTGCTGACCATGACCTTCGCGTAAAATGGCCTGTTGATGTTGTAACGAAACCAGACTTAATAGCGAACCGCCCTGCGAGTCTACGCACATCCGCAGATGTGCGTTTTGTAGCGTCAGCAGACCATCCATTATCGGGCGCTTCGTTGCTGGGCTGATGTGCCAGCTTTTGTATGTTGCGCCGCCAACTGTTCTTCCAGCGCTTCCAGCGTCACGCCTTTGGTTTCCGGTACATTACGCAGAACATATATGAAGCCCATCGCGCAAATCACACCGTACAGCAGGAAGCTTCCCGACGCGCCCAGACTCGCATTCAGCAGCGGGAAGGTATAGGTCAGCAGGAAGCAGGCAATCCACAGCGCCAGCGTCCCCAGCGACATCGCCAACCCACGAACGCGATTAGGGAAAATTTCAGACAGCAGCACCCAGGTCACCGGAGCCAGCGTCAGGGCATAAATAGCGATCGCCGCCAGCACCAGAACCAAAACCGGCCAGCCCATAATGCCCAACCCGTACGCCCCGGCAATCAGTACATAAATAACCGTTAATCCTGACGCACCGAACAACATCAGTTTACGACGACCAATTTTGTCCACTAACGGCAGAGCGGCAAGGGTAAAGACCAGATTGATGATCCCTGTCGCCACGATCGATTTTAACGTACCGTTGATGTCGAATCCGGCAGAAGCGAAGATCTCCTGCGCATAGTTGAAAATAACGTTGATCCCACACCACTGCTGAAACACTGCCAGCACCATACCAATAATCACGATCGGTTTGATCTGCGGTTGTAACAGCGTTGACCACGCGACCTTGTGATTATCTTTTTGCAGCGTATGTTCAATCTCTTTCAGCGTTTGCCCGGCATATTCCGCCGAACCAATGCGCTGCAGCATGGCGCGCGCACGATCGGCTTTTCCCGCTTTCACCAGCCAGCGCGGCGATTCAGGAACAAAGAACATCAGCACCAGGAAAATTACCGCGGGCACTAATTCCGCGCCAAACATCCAGCGCCAGCCCGTCTGACCGTTCCAGCTTTCAACAATTGCCTGCTGCGTAGCGCCTGTGGCAACAGGTTCGGCAATCATCAGGTTGATAAGCTGCGCCGCCAGCACGCCAATGACGATGGTGAGCTGGTTGACGGCCACAAAGCGACCACGCTTTTCAGCGGGGCTAACCTCGGCGATATACAGTGGGCTTAGCGCAGACGCCAGACCAATCCCCACGCCGCCAACGATGCGATAAACAATAAACATATCGAAGTTACTGGCGACGGCGGTTCCCCAGGCGGAAGCGCTAAAGAGGATCGCTGAGAGAATCAGCGGCATTTTTCGGCCAAATTTATCGGCGCACCAGCCGGAAATCAGCGCGCCAAAGATACAACCAACCAGCGCGGAACTCATCGCCCAGCCGGATTGTGCCGGATCGGTAATCGAGAAATATGCTTCATAGAAGGGTTTTGCCCCGCCGATCACCACCCAGTCATAGCCAAACAGTAAACCTCCGCAGGCCGCAACCAGGCAGATAGTCCAGACGTAACCAATCTTTAAATGTGTCTGCGCGTTATTCATTATGATTCCTCTTTCAGGGAAACGCAGGGTACAGTAGGTTTCGGGTGAGGTTACCCCCACCCGTTTCGGGTGTTACTGGAAAAGCCTTACGTTAATGGCGTGACGCAGCAGTAATGCCTTGTCATGTGCCGGATTGAGTTGCAGGAGTTCATCGAGTTCACGCTGACAGGCGGCGCTATTTCCCAGCCCCAGATGCCCGAGCGCATTGATAAACAGGCAGTGTTGCTGGTGTTTTGCTTGTGCTGAGGTATCCAGCACCACCAGGTCGGGTAGCGAGACGGCGAAGAAATCGACATCCGGCACGTTGTCGTGATGCGACTCAACCCATTGCAGGAAGCTATTGAACAAAGCGTCCGCCTCTGCGTCATCGCCAAGTTTTCTCTGCGCCATACCCTGCCAGAAGAGATAGTCCACTGGCTGGTCGTTGTAATAACGTCCGGCATCCAGTGAGCTGCCGCCACGCGTTGCACGGGAGAAGTAGCGCAGGGATTCCTCGAAATGGCCTTGCAGCTGCGCGCAATGCCCCAGCAAATACCAGATGTCGTTATCCGTTTGCCCTGGCAAGCGTCCTTCCCCGAGGTTTTGTGGGTAGTGCAACGCCTGTTGCAGCTGCGCGATGGCGGTTTGCAGGTCGCCGGAATGAACGGCAGCCAGGGCACGATGCATCTGATTCAGCAGATATTGCCCGGTGGCTTTACCTTCACCACCTTCCCACGGATGGAACACGCGTTCACGTAACACTGCGGCGGCATCGTCGTAGCGCCCCACCCCATTCCACAAGCTGAGCAGTTCCACCGTCAGATCGTCTCGATGGAAGACAATCTCTTTACTGGCTTCCAGTCGCTGCAGACGCTGCTCAGCGGGTTGTGCCATTAACTTCTTGAGATAGTCGAGTTCAAACAGGAAGCGAGCATTCTGTGGTTCCAGCGCCACGGCCTGCGACAAATACTGCATCGCCTGCTGTGCATCGTGCAGTTTGTTCCAGGCATAGATTCCCAGTAAACGGTGTACCGGTGCGAAATCCGCTTCCTGCGCAAGCGTGAACTGCCAGCAGGAAACCGCCTCGGCATAACGCCGTTTGCTGTACCAGAAGCAGCCGAGGAAATAGCGGGCAAAAGCACTTTGCTCAAGAGTTTGCAGCATCTGCACTTCATCCAGCGTATTGGGGAAGCGCACGCGGTTTTGCAGACACTCACGAGCACGTTCAATGAACGGTTGTGGATTATCGCTCAGCGAAGCGCGCCACAGCATCGGCAGCGTTTCCTGGCTGTCGAGCAGTTCCAGCACGCTACGGGCAGCATCCTTTTGCCCCAAAGAAGTCAGCCAGCCTGCCAGTTCACACGCGTTGGTACCGCGACGCCCGGTAATTAAGATCAGCGCTTTCGCCGTCGCCTCGTCTTGGCAGATAGCCCAGCGCGCATAGTGCAGGGTGTAACTCAGCGGATAATCAACCAGTTGTTGGCGAATGTAGTCCAGCGCTTGCGCATTGCGATCAAGCTTTGCCAGCGCCAGCGCTTTCAGCCCCATCGCCAGGTTATTACTGCCGTTAAAGCGCAGGCTCTGCTCGACCTTTTCCAATGCGCCAGCGTAGTCCTGACGCTTCATCGCCAGACGCGCTAACGACCAGAAAGCCGCATCCCGGCAGTTGCCGCTCCAGCTGGCCTTATAATAATTATCCCACGCGCTGTCATCATCGCCCTGACGTTCCTGTGCGGCGGCCAGCAGCATACTTGCCTCACCATCACGCGGATTTTTATTGAGCTTATGCGCCCGCTCCAGCGCCTTGCCAGCACATTGTGCCGCCAGCGCCCAGTCGGCGCGGTTTAGCGCCAGCGTCCCCAGGGCCACATTATTGCGGTAGTCCAGCGGATCAACGTCCAGCGCGCGGCGATAATAATCTTCGGCATAGCGGCTGGCGTGGTTATACTGCTCCAGATGCTGACCAATAAAATAGAGTTCATCGGTATTAGAAAGCGCTTCTGGCAGCGCTGGCGCGACGGCCGCCGAAGGCAGCGGTAACTCTTTCGCGATGTGCTCTTCGTACTGCAAAAGCGTAGTGCCATCGGCGCTAGTGACGGTCATCGTCACCCGGGCATGGCCATTGTCAGACACATCGGCCAGCCAGCTCTGTCCAGGCTCAAGGGTGAGGGTATTTTCATAGAACGGCTGCCCGTGCGCAGCAAGCGTAACCTGAACATCGCGTAGCGGCGCAATAGCATAAACGCCCACAGAAAGCTGGCTACGCTCACGCACCAGACGAAGCGCCAACTGCGTGCTGGCGTTTTGCACCATTCCCAGTTCGCTGTAGGGCAAGAAGTTTTGCACGAAGACTTTCTCTTCGTACGGCGCAAGCCAGGTGAAATCCGGCTGATTATCGGTAAAGACCCCGGTCATCAGTTCAATATACGGACCGTTGTCATCGGTGAGATTACGATCCCAGGCAACACCAAAGTCGCCGTATCCCCATGTCCACTGTTTTTTCCCCGGCGAAACATGGTGATCGGCCACATGCAGCAACCCACCACGCTCGCCGTGATGCCACGCGCCAACAAAATCATAATCTGATTTTTCAGCCATATAGGAGGTCGGTACGGGTACGTTCTTGTAGCGTGAGATATCCACACCGGCCGAATAGTCCACTTTGTAGTATGTGCCGGTGGCGATGGGAAACGCTGAGACATCGCGCTTACCGTGGTCAAATACCGCCGTCACATCCGGAGGGAACACGCTCTGATGATCGTCGCCGCCCTTCACCGCCGGATTCGCCCACCATAAGAAGTGGCGCGGGGTAGCGTTACCGTTAAACACCTTCCCGGTTATCTCGATCAACGCGCGATCCGGATACAGCGTGAATCCGGTCATCACCTGTAAACCGCGCATGGGTTCAACCTCACCCATCCACACGGTGTATTCACCCTGCTCACCCTGCTGTTGAGTAAAATCCACCGGCATAAAGGTGGTCGGGCGATGATGTTGCGGCCAGTTAAACTCGATACCGCCGGAGATCCACGGCCCAAGCAGACCGACCAGCGCGGGTTTCACCACTTCGTTGTAGTAGACGAAGTCGCGCTGCTGCACTTTGTCATACGCTCGATGAATACGCCCGCCTAACTCCGGCAGCAGCATGATGCGAATGAAGTCGTTCTCCATCCACACCGCCTGATAGTCGCGCATTTCACGTTTGCCGGTCAGCGTATCAATCACGCCGTAAGGGTAAACCGCTCCAGAAGATCCCTGATACACCCGTTTTTCCAGAAACATTGGGTTGGCATCTTCTTCACCCGCCGCCCACGTTGGGAGGGTGATCGTTTCCTGCCAGACTTTAACTGAACCGTACATGCCGCTCTCCACTCAATAAACCAAAGTAAAAATTCAACTTGATGCTATTCTGCGGCAGTTAAGTGGCGTTAAAATGCGCAATGCTCACGCAATATAGTTAAGGGAGTTAAGTGAATGCAGCGTTCGGGGTTCAACAATGCCAGGGTCCGTCAGGCGAATAAACAGATCTTTTTGTCTCACCTGTGGCGGGAAAAACAGCTCAGCAAGTCACAGCTGGCGCAGCTCACCAGCCTGTCGATCCCGGCGGTCAGCAATATCCTCGAAGAACTGATGGATGAAGGGAGAATCAGCCATTCGCGAGAAACCTTAAGCCAGCGCGGTTTGAGCAGCGGCAGCTATCATTTGCCAGAAAAAGGCGCCTGGACGCTGTGCATCAACGTCACCCCCACCAGCATCACCAGTCAACTGGCGGACGCGCGACTGGTGGCTGTAGGCGACTGGCAGCATGAAGTCATCAACCCCGAATCGCCAAAAGCGCTGCTGTCAGCCCTGGCGGCACACTGGCGGGAGTATCGTCGGGAATTTCCCGATGTGACGATTAATCTGGCGCTTGGCGTTCATGGTCAAGTTGATCCGATAACCGGTGCATCAAAAACCATGCCCCAGGCCCCGTGGAAAACTCCGGTGGAAATAAAATATCTGCTGGAGGAGAAGCTCGGCGTGCAGGTCCGGCTGGACAATGACTGCGTGATGCTGGCGCTGGCGGAAAAATGGCAAAACCCGGCGGCAAACGGTGATTTCTGCGTGATTAACGTTGATTACGGTATTGGCTCATCGTTTGTGATTAACGATAACATCTGGCGCGGTAGCCTGTATGGCAGCGGTCAGATTGGGCATACCATCATTCATCCCGATGGTGTCGCCTGTGACTGTGGTCGCTATGGCTGTCTGGAAACCGTAGCGTCATTAAGCGCATTGAAAAAGCAGGCCCGGGTGTGGATGAAATCGCAGCCGACATCCCTTTACGATCCGGAAACGCTCACCACTGACCAGCTAATTGCGGCCTGGCAGCACGGAGATGTCCGCATTCAGGCCTGGGCCGAAAATGCCGCCAGCGCCATCGGGCTGAGTCTTTATAACTTTCTGAATATACTGAATATTAACCAAATATGGTTGTATGGGCGTAGCTGCGCATTTGGCGACAGCTGGCTCAATACGCTGGTGCAGCAAACTGGGTTTAACCCATTCGATCACGGCGATAACCCGCGAGCCAGAGCCACGCAGATAAGCTTCGGTAAGCTTAATCGCACCCAGCAACTTATGGGCATTGGCTATCTGTATGTCGAGTCACAGCTTAGCGAGTTATAGCCATTACTCCGTCAGGCTCACCGTTAAACGTTCATGTACCGTGGCGATAAAATCGGTCAACGCCGGTTTGATTGGCCCTTTTTTCCACGCCATCAACAGCGCAATGGTCGGAACATCGCCAACAATAGGGCGGAAAACCACCTGTCCGGTATTAAAATTATTCATATAACCGGGTATCAAAGTCACCCCCAGCCCCATGCCGACCAGGTTCATGGTCACCAGAATGTTGGTTGCCACCTGCACAATGTTGGGCTGGCTTTTTTGCTGCTGAAACCAGTTTTTGACAATCATCGCTAACGCGCCAGAGTAGGCCGGATCGGTGCTGACAAAATTCACGCCGTGTAGTTGTTCTGCGGAGATTGCTTGCTCATTAGCTAACGGATGATTCACCGGTAAAACCACGACTAACGGCTCATGAATCAGCTCCAGATAATCGAGATCCGGGCTGTACACCGGGTGGCGCATTAAGCCCACATCCAGCTCTCCACTCAGGATCTTCTCTTCCTGTTCGGTGGTGATCAGACTCACCAGCTCAATGTGCGTATCAGGCTGTTTTAAACGAAACAAAGGCAGCACCTTCGGCAGCAGATTTACCTCTGCGGAAGGGACAAAACCGATGGCGAAATGATTATCTTCCTGCACCGTTTTACGGGCACGAACTTTGGCGTTTTCCGCCTGTTCGAGGATCGCCTGCGCATCTTGCAAAAAGCACTCTCCCGCCGCCGTCAGCGCAACTTTTCGTTTATCCCGCACCAGCAACGGAACGCCCACGCACGTTTCCAGATCGCGGATCTGGCTGCTTAACGACGGCTGAGAGGTATGCAGCTTTTCTGCCGCTCGGGTGAAATTCAGCGCCTGCGCCACCGCTACGAAATAGCGTAAGTGCCTCAGTTCCATGCCCTTCTCCTTGTTATCGAAAAAATGTCTCAACTGGTAGAAATTTACTATTTCACAGATTGATAACTAACCAGCAACATCCTTAAGGTACAAAAAAAGAAGGTCAATACATCTTAGCTTTCAGGATTAAAAAATATGACCACACCCTCAAATTTAGACATCTACCAACTGATCGACACGCAAAACGGTCGCGTAACCCCACGAATTTATACCGACCCTGAAATTTACCAACTGGAGCTGGAACGCATCTTCGGACGCTGCTGGTTATTTCTCGCCCACGAAAGCCAAATCCCCAAACCCGGTGATTTTTTTAACACCTACATGGGCGAGGATGCAGTTGTGGTGGTTCGCCAGAAAGACGGCAGCATCAAAGCGTTTCTCAACCAGTGTCGCCACCGCGCTATGCGCGTCAGCTACGCCGACTGCGGCAATACCCGCGCCTTCACCTGCCCGTATCACGGCTGGTCGTACGGCATTAACGGCGAGCTGATCGACGTCCCGCTGGAACCGCGCGCCTACCCGCAAGGGCTGTGCAAATCGCACTGGGGGCTGAACGAAGTTCCTGGCGTAGAGAGCTACAAGGGACTGATTTTCGGCAACTGGGATACCTCCGCGCCTGCGCTGCGCGATTATCTCGGCGACATCGCCTGGTATCTCGACGGCGTGCTGGATCGTCGTGAAGGCGGCACCGAAATCGTCGGTGGCGTACAAAAGTGGACCATTGATTGTAACTGGAAATTCCCCGCCGAACAGTTTGCCAGCGACCAGTATCACGCGCTGTTCAGCCATGCCTCGGCCGTGCAGGTGCTGGGGGCAAAAGACGACGGCAGCGATAAACGCCTGGGCGACGGACAAACCGCCCGCCCGGTGTGGGAAACCGCCAAAGACGCACTACAGTTCGGTCAGGATGGGCACGGTAGCGGATTTTTCTTTACCGAAAATCCCGATGCCAACGTCTGGGTCGACGGCGAAGTCTCCAGCTATTACCGCGACACCTACGCGGAAGCCGAGCAGCGTCTGGGTAAAGTTCGCGCCCTGCGTCTGGCCGGTCACAACAACATTTTCCCAACGCTTTCCTGGCTCAACGGTACTGCCACCTTAAGGGTCTGGCATCCGCGCGGGCCGGATCAAGTTGAAGTGTGGGCATTCTGTATTACCGATAAAGCCGCCTCTGATGAAGTGAAAGCTGCGTTTGAAAACAGCGCAACGCGGGCTTTTGGCCCCGCCGGATTCCTGGAGCAGGACGACTCGGAAAACTGGTGTGAAATTCAAAAACTGCTGAAGGGTCATCGCGCACGCAACACCAAATTGTGTTTGGAAATGGGGCTGGGCCAGGAGAAACGTCGTGAAGACGGCATTCCGGGGATCACCAACTACATCTTTTCGGAAACCGCCGCGCGCGGCATGTATCAGCGCTGGGCCGATTTGCTCAGCAGCGAAAGCTGGCAGGAAGTGCAGGAGAAAACTTCAGCTTACCAGCAGGAGGTGATGAAATGAGCACCTTAGTTTCTCAGGAACTACACCACCGCATTACACAGTTTCTCTACCATGAAGCCAGCCTGCTGGATGACTGGAAGTTTCGTGACTGGCTGGCACAACTGGATGAAGACATTCGCTACACCATGCGTACGACGGTCAATGCCCAGACGCGCGATCGTCGCAAAGGCGTGCAGCCGCCGACCACCTGGATTTTCAACGACAACAAAGACCAGCTCGAACGTCGTATCGCGCGGCTGGAAACCGGCATGGCCTGGGCGGAAGAGCCACCGTCGCGTACCCGGCACCTGATCAGCAACTGCCAGGTCAGTGAAACTGGAGTTCCCGACGTCTTTGCCGTGCGCCTTAATTATCTGCTGTATCGCGCGCAAAAAGAGCGCGATGAAACCTTTTACGTCGGCATGCGCATAGACAAAGTGCGCCGTTTGCCGGGCGATGAGTGGCGCTTACTGGAGCGTGAGATCGTGCTGGATCAAGCGGTGATCACCTCCCATAACCTGAGTGTACTGTTCTGATGAGTCGTGTTTATGCTTGCCCCGTAGGGGATTTGCCGGAGGGTGAAGCGCTCCGGCTTGATACCTCGCCCGTCATCGCGCTGTTCAACGTTGGCGGCGAGTTCTATGCCATTAACGATCGCTGTAGCCACGGTAACGCTTCGATGTCGGAAGGCTATCTGGAAGACGACGCTACGGTGGAATGCCCGCTGCATGCCGCCAGTTTTTGCCTGAAAACCGGCAAGGCGTTGTGTCTACCCGCCACCGACGCGCTCACCACCTACGCGGTATATGTGGACGGTAGCGATGTGTTTGTTGATATTCCAGAGGACGCAAGATGAGCGATTTACGCGATAACGTGGTCTTTATCACCGGTGGTGGCTCCGGTCTTGGCCTGGCGCTGGTCGAGCGTTTCATCGAAGAAGGTGCGCGGGTCGCCACGCTGGAGCTGTCGCCAGCTAAAGTTGCCAGCCTGCGTCAGCGCTTTGGCGAACATGTGCTGGCAATCGAAGGCAACGTCACCTGCTACGCCGACTATCAGCGCGCGGTAGATCAAATCCTGACGCATTACGGTACGCTGGACTGTTTTATCGGAAATGCGGGGATATGGGATCACAACGCCTCGTTGGTCAATACGCCTGCGGATGCGCTGGAGAGCGGCTTTCATGAGCTGTTTAACGTCAACGTGCTGGGCTATCTGCTGGGCGCGAAAGCCTGTGCCCCTGCACTTATCGCCAGCGAAGGCAGCATCATCTTTACCCTGTCCAATGCGTCGTGGTATCCAGGCGGCGGCGGCCCGCTGTATACCGCCAGCAAACATGCGGCTACCGGGCTGATTCGCCAGCTGGCATACGAGCTGGCACCAAAGGTTCGTGTTAACGGTGTCGGTCCATGCGGTATGGCGACAGATCTACGCGGCCCGCAGGCGCTGGGACAAAACGATACATCGATTATGCAGTCGCTGACGCCGGAAAAAATCGCCGCTATTTTGCCACTACAATTTTTCCCGGAGCCTGCGGATTTTACCGGCCCGTATGTGATGCTGGCGTCAAAGCGCAACAACCGCACATTGAGTGGCGTAATGATCAATGCCGACGCTGGTCTGGGTATTCGCGGTATTCGTCACGTCGCCGCCGGACTGGATCTCTGAGGAGGCGTTATGAACCCAAAAACTATCGCTATCGTCGGCGGCGGTCAGGCGGCGGCTATGGCTACCGCTGCACTGCGCCAACAAGGTTTTGACGGCGAATTACACCTGTTTTCCGATGAGCAGCATCTGCCCTATGAACGCCCACCGCTCTCCAAAGCGATGCTACTGGACGACAATCCGCAACTTCAGCCGATACTCCCCGCTGACTGGTGGCGGGAACACAACGTACAGCTGCATCTGGGGGTTACTGTGCAGACGTTCGGCCGCCAAACGCATCAGTTGGTACTGGCTAATGGGCAGAGTTATCCATGGGATCGGCTACTGATTGCAACGGGCGCTGCGGCACGCCCCCTTCCGCAACTGGATAAGCTGGGCGATCGTTGCTTCACCCTGCGCCACGCGGGCGATGCCGAGCGCCTGCGCGACAATTTATTGCCGGGCAAGTCGATTGTCATTGTCGGTGCGGGCACCATTGGTCTGGAACTGGCGGCCAGCGCGACTCAACGCGACTGTCAGGTGACGGTGGTGGAGCTGGCGCCAACGGTCATGGGCCGCAACGCGCCTGCTCCGGTGCGCGACTATCTGCTAGCCCGCCACCAACTTGCGGGCGTGCGGGTACTGCTTAACAACGCTATTGAGCATGCCGAAGCGGGAGAGCGTCTCTCGCTCACGCTACAAAACGGCGAAACTCTCACCGCTGATGCGGTGATCTATGGCATCGGTATCGTGGCGAACGATATGCTGGCCCGCGAAGCGGGGCTGGAGACGGCGAACGGCATTATCGTTGATACCGCCTGCACCACCTCCGATCCCGCGATTTTCGCCGCCGGTGACGTAGCGATAACACGCCAGGCTGACTGTTCGTTAGTACGCGTGGAAAGCTGGGAAAACGCCAATTTTCAGGCACAGGTTGCCGCCGCCGCGATGCTCAATCAACCGCAGCCAGCAGCAACGCCGGGCTGGTTCTGGACCGATCAGTACCGTGATAATCTACAGTTTGTCGGCGAAATGCAGGGTGAGAACTGGCTCCTACGCGGCGATCCTGATGCGCAGAAAGCAATATGGTTTAACCTACAGGATGGCGTGATTGTCGGCGCAGTAACGTTGAATCAGGGCCGAGAAATACGTTTATTGAGAAAATGGATTCAGGCAAAGAAAAAGCCGCCAGTGGCGACTTTAATCGATGAAACAATCTTGCTTAAGTCAATATAACTGCCGGATGGCACTTCGTTTATCCGGCCTACATGTGAGTTACCTGTAGGCCGGAAAAGGTGTTTACACCACCATCTGGCAATCCGTATTACTTACGCGTAAACCGGGAAACGTGCACAGATATCCAGCACTTTACCTTTGACGCGCTCGATAACAGCTTCGTCATTGATGTTGTCCAGAACGTCACACATCCAGCCAGCCAGCTCTTTCACTTCCGATTCTTTAAAGCCACGGCGAGTCACAGCCGGAGAACCGATACGGATACCGGAAGTCACAAACGGGCTCTTCGGATCGTTCGGTACGCTGTTTTTGTTAACGGTGATGTTAGCACGGCCCAGCGCGGCGTCAGCTTCTTTACCGGTCAGGTTTTTATCAACCAGATCCAGCAGGAACAGGTGGTTTTCAGTACCGCCAGAAACCACTTTGTAGCCACGGTTCAGGAACACTTCCACCATCGCTTTGGCGTTTTTGGCAACCTGCTGTTGGTAAACCTTGAACTCAGGCTCCATCGCTTCTTTCAGCGCCACAGCTTTCGCCGCGATCACGTGCATCAGCGGGCCGCCCTGCGCGCTTGGGAACACAGCGGAGTTCAGTTTTTTGTACAGCTCTTCGTCACCGCCTTTCGCCAGGATCAGGCCACCGCGTGGACCTGCCAGGGTTTTGTGGGTGGTGGTGGTCACAACGTGTGCGTGTGGAACCGGGTTCGGATAAACGCCTGCGGCAATCAGACCCGCAACGTGCGCCATATCGACGAACAGATATGCACCGATGCTGTCGGCGATTTCGCGCATTTTTGCCCAGTCAACAACGCCGGAGTAAGCAGAGAAGCCACCGATGATCATCTTCGGTTTGTGCTCTTTGGCCTGCTTCGCCATGTCTTCGTAGTCAATTTTGCCGGACTCATCAATACCGTAAGGGATGATGTTGTACAGTTTGCCGGAGAAGTTAACCGGGGAGCCGTGAGTCAGGTGGCCGCCTTGTGCCAGGTTCATACCCAGAACGGTATCGCCCGGTTGCAGCAGAGCGGTGTAAACAGCGAAGTTAGCCTGAGAGCCGGAGTGCGGTTGTACGTTAGCGTAGTCAGCGCCAAACAGCTCTTTTGCGCGATCGATAGCCAGTTGCTCAACGATATCAACGTACTCGCAACCGCCGTAGTAGCGCTTGCCCGGATAACCTTCAGCATATTTGTTGGTCAGCTGAGAACCCTGCGCCTGCATAACACGCGGGCTGGTGTAGTTTTCGGAGGCGATCAGTTCGATGTGCTCTTCCTGACGTACTTTTTCCTGCTCCATAGCCTGCCACAGTTCGGCATCATAATCGGCAATGTTCATTTCACGCTTTAACATCCGCATCTCCTGACTCAGCTAACAATAAAATTTTCGGCCTTAAAAGGCGGTCCGTAGGACAACGGCGAACAGTATAACCGAATCATTCTTCGATAACAGGTCTTGACAAAGGATTTTACGCAAACGATTACCTTCACGGTACGCAAGGCTTTGGAGAACAAAGGTCTGCTGAATTTCAACGGATTTCTTTTCAGGTTTGTGATGCAGATTTTTCACGATGTAACCTTTACAACGCAAAGTTACAAAGAACCATTTACAATGCAGGGGTATTTTTTATAAGATGTATTTGACATACATCATTAAAGTCTCAGATAAAGGAAGACCGTATGCTTGACGCACAAACCATCGCTACAGTGAAAGCCACCATTCCCCTGCTGGTTGAAACAGGCCCGAAGCTGACCGCCCATTTCTACGACCGCATGTTTACGCATAACCCAGAGCTGAAAGAAATCTTCAACATGAGTAATCAGCGTAATGGCGATCAGCGTGAAGCGCTGTTTAATGCTATTGCCGCGTATGCCAGCAATATCGAAAATCTGGCGGCACTGTTGCCGGCTGTTGAGAAAATCGCACAGAAGCATACCAGCTTCCAGATTAAACCCGAGCAGTACAACATCGTGGGTGGCCATTTACTGGCAACGCTGGACGAAATGTTCAGCCCAGGCCAGGAAGTTCTGGATGCGTGGGGCAAAGCATACGGCGTGCTGGCGAACGTTTTCATCAACCGTGAAGCGCAAATCTACAGCGAAAATGCCAATAAAAATGGCGGCTGGGAAGGTATCCGTCCTTTCCGTATCGTGGCAAAAACCCCACGCAGTGCACTTATCACCAGCTTTGAATTTGAACCTGTCGACGGTGGCGCAGTAGCTGAATATCATCCGGGGCAATATCTGGGCGTCTGGTTAAAGCCGGAAGGTTTCCCGCATCAGGAAATTCGTCAGTACTCACTGACCCGTAAACCCGATGGCAAAGGCTACCGTATTGCGGTTAAGCGTGAGGACGGTGGTCAGGTTTCAACCTGGCTGCACAACCATGCGAATGTTGGCGACGTTGTTCACCTGGCCGCACCTGCGGGCGATTTCTTTATGGACGTTGCGACCGACACCCCGGTATCTCTGATCTCCGCGGGCGTGGGACAAACCCCAATGCTGGCGATGCTGGATACGCTGGCAAAAGCGCAGCATACGGCGCAGGTTAACTGGTTCCATGCGGCAGAAAATGGTGACGTGCATGCCTTCGCTGATGAAGTCAATGAACTCGGCAAAACGCTGCCACGCTTTAGCGCACACACCTGGTATCGTGAGCCAACCGAAGCCGATCGTGCGGAAGGTGCCTTTGATAGCGTAGGTCTGATGGATTTGAACAAACTGGAAAGCGCAATCAGCGATCCGGCGATGCAGTTTTATCTGTGCGGTCCGGTTGGTTTCATGCAGTTCGCCGCGAAGCAGCTGGTCGGTCTGGGCGTGAAAAACGAGAACATTCATTACGAATGCTTCGGTCCGCACAAAGTCTTGTAATGTGTTACGCGAGTAGGCCGGATAAGGCGTTTACGCCGCCATCCGGCAATCACTCTGCCTGATGCGCTACGCTTATCAGGCCTACAAATTAACGGCGCGGCTTAGATTGCCGCGTCGTCTTCTTCACCGGTACGAATACGAATAACGCGTGCCACGTCGAAGACAAAAATCTTACCGTCACCGATCTTGCCGGTCTGGGCAGTACGGATAATGGTGTCGACGCAGGTATCGACGATGTCGTCGGTAACCACAATTTCAATTTTTACCTTCGGCAGAAAATCCACCATATATTCCGCGCCACGGTACAACTCGGTATGGCCTTTCTGACGGCCAAAACCTTTCACTTCTGTCACAGTCATACCGGTAATGCCGACTTCTGCCAGCGCTTCGCGGACGTCGTCCAGCTTGAAGGGTTTAATAATCGCATCAATCTTTTTCATGCTATTCCTTGAAAAGGTCGCCTGTCTTTTGATCGAATAAAGCTAACATAATCCGCAGATTTATTCTTTGAAATCGTTTGCATCCAGCTCGTGCCGAGAAAGCAATTTATAGAATTCGGTGCGGTTGCGCCCCGCCATTCTTGCCGCGTGGGTCACATTGCCCTTGGTGATTTGCAGCAGCTTACGCAGATAGTTGAGCTCAAACTGGTTACGCGCCTCAACAAAGGTCGGCAGCGCGGTGTTTTCCCCTTCCAGCGCCTGCTCCACCAGCGCGTCGCTGATCACCGGCGAAGAGGTCAACGCCACGCACTGCTCAATTACGTTGACCAGCTGACGCACGTTGCCCGGCCAGCTGGCGGTCATTAACCGCTTCATGGCATCGGTTGAAAAGGCGCGTACGAACGGTTTGTGCCGTTCAGCAGACTGGCGCAGCAGATGGTTCGCCAGCAGCGGAATATCTTCCGTACGCTCGGCCAGCGCAGGGATCTTCAGGCTCACCACATTGAGGCGATAGTACAAATCCTCGCGAAATTCGCCCCGTGCCATCGCTTTGGGTAAATCGCGGTGGGTCGCAGAAACGATCCGCACATCAATGTCGATATCGCGGTTACTGCCCAACGGTCTGACTTTTCGTTCCTGCAATACGCGCAGCAGTTTCACCTGTAACGGCGCAGGCATATCGCCAATCTCATCGAGAAACAGCGTACCTCCTTCTGCGGCCTGAAACAGCCCTTCACGATTGCTCACCGCACCGGTAAAAGCACCGCGCGCATGACCAAACAGTTCTG
Organism: Citrobacter sp. Cpo045; assembly: GCF_030332875.1. Taxonomy (NCBI): domain Bacteria; kingdom Pseudomonadati; phylum Pseudomonadota; class Gammaproteobacteria; order Enterobacterales; family Enterobacteriaceae; genus Citrobacter; species Citrobacter sp. Cpo045. The sequence continues at coordinate 905,464 of NZ_JAOWGZ010000103.1, forward strand.
ATTCCAGCAGTTGTTCCGGCAACGCGCCGCAGTTAATGGCAATGAAAGGTTTTTGGCTGCGTGGGCTGGCGTTGTGAATAGCCTGAGCGAAAACTTCTTTCCCGGTTCCGCTTTGACCGTTGATCAAGACGCTAACGTCCGATTGCGCCACCATTCGCGCCTGTTCCAGCAGGCGTAGCATCAGCGGGCTGCGGGTAACGATAGATTCGCGCCAGCTGTCATCGGTGGCGGGCGCAGACTGTTCCAGCGCCCCGTCAATCGCGTGATATAACGCGTCCTTGTCGACTGGTTTAGTGAGGAAACTGAACACCCCTTGCTGGGTCGCCGCAACGGCGTCCGGGATGGAGCCGTGAGCGGTCAGGATAATCACCGGCATTCCAGGCTGTACTTTCTGGATTTCAGTAAACAGCTGCATGCCATCCATTTCATCCATGCGCAGATCGCTAATAACCAGATCCACTTTTTCACGGTTCAGCACCCGTAACCCTTCCTGCCCACTTTCCGCGGTCACGACGCTGTAGCCTTCGCTGGTCAGTCGCATTCCAAGTAATTTCAACAGGCCCGGATCGTCATCCACCAGCAGCAGATGCGCGGGCTTACGGCTTATCATGGCGTAACCTCATCGGCAGACGGCGCTGCGCCTTCTTCGTTATCAGGCGTAGTGAGTTTATCGTTCCCGTGCAGCGCATCAGGATTGTAGTTACCGCCAGGTTTGCGCGTGGAAAGCTGACGCTCAATATCGGTCAGATTCTCCAGCTTGCGGGTCGTGAGATCGAGCTGGGACTGCAAATGCTGTTGCTGTTGGCGCAGCGTATCGAGATCGCTGTCGGACGCCTGCTGGAGCTTACTGTAGCGCATACGCTCTTCGGCAAGCTGCAACTGCAACGTTTGGCTGCTGCGCCAGACCTGATACAGCGGGCGTACCTGCGGCGGAATTTGCGGGCTTAACGCATCGAGGCGCGTAACAGCCTCCCGCCTTTCAGGCGGCGTAATGTTGGCATTATCGAGCAGGATCCCACGCCTGAAAGCGCCCTGCCAGGTATCTGTCATCAGGGTGCTGGCTTCACTACGCGCCTGCACCGGCATCAGGCGATTGGCACAATCCATCGCCCGCAGCCAGTACAACGGATTGGTTTCTGTAGACTGGCCAGACAGCGACCAGATATCCGTACAGTCGGTTGCAAGGTAGTCCGCCAGTTGATTAGGCGGAATTTTCTCCTGCGAGGGATCGCCGATAATATGATTCACCGCGTTCGGGACACAACCAACCAGCGCCAGGCACGGCAGGCTTGCGAGGATGACGCGACGAAGAAAATGTCGTTTAAGCATTCGGACAACAACGTATGGCATACTCACCAGACTTAAGTTTATTTTAGTGATTTTTCGCAGCAGCTAGCGGCAGTTCTATGCGAAAACAAACGTTTTGCGCATGGTCATCAACCAGATACAGCTTGCCCCGCATACGGCGGATGCAATCTCTGGCAATGCTTAGCCCCAACCCGCTTCCTTTTACCGCCCCTTTTCGCTGATGACTCCCCTGGAAAAAAGGCTCGAAGATCATGGTCTGTTCTGCTTCTGGAATCGGTGTGCCGGTATTCATTACATCGATGTATACCGTTGAGCCATGCAAACTGCTGCGGATCCAAATGTTACCGGATTCAGCACCATAGTGCACCGCATTGGAATAAAGATTGTCCAGCACGCTCATCAACAGCATCGGTTCTGCCAGGCAGGTGTTCACCGCAAGCGCAACATCAGTATGTATCATTTTGGCGCGAGCGGGCAGGCTATGCGCAGAAACAACGCTTTCCACCAGCGGCGCAATTTCCACACTTTCAAGTTCCACCTCGTCATCCGCCAGCTTGCGGTTGTAATCGAGGAGTTGTTCAATCAGCTTTTGCAGGTTACGGCTGCTGTCATCCAGAATACCGACCACCTCTTTTTGCTCCGGTGTTAACGGGCCAACCACCTGATCGGCCAACAATTCGGTACCTTCGCGCATGCTCGCCAGCGGTGTTTTCAGCTCATGGGAAAGATGGCGTAAAAACTGATGCCGTTGCGACTCAAGCCAGGAGAGGCGTTCGCTTAACCAGATGATGCGCTGCCCCACGGATCTTAATTCCCGTGGCCCGGTAAATAATACGCTATCCCCCAGCGAGCGCCCTTCTCCCAGACAGTTGATCATCCGTTCAATGCCCTTCACCGGACCGATAATCATGCGGGTAAACAGCAAGACCATCGCCAGGCTGACGAGAAACAGCACCAGTGCCTGCCAGCCAAAAAACTGCCCGCGTTCGGCTATTTCCTGCTGTAACTGCTGCCCACGAGAAAAGACCACGGTACGCGTCGCTTGCACCATCTCGGTATTGGCATTGGCGAACGCTTCCAGCCGTGCAGCCGACACACTGTCAGGACCACTGTTTTTACACTGCAACTGCGCGAGATCGTTAAGATCCTGACGCAACGCCTGGTAGAGCTTGGTATCCGGCAACACCCCCGCATGCGCATCCAGCATGTCGCTGTAGCGTTTACGCTGGCTTTGGTAGACCCTGGCCAATGTTGGGTCATCAAGCACGCAGTATTGCCGATAGCTGCGCTCCATCTCCAGCGCGACGTTGGTCATCGCCTCGCTGCGTCTGGCATCAATCAGCGTGGTGCGGTTTGTCAGCGCAGCCTGCGCGCTCAGGGCATTCAGACTTTGCCATGCCTGCCAGGCCAGAACTAACAACGGCAGCAGGATAAGCAAGAAGGCCAACGTCACCAATTGACGTAAAGATCGGGGAAAAACTGACCAGCGCTTCAAGGCGTTACTCTCAATGGACAGGAATAGATTGATGCTAACTGAGGGGAACGCCAGATACAACAAAGCCGGGATTAACCCGGCTTTGTTGTGGAATAAGGCGGTGCCTAACTCGACGTTTCGCCCGGAGGTTGATATGAGCAATGCTAATATCAGATGTTGGACGGCAGGCACCTTGTTGTGCGTCATTCGAAGTTTATGTAGCACGTCCCGAAGGGGCTGACATAAGAAGGTGAATGAGCCACTGGTTAATATTATGCAGCATCTGTGCCAGTATTCAAAACACTTTATTAACACAATGATAAGTATGAAAAATATTATTATTTTCACAAATAACAATTCTGGCTGTTTTTTGTTCTCTATGTCGCCAATCAGCAACACTTGCAGCACTTAAAAAAAAACCCCTATTAAATCAAATAATTAAACGTCTCTTTTTGACGACACCACAACCCTGTCCATGTCGGCATTTCCCGACACTTTACTTTTAGGTGCAAGCGCTGAGTTTATTGCCGGATGGCGGCGTGAACGCCTTATCCGGCCTACAACCGCATTTTCCCTGTAGGCCTGATAAGCGTAGCGTCATCAGGCGGGTTCCATCCGGCAGACAAAAAAAGCCCCTCGCGAAGAGGGGCTTGATGACTATTGAGCGAATTAACCGAGCTGTTTACGCGCGTTGCGGAAAATACGCATCCATGGGCTATCCTCGCCCCAGTTTTCCGGGTGCCAGGAGTTGCTCACGGTACGGAACACACGTTCCGGGTGCGGCATCATAATGGTGACGCGACCATTTTCAGTGGTCACTGCAGTAATGCCGTTCGGCGAACCGTTCGGGTTAGCCGGATAGGTCTCGGTCACCTTACCGAAGTTATCAACGTAGCGCAGCGCCACCAGACCTTTGCTCTCAAGCTGAGCCAGATGCGCACCGTCACGCACTTCCACACGACCTTCACCGTGAGAAACGGCAATCGGCATCATCGAACCCACCATATCGGCAAGCAGTAAAGACGGGCTTTGCGTCACTTCGACCAGACTGAAGCGGGCTTCAAAGCGGTCGGAATGGTTACGCACAAAGCGCGGCCACAGGTCGCTTCCTGGGATCAGCTCACGCAGGTTAGACATCATCTGACAACCGTTACACACGCCGAGTGCCAGCGTTTGCGGGCGATGGAAGAAGGTTTCGAACTCATCACGGACGCGGTTGTTGAACAGAATCGACTTCGCCCAACCTTCACCAGCGCCAAGCACATCGCCGTAAGAGAAGCCGCCGCAGGCCACCAGTGCCTGGAAGTTACCCAGGCCGATACGTCCGCCCAGCAGGTCGCTCATGTGCACATCGATGGCGTCAAAACCCGCACGGTGGAAGGCAGCTGCCATTTCAACGTGGGAGTTCACACCCTGCTCGCGCAGTACGGCCACTTTGGGACGTGCACCGGTGGCGATGTACGGAGCGGCAACATCTTCGTTGATATCAAACGACAGTTTAACGTTGAGACCAGGGTCCGCATCGTTGGTTTTAGCGTCGTGTTCCTGATCGGCGCATTCCGGGTTGTCACGCAGGCGCTGCATCTGCCAGGTAGTTTCCGCCCACCACATACGCAGGGTAGTACGGCTTTCGCTAAACACCGGCTGGCCGTTAGCGGTCAGGGTGAAGCGGTCACCTTCAACGGCTTTACCGAGGAAGTGTACGCAGTCTGCCAGGCCGTGGGTAGCCAGAATCGCTTCCACCGCCTCACGCTCAGCAGCACGAACCTGAATCACCGCACCCAGTTCTTCGTTAAACAGCGCCGCCAGACGATCTTCACCCAGAGAGTGGATATCAGCGTCAATACCGCAGTGACCGGCGAAGGCCATTTCCGCCAGCGTAACCAGCAGACCGCCGTCAGAACGGTCATGGTAGGCCAGCAGCTTACGCGCAGCGACCAGCGCCTGAATCGCATCGTAGAAGCCTTTCAGTTGCTCAACGTTACGCACGTCGGCAGGCTTATCGCCCAGTTGACGGTAAACCTGCGCCAGCGACGTAGCGCCCAGCGCATTGTGACCAAGACCGAGGTCAATCAGCAGCAGGGCGTTGTCTTCAGTAGACAGCTGCGGGGTAATGGTGTGGCGCACATCTTCTACGCGGGCAAAGGCGGTGATCACCAGCGACAGCGGCGAAGTCATTTCACGCTGCTCGTTACCTTCCTGCCAGCGGGTTTTCATCGACATAGAGTCTTTGCCCACTGGAATGGTCAGGCCGAGCGCCGGGCATAGCTCTTCCCCGACGGCTTTTACTGCTTCGTACAGGCCAGCATCTTCACCAGGGTGACCAGCAGCCGCCATCCAGTTTGCCGACAGCTTAATACGTTTGATGTCGCCAATCTGCGTTGCCGCAATGTTGGTCAGCGCTTCACCGACCGCCAGACGCGCAGAGGCAGAGAAATCCAGTAGCGCAACCGGCGCGCGTTCGCCGATAGACATCGCTTCACCGTAGTAACTATCGAGGCTGGCGGTAGTGACCGCGCAGTTAGCGACCGGGATCTGCCATGGACCAACCATCTGGTCACGCGCAACCATACCGGTAACGGTACGGTCACCGATGGTCACGAGGAACGTTTTCTCCGCGACAGTCGGCAGATGCAGCACGCGGTTAACCGCATCTGCAATCGAGATTTCACCACGATTCAGGGCATCGCCTTTGGCTTTCAGCGTCTGCACATCGCGGGTCATTTTCGGTGTTTTACCCAGCAGCACATCAAGCGGCATGTCGATCGGCTGGTTGTCGAAGTGGCTGTCGCTCAAGGTCAGATGCTGTTCTTCGGTAGCTTCACCAATCACCGCATACGGCGCGCGCTCGCGCTTACACAGTTCGTCAAACAGCGGCAATTGATCGGCAGCAACCGCCAGCACGTAGCGTTCCTGGGATTCGTTACACCAGATTTCCAGCGGGCTCATACCCGGCTCGTCGCTGAGGATATCGCGCAGCTGGAACTTACCGCCGCGACCACCATCACTTACCAGCTCCGGCATAGCGTTAGACAGACCACCCGCGCCAACGTCATGGATAAACAGAATCGGGTTCGCATCACCCATCTGCCAGCAACGGTCGATAACTTCCTGGCAACGACGTTCCATTTCCGGGTTGTCACGCTGTACGGAAGCGAAATCAAGATCGGCATCAGACTGGCCGGAAGCCATAGAGGAGGCTGCCCCGCCGCCAAGGCCAATGTTCATTGCCGGGCCGCCGAGGACGATAAGCTTAGCGCCAACGACGATCTCGCCCTTCTGCACGTGATCGGCACGGATGTTACCGATCCCGCCTGCCAGCATGATCGGTTTATGGTAACCGCGCAGCTCTTCGCCGTTATGGCTGTTGACCTTTTCTTCATAGGTACGGAAGTAGCCGGTCAGCGCCGGACGACCAAATTCGTTGTTAAACGCCGCGCCGCCCAGCGGGCCTTCGGTCATGATATCAAGCGCGGTAACAATACGGTCCGGCTTACCGAAGTCTTCTTCCCACGGCTGTTCAAAGCCAGGAATACGCAGGTTGGAAACGGAGAAACCCACCAGCCCGGCTTTCGGTTTTGCACCGCGACCTGTTGCGCCCTCGTCGCGGATTTCGCCGCCGGAGCCGGTTGCAGCACCTGGCCACGGAGAGATAGCCGTCGGGTGGTTGTGAGTTTCAACCTTCATCAGGATGTGGGCTGGTTCCTGATGGAAATCGTAGCGGCCGGTTTTGTGGTCGGCAAAATAGCGGCCCACTTCAGAGCCTTCCATTACCGCAGCGTTGTCTTTATAGGCAGACAGCACGTGGTCCGGCGTGGTTTCGAAGGTATTCTTGATCATCTTGAACAGCGACTTAGGCTGCTGTTTACCATCGATAACCCAGTCGGCGTTAAAAATCTTGTGGCGGCAGTGCTCAGAGTTGGCCTGCGCAAACATGTATAGTTCAATATCGTTCGGGTTACGTCCCAGTTTGGTGAACGCATCCTGCAGATAGTCAATTTCGTCTTCCGCCAGCGCCAGACCCAGACGCAGGTTAGCGTCGATCAGCGCCTGACGCCCCTCACCCAGTAGATCAACGCTGGAGACCGGCGCCGGTTGGTGATGGGCAAACAGTTTTTCGGCATCGTTCAGCGAAGAGAAAACCGTTTCCATCATGCGATCGTGCAGTTCGTCGGCCACCATCTGCCATTGCTCAGCGGTCAGCGTGGAGGCTTCTACATACCAGGCAATGCCACGTTCCAGGCGGCTAATCTGGTGCAGACCGCAGTTGTGGGCAATATCAGTCGCTTTAGAAGACCACGGGGAGATGGTGCCAGGGCGAGGCGTAACCAGCAGCAGTTTGCCTTCCGGGGCGTGGCTTTGCAGAGCAGGACCATATTTCAGCAAGCGTGCAAGCTGCGCGTGCTCATCTTCATTTAACGGTGCATTCAGATCGGCGAAATGGACGTACTCGGCGTAAATGTTGTGGACCTGGAGGTTGGCAGCCTGAAAACGTGCCAGCAGTTTGTTAATACGGAATGCAGACAGTGCAGGTGAACCACGCAGAATTTCCATCATAAGTCTCTCGTCTTCTAAGCTTTCGGTGTGCCCAAGTGGGGGAAACGGGCGTCATTATAAAGAATCTACCGCGCCGACGAAACCGTTTGCGTCGAAATAAAATCACGACCGTCACTTATCATCAAATGCGGTCAGATTTCTGAATAAGTTGCCAACTGACGCAAGTTTAAGCAAAATGCCGTTCATTAATGACGACTTCACTTCTTAATCAACACCACAGCAGACAGAGACAACGTACGGTTCAGAGAATTAACTAATTGAAAAAATTAAAGATTAATTATCTGTTCATCGGCATATTGACGCTGTTGTTGGCAGCGGCCCTTTGGCCATCTATCCCCTGGTTCGGTAAAGCCGAAAATCGTATCGCCGCCATTCAGTCGCGGGGAGAGCTGCGCGTCAGTACCATCGACTCACCGTTAACTTACGCGACCCTCAACGGCAAAAAATTCGGCCTGGATTATGAACTGGCCCAGGAATTTGCCGACTACTTAGGCGTGAAGTTAAAAGTTACCGTACGCCAGAACATCAGCCAGCTTTTTGACGACCTGGATAACGGCAATGCCGACCTGTTAGCCGCAGGTCTGGTCTATAACAGCGAGCGGGTGAAAAATTACCAGCCCGGCCCGACCTATTATTCGGTTTCACAACAGCTGGTGTACCGGGTTGGGCAATACCGCCCTCGCACGCTTGCCACCGTGAACGAAAACCAACTGACTATCGCCCCGGGGCACGTGGTGGTTAATGACCTCCAGCAGCTAAAAGAGAAAAAATTTCCCGATCTGAGCTGGAAAGTCGATGACAAAAAGGGCACCACCGAACTGCTTGATGATGTAATCGCCGGAAAGCTGGATTACACCATTGCCGATTCTGTTGCCATCAGCTTATATCAACGCGTGCATCCTGAGCTGGCCGTAGCGCTCGACGTCTCTGACGAACAACCGGTGACATGGTTTAGTCGGCTGGACGATGACAACACGCTGTCTGCCGCCCTACTGGATTTCTTCAACACCATGAATGAAGACGGTTCTCTGGCACGGCTGGAAGAGAAATATCTCGGGCATGGCGATGATTTTGACTATGTCGATACCCGCTCCTTTTTACGCGCCGTAGACAGCGTGTTGCCGGACCTCAAGCCGCTGTTTGAGAAATATGCGCAAGAAATAGACTGGCGACTGCTGGCCGCTATCTCGTATCAGGAATCACACTGGGACGCGCAGGCCACTTCTCCAACCGGCGTACGCGGGCTGATGATGTTGACCAAAAATACCGCTCAGAGTCTCGGGCTGACCGACCGTACCGATGCCGAACAGAGTATCAGCGGCGGCGCGCGATACTTGCAGGATATGATGAGTAAAGTACCGGATACCGTCCCCGAAGGAGAACGCATCTGGTTTGCCCTTGCAGCCTATAACATGGGTTATGCGCACATGCTGGATGCGCGGGCGCTGACGGTGAAAACCAAAGGCAATCCGAACAGTTGGTCTGACGTAAAACAGCGATTACCGCTGCTCAGCCAAAAACCGTATTATAACAAGTTGACCTATGGCTATGCGCGCGGCCACGAAGCTTACTCCTATGTGGAAAATATCCGTAAGTACCAAATTAGCCTGGTGGGATATCTGCAAGAGAAAGAAAAACAGGCGCTAGAAACGCAGCAACTGGCGCAGGATTACCCGACGGTGACGCCCGCAGAACTATTAGGTAAAGAGAAATTCCCGCTTTCGGCGTTTCTGTCTCAAACGTCGTCAAACTACCTGACGCACTCCCCTTCCCTGCTGTTTTCACCGCATAAAAAAGAGGAGAAGTAGTCTTGTACGCCTGATAAGCGCACTGCCATCAGGCTGAGAGTTACTGATTAGCGGATTTTTTCAGGGCCTTGATTTCCTGCCGGCGCATGCGGAAGAAATCACTGAGCAACGTGGCACATTCATCCCGCAGTACCCCCTCTGTCACTTCAACCCGATGATTCATTCCAGGGTGATGCAGTACATCCATTAATGACCCGGCAGCGCCCGTTTTCGCATCGCGCGCGCCAAAAACGACCCGACCGATACGGCTGTGCACCATCGCGCCAGCACACATCACACACGGCTCCAGAGTGACGTACAGCGTGGCATCTAACAGGCGGTAGTTTTGCAGCACCAGGCCGCCCTGACGCAGCGCCATAATCTCAGCGTGGGCAGTCGGATCATGATGTCCAATCGGGCGGTTCCAGCCTTCGCCAATCACTCGGTTGTTATGTACCAATACCGCACCCACCGGGACTTCACGCTCATCCCAGGCGCGCTTAGCCAGCGTTAAAGCATGACGCATCCAGTATTCGTGGCTAAATTCAACATCTGACAAAGGGGTAACTCCAGTAATCAAAGCGGGCGCATTATACACGTCATACTTCAAATTGCATGTGCGTTAGCTATTCGAGTTGCTGAAGCTCTCCGCGCGGCGTGACGCGCCAGCGATGCTGGCAAAAAGAGAGCAGCGGATTGTCCTGATTACTGTCACTATAGCCACTGTAAAGCTGTAGCGGCGCGCCAATGTGGCGTTCCAGTTGTGTCACTTTCTCATGGCCCAGACAGCGCAAAGTCAGTACCCAACCGCCGTATCCCCGCGCCATTTTGCTGGCGATCAGATTGACTCGCGGTAGCCATGGAGTATCAAAGTAAACCTGCTCGACCAGTGACTGCGGAGAGCCGGTAATAAGCCAGATATCAGCGTCAGAGCTTAACAGGTAGGTTGTCAGCCGCTGCTGCACGAGCGGAAACGCCGTCACGTTACTGCGAAACCAGCGCACAAAGTCGGCCTGATGCGCTTTCAGACGCGCCTCACTGCGGCCAAAAGTGCATCCCCATAACAGCAGGCTCATTGGCCAGCGGGCGGCACGTCCTTTTATCAGCAACGCCAGCGCAATCACCGGTAATAGAGGCAGCACAAGCAACGCATTCAGCGGCTGGCGACGCAGCAGATAACGAATAAAACTACCGAACATATCCTGCTGGTGTAACGTGCCATCCAAATCAAAAAAGACAACGCGGCGCTGGTGATTGGTCAAACCTTATTCCTCTGGATCAGTGAATCCCAATAGCCAGGTAAACAGGAACCCGGCGATAACTGCTACCAGATAGCCTAACAGATAGAACATCACTTTTCCGGCAACAATCGTCAGTGCCAGCGGTAACCCGGAGATGCCAAAGGTGATGACCGTCGCCACCTTCCAGTAGCTAATCAGCGCCCCACCTACCGCGCCGCCAAGACAGGCACCGATAAACGGCTTACCCAACGGCAGCGTTACGCCAAAAATCAGCGGCTCGCCAATCCCCAGCAGTCCGACCGGTAGCGCCCCTTTGATCACTTTCTTTAGCCGCGCATTACGAGTTTTCATCAGAACCGCGATCGCAGCACCTATTTGCCCAACGCCCGCCATCGCCAGGATCGGAAAAAGCGCGTTATAACCGTGTGCCTGAACCAGCTCAACGTGGATGGGCACCAATCCCTGATGAAGTCCGGTGAGCACCAACGGCAGAAAGGTACCTGCCAGCACGGCACCGACCAGAAAACCGCCGCGATCGATAGCCCATGATGCGCCGTGAGCGATAGATTCAGAAATCCATCCGCCAAGCGGTTGCAGCGCCACAATCGCGATTACGCCGGTAATGATGGTGGTTAGCAGCGGGTTAAGGATAAGCTCCAGTGATTCCGGCAACAGCGTGCGGAATTTACGTTCGATCCAGCACATCAGCGCAACCACCAGCAATACCGCGATCACCCCACCGCGCCCCGGCTGCAACACTTCGCCAAACAGGGTAATTTGCGCCAGCTGAGGGCTGGAAAGGATCCCCGCCATCACCCCGCCCATTGCCAGGGAGCCACCGAAAACTTTGGCGGTATTCACCCCGACCAGAATATTCATGATGGCAAACACGGCGCTGCCAAATATGCCCATCAGTCCCAGCATATTTGGATAGTGGGTCGCAAAATCCCCCACGATATCCGGGCGCTTAAGGATGTTAATAATGCCGGTAATCAAACCAGAGGCGATAAACGCCGGAATAAGAGGGATAAAGACGTTCGCCAGCTTGCGCAGCGCATCGCTCATCGGCGCTTTGTACTTCGCTTTGGCTTCTGACTTGGTGCGCTCAATATCATTGGTACCTGCTCGCTCGCCGCCATCGGCAATCAGGGAACGCATGGCATCCACCACTTTGGCAGCTTTACCGGGGCCGACAATAATCTGGTGCTGTGCGCCCTGCTTCACGTAGCCGCTAACGCCGGGCAGTTGCCTGAGGCGGGGAATATCGATCTGCCCGTCATCCTGAACTTCCACCCTGACACGGGTCATACAGTTTTCCAGACGCAGAATATTGTTCTCTCCGCCAACGCCCAGCAGGATGTCGCTGGCCAGCAACGCCGTCTTATCCATATACACCTCTTAGTGTTCTAACGCCGCGCGTAAAAAACCCTGGTGAGCGGCAAGCTTTTCGCGGGCGGCAGCGGCATCCAGGCCGGTGAGCGCCATTAAAATAGCTGGCTTAACATCATAATCCGTCTGCTTCAGCAGCGTTTCAGCTTGAGCCCGCGCAATACCGGTGGCTTCAACCACCATACGGCACGCCCGATCGACCAGTTTGACGTTGGTTGCCTGCATATCCACCATCAGGTTCTGATACACCTTGCCAAATTTCACCATCGCGCCGGTGGAGATCATATTGAGCACCAGCTTTTGCGCGGTGCCGGATTTCAGTCGTGTTGACCCGGTCAGCGCCTCAGGCCCCACTACCGGAGAAATGGCAATATCCGCTTCATGCGCGATAGGGGAATCCGGATTGCAAGAAATAGCCGCCGTTGTACAGCCCACCGAACGCGCATATTTCAACCCGCCAATTACATACGGCGTGCGACCAGAAGCTGCCAGCCCCACCACCAGATCCTGTGCGGTAAGATTAAGCTCACGCAGATCGTCTTCGCCTAGCTGCGGGTTATCTTCTGCGCCTTCTACTGCCTTCAGCAAAGCGCCCGGTCCCCCGGCAATCAGCCCAACCACCAGACCGTGTGGGACGCCGAAGGTCGGTGGGCATTCAGACGCGTCCAGCACCCCAAGACGCCCGCTGGTACCTGCTCCCATGTAAATAATGCGTCCACCGGCTTTTAGCGCGTCAGCTGCCGCATCAACCGCGCGCGCAACTTCAGGAAGAGTTGCTTTTACTGCTTCAGCTACCAGCGTATCCTGTTGATTAAAACGATGAACCAACTCCAGAGTGGAGAGCGCATCCAGATCCATGGTCTGAGGATTGCGGGTTTCTGAAACTAACGCACCGAGATTCATTTTTTGTTCCTTAGGAATTTTTAATTCATAATAATCTGTCATAATGGAATATTATATTCACTAAGGCGAGTGATATTTTGTTTTGTAATCGCCATCACATTTTCGCCAGGAGAAAGCATGAACTGTTTAATTCGCATTCGTCAGCGTTATCCGGATCTCGCGCAAAGCGATAAAAAACTTGCGGATTATCTTCTTGCTCAGCCGGATACTGCGCGTCATCTCAGTTCACAACAGCTGGCCTTTGAAGCGGGCGTCAGCCAGTCCAGCGTGGTGAAATTCGCGCAAAAGATGGGCTTTAAAGGATTCCCGGCACTCAAACTGGCGATTAGCGAAGCATTGGCCAGCAATCCCAATCCCCATTCCATTCCGGTACATAATCAGATTCGCGGTGACGACCCGATGCGAATGGTAGGCGAGAAACTGATTAAAGAGAACGTGGCGGCGATGCATGCAACGCTGGACGTCAACAGCGAAGAGAAACTGATGGAGAGCGTCACGATGCTGCGTTCAGCCCGCCGCATCATCGTGACCGGGATTGGCGCATCGGGTCTGGTGGCACAGAATTTTGCCTGGAAGCTGCTGAAGATTGGTTTTAACGCGGTGGTGGAACGCGATATGCACGCCCTACTGGCGACGGTGCAGGCGCTTTCGCCCAACGATCTACTGCTGGCCATTTCGTATACCGGAGAGCGTCGCGAGCTCAATCTGGCTGCGGATGAAACGTTGCGCACCGGCGCGAAAATCCTCGCCATCACCGGATTTACACCGAACGCACTGCAGCAACGGGCAAATCATTGTCTGTACACTATTGCCGAGGAGCAGGCCACGCGCAGCGCAGCGATTTCCTCCACCCATGCGCAAATGATGCTCACTGATTTACTGTTTATGGCGCTGGTACAGCAGGATCTGGAGCATGCCCCGGAACGTATTCGCCACAGTGAGGCACTGGTAAAAAAACTGGTCTGAGCAAAGAATGCGCGTATAATGCCCGCCCGATTTGTGATGTTTTGAGAGTTTCCTGATGGCCCTGTTAATCACTAAAAAGTGTATCAATTGCGATATGTGCGAGCCCGAATGCCCGAATGAGGCGATTTCGATGGGTGATAGCATTTACGAGATTAACAGCGACAAGTGTACGGAATGCGTAGGCCATTACGACACGCCAACCTGCCAGAAGGTGTGCCCGATCCCCAATACTATTTTGAAAGATCCGGCGCATGTCGAAACAGAAGAGCAGCTGTGGGATAAGTTTGTGCTGATGCACCACGCCGATAAACTTTAGCCACGTCGCCATCTGGCGATGAAGTCCCTACCTGCCCCTGCAACAAACGCATAACCCGTAGGCCGGATAAGACGCTACGCGTCGCCATCCGGCATCGTCCTGAATCTAACTTTCGATAATCACCGTGGCGCAGGCGTAGTGACGCTCATCGGCCAGCGTCACATGCATGTGCGCAACGCCGAGTTTTTCCGCCAGTTTTAACGCCTCTCCCCATAATCGCAGACGCGGCTTACCGAGTTCATCGTTAAAGACTTCAAACTGATTAAACGCCAGCCCATTGCGAATACCCGTGCCAAAGGCTTTTGCTGCCGCCTCTTTGACTGCAAAACGCTTCGCCAGAAAACGCACCGGCTGCTGATGCGTTTCCCAGATTGCCCATTCGTTGTCGCTGAGCACACGTCTTGCCAGGCGGTCGCCGGAACGGGAGATCACCGCTTCGATGCGGGCAATCTCCACGATATCCGTACCTAATCCCAGAATCGCCATTAGCCACGCGCTTCCAGCATCAGGCGCTTCATTTCGACTACGGCCTCTTTCAGGCCGCTCATCACCGCACGTCCAATAATGGCATGGCCAATGTTCAGCTCGTGCATTTCCGGGATCCGCGCGATAGCTTTAACGTTGTGATACGTCAGACCGTGACCCGCATTCACCTTCAGGCCAAGACTTGCAGCATAGGTTGCCGCTTTGGCGATACGCGCCAGTTCGCTGGCCTGTTCTGCGTCGGTTTTCGCATCGGCGTAACAGCCGGTGTGAATCTCAATAAACGGTGCGCCAACTTCCGCAGCGGCCTTAATCTGTTCTTCATCGGCATCGATAAACAGCGAAACCAGAATGCCTGCGTCCGCCAGCCGTTTGCAGGCATCGCGCATCTTGTCACGCTGACCGGCGACGTCCAGCCCACCTTCAGTGGTAACTTCCTGACGTTTTTCCGGCACCAGGCAGCAAAAATGCGGCTTAGTCTCAACGGCAATCGACAGCATCTCTTCGGTGACTGCCATTTCCAGATTCATGCGCGTATCCAGCGTCTGGCGCAAAATACGTACGTCACGGTCGGTGATATGACGACGGTCTTCACGCAGGTGTACGGTAATACCGTCCGCGCCCGCCTGTTCAACGATAAACGCTGCCTGAACCGGGTCCGGATATGCGGTACCGCGTGCATTACGTAAAGTGGCAATGTGGTCAATGTTGACGCCTAACAGTAATTCGGCCATGACAATCCTCGTTTTTTATTTTCGCTTCGGCATAAACTGCCGGAATAATTCGCGGCTCTTTAAGGGCTTACCACCAAGATACGGCTTTAACGCCATGCGGGTAAAGCGTTTCGCGGCGCGAAGCGTATCAGCATCCGGAAATTCCCGCGATTCGAGTGCTTTCAGATGGCGTCCGGTAAAGGTGGCGTTATCAATCACTACGCTTGCGATAAACCCTTTTTCTTCCCTGTAGCGATAGGTCATGGTGTCGTCTACCGGCTCGCCGCTGCCTGCACAGTGGGTAAAATCGACGCCATACCCCAGATGACCAAGTAAGGCCAGCTCAAAGCGACGCAACGCAGGTTCTGGCGAACCCGTGGCGCCAGCCAGCGCCTGAATACAGTTCAGGTAATCGAAAAAGAGTGCAGAAAAGCGGGTTTCGTACTCGAGTACGCGCGAGATAAGCTCGTTAATATACAAGCCGCTGTACAGCGTGATTCCGCTAAGGGGGAGTGCCAGAGAAACGGCTTCGGCGCTGCGCAAGGTTTTGACCTCGCCACGTCCACCAAAGCGAAGCAACAACGGGGTAAAAGGCTGGAGTGCGCCTTTAAGATTGGAGCGTTTGGAACGTGCGCCTTTAGCCACAAGGCGCACGCGACCCGACTCTTCCGTGAAGACGTCCAGCACGAGACTGGTTTCGCTCCAGGGGCGACTATGCAGGACAAAAGCGCGTTGCCATCCTTCCATATACTCGCCGTGTTTCAGAAGATGTGTTTAGACGTCGTCGCCGTAACCGAGGCTACGCAGCGCGCGTTCGTCATCGGCCCAGCCGGATTTCACTTTCACCCACAGTTCGAGGTGAACGGGCGCTTCGAACATCTCCTGCATGTCTTTACGCGCTTCGATGCCGATGGTTTTAATCTTGGCCCCTTTGTTGCCAATAACCATCTTCTTCTGCCCTTCACGTTCAACGAGGATCAGACCGTTGATGTCGTAGCCACCGCGCTCGTTAGAGATAAAACGCTCAATCTCCACGGTAACGGAGTACGGCAGTTCAGCACCCAGAAAACGCATCAGCTTTTCACGGATGATTTCAGAGGCCATAAAGCGCTGAGAACGGTCGGTGATGTAATCTTCCGGGAAGTGATGAATAGCTTCCGGCAAATGCTTACGCACGATGCCCGCAACGGTATCGACATTCAAGCCGGTTTCGGCAGAAATCGGTACGATATCAAGGAAGTTCATCTGGCTTGCCAGGAACTGCAGGTGCGGCAGCAGATCGGCTTTTTCCTGAACGTTGTCGACTTTGTTGACGGCCAGAATAACCGGGGCTTTGCCATCACGCAGCTTGTTGAGCACCATTTCGTCGTCCGGCGTCCAGCGGGTGCCTTCGACAACGAAAATAACCAGTTCAACATCACCGATCGAGCTGCTCGCCGCTTTGTTCATCAAGCGGTTAATAGCCCGTTTTTCTTCCATATGCAGACCCGGGGTATCAACATAAATCGCCTGATACGCGCCTTCGGTATGGATGCCAACAATACGGTGACGTGTTGTCTGAGCCTTACGTGAGGTAATAGAAATCTTCTGCCCAAGCAGATTATTCAACAGGGTGGATTTGCCGACGTTCGGGCGACCGACGATAGCAATAAATCCGCAGTAAGTTTTCTCTTCGCTCATTCCAGCTCCAGTTTTTTCAACGCCTGTTCGGCGGCAGCCTGCTCAGCCTTACGACGGCTCGAACCTGTGCCAACCACCGGTTCACTCAGGCCGCTGACCTGGCAGTGGATAGTAAATTCTTGATCGTGTGCTTCACCACGGACCTGCACCACCAAATAAGACGGCAGAGGCAGGTGGCGACCCTGCAAATATTCCTGCAGGCGCGTTTTCGGATCTTTTTGTTTGTCGCCTGGGCTAATTTCATCCAGACGAGTTTGATACCAGTTCAGGATCAATTGCTCAACGGTTTGAATATCGCTGTCGAGGAAGACGCCGCCGATCAAAGCTTCAACGGTATCCGCCAGGATTGATTCACGACGGAAGCCGCCGCTTTTCAGCTCACCAGGCCCCAAACGTAAACATTCACCGAGGTCAAACTCACGGGCTAATTCAGCCAGCGTATTGCCGCGAACCAGCGTCGCGCGCATGCGGCTCATATCACCTTCATCCACACGCGGGAAACGGTGATACAGCGCATTAGCGATAACAAAGCTCAAAATAGAGTCGCCTAAAAATTCTAAACGCTCGTTATGTTTGCTGCTGGCGCTCCGGTGAGTTAATGCCTGCTGCAACAGCTCCTGATGATTAAAAGTGTAGCCCAGCTTCCGTTGAAGCCGATTAATTACGATGGGGTTCATGCGATACCAATAAATGAATGCGTCAACAATTCAGCACACGAAACAGACCTGATATACGCATTTCGCTGAGCCATCCGGCTTCGCCTGCATGCTTTTGTATACAAACCAACGCTGTTTCGTGTGCCGTGGCAACCTGTCGGTGCCAACCTAAAACTTCGGGGGAATATTCTATACACAACGACAAGGGATGTCGTTAGTCTGCGGGAATTTATCCGAGAAATAATTCACGCTGCCGCCGTAATGACGACAACGTGAACAATTATCGGTGATTAGTGAATGCCACCAATACGGCTTAAACGCACACCGGTCGGCCATTCACCTTCTTGCTTATCGAAACTCATCCAGATAGCGGTCGCTTTACCAACCAGATTCGCTTCCGGTACAAATCCCCAGTAACGGCTGTCCGCGCTATTATCACGGTTATCACCCATCATGAAGTAGTGTCCCGGCGGAACGATCCAGGTTGCCAACGGCTGACCAGGTTGACGGTAATACATCCCCACCTGATCCTGCGCAATCGGCACGGTCAGAATGCGGTGCGTAACCTCACCCAGCGTTTCTTTACGCTCAGAAAGGCGAATACCGTTCTCTTTCGTTTCGTTCAGCGGAACTTCAAAGAAGCCGCTGGTCGCTTCACCGCCGTTACGACGAGCAAAGGTCTGTACAAAATCACTTGGCTGAACATCAGAGTACGTTACCGGCAGCGCGTTTTCACACGCCTGACCGGAACGGCATCCTGGCTGAATAGTCACCTCTTTCGCCACTGGATCGTACGTTACTTTGTCTCCCGGTAAACCGACAGCACGTTTAATGTAGTCCAGACGCGGATCTTCCGGGTATTTAAACACCACGATATCACCGCGTTTCGGATGACCGGTTTCGATCAACGTTTTCTGGTAAATCGGATCTTTAATCCCGTAGGCGAATTTCTCCACCAGGATAAAATCACCGATAAGCAGCGTCGGCATCATCGAACCTGACGGGATCTGGAATGGTTCATAGATAAATGAACGCACCACCAGCACAATCGCCAGTACCGGGAAAACGGACGCCCCGGTTTCCAGCCAGCCTGGCTTAGGTGCCACTTTTTTCAGCGTAGCTTTATCCAGTGAATCACCTGCAGCAGCTTGCGCTGCTGCCTGACGCTCCCGGCGCTTTGGCGCGAAGATGAATTTATCTACGCACCATAAAATGCCCGTCACCAGTGTGGCAATCACCAGAATCAGGGCAAACATGTTCGCCATGCCAACTCCTTAAGATTATTTGCTGTCTTTACCGACATGCAGAATGGCGAGGAACGCTTCCTGCGGCAGTTCGACGTTACCGATCTGCTTCATGCGCTTTTTACCCTCTTTCTGTTTTTGCAGCAGCTTTTTCTTACGGCTGATATCGCCACCGTAGCATTTCGCCAGAACGTTTTTACGCAGCTGCTTAACCGTTGAACGCGCGATGATGTGCGTACCAATGGCCGCCTGGATCGCGATATCAAACTGCTGGCGAGGGATCAGATCTTTCATCTTCTCAACCAGTTCACGGCCACGGCTCTGGGAGTTGTCGCGGTGGGTAATCAGCGCCAGCGCATCGACACGTTCGTTGTTGATAAGGACATCAACACGCACCATGTCAGACGCCTGGAAGCGTTTGAAGTTATAGTCCAGCGACGCGTAGCCGCGAGAGGTCGACTTCAGACGGTCGAAGAAATCGAGTACGACTTCCGCCATTGGAATCTCATACGTCAGCGCCACCTGGTTACCGTGGTAAACCATGTTGGTCTGGACGCCACGCTTCTCGATACACAGGGTGATGACGTTGCCAAGGTAAGCCTGCGGCAGCAACATGTGACACTCAGCGATCGGCTCACGCAGTTCGTAGATGTTGTTCAGCGGCGGCAGCTTGGACGGGCTATCGACGTAGATAGTCTCTTTCGCCGTGGTTTCGACTTCGTAGACTACGGTCGGCGCGGTGGTGATCAGATCCAGATCGTATTCACGCTCCAGACGTTCCTGAATGATCTCCATGTGCAGCAGACCAAGGAAACCACAACGGAAGCCGAAGCCCAGCGCGGTAGAGCTTTCCGGTTCGTAGAACAGGGAGGCGTCGTTCAGGCTCAGCTTGCCAAGCGCGTCACGGAAGTTTTCGTAGTCGTCAGAGCTCACCGGGAACAGACCAGCGTAAACCTGCGGCTTCACTTTTTTAAAGCCTGGCAGCGGTTTGTCTGCCGGGTTACGCGCCTGCGTCAGAGTATCGCCAACCGGTGCGCCGAGGATGTCTTTAATCGCACAAACCAACCAACCTACCTCGCCGCATTTCAGCTCGGTACGGTCAACCTGTTTTGGCGTGAAGATGCCCAGACGGTCAGCGTTATAGACCTGACCGGTGCTCATCACTTTAATTTTGTCGCCTTTACGCATGGTGCCGTTTTTAATACGCACCAGTGACACCACGCCAAGGTAGTTATCGAACCAGGAGTCGATGATCAGCGCCTGCAATGGGCCTTCCGGATCGCCTTCCGGCGGCGGAATGTCGCGTACCAGACGTTCAAGAACGTCAGTGACGCCAACGCCGGTTTTCGCCGAGCAGCGAACGGCATCTGTCGCATCGATACCGACGATATCTTCGATCTCTTCCGCTACGCGTTCAGGATCGGCGGCTGGCAGGTCAATTTTGTTCAGTACCGGTACTACTTCCAGATCCATTTCCATGGCGGTATAGCAGTTAGCCAGGGTCTGCGCTTCTACGCCCTGTCCGGCATCAACCACCAGCAATGCACCTTCACAGGCAGCAAGCGAGCGGGAAACTTCATACGAGAAGTCAACGTGGCCCGGGGTGTCGATAAAGTTAAGCTGATAGGTTTCACCATCAGATGCTTTGAAATCGAGCGTCACGCTCTGCGCTTTGATAGTAATACCGCGCTCACGCTCAAGATCCATCGAGTCGAGAACCTGCGCTTCCATTTCACGGTCAGACAGGCCACCGCAGATCTGGATAATACGGTCAGACAGCGTCGATTTACCGTGGTCGATGTGAGCTATGATTGAAAAGTTACGTATGTTCTTCATATAGTGTAATTATTGTGCCTTACGCCCGCCGGAGCAGGCTCTGAGAAGTCGCTGATCTGAGCTTAACGTCTGTTTAAGTGAAACGCCGCATTCTACACTACAACGCTGAGGCGAGGAAACGTTCATAGAGCAAGGATAGCGGGAACTGGAAACAACCTTGCAAAGTCGGTGAAACTTTTGCCGGATGGCGGCATAAACGCCTTATCCGGCCTACGCCTGCATCTGAGCACGCTGTAGACCTGATAAGCGCAACGCCATCAGGCAAAGATATCACTGCTGGGTTTCGACGCGAATAAGATCGGGTGGGAGAGCAACGTTCAGAATGACCGGCTGCCAGGCTTCGCGCTCAGCAAGCTTACGAGAGTATCCACGAGCAATCAGGAATCCGCCCACGCCCCCCAGCACTGCGCCGCTTAATGCCGCAAGATCGGAACCAAACAGCACCTGGAACAGCGCCGCGAAAAGAAACAGTCCCGCCAACGGAGACATGTAGACCAGCATCGCCGATCCCAACAGGCTACCTTCGGCAATGCCCAGTTCAACTTTTTGACCAGGGGTCAAGGGTTCGTCGCAGGGCACCACGATAGTGTGTGTGGTCTGTGGTCCCAGTTTGTTCAGCACGCGGCTCCCGCATCCGGCCCGGGAAGCACAGCTGCTACATGATGCTTTAACATCGCAGCTGACCGTCGCCAGACCATTATGCCAGGAGACGACCGTCGCCCATTCTTTAATCATTGTGCTGCCCTGAACTTGATATTGTCCGCGATACGCTTCGCCGTTTGTGGTGGAAGCTCGCCCACAATCGTAATTTCCGCGTTATCACGCACGCTGGTGCTGACCGTTCTGCGGCCAGTACGCAGCAGTTGATCGGCGCTGTTCTGCGTCGCACGGTTTACGTTCACGGAGAAACTAAACAGGCCATCAGAATAAAGGCGTGATTCAATCGGCATGTTATCCATCGTCGGCAGCGGACGTCGACTGCTTGAGACCTCACTGAAACCTTGTGGCAACCACGACGGACTCCAGTTGAAGTTGGTTTTCTCGCCTGCAGGAACCGACAGCAACGGTGGTAAATTCGCTTTTGCTAACGTCTGCATGCTGTCGCTAACACCGTTATTCACGGTAAAGGAGATCACACGGAACTGTTCCAGCGTTTCGCCATCACGATCGAGGAGATCGACACGCATTGGCAGTTTGGTCTCCGTGTCCATCCAAACGATATAGCTGTAACGGGTGCCGTCACGCGCCACAACGCGGATCACTTCACAGAGCCGATCGGCAATACGGGTGCGGCCTACTGAGATAAAATCATAGTAGGGAGCAAGGCGTTTGAAATCGGTGTAAATCAGGGATGGCAGAGAGTCAACGATATAATCGCCGTTCAGCGTGAACGGTTCGAGACCAGGCTCAAAATAGCTAATTTCGTTGCCGCGTTGCACCACTTCCCGGCGCGGTCCATCCATTTGTAATAGTTGCGCGAGTGGACGGTTATCCTGGCGGGCATGACGATAACGTAGGGATTCAACACCCTGCTTATTGATGCTGACAAATGACAGCTCATAGGTTAGCGACTGGCTGGCCAGATTCATCTGCTGCAACAACGCCCCGGACGCAGGATTGGCCGAGGAGTTTACAGAGAAGAACAGGCTACCAGCCACAAGTGACATGGCAAACCAAAGTTGCTTCATTACTGCGATTGCGTTCCTAAAGTTTGAATTCCTGGCACCTGCACAGCGGCTTGCTGTGTTTGGGCCTGCTCAAACTGAAGCTGTTCAGAGTGCAGTCGACGTTGCAGTTCGTAATCCTGCAACATGGCATTAATACGACGACGCTGCTCCTGTACCTGCTGTTGTTGACCGCCGCTGGCCGTCGCGTCAGAAGGTACACCCAAGCTTACCGGACTGGCTTTACCCATCATCGGTAATGTATTAAATACCGGTGTTTCGGGCTGCTGGGACGTTTCAGATTGCCCATTATAGTGCTGGACGCCAACGATAACTGCAAGTGATACGCACGCGGCCACACCCATTTGGGTAAGCTGCGCGGCCCACGGACGCATTTTCTTCCAGAATGGCATTTTCTGCCACTGGTGCGGTGCTGGCTGGGCCTCAGGAATCAATGGCGCCGTCTGGCGTACTGGCTCATCCTGGATGGCGGCCATTACGCGGGCGGAAATATCGAAATGGAGAACGTCGGCGGTATCACCTCGCATGGAATCGCGAATCAGGTGATAACTCTCCCAGGTTTTTTGCATTTCCGGGTCGTGAGTTAGCTCTTTGAGTAACTCAGTATCCAGCGTTTCGCCATCCATTAAAGCGGAAAGTTTCTCTTTCTGCATGCCTAATACCTTTTCCAGTATCCCGCTATCGTCAACGCCTGATAAGCGGTTGAACTTTATTATCAATAGCTTCCCTCGCTCGGAAGATACGTGAACGCACCGTACCTACCGGACAATCCATGATAGCGGCTATCTCTTCATAGCTCAGGCCATCCAGCTCCCGCAAGGTTATTGCCATGCGTAAATCTTCCGGGAGGGACTCAATAGTTCGGAAAACTATCTGTCTCAGTTCTTCTGACAACATTAAGTTCTCAGGGTTCGAAATTTCTTTCAGCGCACCGCCACTTTCGTAATTTTCTGCTTCAATCGCATCAATATCACTGGAAGGTGGACGACGCCCCTGAGCGACCAGGTAATTCTTCGCTGTATTGACTGCAATACGATACAGCCAGGTATAAAAAGCACTATCTCCCCGGAACGAGTCCAGCGCACGATAGGCTTTGATAAATGCTTCTTGTACTACATCGGGTACATCACCCGACGGTACATAGCGAGAAACCAGACTCGCCACCTTATGCTGATAGCGCACTACCAGTAGGTTAAAGGCTTTCTGATCTCCCTTCTGGACCCGTTCTACCAGGACCTGGTCCGTTAACTGCTCGCTCATCCGAGGTAAAGTCTCCCCAAACCAAATTTCCACGCGCTTTCGAAACGCCACTCCATCAGCTTCACTATGAGCAAGCAAATGCTTAGAGTGCTCAAGTTTCGTAAAGTTCCGTTACGCATTGTTTTTTGTTTGTCATGTTGTAGACAGGTCTTATCTCTCATTATAAGTCTACATAACCCGATCAACGCACTATCTGTACAGAAATGCCCATTTCACCGCTTGCAGAGTAACCCAACGGGCACTTTATTTCATCACATAATCTGATGCTAACGGCCTGCTTCACAAAATATTTTTGCCTATTTCGCCCTCATCATGCTTTTCCTTCATGTTTAGTCATTGCAACACATTTAAAAATAAAACGTGCAGTATCGCGCAATGTGGTGCTATGGTGACCAAACACTGTTTAGTAAATTAAACAAACATCATGAATACGACTCCTGAATTATCCTGTGACGTGCTGATCATTGGCAGCGGGGCTGCCGGACTCTCACTGGCGCTGCGCCTGGCTGAAAAACATCAGGTTATTGTCCTGAGCAAAGGGCCGGTCAGCGAAGGCTCGACATTTTATGCCCAGGGGGGTATTGCCGCGGTTTTCGATGAAACCGACAGTATCGACTCCCACGTTGAAGATACGCTGATTGCCGGGGCCGGGCTGTGCGATCGTCATGCGGTTGAATTTGTCGCCAGCAATGCCCGCACCTGCGTTCAATGGCTTATCGATCAGGGCGTCTTATTTGATACACAGGTTCAGCCTAACGGCGAAGAGAGCTATCACCTGACCCGTGAAGGCGGTCACAGCCATCGACGCATCCTGCACGCTGCGGATGCTACCGGCAAAGAAGTCGAAACCACCCTCGTCAGCCAGGCACAAAATCACCCCAATATCCGGGTTCTTGAGCGTAGCAACGCCGTCGACCTGATTGTCTCCGATAAAATCGGTCTGCCAGGAACGCGTCGGGTTGTCGGCGCATGGATCTGGAATCGTAATAAAGAAGCCGTCGAAACCTGCCATGCGAAGTCGGTAGTGTTGGCCACCGGCGGCGCATCAAAGGTGTATCAATACACCACCAATCCGGATATTTCCTCGGGTGACGGGATTGCAATGGCCTGGCGCGCAGGATGCCGCGTCGCCAACCTGGAGTTTAACCAGTTTCACCCGACAGCGCTGTATCATCCGCAGGCGCGCAATTTTCTGCTGACCGAAGCGCTGCGCGGCGAAGGAGCGCACCTGAAACGCCCGGACGGTTCACGCTTTATGCCCGATTTTGACGAACGTGGCGAATTGGCTCCCCGCGATATTGTCGCCCGCGCCATTGATCATGAAATGAAGCGCCTTGGTGCAGATTGCATGTTCCTCGATATCAGCCATAAGCCGGAAGAATTTGTTCGTCAGCATTTCCCGATGATTTATGAAAAGTTGCTGGGATTGGGCATTGATTTAACCAAAGAGCCGGTTCCCATCGTGCCTGCCGCGCACTATACCTGCGGCGGTGTGATGGTGGATGACTTTGGCCGTACCGATGTCGACGGGCTGTATGCGATCGGCGAAGTGAGTTACACCGGCCTGCATGGCGCCAACCGGATGGCATCGAACTCATTGCTGGAGTGTCTGGTTTATGGCTGGTCCGCGGCTGAAGATATCGACAGGCGCATGCCTTATGCTCGCGGCGTTAGCACGCTCCCGGGCTGGGATGAAAGCCGGGTAGAAAATCCGGATGAGTTGGTTGTTATCCAGCATAACTGGCATGAGCTGCGGCTGTTTATGTGGGATTACGTCGGTATTGTGCGTACGACCAAGCGCCTGGAGCGCGCTCTGCGCCGTATCACCATGCTGCAACAGGAAATCGACGAGTATTACGCCCATTTCCGCGTGTCGAACAATTTGCTGGAACTGCGCAATCTGGTGCAGGTTGCCGAGCTGATTGTCCGCTGCGCAATGATGCGCAAAGAGAGTCGGGGCCTGCACTACACGCTGGATTACCCAGAGCAGCTTCCAGAAGCCGGCCCGTCCATTCTCTCGCCGCTAAGTCATCACATAAACAGGTAAAACGCCTGGGTCAGCGCCGTATAACCTTCAGAGTAACGTTGGTCTGGCCCACGAATCACCAGCCTGTCGCTAAAGCACTCCCCGGCCTGCGGGGAGAATGCCAGCAATACCCGATGCGGTAGTCGGGCTTCCGTTTCTGCTACATCCGTACGTAATCGCAGATGCCAGCCCATACTTAATGCCTGCTGGGTAAACGCGTTCCCAATCTGTTCCGGCAGCACGACACAAAAAAAACCTTCTTCCGTAATGCTGTCCGCCGCCAGCGTAAGCAACATCTGGTGATCGAGCGTGGTGGTATAGCGCGCCTGCTCGCGCTGCGGTGTTGCACATTCCACGCCCTGTTCATAATAGGGAGGGTTGCTGATTATCAAATCAAAACGCACGGTCTGACGCGGTATCCACTGCTGCGCATCTTCTGTATGAACACTCACGCGATGCATCCACGGAGATTGCGCGATGTTCTCCTGCGCCTGCTGCGCGGCATCGACATCAAGCTCCACGGCGTCAATGATGACGTTTTCATCCGTGCGCTGGGCCAACATCAGCGCCAACAGGCCGCTCCCGGTACCAATATCCAGGATCCGCTTTACGCCCGCAACGGGGGCCCAGGCCCCCAATAAAATGCCGTCTGTTCCGACTTTCATTGCACAGCGATCGTGTGCCACAAAAAACTGCTTAAAAGTAAATCCATTACGTCTCAGTACGGATGTAGACTGGGGCATGAAGAACAACCTTCCTGGAAAAAAAACGATAACATAGGATAAAAACAATACCTGAGAAGGTATATCCATACAAACAGATGAAGATTGCAGCCGTAACGTCTATAATCAGCGCCCCACTCAGAGGTAGAACATGACTGTAACGACTTTTTCCGAACTTGAACTCGATGAAAGCCTTCTGGATGCCCTCCAGGAAAAAGGTTTCACTCGCCCGACCGCCATTCAGGCTGCCGCCATTCCGCCTGCGCTCGATGGCCGTGATGTACTCGGTTCTGCGCCGACAGGCACCGGTAAAACGGCGGCATATTTGCTGCCAGCGTTGCAGCACCTGCTCGACTTCCCGCGCAAGAAATCTGGTCCGCCGCGCATTTTAATCCTGACGCCAACGCGCGAACTGGCGATGCAGGTTGCCGAACACGCTCGTGAACTGGCGAAGAATACGCATCTGGATATCGCTACGATTACCGGCGGCGTGGCTTACATGAACCACATGGAAGTCTTTAGCGAAAACCAGGACATCGTGGTCGCCACCACGGGTCGTCTGCTGCAATACATTAAAGAAGAAAACTTCGACTGCCATGCGGTTGAAACGCTAATTCTCGATGAAGCAGACCGTATGCTGGACATGGGCTTTGCCCAGGACATCGAGCATATCGCCGGTGAAACACGCTGGCGTAAGCAAACCATGCTGTTTTCCGCCACACTGGAAGGCGATGCGATTAAAGATTTTGCCGAGCGTCTGTTGGAAGACCCGGTCGAAGTCTCAGCGGATCCGTCCACCCGCGAACGCAAGAAGATCCATCAGTTTTACTACCGTGCCGATGACATCGAGCACAAAACTGCCATGCTGATCCACCTGTTAAAACAGCCGGAAGCGACTCGCTCGATTGTCTTCGTACGCAAACGTGAGCGTGTGCACGAACTGGCAGGCTGGCTGCGCCAGGCGGGCATTAATAACTGCTATCTCGAAGGCGAGATGGTGCAGAACAAACGTAACGAAGCGATCAAACGCCTGACCGATGGTCGTGTGAACGTGCTGGTAGCAACCGACGTTGCCGCTCGCGGGATCGATATTCCTGACGTCAGCCACGTGTTTAACTTCGACATGCCGCGCAGTGGCGATGCCTATTTGCACCGTATTGGCCGTACCGGTCGTGCTGGCCGTAAAGGCACTGCGATCTCTTTGGTTGAAGCGCACGACCACCTGCTGCTCGGCAAAGCGAGCCGCTATATTGACGAACCGCTGAAAGCTCGCGTCATTGACGAACTGCGTCCAACCACGCGCGCGCCAAGTGAGAAATCTAACGGTAAGCCATCCAAGAAAGTGCTGGCGAAGCGCGCTGAGAAAAAGGCGAAAGAGAAAGAGAAGCCGCGGGTGAAAAAACGTCACCGCGACGCCAAAAATATCGGCAAACGTCGTAAGCCGAGCGGCGCTGCTACCCAGCAGTCCGACAAAGAGTAAACCGAATGCCGGGCCATTTAGCCCGGCATTTTTTCACGTGATGCAAAACTCTCTTCAATGCACTCAAGAAACACCCGCATCGCCGGGCTAACGACTTTTCCGGCATGATAACCACACAATGCCGTAATTAACTCAGGTTGTTCACTGAACGGTAATTCAATCAACTCCCCTGAACGTAACTCTTTCTCGACGGCAAAATGCGGCAAAAAGCTGATCCCAAGATTTGCCGATACGCACTGCTTAATGCTTTCAATGCTCCATAACTCAATGGTATTTTCCAGCGTAATCTGTCGTTTACGCAGTAGCCCCTCGAAGCGTTGTCTGAAAATACATTGCGGCTCATTAATGATAAAACTGCAGTGAATGTGCTGGTTATGCTGAGTAAAATCAACGTGCTGAAGCAGTGGCGAAGCAACTAATGCCAGTGACTGATCGCCAAGCGGCATCAACTCCAGGGCATCGTCATTACCCACCCGATAAAAGACCCCCAGATCAACATCATCACTGAGCAATGCATCGCGAATGACATAACAGTTGAGCGACTGTAAAGACAGCCGCACATGGGGCGCACGTTGTTTAAATCGCTGTAAAACCTGCGGCATTTTATACGCCAGCAGCGTTTCGCCTGTTGCGACACGTAGATCGCCGCTCGGCTGCGCATCCTGATGTGCCGACTGTCGAATCGATGCCATCACGCGCGTCAGGTCATGGATATGCGGCATCAGCCGTTTTCCCTCACTGGTGAGACACATCCGGCGACCAATTTTTTCAAACAACTGCACCGAAAGCTCTTGCTCAAGCTGTTGAATATGAAAGGTAACCGTTGATTGCGTACAGCACAGTTTTTGTGATGCCCGCAGAAATGAACCCTCTTCCACCACCGTTTTTAGCGTAATAAACCGACGTAAATCCATCCGCACCAACCCATCGAAAATATCGAACTCAGAATGCAAAAACATTCATTTTTTTTAATATTTTGCCTCGGGTACTGTCTACCAAAACAGAGGAGATAACAAGTGACCCCCACGCTTTTAAGTGCATTCTGGACCTATACATTGATTACCGCGCTAACCCCCGGACCAAACAACATCCTTGCGCTCAGCGCCGCGACGTCACACGGTTTTCGTCAGAGTACACGCGTACTGGCCGGAATGAGTCTGGGCTTTTTAATCGTCATGATGATGTGCGCCGGGATTTCATTTTCACTGGCGGTCATGGATCCAGCCATCATCCATTGGCTTAGTTGGGCTGGGGCCGCTTATATCCTGTGGCTGGCGCTGAAGATCGCCACCAGCCCGACCTCGAACGATAGATTGCAGTCAGAGCCGATTAGCTTCTGGGCAAGTTTTGGCTTGCAGTTTGTTAACGTGAAAATCATTTTGTACGGCATTACCGCGTTATCCACGTTCGTATTACCGTACACTCAGGACGCCCACTGGCTGATTGGGGTGAGTATTCTGTTAGCGCTGATCGGCACCTTCGGGAATGCCTGCTGGGCGCTGGCGGGCCATCTTTTTCAGCGCGTTTTTTGCCGTTACGGTCGACAGTTGAATATCATTCTGGCGCTGCTGTTGGTGTATTGCGCGGTGAGGATCTTTTACTAACAAATGCAAAAAAGCGGAAGACGCACTGGCATCTTCCGCTTTTTGATTCTCTACTAAACGGGGTTATTCCCCGTGAGCCTTACAGGCTCTCAGTAAAGGTACGAGCAATAACGTCGCGCTGCTGTTCTGGGGTCAGAGAGTTGAAACGCACTGCATAACCAGAAACACGGATGGTCAGCTGCGGATATTTTTCCGGATGCTTAACTGCATCTTCCAGCGTTTCGCGACGCAGAACGTTCACGTTCAGGTGCTGACCACCTTCCACGCGGACTTCCGGCTGTACGTCTACCGGTACTTCACGGTATTCGATTTCGCCCAGTTTGCTGACTGCAACGACTTCATCAGCATTGAAACCTGCTTTCGCAACGATGCAGCGTGCTTCGCCTTTTTCGCTGTCCAGCAGCCAGAAAGAGTTCAGCAGGTCGTCGTTTGCAGCTTTAGTAATCTGGATACCTGTAATCATTTGATGCCTCCCCGGCAAAATTATTTGATCTCGGTTGGCCGTCATCCGGCCAATTGGTAAAACCATTGTTGCTTGAGTGTATATATACCCCTCACACACCCTTGAATCTTTGATTTAAATCAATAAAAACCATACATGAAAAGTGGTGATAGGTGGATTTTATTGTTTTACATCAACTTACGCCATGTGTGCAGCTAAACTTTTTACATAAATTTTCAACTATCTTTAAGGGGTAGACCATTGAGTAACGTACAGAATTTTGCGACGTCGAAAGAAGCAGTTAAGCTAGGGGGATTGAAAATTCGCAGGAGAGCGAGATGGCCACCGAATTAACCTGGCACGATGTGCTGGCTGAAGAGAAACAGCAGCCTTATTTTGTTAACACGCTGCATACCGTTGCCGGCGAACGTCAATCGGGTATGACAATTTATCCGCCGCAAAAAGATGTGTTTAACGCTTTTCGCTTTACCGAGCTTGGTGATGTGAAAGTCGTCATCCTGGGTCAGGATCCTTACCACGGTCCAGGCCAGGCACACGGTCTCGCGTTCTCTGTTCGCCCCGGCATTGCCACTCCACCCTCGTTGCTGAACATGTACAAAGAGCTGGAGGCAACGATTCCAGGCTTCACGCGCCCAACGCACGGATATCTGGAAAGCTGGGCACGCCAGGGGGTACTGTTACTCAACACCGTACTCACCGTCCGCGCCGGCCAGGCACATTCTCACGCCAGCCTTGGGTGGGAAACATTTACCGATAAAGTCATCAGTCTGATTAACCAACATCGGGAAGACGTGGTTTTCCTGCTCTGGGGTTCTCACGCACAGAAGAAAGGCGCGATTATTGATACGCAGCGTCACCATGTGTTGAAAGCGCCCCACCCATCACCGCTCTCTGCGCATCGCGGTTTCTTTGGCTGCAATCACTTTGCACTGGCGAATGAATGGCTGGAACAACGAGGTGAAAAGCCAATTGACTGGATGCCGGTATTACCCGCAGAAAGCGAGTAAAAAAATGCCAGCGATTCGCTGGCATTTTTATTATCAGGCTTTGTTCTGACGCCACCACTCCGCGAGCAGCACGCCTGTTGCCACAGAAACGTTGAGCGTTTCTACCTTGCCAGTGCCGTCAATCGCTATGCACAAATCGTCGGCTGAGCATGCTGCTTCTGGCAGAGCTTCACGCTCACGCCCTAATACCAGCACCATTTTTTCCGGCAGCGTGGTAGTAAACAGCGGTTTGCCTTTCGCGCTTGAGGTCATCACAACCGTGTAACCCGCCTGGCGGAAGTCGTCCAGCACATCAACAATGCTGTCGCCGGTAATCGGCTGAACGTGCTCTGCACCACCTTCAGCGGTACGGATGGCCGCACCTGATTCCAGCAGCGCCGCATCCTGAACCACTACGCCTTTCACACCGAAGTGCGCACAGCTACGCATCATGCCGCCCAGGTTATGCGGGTTAGCGATATCTTCCAGTGCCAGCACGCAATCCTGCGCCCCTGCCTGACCGACCCACTGCTTAACGGTAGTACCGTTACGTTTTTTGATCAGGAAACAGACGCCACCATGGTGTTCAGTGCCAGAGGCTTTCGCCAGCTCGGCTTCGTCAACCACGTGATAGGCTTTGCGGTTTGCCGCCATCCAGCGTAATGCTTCTTTAAAGCGCGGGGTTACGCTCTGAACAAACCAGGCGCGGACGATGGCGTCCGGACGACTCTGGAACAGAGCCTGACAGGCATTCTCACCGTAAACACGGGTTTCTTCCGCACGCTGACGGCGTAATACTTCAGGATCGATAAAGCTCTTACCGCTAATACCGCCGTGATCGGCTTTATCCGCTGCGTCATCATTCGGTGCGCGGGACACGGTACGCCACGGTGAATCTTCACGTCTGCGGTCACGTTCTACATCGCGGTCACGACCACGTTCACGACCGCGTTCGCTGTTCGGACCCTTTCGGTCATCACGGGCAGGGCGACGACCGCCTTCGGCTCGGGAAGTACCGGGGCGACCACCGCCTTTGCCAGTACGTGGATTTTGGGTGCGTTTATCCGAGTCATCGTCACTGCGGACGTACATCACTTTGACCTTGCCGTTTTTGTTCTTCAGTTCGTCGCTCATGTTTTTCTCCACCTGCTCTGCGCGAAGCGCGCAGATTACCCGATGTGCACGTCGTTAGCCATTATTTCATTTAAAAGCTAAGGACTATTGTACTCATTGAATAAAACGCATTGTTGTTTAGAACAGACTCCCCGATAATATGTAACATAATAGAAACATACTGGCGTTCCTGCCGTGAAGTCCACTCCACTCATCCAGAGGTTAGTTATGAATACCGTTTGTACCAGCTGCCAGGCTATCAACCGCATCCCCGACGATCGTGTCCAGGAAGCGGCTAAATGCGGACGCTGTGGTCACGACCTGTTTGATGGGGAGGTGATCAATGCGACCGGTGAGACACTGGATAAACTGTTAAAAGACGATCTCCCGGTGGTCGTTGACTTTTGGGCCCCCTGGTGTGGTCCATGTCGTAACTTCGCCCCGATTTTTGAAGATGTCGCGGAAGAGCGTAGCGGTAAAGTGCGTTTTGTTAAAGTGAATACGGAAGCCGAGCGTGAACTCAGCGCCCGTTTCGGTATCCGCAGTATTCCGACCATTATGATTTTCAAAAAAGGGGAAATTGTCGACATGCTTAACGGCGCTGTACCAAAAGCCCCATTTGATAGCTGGCTTAACGAATCATTATAATCTCTACGGGGCGCATCTTGTGCCCCGTTTTCACCTCTGCGACAATAGCGTTTTTCAACGTGTTTCCCCATGACCGATAACGCTGTTCTTCAGTTACGCGCAGAGCGCCTCGCGCGCGCCACGCGTCCTTTCCTTGCCCGAGGTAATCGCGTTCGCCGCTGTCAGCGCTGCCTGCTGCCGCAGAAACTCTGCTTGTGCGCAACGCTGGCACCCTCTGAGGCAAAAAGTCGCTTTTGTCTGGTGATGTTTGATACCGAGCCGATGAAGCCCAGCAACACGGGGCGTTTGATTGCTGATATTCTGCCCGATACCACGGCTTTTCAGTGGTCACGCACCGAGCCGCCGCAGGCGCTGCTGGAACTGGTGAAAAATCCGGATTACCAGCCGATGGTTGTATTCCCGGCCTCCTATGCGGGTGAAGAGCGTGAAGTGATTTTCACGCCACCAGCCGGTAAGCCACCATTGTTTATCATGCTCGACGGTACCTGGCCTGAGGCGCGTAAAATGTTCCGCAAAAGCCCGTACCTCGATAACCTACCGGTGATCTCCGTTGATTTATCACGCCTTTCTGCTTACCACCTGCGTGGCGTTCACGCTGAAGGGCAATATTGCACTGCTGAAGTGGCCATCGCCTTGTTGGATCTGGCGGGAGATACGCAAGCCGCAGAAGGGTTAAGCGATCATTTCACTCGCTTTAAAACCCGCTACCTGGCAGGAAAAACTCAACATCAGGGAAGCGTCACAGCAGATTCATCAGAAAACGTTTAAAATCATTCGGTCACTGGTGTCATTAAGGAAGCCGATATGAGTCAGCGTGGTCTGGAAGCACTACTGCGACCGAAATCCATTGCGGTGATTGGGGCGTCAATGAAGCCTAATCGCGCGGGTTACCTGATGATGCGTAACCTGCTTGCCGGCGGTTTCAATGGACCTGTTTTACCGGTGACGCCCGCATGGAAAGCGGTGCTGGGCGTACTGGCATGGCCCAATATCAACAGCCTGCCCTTTAGCCCGGATCTCGCCGTGTTGTGCACCAATGCCAGCCGTAACCTGGCGTTACTCGAAGCGCTTGGCGAGAAAGGCTGTAAAACCTGCATTATTCTCTCAGCTCCCGCGGCGCAGCACGCAGAGCTGCAGGCCTGCGCATCACGCTACAACATACGTTTGCTGGGCCCCAACAGCCTGGGACTTCTCGCGCCCTGGCAAGGGCTTAACGCCAGCTTTTCCCCCGTCCCGATTAAGCGCGGCAAGCTGGCTTTTATCTCTCAATCCGCTGCCGTATCCAACACCATACTCGACTGGGCACAGCAGAGAGAAATGGGCTTTTCTTACTTTATCGCGCTGGGTGATAGCCTGGATATCGACGTTGATGAGCTGCTGGATTACCTGGCGCGCGACAGCAAAACCAGCGCGATATTGCTGTATCTCGAGCATTTAAGTGATGCCCGACGCTTTGTTTCCGCCGCCCGCAGCGCCTCGCGCAATAAACCTATTTTGGTGATTAAGAGCGGTCGTAGTCCAGCGGCGCAGCGTTTACTGCATACCAGCGCCGGGATGGACCCTGCGTGGGATGCCGCTATTCAGCGTGCCGGTTTATTACGCGTGCAAGACACTCACGAGCTGTTTTCGGCGGTCGAAACCCTGAGCCACATGCGTCCACTACGTGGCGACAGGCTGATGATCATCAGCAATGGGGCCGCGCCTGCCGCACTGGCATTAGATGAACTGTGGTCAAAAAATGGCAAGTTGGCGACGTTGAGTGAAGACACCTGCCAGAAATTACGCGATGCATTGCCTGAACATGTTGATATCGCCAACCCGCTGGATCTGCGTGATGACGCCAGCAGCGAACACTACGTTAAGACGCTGGATATTTTGCTCGCCAGCCAGGATTTCGACGCGCTGATGGTGATTCATTCACCCAGCGCAGCCGCTCCCGGAACCGAAAGCGCACTGGCATTGATTGAAGCGGTAAAGCATCACCCCCGAGGAAAATTCGTCTCGTTGCTGACCAACTGGTGCGGAGAGTTTTCCTCTCAGGAAGCCCGCAGACTGTTTAGCGAAGCCGGACTGCCCACCTACCGCACGCCGGAAGGTACCATCACCGCATTTATGCATATGGTGGAGTATCGGCGAAACCAGAAGCAGCTACGAGAAACGCCTGCGCTGCCTGACAGCCTGACCTCCAACACCGCCGAAGCGCATAATCTGTTACAGCGTGCGATTGCTGAAGGAGCGACATCGCTTGATACCCATGAAGTGCAGCCGATTTTACAGGCTTATGGCTTACACACGCTGCCAACGTGGATCGCCAGCGACAGCGCGGAAGCCGTACACATCGCGGAGCAAATCGGCTACCCGGTGGCGCTCAAGCTGCGTTCTCCTGATATTCCGCATAAATCAGAAGTTCAGGGGGTGATGCTCTACCTGCGTACAGCCACTGAAGTGCAGCAGGCCGCCAATGCAATTTTCGATCGGGTAAAAATGGCCTGGCCGCAGGCACGCATTCACGGCTTATTAGTGCAAAGTATGGCGAATCGCGCCGGCGCTCAGGAGCTTCGCGTTGTCGTTGAACACGACCCGGTATTTGGCCCGTTGATTATGCTGGGTGAAGGTGGTGTTGAGTGGCGACCGGAAGAGCAAGCCGTGGTGGCATTGCCGCCATTGAACATGAATCTGGCGCGTTATCTGGTGATCCAGGGGATCAAAAATAAAAAGATCCGCGCGCGCAGCGCACTGCGCCCTTTGGATATCGCCGGGTTGAGCCAACTTCTGGTGCAGGTCTCCAACCTGATCGTCGATTGCCCGGAAATTCAGCGTCTGGATATTCATCCGCTGCTGGCCTCGGCCGGAGAATTTACCGCGCTGGACGTTACGCTGGATATTGCCCCTTTCACGGGAGATAACGAAAGCAGACTGGCTGTACGTCCCTACCCTCATCAGCTTGAAGAGTGGGTGGAGTTGAAGAACGGCGAGCGCTGTCTGTTCCGCCCCATTTTGCCGGAGGATGAACCTCATCTTCAGCAGTTCATTTCTCAGGTGACAAAAGAAGATCTTTATTATCGCTATTTCAGTGAGATCAACGAATTTACCCACGAAGATTTAGCCAATATGACGCAGATCGACTACGATCGGGAAATGGCCTTTGTTGCGGTGCGTTGTAAAGATAATCACGAAGAGATCCTCGGCGTAACGCGAGCAATCTCGGATCCTGATAACGTAGACGCTGAGTTTGCCGTACTGGTTCGTTCCGATCTCAAAGGGCTTGGACTGGGTCGCCGATTGATGGAAAAATTAATTGCCTATACTCGAGATCACGGACTTATACGTTTGAATGGTATTACGATGCCGAACAATCGTGGGATGGTCGCCCTGGCCCGAAAGCTCGGGTTTGTTGTTGACGTCCAGCTCGAAGAGGGAATTGTTGGGCTAACGCTTAATCTGGCCCAATGTGAGGAATCGTGAGTAAGGTACTGGAAATGTTGACCACATTAATGGGTACTGGTGGTATCATTGCCCGCTTATGTCGTCTGCATAGCACAGAGGACCCTTCAATGAACAGAGAAGAAATGCACTGTGATGTTGTCAAAATTTAAGCGTAATAAACATCAACAACACCTTGCCCAACTACCCAAGATTTCTCAGTCAGTTGATGATGTAGATTTCTTTTATGCTCCCGCTAATTTCAGGGAGACTCTGCTGGAAAAAATAGCCAGCGCGACGCGACGGATCTGCATTATTGCGCTGTACCTGGAACAGGATGACGGTGGTAAAGGCATACTTGACGCTCTCTATGCGGCAAAACGGCAGCGTCCTGAACTGGATGTCCGGGTGCTTGTCGACTGGCACCGAGCCCAGCGCGGTCGTATTGGTGCTGCGGCATCCAATACCAATGCTGACTGGTATTGCCGAATGGCGCAAGAAAACCCTGGTATCGATATTCCTGTCTATGGCGTTCCGATTAACACCCGCGAAGCGCTTGGCGTCCTGCATTTCAAAGGCTTTATCATTGATGACAGCGTCCTGTACAGCGGGGCCAGTCTGAACGATGTTTACCTGCATCAGCATGATAAATATCGCTATGACCGTTATCAGTTGATTCGCAACGCGCAAATGGCCGATATCATGTTCGATTGGGTGACGCAAAACCTGATGAACGGTCGCGGCGTTAACCGTCTTGATGATATCAACCGCCCTAAAAGCCCAGAAATTAAAAATGACATCCGCCTGTACCGTCAGGAACTGCGCGATGCGTCATTCCATTTTCAGGGTGATGCTGATAACGAACAGCTTTCGGTTACGCCTCTGGTGGGCCTTGGGAAATCCAGTCTGTTAAATAAGACCATTTTCCATCTTATGCCCTGCGCAGAGCACAAGCTCACAATCTGTACCCCTTATTTCAACCTGCCCGCCATACTGGTGCGCAATATCATTCAACTGCTGCGTGAAGGGAAAAAGGTTGAAATCATTGTCGGTGATAAAACCGCCAACGACTTTTTCATCCCGGAAGATGAGCCATTCAAGATCATCGGTGCGCTGCCTTATCTGTATGAAATAAATCTGCGCCGTTTCTTGAGCAGATTGCAGTATTACGTGAATACCGACCAGTTGGTCGTGCGCTTATGGAAAGATGATGACAATACCTATCATCTGAAAGGTATGTGGGTTGATGATAAATGGATGCTGCTCACCGGCAACAACCTTAACCCTCGTGCCTGGCGTCTGGATCTGGAAAACGCCATCCTTATCCACGATCCTAAGCAAGAGCTCACCCCTCAGCGCGATAAAGAGCTGGAGCTTATCCGTACGCATACTACCGTCGTTAAGCACTATCGCGACCTGCAAAGCATTGCTGACTATCCGGTCAAAGTGCGTAAGCTCATCCGTCGACTACGCCGTATTCGTATCGACAGATTAATTAGCCGTATTCTGTAATCAAGACCCCGTCCAGTGACGGGGTTTTTCATATGGAGGCAACGGTGCGCCTGTTCATTCTTACCAGTATCCTTGCCATTTCGGGCTGCAGCCATATGGCTAACGACCAGTGGAGCGGGCAAGACAAAGCTCAACACTTCATCGCCTCCGCCATGCTTGCCGCAGCCGGCAATGAATATGCCCAACATCAGGGCAACAGCCGCGATCGCAGTGCGGCTATCGGCCTGATGTTCTCAGTCAGCCTGGGTGCGTCAAAAGAGCTATGGGACAGCCGTCCCGCAGGGAGCGGCTGGAGCTGGAAGGACTTCGCCTGGGATGTTGCAGGCGCATCTACCGGCTATGCGGTCTGGCAACTGGCACATTACTAGAGGCGCAGACCTTTCCCTTTCCCATGCAGCATTAGCGATACTAAAAACGCAACTACTGCCAGCGCAGTGACGTACCAGAAGAATGTCGTTTCCATACCGACAGACTTCAGGGACAACGCGACATATTCGGCTGAACCGCCAAACAGCGCATTGGCCACCGCATAAGATAAGCCGACCCCAAGAGCGCGTACCTGTGCCGGGAACATTTCGGCCTTCAGAATACCGCTAATTGACGTATAGAAACTGACGATTAACAGAGCACACATCACCAGAGCAAACGCCATATACGGGGATGTTACGCTTTGCAATGCTGTCAGAATGGGAACGGTGAAAATCGCGGCCAACGCGCCAAAACACAGCATTGAAGTACGCCGGCCAATTTTATCTGACAAGGCGCCGAACAGCGGTTGTACCAGCATGAACACACACAGTGCCGCCGTCATAATCCCACTGGCTACGTTGGCATGCATACCTGCTGTATTAACCAGGTACTTCTGCATATAGGTTGTGAACGTATAAAAACACAATGATCCCGCGGCGGTAAAACCAAGCACCATGACAAAAGCTTTGCGATTACGCCACAGACCTTTCAGGGAACCCGCTTCTTTCAGCGCGCGAACATCCTGTTTCGAGGTTTCATCCAGTTGGCGACGCAGCCATAGCGCAACAATAGCCAGCACGGCGCCCAACGCAAATGGAATACGCCAACCCCACTCTCTGAGCGCTGAGTCTTCTAACGTGTGCTGTAATATGACCACAACCAGTAATGCCAGTAACTGTCCGCCGATTAACGTTACGTACTGGAATGAAGCATAAAAACCTTTCTTACCTTCAACGGCGACTTCACTCATATAGGTCGCGCTGGTTCCGTATTCACCACCGACAGATAACCCCTGGAATAGCCTTGCCAGCAGTAATAGCGCAGGCGCCCAGGTACCGATAGTTTCATATCCCGGTAGACAAGCGATCACCAACGATCCCATGCACATCATACAAACGGACAGCAACATGGACTTTTTACGCCCGTGCTTATCCGCGATACGGCCAAACAGCCAGCCTCCAATTGGTCGCATCAAGAAGCCAGCGGCAAAAACGCCAGCGGTTTGTAAGAGTTGTGTGGTGGTATTTCCTGATGGAAAAAAGATATGAGCAAAATAAAGAGAGCAGAATGAATAGATATAGAAATCAAACCATTCGACCAGATTCCCTGATGATGCTCCGACAATCGCCCATATACGACGACGGGTATCGCCGTCTGCCAGCACCCCGTTCTCAGTTACACTACTATCAGCCATTAGAATTGTACCCCTGCCAACGATCGCGTGAATTTATCAATGATGGTTGTGTGTTTTTTGGTGAACATAATGTTATATAATTGTTATATCTTATTGTGCGGTAAAGATCACGATTTTAATTAGCAGAGAAAGGATTCAGATATGTTCGAGGGAGAGATCCGTGTAGTAGATCGAGACAGTGTGCTTTTGTTGGTCGATTAAGGCTGTTACGCCGCATCCGGCAATGTACCGCCGCGTTGCCTGATGCGCTGCGCTTATCAGGCCTACAAAATACATTCAGCCCGGCCCCTGCAGGCCGGATAAGGCGGCACGCCGCATCCGGCAATGTACCGCCGCGTTGCCTGATGCGATGCGCTTATCAGGCCTACAAAATACGTTCAGCCCGGCCCCTGTAGGCCGGATAAGGCGGTACGCCGCATCCGGCGGTTTTCATTCCGCACAGACGCAAAAAAGCCCATCCGGCAGGATGGGCTTTTTCACTTTAATTAATGCCTGGCAGTTCCCTACTCTCGCATGGAGAGACCCCACACTACCATCGGCGCTACGGCGTTTCACTTCTGAGTTCGGCATGGGGTCAGGTGGGACCACCGCGCTACAGCCGCCAGGCAAATTCTGTTTATCAACACACCTCCTGGGCATGTCGATGTCATCTGTAATCAAACTGAATCTTGTGTCTGTCTCTTCGCCAAAACATCTTCGGCGTTGTAAGGTTAAGCCTCACGGTTCAT